>NZ_CP047940.1:2061065-2748087 GCF_014280235.1 Cyanobium sp. NS01 | reverse complement strand
TCCTGCCGATCAGCCTGCAGCAACAGCAGAGTCGCGATCTGAACAGGGAGGAGAACCGCAGCGGGTCTGCGGAACAGATTGCCTTTTCCACACTTTCCCGGGTCTGGGGAAATCGACGCTCACGACCTGCTGCGCCCAGCCCCCAGCCCCTCCCCCGGCAACAGCGGCCTTTCCGCTGCCTTTCCGCAGGCACTTTTTGGAATGGCTGCGCAAGATCTGCTGTTGGCAGGCCATGACAAAGCCCCCGCAGAGCAGGGGCGAACCGACGCCCGCAGGGCGCCTTTGGACCACGGCCTCTCAGAACCCCATCACTTCGGCCACCTTTGCCGTATCGGCCTCCAGGCCGGTGTGGAACAGGGCATCGTTGTTCTCGATCGCTGTGGCGGGATCCTTGAGGCCGTTGCCCGTGAGCACACACACCACGGTGGCGCCCGCCGGCACTTCGGCCCGGCGCTTGAGCAGACCGGCCACCGAGGCAGCGCTGGCGGGTTCACAGAACACGCCTTCTTCGCTGCCCAGAAGTTTGTACGCGTCGATGATCTCGGCGTCGGTGACGGCCATGAAGCCACCACCGCTTTCGGCCTCCACCCGCAGGGCGTTGTCGCGGTTCACCGGATTGCCGATCCGGATCGCCGTGGCGATGGTGTCGGGCTGCTCCACTGTGTGGCCAAGCACCAAGGGCGCCGATCCGGCCGCCTGGAAGCCGAGCATGCGCGGCAACTTGCTGCTCAGGCCGGCCTGCCGGTACTCCTGGAAGCCCATCCAGTAGGCGGTGATGTTGCCCGCATTGCCCACGGGGATGCACAGCCAGTCGGGGGCTTCGCCCAGGGCATCCACCACCTCAAAGGCGGCTGTCTTCTGGCCCTGTAACCGGTAGGGGTTGACCGAATTGACCAGGGTCACCGGGTACTGGTTGGCCACGTCCTGCACGATCGCCAGGGCCCGGTCGAAATTGCCCTGGATGGCGATCACCTGGGCCCCGTAGAGCAGGGCCTGGGCCAGCTTTCCCTGGGCCACGTAGCCATCGGGGATCAGCACGAAGGCGCGCATGCCACCACGGCGCGCATAGGCCGCGGCGGCCGCCGAGGTGTTGCCGGTGCTGGCACAGATCACGGCCTCAGAGCCGGCCTCCTTGGCCTTCGAAATGGCCATCGTCATGCCCCGGTCCTTGAAGGAGCCGGTGGGGTTGAGGCCGTCGTATTTGAGAAACACGCGCACGCCCCGTCCGATGCGGCTGGCCAGGGCCTGGCTTGGAATCAGGGGGGTGGCTCCCTCCCGCAGGGTGATCACCGGTGTGGCCTCGCTCACCGGCAACCAGGAGCGGTAGGCCTCGATCAGCCCTGGCCAGTCCTGCATCGACCGGCGGCCGGAGCCAGGCCCCCAGCCCAGGCGACGCAGCGATTGGAGCAGGGGCAAGGGGGCAGGGGGTGGCTGGGCTAAATCTACGGCTCAGATGTGGGTGCCGGAGCGCTGCCTTCCGCTGCAGGGGCGTTGTTGCGCAGGCCGTCCAGGGGGGATTCGGAGAAGAAGCGCACCAGCTCGGTGATCGAGCTGGCCTTCTCCATCACGGCCAGCAGGGCAGGAATGTTCACCTGCAGCTCCTGGGTGGGATAGGCCTCCAGGAAGGAGATGGCGGAGATGGAGCCATCACCATTGGCCAACCCCAGGATCAGGGCGGAGCGCAGGGCGGGAATCCCCTGGTTGGCGGCGCGCAGCGGAAACACCACCTGGGCCAGGCGCTCCAGCAGAGCCTCGCCGATGCGGGTGTTGAGCAGCCGGCTCACCAGGGTGATCGGCAGCGGCAGCGACTGGTTCAGCAGGGTCGCGACCTGTTCGGGGTTCTGGTTGCTGAAGCGCAGCACGTCGGCCAGCAGGCCTCTGGCCTCTCCGGTGCTGGCCAGGTGCTGCAGATCAGCCACCGGCAGGGAGCGACGGAAGGCGCCGCTCACAAAGACGATGTTCTCAGCCGCCAGCAGGGCTGGGGACGACAGGCTCAGACCCAGGCCCAGCAGGGCACCCAGAAGCCTTTGGCGAAGTGCTCTTGATGGCATGGCCCCAGCGTAGGAGTCAGGGCAACTGCGGTCAGCTCAGGCCATTTTCAGCGGAGCGGCCTGGGGCCTGGTGCGGCCTGGTAGGCCGGGAGGCACCATCACGTCGCGCACCAGCCTCACCACGCCCCGCTCCGCCAGCCCTCGGGCCACATCCAGGCCCATGCGCCGCAGCTCAGGCTCGCCCAGCACTCTGGGAAGGCGCTTCAGCAGCAGCTGGGGTTCGAAGCCGGGAACGGATTGCAGGATCGCCGCCAACTGACGCACCGGCTCAAGGTCGAGCAGGGGTTCCTCCGCCGTGGGGCTGGGCCGCTCTCGCACCCCGGGCGGTTGAAACCGGGGGGGCAGCCGCTGGCCCAGCCGCAGGGTGGCCTGCCAGGCCAGGCCATCGATGCGCTGCACGACGGCATCCACCAGTTGCTGGCGCAGCAGGCCGCCATGGGGGGAGAACAGAAAGTCGAGCACCTGATCGATCAGGCCGTCGAGATCGAGGCTGGCTCCCCGCGAGGCGCTGGCGATGAGATTGTCGAGCCGTTGCCAACGGAAGATCTCACCATCGAAGAGCATCTCCTTGAGGCTGCTGCGCAGCTGGGGATCGGGATCCTCCATCAGTCGCCGGGCGAAGTAGGGGTAGGCGGCACCGAGAATTTTGAAGTCGGGATCCACGCTCAGAGCGATGCCTTCAAGGGTCACCAGTGAGCGGATGATCAGGGCGTAGTAGGGAGGAACCCGAAACGGGAACTTGTACATCACACCGGAGAGATCGTCGGTGACAGCCTTGAAATCCATACGGCTGACTCCCATCTCAATCGCCTGGCCGAACACGCCCTCAAAGGCGGGCACAATAGGCTCGAGATTGACATCCTCAGCCAGAAAGCCAAGGCTGACAAAATCCTGGGAGAGCTTGCCGAAGTTTCGATTCACAAGATGCACCACGGCCTGAATCAGGCCGGTTCGAGCTTCCCGACTCACCGAACTCATCATGCCGAAATCCAGGTAGGCGAGGCGCCCATCCGCCAGGGCCAACAGGTTGCCGGGATGGGGATCAGCGTGGAAGAAACCATGCTCCAGCAACTGCTGCAAGCTGCAGTTCACACCCACCTCCACCATGTCATCGGGGTCCATGCCGATGCTGCGCACCGCCTCCAGGTTGGTGAGCTTCACGCCGTCGATCCACTCCATCGTGAGCACCCTGCGGCTGGTGGCCTGGTGGTAGATGCGGGGTACCGCGATACGCGGATTGTGACGATGGAGCTTGGCGAAGCGCTCGGCATTGCTGGCTTCATTGCAGTAATCCATTTCCTCGAACACCCGCTGGCCGAGCTCGTCGATCAAGGCCACCAGATCGCTGCGGATCAGACCCACATTGCGGTTGATCCAGGCGGCAATATTGCGCACGATGTAGAGATCGAGCGTGATCTGCTCCCGCAGCCCAGGACGCTGCACTTTCACGGCCACGCGCTCACCGCTGTGCAGGGTGCCGCGGTGCACCTGGCCCAGGGACGCCGCCGAGATCGGCTCCCGTTCCAGCTGGGCGTAGATGGTGTGCACAGGAGCGCCGAGGTCGTCCTCGATGCAGGCCATGGCCAGGGCCGAGTCAAAGCCGGGCAGCTGATCCTGGAGCTGGGCCAGCTCCTCGAGCAACAGCGGCGGCACGATGTCGGGCCGGGTGGAGAGGGCCTGGCCGGCCTTGATGAAGGCTGGCCCTAGGGAGGCGATCAGGTCGGCGGCTTCACTGGCCCGAGAGCGGGCCACCTCAAGATTCCTCAGCCGTCCCAGCAGCCAATCGATCCCCACCCCGGCCAGAAACAGGCCGATGGGCACAAGCGTCTGCAGCAGGCGTCGGATCAGCCGCTGGGGATGGCCGGCGTAGATGCGGCTGATCGTGGCCGGGTCGTAGGTGAGCAGCCCGGCGGCCTCGATGAAATCGCTGAGCTCGCCCGTGGATGCCGCCAGCCCCTCCGGGCCCGGTTCCGGGTCGGCCTGCACCGCCTGGCGCATGGCCGCTGCCGCCTGTTCGATGGCGGTGGGGGGTGGCGTGATCTCCGGGGCAGGGCCCGTTGGATCCGACCGCATGCCCACCGGTTCGGGAGGCCCTTGCACCGTGTCCGGGCGACTGCTCACCATGGCCGCCGACTGCCGCGAAATCTGTTCCCCTTCTAAAGCACTGAACCAGCCGCTACGGTCGGGGCCTTCACTGGGTGCCGGCTCTTCGGTGCCATCCACGGAGGCTGCGTGCTCACGGCCCTGCGCCTGGAGAACATCGCCCTGATTGAGCAGCTCGAGCTTGGCTTCAGCTCCGGCCTCACCGTGCTCACCGGTGAAACCGGTGCCGGAAAGTCGATTCTGCTCGATGCCCTCGATGCCCTGCTGGGGGGTTCCCCTGGCGGCTCGGCCACGCGGCTGCTGCGCTCCGGCTCGACCCGGGCCCGCATCGAGGCCTGCTTTTCACTCTCCCCTCCCCTCGAGCTCTGGCTGGCGGCCCAGGAGCTGGAGGAGGCCGACGAGGACGAGATCGTGCTGGCCAGAGAGTGGCGCTGGAGCGAGGGGAGGCTCAGCAGCCGCCACCGGCTCAACGGTGTGGCCATCAACCGCTCCCAGTTGCAGGAGCTGCGCCCCCTGCTGCTCGACCTCACCGTGCAGGGCCAGACCCAGCAGCTGGCCCGTCCTGGTCAGCAACGGCGCTGGCTCGACCGTTTCGGCGGCCCGAGCCTGCAGCAGACCCTGGCGGCCGCAGCCACGGCCTGGCGTGACTGGAAGCAGGCCCTCACGGCCCTGGAGCTGGCGCGGCAGGCCGCCGAGCAGCAGCAGCAACAGCGAGCGGGCCAGCAGGCGTGCCTGGCCGAGCTGGAGGCGGCTGGCCTCGAGGATCCAACCGAGCGCCAGCGCCTCGAGAGGGAACAGGACCGACTGGCCCATGGAGTGCGGCTGCAGGAGGGCGTGATGACCCTGCTGGGCCGGCTGCTCGAGGGCGCTGAGGGCGCCCCTTCCGTGCTGGATCACCTGGCGTCCTGTGAGCCGGAGTGGCAGGCGATGGAGCAGTGCGATGGCTCTCTCGCCGAGCTGCGCGGCCGGGCGGCGGAGCTTCTGCTGCTCACCCAGGAGCTGGTGCGTGACCTCGATCGCTATGGCGGTTTGCTGGAGAGCGATCCGGCCAGCCTGGCCACCCTCCAGAGCCGCATCCACGCGCTCAAGAGTCTCGAACGCCGCCATGGGCAGGACCTGGAAGGATTGATCGCCCTGCGCGATCGCCTGGGCGAACGGCTCTCCCCCTCGGGCCGGGGCAGCTCCCTGGAGGCGTTGGAGGCCCGGGAGCTGGAGGCGCGCCGCCGCCGCGATGCCGCCCACCGGGCGCTGAGCGAGGAGCGGCGCCGGGCTGCGGCCAGCCTCGATGGCGAGATGCTCGAGGCCCTGCGGCCGATGGGGCTGGCCAACGTGCGCTTCAGCGCGGCGATTGAGGCCGCCGAACCCGGTGAGGCCGGTGCCGACCGCGTGCAGTTTCTGTTCTCCGCCAACCCGGGCCAGCCTCTGGCACCCCTGGCGGAGGTGGCCTCCGGGGGGGAGATGAGTCGTTTTCTGCTGGCGCTCAAAACCTGCCTGGCGGCGGCCGATGCCCACGTCACCCTGCTGTTCGATGAGATCGACAGCGGCGTCAGCGGCCGGGTCAGCGGTGCCATGGCCTCCCTGCTGCGGCGCCTGGCCCGCCAGCGGCAGGTGTTCTGCGTCACCCACCAACCCCTGGTGGCAGCGGCTGCAGACCACCACTTCCAGGTGTCCAAGGAGGTGGTGGCCGGCATGACCCACACCCGGGTGTCCCTTCTGCGGGACACTCAGGCCCGCCAGGCGGAACTGGCGGAACTGGCCGGCGGGGAGGGCGGTGAGGCCCGCAGTTACGCGGCGAGCCTGCTGCAGCAAGGCAGTGCCGCGCAGCGCGGCAGCGAAGGCTGAGGGCCCGAGTCGGCGCCCGCCTCTGGAAATTCTTTACATTTGTGCTTTGCCCGCCGGCCCCCATGCCCTGGACCGCCACTGACATCCCGGACCAGTCGGGTCGCGTTGCCCTGGTGACGGGTGCCAGCAGTGGCCTGGGCCTGGAGACGGCCCGGGCCCTGCTGGCCCGGGGGGCTCTGGTGGTGCTCGGTTGCCGTTCCAGTGCCCGGGCCGAGCGCGCCCGGCAGGAGTTGCTGCCCGCGGTGGCCGAGGGCGGGGCCGTGGACGTGCTCTGCCTTGACCTTGCCGATCTGCACGCCGTGGCCGCGGCGGCTGAGCAGCTGGGCGAGCGCTACGGGCGCCTGGATCTGCTGATCAACAACGCTGGCGTGATGGGCCTGCCCCGCAGCCTCAGCCACGATGGCTTCGAGCTCCAGTTCGGCACCAATCACCTCGGCCACTTCGCCCTCACCCAGAGGCTGCTGCCGCTGATGCGGGCCCAGCGGGATGCCCGGGTGGTCACGGTCACCTCCGGTGCCCAGTACTTCGGTCGCATCGCCTTCGACGACCTGCAGGGCGAGCAGCACTACGACCGCTGGCAGGCCTACGGCCAGAGCAAGCTCGCCAACGTGATGTTTGCCCTCGAACTGCAGCAGCGGCTTGAGGCGGAGGGCTCGGAGGTGATCTCCCTGGCGGCCCACCCCGGCGTGGCCCGCACCAATCTGCAGCCCGCCTCGGTGGCGGCCAGTGGCTCGCGGATCGAGCCGCTGGCCTACCGGCTGATGGGCCCCCTGTTCCAGAGTGCGGCCATGGGCGCCCTCCCCCAGCTCTATGCCGCCACCGCGGCCGATGCCAGCCCTGGCGGCCACTACGGCCCCGACCAGTGGGGCGGCATGCGGGGCTGGCCCACGGCGGTGCGGGTGGCCCCGGCCGCCCTCGACGCCAGCCAGCGGCAGCGGCTGTGGCAGCGCAGCGAGGAGCTGGTGGCGGAGGTGATGCAGCGCCGTCCCGTCGTGGCCGCCACCTGAACCGGAGCTCCCCCATGGCACGCCTCGACCTGCTGGCCCCGGCCCTGGCGGCGTTGAGCGTGCTGGTGCTGGCCGGCTGCGGCCACGATGCCCGCCAGGCCCTCAGCCTTGAAGGTCGCTACCAGAGCCTGCGCCTGATGCAGTTTGCCGCCGTGCCTGACATCACCCCCGCCCAGGTGCAGGAGTGGCGCGCTGCAGGACGCCCCCTGGTGCTGGTGGATGTACGCGAACCGAGGGAGCGCCAGGTGTCCACCCTGCCCGGCGCCATCAGCCAGGAGGAGTTCGAGGCCAACCCCCAGCGCCACCGCTCCAGCCTGGTGGTGCCCTACTGCACGATCGGGCTGCGCAGCGGTCTGTACGGTCAGCAGCTGCAGCAGCAGGGCTTCCAGGTGCGCAATCTGGCCGGCAGTGCCATGGCCTGGGCCCACGCCGAGCTGCTGTTCGAGCATCAGGGCCAGCCGACCCGGCGCCTGCACGTCTACAGCCCCGACTGGAACATGCTGCCCCGGGGCTACGAAGCGGTGGCTGACCGCTGAGGCCGCCGGCGTTGCGGCGAGGGCGTCGCTTCTAGAATCCGACGTTCTCCAGGCTGCCGCATGCCCCGTGCCAAGAGTGCCGCTACGGCCACCAAGCTGAACGAGAAGGCCGCACTCCAGGCGCTTCAGGGCGGCGGCACTCTGGAGGATGTGATCCGGGTGCGGGGCGCCCGCCAGCACAACCTCCGCAACGTCGATCTCACCATCCCGCGCAACCGCCTGGTGGTGTTCACCGGCGTGAGCGGCAGCGGCAAGAGCTCCCTGGCCTTCGACACGATCTTCGCCGAGGGCCAGCGCCGCTACGTGGAGAGCCTCTCCGCCTATGCCCGCCAGTTCCTGGGCCAGGTGGACAAGCCCGATGTGGATGCCATCGAGGGCCTGTCACCGGCGATCTCGATCGACCAGAAATCCACCAGCCACAACCCCCGCTCCACGGTGGGCACGGTCACCGAGATCCAGGACTACCTGCGTCTGCTCTACGGCCGCGCCGGCGAACCCCACTGCCCGGAGTGCGACCGCTCGATCCGGCCCCAGTCGATCGACGAGATGGTCGACCAGATCCTGGCCCTGCCTGAAGGCACCCGCTACCAGCTGCTGGCGCCGGTGGTGCGGGGCAAGAAGGGCACCCACGTGAAGTTGCTGGGGGGCCTGGTGGCCGAGGGCTTTGCCCGGGTGCGCATCAACGGCGAAGTGCGCGAGCTGGCCGACAACATCGAGCTCGACAAGAACCACGCCCATCACATCGAGGTGGTGGTGGATCGCCTGGTGGCCCGCGAGGGCATCGAGGAGCGGCTCAACGACTCCCTGCGCACGGCCCTCAAGCGCGGCGATGGTCTGGCCCTGGTGGAGGTGGTGCCAAAGACCGGGGAGGAGCTGCCGGATGGGGTGGAGAGGGAACGGCTCTACTCGGAGAACTTCGCCTGCCCGGTGCACGGCGCCGTGATGGAGGAGCTCTCACCGCGGCTGTTCTCCTTCAACAGCCCCTATGGCGCCTGCCCCGACTGCCACGGCATCGGCCATCTGCGCACGTTCACGGCCCAGCGGGTGATTCCCGATCCCTCTCTGCCGGTGTATGCCGCCGTGGCCCCCTGGGCCGAGAAGGACAACGCCTATTACTTCTCCCTGCTCTACTCCGTGGGGGAGGCCTTCGGCTTCGAGATCAAGACCCCCTGGAACCAGCTCAGCGAGGAGCAGCAGACGGTGCTGCTGCACGGCTCAAAGGAGCCGATTGCCATCCAGGCGGACAGCCGCTACCGCAAGGCCCAGGCCTATGAGCGGCCGTTCGAGGGGATCCTGCCGATCCTGGAGCGCCAGCTGCGTGACGCCAGCGGTGAGGCGGTGCGCCAGAAGCTGGAGAAGTACCTGGAACTCGTGCCCTGCGCCAGTTGCCATGGTCTGCGCCTGAAGCCCGAGGCCCTGGCGGTGAGGGTGGGGCCGTTCCGGATCCATGAGCTCACCAGCAGCAGCGTGGGGGAGAGCCTGCGCCGCATCGAGCAGCTGATGGGCGTTGGTGAGAGCGAGGGGGCGGAGCCGCTGCTCAGTCCGCGGCAGATCCAGATCGGCGATCTGGTGCTGCGGGAGATCCGCATGCGGCTGAAGTTCCTGCTCGATGTGGGGCTCGACTACCTCAGCCTCGATCGTCCGGCCATGACCCTCTCCGGGGGCGAGGCCCAGCGGATCCGTCTGGCCACCCAGATCGGTGCCGGTCTCACCGGGGTGCTCTATGTGCTGGATGAGCCCAGCATCGGCCTGCACCAACGGGACAACGACCGCCTGCTGGCCACCCTGCTGAAGCTGCGCGACCTCGGCAACACCCTGATCGTGGTGGAGCACGACGAGGACACGATCCGTGCCGCTGACCACCTCGTGGACATCGGCCCCGGCGCCGGTGTGCACGGCGGCAGGATCGTGGCGGAAGGCCAGCTCCAGGACCTGCTGGAGGCCCCCGATTCCCTCACCGGGGCCTACCTCAGTGGGCGCCGTGCGATTCCCACACCCGCCGAGCGCCGCCAGGGGGGCTCCCGCCGCATCGCTCTGGTGGGCTGCGAGCGCAACAACCTCGATGGTTTTTGCGTGGATGTGCCCCTGGGCCGGCTGGTGTGCGTCACCGGCGTGAGTGGCAGCGGCAAGAGCACCCTGGTGAACGAGCTGCTGCACCCCGCCCTGGAGCACAAGCTCGGCCTCAAGGTGCCGTTCCCCGCCGGCCTGGCCGAGTTGCGGGGCATCAAGGCGATCGACAAGGTGATCGTGATCGACCAGAGCCCGATCGGCCGCACGCCCCGCTCCAACCCGGCCACGTACACGGGTGCCTTCGATCCGATCCGCCAGGTGTTCGCCGCCACGGTGGAGGCCAAGGCCCGCGGCTATCAGGTGGGTCAGTTCAGCTTCAACGTCAAGGGTGGCCGCTGCGAGGCCTGCAGCGGCCAGGGGGTGAACGTGATCGAGATGAATTTCCTGCCTGATGTCTATGTGCAGTGCGACGTGTGCAAGGGCGCCCGCTACAACCGCGAGACCCTGCAGGTGACGTACAAGGGCCACACCATCGCCGAGGTGCTGCAGATGACGGTGGAGCAGGCCGCCGAGGTGTTCAGCGCCATCCCCCAGGCGGCCGATCGCCTGCGCACCCTGGTGGATGTGGGCCTGGGCTACGTGAAGCTGGGGCAGCCGGCCCCCACCCTGTCCGGGGGCGAGGCCCAGCGGGTGAAGCTGGCCACCGAGCTCTCGCGGCGGGCCACCGGCAAGACCCTCTATCTGATCGATGAGCCCACCACGGGTCTCAGCTTCTACGACGTGCACAAGCTGATGGAGGTGATGCAGCGGCTGGTGGACAAGGGCAACTCGATCCTGGTGATCGAGCACAACCTCGATGTGATCCGCTGCGCCGACTGGGTGATTGACCTCGGTCCCGAAGGCGGCGACCGCGGTGGCTCCATCGTGGTATGCGGCACCCCGGAGCAGGTGGCGGAGCACCCCACCAGTCACACGGGGCACTACCTGCGCCATGTGCTGGCCCAGCATCCAGCCGAGGCCCGGGCGGCGTGTGCCGGGGCTGCCTGAGCCAGCCCCCGCTCAGTCAGCCCCGCTGCCACCACCAGATCTGTGGCAAGGTCAGGCTGCCTTCCCCACGGGTAGTGGTTTCCCCTAGGCTGGAGAGGATCACCAGTCGAGTCGATCAGCCATGCGTGCTCTGGTCAGATCACTGGCCGACAGCTTGATTCTCGATGCCCAGGCTGAGCTGCAACCGGCCCCCTGGGTCTACACCGCAGCGATCCGCTCCTCTGCCGATCTGGTGGCCTCCCTCACTGGTATCGCCTGCCTGGCCCGTGAGCTCGGCTTCACCCGGGATCCGGAAACCCTCTACGCCGACGATGGCTGCAGTGCCAGCTACCACGTGGACCATGCCCAGCAGGCGATCAGTCTCGCGGTGACCTGCCATCCCCTGCGTGAGACCGTGTCCCTCGCCCTCAGCGGCGTCAGCCGCGACGACACCTATGCGAGTTTCCAGCAGGTGGAAGCGACCCTGTTCGGTTGCTGCTGAGGGGCTGCGGGAACGGCTCCCCAGGACAGGATCGGCCAGGATGCTGCCTCCTGACCAGCATCAGGACTCCATCCAGCCCACCCTCAGGAATCGTCTGACGGCTCCCCCCACTCCACGATGTTGCGCCGTTTTCTGCCAGCCCTGGCCTCCCTCCCCCTGCTGCTCGGGGCAGCCCCCGTCCGGGCCATCGACGAGGTGGTGCTGCAGCTGCCTTTGATCGACTTCGGTTTCACCGTGCGGCTCAGCGAATTCGAGAATCCAGAACGTTTCTGGGCCGGCACCAGCGACCTGGCTGAACTGAACCGTGCCACCAATGGGGCCGTGGACCGGCAGATGCGGGCCATCTTCGACACGCCGTTGCCGGTGCAGACCCGCGACGTGGTGAGCCAGGCCGCCGGATCGCCCCTGCTTCAGCAGGTGTTGCTGGCAGCCTCAGCCCTCGGCCAGGTGGATGGACTGCCGCTCGACGCCTCCGGGCAGGAGCTCACCGAGGTGCTGAACCGGGCCAGCACCGACGGCCAGATCACCCTCTACACGCTGCTGCGGGCCATCCCCGGCGAGTCGGTCACCGTGGATCTCCCGGGCGCCGTGGCCAGTCTGCAGCGGCTGACCCGGCAGCAGAGCCAGGCCCGGGCCCTGGTGGAGAGCGTTCCAGCGGCCAGCGTGGCGCCGGCACGCAGCGCCCCTGGATCCCGACCGGTGCGGCGCAGGGTGCGCACCATGGCCGCACCCCACCGCGACACACCGCTGGAGGTGGTGCTCGTGGAGCCCAGCTCGGGGGCCAATGGCCGCGTGGTGGTGATCTCCCATGGCCTCTGGGACAGTCCGGAGGCCTTCGAGGGCTGGGCCTCCCATCTCGCCAGCCATGGCTACAGCGTGGCCCTGCCGAACCACCCCGGCAGCGACGCCACGCAGCAGAAGGCGATGCTCTCGGGTCAGACGCCCCCTCCGGGGCCCGAAGAGCTGCGGCTGCGGCCCCTGGATGTCTCGGCGGTGATCGATGGCATGGAAGCCTCCAGGGTGGTGGTGCTGGGCCATTCCTGGGGGGCCACCACGGCCCTGCAGCTGGCCGGCACGCAACCCAGTTCCAGGTTGCTGCTGGAGCGCTGCGACGACCTCGGCGATCCAGAGCGCAACATCAGCTGGGTGCTGCAGTGCAGCTTTCTCAGCTCCGCCGATCAGGCGAGTCTCGCGGATCCGCGGGTGATCGCGGTGATGGCGGTGAGTGCCCCCGCCAGTCTGCTCTTCGACTACGGCGCCGGGGCAGGGATGCAGGCCAGGGCCCTGGTGGTGACCGGCAGCCGTGACTGGGTGGTGCCCCCGGATCCGGAAGCACTGGATCTGGTTCCCCCGGTGCTGCGGTTCGGCCATCAGCTCGTGGCGGCCGACGGCGGCGATCACTTCAATCTGCGGGCTGAGGCTGGCGGCAACGGTGGTCCGCTGCGCGGCCTGGTGCTGGCCTGGAGCGATGCTGCCTTTGCGGCCGGTGCAGCGGCGAAGCCAGCACTCCAGGCGCCCCCCCTGCTGGGGCCTGGAGGCTGGGGCAACACCGACATCCCGCTGATCCTGATGCCGAGCCCCACCCCCTGAGGGGAATCGGCTGGGCCCAGGCCGCGGAACCTAAAACGCAGGGTTGTCGTAGGCGCCCTGCCCGCTGGCGCTGCTGCGCTCTGAGAGGGTGTGGCTGGGGAAGTCGTCCAGGCTGTGGCTTGGCAAGTCGTCAACTGGGGCCGGGTAATTCACATTGCTGTCGGGCATCCAGTAGCTCAGGTCGTTGTGCCAGAACAGGCGACCCGGCACCTGGGCTGAGGTCAGGCTTGGGGTGGCAGCCATGGCAGACACGAGCTGACCCATCTCGATCAGCGACAGGTCGGTCTGGATGTCATCGCCGGCGATCTCCGCCAGTTCCGGCACCCGGGAAAAGCCACTGGGTTGAATCAGCTTGCGAAACACCTCGGAGAGCACCAGTTTCTGCCGCTGCATCCGGCCCAGGTCGCCCAGTTCATCGTTCCGGTAGCGCAGGAAGCCCTCCAGGCTCTCGCCCCTGAGCAGCTGGGGTCCGGGATAGAGGTCGATGTAGAGGCCCTGGGCGTTGTCGATGTAGTACATCCGCTTGGGCACATCAACCTCGATGCCACCGAGCGCCTCGGCCAGGCGTTCCACGGCCCTCAGGTTGACCCGCAGGTAGCGCTCCACCGGGCGATCAAGCAGCCGCCCCAGCTCCCGCTTGGTGGTGTCGATGCCACCGAAGGCGTAGAGGGCGTTGGCCTTGATCACCCCCAGGTCCTCGGATTCCACGAAGGTGTCGCGAGGCACCTGGGTCAGCTGGGTGCTGCCATCCTTCACCTGCAGGATGAACATCACATCGGTGTTGTCGGCCACCCGGTCGGTGCCGAGCACCAACACCTGGCGGTTGCCATTGGCAAACGGGTTCACGATCGTGGCCAGCTGCTCCTTCGGAGCGTTCAGCCAGGGGCCCAGGGCCTGGCTCATCAGCCCTGGCAGAGGTCCAGCCATGGCCACACCACAGGCGAGGCCCACGCTGAAGGGAATCAGCGGCAGCCTGCGGCGACGGCCAGGCGTGCCCTCCTTTGGCGTCCCAACGCCGCGGCGCCGCTGGCCAAGCACCGTGAGGCGGCCTGGTTCCCTGGCTTCGTGGTGTGGGGGAACCTGTTGGGCCTGGCTCATGATGCTCCTGTCGCGCGCACCATAAGGGGCCCAAGCCCGTTGCACCAGGGTCAGCCGGCCACAACGTTCACCTGGCTGGCGGCCCGGTCCGCGCCTTGGCGGGCCGCCTCCACACTGCTGCCGCGGGCCAGGGCCACCCCCATGCGGCGATGGGGGCGCGCCGTGGGCTTGCCGAACAGCAGCACCTGGGTGCCTGGCTCCACCAGGGCTTGCGCCACTCCGGTGTAAGCCACGGCCTCCAGGTCGCGATCCGCCAGGATCACCCGGCTGGCCGCGGGCCCCAGGCTCTCGATCGCTGGGATCGGCAGCCCCAGCACGGCCCGCAGGTGCAGCTCGAATTCACTCAGGTTCTGTCCGATCAGGGTCACCAGGCCGGTGTCATGGGGGCGGGGGGACAGCTCGGAGAACACAACCTCCAGCTCTGCGTTGCCGTTCCCGTCCGCCCGGCGGCAGAGAAAGAACTCCACCCCGAACAGCCCCGCTCCCCCCAGGTTGTCGGTGACCCGCTGGGCCATGGCCGTCGCCTGGGCCAGGGCGCCTGCGCCGATGGCCGCGGGCTGCCAGCTGCACTGATAGTCGCCCCGTTCCTGGATGTGACCGATCGGAGGGCAGAACAGGGTGGGACCCTGCCACTGCTTCACGGTGAGCAGGGTGATCTCCAGCTCGAAGTGGAGAAACTCCTCCACGATCACCCTGGTGCCCGTGCCGCGTGCGCCGGCCTGGGCGGCGTCCCAGGCCGCCGCGATCTGCTCTGGCTCTCGCACCACGCTCTGCCCCTTGCCGGAGGAGCTCATCACCGGCTTCACCACCACGGGCCAGCCGAGCGGCTCGGCGGCGGCGGCCAGCTCCTCGGCGCTCTCGGCGTAGGCGAAGCGGGCCGTGCGCAGCCCCAGCTGCGTGGCGGCCAGATCGCGAATCCGGTCGCGGTTCATGGTCATGGCCGTGGCCCTGGCCGTGGGAATCACGGTGATGCCCTCGGCCTCCAGCTCCGCCAGGGCGTCCACCGCCAGGGCCTCGATTTCCGGGATCACCAGATCCGGCCGGTGGGCGCGCACCACCCGGCGCAGGGCATCGGCGTCTGTCATCGCCACCACCTCGGCGTGGTCGGCCACCTGCATCGCCGGGGCGCCGGGATAGCGGTCCACCGCCACCACGCGGCAGCCCAGGCGCTGGGCCGCGATCGCCACCTCCTTGCCCAGTTCACCACTGCCGAGCAGCAGCACCGTGCGGGGGAAAGAGCTGGTCATGATCCTGCGGTGTGGGCTGGTGCCGATCCTCCCTTACCCGGCTGCCGCCCCCACCCTGCTAGAGAGAGCACCATCAGCGGCAGGGAGCCATGGGCAGCCTGATCGGATTCAGCACGGCGGCCGACACGGCTGATGGACTGGTGTTCGGCTGGGACATCACCACCTTCCAGAACGGTGCCCTGCTCTATCTGGGCCTGTCCTCCCTGGCCTTCGTGGTGGTGTGGGTGCTGGGCTACCTGCGCAGCCGCTGAATGGCTGTGGCTCAGGCGTCGTCGCCAGCGGCCTCCTCGCCGCTCCAGAGGGCAAGCTGGCGCACGGCCGGCTCCTCGCTCACGAAGCCATAGGCCTCAAACACGGCCGGATCGCTGTGGGTGATCCTCTGGCCTTCCGGCCCGAGCTGGAGGCAGAAGCCTTCGCGGGCCATGCGTCGCATCAGCAGGGCGGCCTCCTCGAAGCGGGCGGCCATCGCTTCGAGGCTGGCGCAGTCCGCGGTCAGACCACTCTCGTTCCAGATGAAATAGGCCATGCGACGGACGCCCGGGAAACAGCGGCATTCAGCGGGGTCAGGGCAGCAGCACCAGGCCCAAGACCACCAGTAGCAGGCTCGCGCCCCAGAAACGGATCACCACCTGCTCTTCCCCCAGCCCGCCCAGCTCGAAGTGGTGGTGCAGGGGAGCCATGCGCAACAGGCGTCGACCCTGGCCATCGGCACGCTTGGTGGCCTTGAACACCCACACCTGGGCGATCACCGAGAGCGATTCCGCCAGAAACACCCCTCCCATCAGCAGCAGGGGCCAGAGACTGTTGCTGAGCAGGGCGACGGCGCTGAGGGCCGCCCCCATGGCCAGGGAGCCGGTGTCGCCCATGAACAGCCTGGCCGGGTGGCGGTTGTGGGCGAGGAAGCCGAGCCAGCAGCCGGCCATGGCCACGCAGAAGGCCGCCAGCGCTGGATCCCCCTCGTGGCCGCGCAGCATCAGCTGCAGCCCCAGGCCGGTGAACACCACTGCGCCGCAGCCGGCCGCCAGGCCGTCGAGGCCATCGGTGAGGTTCGTGGCGTTGCTCTCGGCCAGGAACACGAACAGGCCCAGAGGCCAGATCAGCAGCCCCAGGGGCAACAGCCAGCCCAGGGGCAGGGCCACGCTGATCGGCTCAGGGCCACCCAGCCACTGGCCCTGCCAGGTCCAGAGCAGGAACAGCACGGCCGCCCCCGCCTGGAGCAGCAGCTTCCCCCGGGGCTTGAGCCCGGTGTTGGTGCGGCGGGTGAGGCTGCGCCAGTCGTCGACCGCGCCGATCGCCATGTAGGCCAGGGTGATCGCCGCCACGGCCAGCAGGCGCGGATCGGCAGGGCTGATCAGCCCCCCCACGATCACCCCCACCGGCACCACCAGCAGGCCCCCCATGGTGGGGGTGCCGGCCTTGGTCAGGTGGGCCTGGGGGCCGTCCTCCCGGATCACCTGCCCCATCTTGAGGCGCTTCAGCCTGGGCACCCCCCATGCCGTGACGAGCGCCGCGACCAGGGCCGCCAGCAGCAGCGGAGCCGTGAGCATCGAGTTGGCGATGAAGCGATCGCTCGCCAGGCAGGCAGCCAGCAACAGCAGGCCGAGCAGCACAGCCGCCCGCTGGCTGCTGCCGGAGCGGGGAGGAGCGGTAGGGGTCACTGTCACCGGCAATGGTCGCCCCAGTGTCCCTGACGACCTGACGTCAGTCTTCCCAGGCTTCGTCCTGCTGCTCGTCGGCCTGGTTGTACTCCTCCTTCTCGCCCATCAGCGCCGAGAGCTCCTCTTCCTCCACGGTGCTCACATCGGTGGAGGCGGTTTCCTCGTCCGCCACCAGGCGGCCACTGGATTCCAGCCAGCTCAGCAGATCGGGCTCATCGCGCAGGGGCAGCACCGGCGCCAGCTCCTGGCGGCCGTAGCGGGTGAGCGAGGGGTTGATGCTGTCGAGACGGCTGAGGCTGGAAGGGGAGAGCGTGCTCATGCAATCAGGCGTCCGGAGGATGGCGGCGGCCCTGGAGCTGCCGCAGGCCTGCAGTAGGCCAATCCATTACCTTAGCCGCTGGGCTTGCCAGCAACACTCCATGCCAGTCCCGGCCCCTGTTGCCCCCGGCCCGTTCCGCTCGGTGCTGCGCCTGTGGGCCCTCGCCCTGGCCGTGAGCGCGGGCCTGAGTGCTGCCGGCGAGCGCTGGCCCCGTCCCCTGCCGGTGGATCCCGCCCTGGTCACCCTGCTGCTGCTGGGTCTGCCCCTGCTGGTGGGGCTCTGGCTGCTGCTGCGCTGGCGACTCCCCGCTGAGCCTGCACTGGGCACCCAGGCAGACCACGGTGGAGAATCGGGCGACTGAGCACATGGAGCGCTGTTGATGGGCCGGGCCAAGAAGGCTGTACTGGCGTATTCCGGCGGGGTGGACACCAGCGTCTGCATCCCCTACCTGATGAAGGAGTGGGGCGTGGAGGAGGTGATCACCTTCGCTGCCGACCTGGGCCAGGGTGACGAGCTGGAGCCGATCCGCCGCAAGGCCCTCGCTGCCGGCGCGGCCCAGTCGCTGGTGGGCGATCTGATTGAGCCCTTCATCCGTGAGTTCGCCTTTCCAGCGATTCGGGCCAATGCCCTCTACGAAGGCCGCTACCCGCTGTCCACGGCGTTGGCACGGCCGCTGATCGCCCGCCGGCTGGTGGAGATCGCCCGGGAGCTGGGCGCTGACGCGGTGGCCCACGGCTGCACCGGCAAGGGCAACGATCAGGTGCGCTTCGATGTGGCCATCGGTGCCCTGGCCCCCGACCTCAAGGTGCTCACCCCGGCGCGGGAGTGGGGCATGAGCCGCGAGCAGACCATTGCCTACGGCGAGCGCTGTGGCATCCCCTCGCCGGTGAGCAAGGGCTCCCCCTACTCGATCGACCTCAACCTGCTGGGTCGCTCGATCGAGGCGGGCCCCCTCGAGGATCCGGCCGTGGAGCCCCCCGAGGAGGTGTTCTCCATGACCCGCTCGGTGCAGGACGCCCCGGCGGAGCCCCAGACGATCACGGTGGACTTCGAGCACGGTGACGCCGTGGCGATCGACGGCGAACGGCTCGACCCGGTGAGCCTGATCCGCCGCGCCAATGCCCTGGCCGGCCTGCATGGCTTCGGGCGGCTGGACATCATGGAGAACCGGGTGGTGGGCATCAAGAGCCGCGAGATCTACGAAACCCCTGGATTGCTGCTGCTGATCCGCGCCCACCAGGAGCTCGAGAGCCTCACTCTGGCGGCCGACGTGCTGCGCACCAAGCGTCAGCTGGAGCAGCAGTGGGCCGATCTGGTGTATCAGGGCCTCTGGTTCGGCCCGCTCAAGGACGCCCTCGATGGCTTCTTCGAGCGCACGCAGCGGGGGGTGAACGGCTCCGTGCGGGTGAGGCTGCACAAGGGCAATGCGATCGTCGTGGGGCGCAGCAGCGCCAACGACAGCCTCTACGTGCCGGACATGGCCACCTATGGCGCCGAAGACCTGTTCGATCACCGGGCTGCCGAGGGGTTCATCTACGTGTGGGGTCTGCCCACCAGGCTCTGGGCCGCCCGTCACAGGACCAGCCCCTGACGAGCGCCGACCTGGCTGCAGGTCAGCGGCCCCAGGCTCAGGGGGGGGCAGGGCCCAGCCCGAGGGCGTGGCGCAGAGCCCCGCCGAGACCCTCTCGGGCCGGCGGAGCGGCCTCCAGCGGGGCCAGAGCCGGGGCTTCGGCATCGGGGGGGGCAGGTGCCTGCAGCTGCTGCTGCCGCAGCAGCGTGTTTTCAGCCAGCAGCCGTTCGCGGTGACCCAGCATCGGCTTCAGCCGCTGTTCAAAGCGCTGCTCGAAGATTTCCGGCAGGCTCTCAAGCAGGCCTCGATGGGCGTCCAGCTGCTCCCTGATGGCATCGAGCTGCTGCTGCAAAGAGCTCAACCTCTGGTTGAGCTGGTCAGCCTGGGCAGCTTTGTTGTGAGGCTGGGGGGATTTTCCTTGACCCATTGTCGCGATCCGTGGGTGCACTGTTCAGCGCACCCGGGCTGAGGAGACGGTGGGAACTGGCTCAGGCCGAGACCGGCTGAGGGGAGCCCTCGCTGGCGGCACCGGGCGCGACCCGGGGAGCCGGCATGGGGCCGTCCTGCTTGACGGTGAGGTAGCGGATCACATCTTCTGAGAGGCGCATGGCACGCTCCAGCAGGGCAACCTGCTGGCCGTCACCGTTGTGGTTCAGCTGGACGTAGACCCCTTCGCGGTGCTTGTTGATCGTGTAGGCCAGGCGGCGCTTGCCACGCATCTGGCAGTCGAGCACCTCAGCGCCGGCCTCCACGACCAGATCGCGGTATTTGGTGATGTGGCTCTCCACCTCTTCCTCCGGGATGTCCGGACGAAGGATGTACATCGTTTCGTAATAAGGCTGCGTCATGGGGTCGCCGTGTCGGGAAAGCCGCGCGGGGCAGGAGGAGGGCGGTGGCCGATGGCGAGAGGCCATCAGCGACGGACTGCCCAACCTATCAGCGCAGCCGCAGGGCCCACTCAGTAGAGCTGCATACGCACGGCGGCTGACACGGCGGGCAGGTCGGCCTCCTCGCCCCGCAGGCTCTGCACGATCCCGAAGGCCACCAGCACCAGGGCCCCCAGGAACACCGTGTTGCTGAGGGTGCGCAGGGCGAAGCCAGCCCCCAGGGGCGCCAGCAGGATGCTGAACACCAGCGACACCAGCACCAGCACGATGTCGATCAGAATGGCCTGCAGCACGCTGAAGCGGATCAGGTAGGGCACACGCTGGTTGCGCACCACCGCCAGGAACAGCACCAGGAACACCAGGAAGCCGCCGAAGGGCACCGCCTGCTGCAGCAGGGCCACCGGCAGGGCCGGCGCAGCGAGCCACTGCAGCAGCGGAAACATGGCGAAGAGGCTGCGCCCGAATGGCAAGGCATCTGCCCAGGGCAGGAGATAGGCCAGGGCGGCCAGCAGTCGCTGCCACAGCGGGGCGCCTTGCATGGTGGAACGCACAACGGATCAGCGCAGGCTAGGGAGTGCGGGCCAGGGCGCGTTCCGCCGCGGCGCGCATTGCCTCCACCGGCACCGCCTCGCGGCCGCTCCACAGCCGCAGCGCCTCCGCCCCCTGCTGCACCAGCATCTCCAGCCCATCGATGCCATGGCAGCCGCGTTCGGCGGCGGCCCGCAGCAGGGCGCTGGGGCGGGGCGTGTAGATCAGGTCGTAGACCCAACAGCCGCTGCCCAGGCCAGCGAGGGCTGCGGCCTCCAGCGGGCAGGCCAGGGCGGCGGCTGGCTGGCCGGGCGAGGCCATGCCCACCGGCGTGGTGTTCACCACCAGCTGGCTGGCCGGCAGCAGGGCCGGCAGCTCCTCCCAGCTGCTCCCTCCGAGCTGGGGTGCCCAGCTGCGGCAGGCCTCCAGCAAGGCCTGCCGCCCCGCGGCACGGCGGCCCACCACCTGGATCGAGGCGCAGCCGAGCTCCACCAGGCCCGCCACCACGGCCCGGGCGCTGCCGCCGCAGCCCAGCACCAGCGCCCCGCTGCCCTGCCAGCTGCCGGCCTGCCGCAGCGGCGCCAGGAAGCCCTCCACATCGGTGTTGGTGCCCAGCCAGCCCCCCTGGCTGCGGCGCACCAGGGTGTTCACGGCCCCCACCCTGGCGGCCAGGGGGCTGAGTTCGGCGCAGAGCGGTGCCACGGCCTGCTTGTGGGGCAGGGTCACGTTGAGGCCGCGGCAGTCGAGGGCCTCCAGGGCGCCGACCACGGCGGCCAGGCTCTCGGCCGGGGTGGGCAGGGCCAGGTAGATCCAGTCGAGCCCCAGGGCGGCCAGGGCGGCGTTGTGCATCGCCGGCGAGAGCGAGTGCCGCACCGGATCGCCCAGCACCCCCACCAGGGCCGTGGACGCGGAGATCGGCGGGGCCATCACGGGCTTGGGCGGCAGGGGCGGCCCCAAAACCGTAAGCGCCTGTTCGGGAACCACACCTCGCCTGTCACCGTCCCCTCTGATGAGGATGCATGAACGCACAACGAACCACTGAGGAGGTGGACATTCATGGGAAAGGTTGTTGGTATTGACCTCGGCACCACAAACAGCTGCGTCGCCGTGATGGAGGGCGGCAAGCCCACGGTGATCGCCAATGCGGAGGGCTTCCGCACCACCCCTTCGGTGGTGGCGTACACCAAGAACCAGGACCAGCTGGTGGGGCAGATCGCCAAGCGCCAGGCGGTGATGAACCCTGAAAACACCTTCTATTCGGTGAAGCGCTTCATCGGCCGCCGGGTGGATGAGGTGAATGAAGAGTCGAAAGAAGTGAGCTATGGCGTGGAGAAGGCCGGCTCCAACGTGAAGGTGAAGTGCCCGGTGCTCAACAAGCAGTTCGCCCCGGAGGAGGTGAGCGCCCAGGTGCTGCGCAAGCTGGCAGAAGACGCCGGCAAGTACCTCGGTGAAACGGTCACCCAGGCGGTGATCACCGTGCCCGCCTACTTCAACGATTCCCAGCGCCAGGCCACCAAGGACGCCGGCAAGATCGCCGGCCTGGAAGTGCTGCGGATCATCAACGAGCCCACGGCGGCGGCGCTGGCCTACGGCCTCGACAAGAAGAGCAATGAGCGCATCCTGGTGTTCGACCTCGGTGGCGGCACCTTCGACGTGTCGGTGCTGGAGGTGGGTGATGGCGTGTTTGAGGTGCTCTCCACCAGCGGTGACACCCACCTGGGCGGCGATGACTTCGACAAGGTGATCGTCGATTACCTGGCTTCCAGCTTCAAGAGCAACGAAGGCATCGACCTGCGCCAGGACAAACAGGCGCTGCAGCGCCTCACCGAAGCGGCCGAGAAGGCCAAGATCGAGCTCTCCAGCGCCACCCAGAGCGAGATCAACCTGCCCTTCATCACGGCCACTCCCGAGGGCCCCAAGCACCTCGATCTCACCCTCACCCGGGCCAAGTTCGAGGAGCTGGCCTCCAAGCTGATCGACCGTTGCCGCGTGCCGGTGGAGCAGGCCCTCAAGGACGCCAAGCTCTCCAGCAGCGAGCTCGACGAGGTGGTGATGGTGGGGGGGTCCACCCGCATCCCCGCCGTGCTTGAGCTGGTCAAGCGCGTTACCGGCAAGGCCCCCAACCAGACGGTGAACCCGGATGAGGTGGTGGCCGTGGGTGCTGCGATCCAGGGCGGTGTGCTCGCCGGTGAGGTGAAGGACATCCTGCTGCTGGATGTCACCCCGCTCTCCCTCGGGGTGGAGACCCTCGGCGGGGTGATGACCAAGATGATCACCCGCAACACCACCGTTCCCACCAAGAAGTCGGAGGTGTACTCCACCGCGGTGGACGGCCAGACCAACGTGGAGATCCACGTGCTGCAGGGTGAGCGCGAGATGGCCAGCGACAACAAGTCGCTCGGCACCTTCCGTCTCGACGGCATCCCCCCCGCCCCCCGCGGCGTGCCCCAGATCGAAGTGACCTTCGACATCGACGCCAACGGCATCCTCAGCGTGACCGCCAAGGACAAGGGCAGCGGCAAGGAGCAGAGCATCTCGATCACCGGTGCCTCCACCCTCAGCGACAATGAGGTGGAGAAGATGGTGAAGGATGCCGAATCCAATGCCGCCGCCGACAAGGAGAAGCGCGAGCGCATCGACCTCAAGAACCAGGCCGAAACCCTGGTGTATCAGGCCGAGAAGCAGCTCGGCGAACTCGGCGACAAGGTGGGCGCCGAGGACAAGAGCAAGGTAGAGACCTCCTCCGCCAAGCTCAAGGAGGCCCTGGAGAAGGAAGACTTCGACACCATCAAGTCTGAACTTGAGGTGCTGCAGCAGGCGCTCTACGCGGCCGGTGCCGCTGTGTATCAGCAGGCCGCAGGAGCTGAGGCGGCTGCGGCTGGCGCCAATGGCAATGGCACGTCCGCCGATGCCGCTGCCGGTGCCGGTGCCGGTGCCTCCAGCGACGACGTCATCGACGCCGAATTCACCGAGAGCAAGTGAGCTGGCCGGGGAGGTCCTCCCTCCCCGAGACTCCTCTCCCAACTCCCCATGAAAAAACTCCCCCATCTGGGGGAGTTTTTTGTGGGTGCACCTATGAGAGAGAAGACCAGGTGTGAGCGAGAGGACCAGGCTCACCCGCCGGTTCACCTGGTCGAGGGGCTCACTCCGAGATCATGGCCACCGCCGCCTTGGCTTTCTCCACAACCGAGGGAGGCAGGGTCACATAGCCCAGCTCCGGTGCCAGGGACTGGGCCGGTTCGGCGAGCATGGTGTTGAACACCTTCTGCAGCAGGGGGGTCTTGTCGCCGTTGCCGCTCTTGTAGGCCAGGATCCAGGTGAAGGTGACGATCGGGTAACCCTTGGCAGGATTGGGGTTGCTGCCGGTGAGATCCTCACCCAGATCGATCGAGGCGAGGGCTTCGCTCTCGGTGGCATTGGTGGGCATCACCACCTCGCCGGAGCCGTTTTCCAGCGCTGCGGACTGGAGGGGATCCTTGACGAAGGCCACTTCCACGTAGCCGATGCCCCCTTCGAGCTGGGTGAGCTGGGCCGCCACACCCTCATTGCCCTTGGCGCCCACGCCGGTGGGCCAGTTCACGGCCTTGTCGGCGCCGGGGCCAGCCTTCCACTCCGGGCTCACGGCGGCCAGGTGGTTGGTGAAGTTGAACGTGGTGCCCGAGCCGTCGGAGCGGTGCACGATGGTGATCGTCTTGTCGTCGCAGCCCAGCTCGCTGTAGTTGGTGATCTTGCCCAGGAAGATGTCAGCCAGCTGCTGTTGGCTGAGCTTGAGCTCGCAGCCGGGGTTGTTGTAGGCCACGGCGATGGCTCCGGCCGTCATCGGGATCTGGAGCACGCCGCGCGGCATCTTGGCGATCTCCTCCTCGCCCATCGGCTTGTCGGAGGCGCCGAAATCCACGGTTTCAGCCAGGAACTGGCGTACCCCGGCCCCGGAACCCACGGACTGGTAGTTGACGTTGACGCCATCGGCGCTCATGTCCTTGAACCAGCGCTGGTAGATGGCCGAAGGGAAGGAGGCCCCGGCTCCGTTGAGCGTGCCGGTGATGCCGCCCCCGCCTCCGCCGGTGCCGCCGCAGGCAGCGACAGAGAGGGTGAGGCCCGAGAGGGCAAGAGCGGCGGTGGAGCGGCGCAACAGGCCGGGAAGCATGGTCATGACTGCGGTGGCGGTGAAGAGAGGGAACGACGTCACCGTTTTGACCGTACGCAAGTCTGGCCCCGCTGGGATTAACGCCTTCTTAAGGGCGAGGCGTCGTCTGCTCGATCTGCTCCAGCACCCAGGCGGCCGAGGCCGGGGCCAGCAGCACCCCGTTGCGGTAGTGGCCGCTCACCAGCCAGAGGCCCGGTTGCAGCTGCTCGTGCAGCGGGGCTGGCCGGCCCACGGGCCTGGCCCGGCAGCCCTGCCATGCCTCCACCACGCTGGCCTGCTCCAACCAGTCGAGGCCGGCGTCGCCCCAGTGGCGCAGCCGTGCCTGCTGGTCGGGATCGGCCCGGCTGCCTGCTTCCAGGGTGGCGCCCAGCCAGAAGGTCGCTTCAGCCCCCAGGTCGGGCCGGGGCACCAGGTTGAGGCCGCGCCACACGGCCACCCCGGGCCAGGTCCAGGGGCCTGGGGCGGAGCGCCGCAGGGCGAGGGCCTGGCCGAGCACCGGCTCCATCGCGAGGCTGGATCCCAGCGACTGCAGCAGAGCAGGGCTGGCCAGACCGGCGGTCAGCACCACGTGGGCCAGCCCAGCCACCACCTCGCCGCCCTCCAGCAGCAGCCGCCAGCGCCCCGGACCGTCGCGCTCAATGGCGCCCACCCTCTGACCCGCCGTCGTCAAGCCGCTGTCACGGCCGTCGGCGAGCAGGGCGGCCATGGCGGCAGGGGGATCGATCTGGCCATCCAAGGGCGAATGGAGTGCCCCGATCGCCCCAGCGGGCAGGGCCGGCTGCAGCGTGGACAGCCGCTCGCGATCCCACAGCTCCAGCGCCAGGCCCAGCTGCTGCCGCTCGGCCACCAGCGCCTGTTGCCGCTGCCATTCCTCAGGCTCGGCGGCCAGCCACAGCAGCCCCTGGCGCCGGGACACCGGCTGCCCGCGCTCCGCCAGCTCCTGCAGCCAGCTGTGCCAGAGGGCCAGGCTCTGCTGACGCAGATTCCAGGCGCGGCCGCGGCTGCGGTGGAACACCTGCGCCATCAGCACCCCGAGGGCCGCGCCGCTGCCACTGCGCTGGCTGCCGCCGGCCAAGGCGTGCTTCTGGGTGAGGCCGGGGGCAGCCAGCGACGGGTCGATCAGCAGCACCCGGTGGCCCTTGCGCTGCAGCAGCCAGGCGCAGCACAGGCCCACCACGCCTGCCCCCACCACCGCCACGGACGGCGTGGACCTGCTGGAAGCTGGCGAGGCGGCGTCAGCCAGGGGGGCCGTCAGGTCTGCTTGAGGTCGGCCTGCACCTGCTCGGGGAGGATCTGGGCGTAGCGGCCGAAGCCACTGGCCACCTTGATGTAGGACTTGCGCAGCTGTTCGCCGTCCTGGAGCCGGGCGGCCTCATCGAGCTGGGCCATGGACTGCTTGAGCTGGGCGGCCAGCTTCTCGGCCTCAGGACGATCGGCCGGCAGCAGACGCTGGTTGATGTAGCTCATCTGCCGCCCCACCTCCTGCATGGGTCCGCGCAGCAGATTGCGGGTGAAGGTCCAGTCGCGATCCCCCACCAACGTGGCCAGTTCGGGCAGGCGATCCCTGGCGGCCAGGAAGCCCTCGGCCTGGCGCTCGATCACGGCGATGTCCTCGGCGCTGAGGCTGGGGGGCTTGGCCTGGCTGCCGCTGCAGGCGCTGAGACCGAAGGTGAGCACTCCCACCAGGGCCACCAGGGCAAGACGCTTCAGCAGGGCACGAAGCGAGGAGACCATCTGGGCGGCCATGGGCGAGCAGCTTGGGCAGGGCTGACTGTACGTCGGTCCCCCCACGCAGACCCGGGGCCGCGGCGGAACCGGCGGGGTCCGGCGTCACAATGCTCCCTGTGCCGGGCCCAGGGCCGATGAGCGTGCCGAGCGCGATCCTGCAGCTGATCTGCCCCGACCGGCCGGGGCTGGTGAGCGAACTCTCCGGCTGGGTGGCCGCCAATGGCGGCAATATTCGCCATGCCGATCACCACACCGATCTCGGCGCCGGACTGTTCCTGAGCCGGATCGAGTGGGCCCTGGAGGGCTTCGGCCTGCCGCGGCTGAGCATCGCCCCGGCCGTGGCAGCCCTGGCCCGGCGACTCGACGGGGAGGGCCTGCTGCACTTCTCCGATGCCATCCCCAGGGCGGCCATCTTCGTGAGCCGTCAGGAGCACTGCCTGGTGGACCTGCTCTGGCGCGTGCGCGCCGGTGAGCTGCCCATGCAGGTTCCCCTGGTGGTGTCCAACCATCCGGACCTGCGGGAGCTGGCGGAGGGCTTCGGGGCGACCTATGTGCACGTGCCGGTGGCCGCCGCGGACAAGGAGGCGGCGGAAGCGGCCCAGCTGGCCCTGCTGCGCCAGCACGGCATCGAGCTGGTGGTGCTGGCCAAGTACATGCAGGTGCTCAGCTCCGACTTCCTGGAAGCCCTGGGCCGCGAGCCCGCCCAGGTGATCAACATCCACCACTCCTTTCTGCCCGCCTTCCAGGGGGCCCAGCCCTACCAGCGCGCCTGGCAGCGGGGGGTGAAGCTGATCGGTGCCACGGCCCACTACGTGACCGAGGAGCTGGACGGCGGTCCGATCATCGAGCAGGCCACCGTGCACGTGAGCCACCGCGATGAGGTGGAGGATCTGATCCGCAAGGGGCGCGATACGGAGCGCCTCGCCCTGGCCAGGGCTGTGCGTCTGCATCTGCGCCGCCAGGTGATGGTCTACCGCGGCAGGACGGCGGTGTTCGACTGAGCGGGCTTCAGCGGCTCAGCTGCTGCCGGCTGCGGCAGGCTGCGGCGGGCGTGCTCCGCCAGCACCGCCTGGCTCAGGGGGCCATCGAGGTGGTCCCAGGGCAGCACCCGCCCTGGCTCCCAGGTGGCGTGGACCACCGCGTCCCAGGCGGGTGGCAGCGGCAGGCCGACGGGCCGTTGCACCGTGTCTGCCAGCACGGCCCGGTAGGCCCGTTTCCAACCCCCGAGGCTCTCGTGGCTGCCCCGGGCCGCCGCGATCACCGGTGCCAGGCGCCGGTCGCTGCGGGAGAGCAGGGCCTGGATCACACTCCAGCCGTAGCTCTCGGGGCGCAGCTCGACGCCCTTGGGCCGCAGCCGCTTGGCCAGCCGCTTGAGGTGCTGTTCGGCCTCAGGCCTCACCCCCTGCCACTGGAAGGGGGTGTGGGCCTTGGGCACGAAGGTGCTCACGCCGAGGCTGAGCCTCAGGCCTGGGGTGGCCTTCTTGAGCTGGAGCAGCAGATCGGCGGTGGCCTCGATGTCGGCTTCCGTTTCCGTGGGCAGGCCAGCCATGCCGTAGAGCTTCAGGCCGCTGAGACCTCCCTCGCGGGCATAGCGGGCCGCGGCGAAGATCTCCTCGGTGGCGAGTTTCTTGTTCACCAGCTCCCGCATGCGCTCGCTGCCGCTCTCGATGGCGATCGTGAGCGATTTGCTGCCCCGCTTGGCCAGGATCCGGCCCAGTTCCGGCGTCACCGTGGCGGCCCGCACCGAGCTCACGCTGACGCGGGTGCCCTCGAAGCGATCGCCATCCAGCCACTGCAGCAGCTCGGCGAACTGGGGGTGCTGGGTCACCGAGGCCCCCAGCAGCCCGAGTCGCTGGGTCACGGCCAGGCCGGCCTCCACCGCCGGGATCAGGCCGTCGTCCAGGGAGGGGGTGCGGAAGGGAAGGGTGAGGTAGCTCGCCAGGCAGAAGCGGCACAGCTCCGGGCAGCTGCGCACCACTTCCACCATGTGGATCGAGGGCCAGGCCGCCTCGGGGGTGACCACCATCGAATGGCTCAGGGTGTTCCCCTGCCAGGTCTGTTTGGCCACCCGCTCAGGCAGGCCCGGCGCCAGCGGCCTCACCCCCAGCAACGTGCCGTCGGGGGCGTACTCCGGCCGGTAGAGCGACGGCACATAGATCCCGGGCACCTGGGCCAGCCTGGCCAGCCGTTCGGCTCTGGGAGCCTGTCGGCAGGCCTGCAGGGCCTCGATGAACGCCGGCAGCAGCAGTTCGCCGTCGCCCAGCAGCACGGCATCGAAGAAGGGGGCGAGGGGCTCGGGGTTGGCCGTGAGCACCGGCCCGCCGCCGAACACGATCGGATCGGTGTCGCCCCGCTCGCTGGCCCAGATCGGAATCCGCTCCTGCTCCAGCAGATCCAGTAACACCGGCCCGTCCAGCTCCCAGCTGAGCGACAGGCCGAACAGGTCGAGGGCCGCCCCGCGGCCGCGGCTGCGGCCATGGGGCGGATCGCCCTGGTCGGTGAACAGGCGGCGCACGTCCACGTCGGTGCGGCGGGCCAGACTGGCCCACACCACCTGGTAGCCGAGGCTGGTGATCCCCACGCTGTAGCTGCTGGGGAAGGCCAGCACGGCCCGCAGGGCGCCAGCCTCGGGCTGGGCCGGCTCAAACAGCAGGGTTTCCTGGTGCAGGGGAAAGCGAGACCTTGGTCTCCCTAGCGTCTCACCCTGAGCAGGGGGGCGCTGCCCCCGCCTGCCTCACTTGCCGATCAGGGCTGAGAGCGGACCCATCAGCCCGGAGATGGCTGAGGAAGTTTCGCCCTCGGTCGGGTTGCTTTGGTCCACCGTGCTGATCAATTGCTGGGCACCCTGATCAATCATGGGCCACTTGTCCCCGGCCAGGGGCTGGATCACCGGGGCGGCCTTCTGCCACAGGGCTGAAAAACCGCCCAGGGTGGCCAGGGCCGACTGGAGGTTGCCGCTGTTGAGCTCGGTCTTGCCCTTGCTGAGCAGATCCAGCACCGGGGTTACGGCGGGGGTCAGGGCGGCTTGCCCGGTGGCGGTGGCGGCGTCCCTGACGGCATCCGGCATGGTCTGGCTCACCTGCTGGCAGCCGCTCAGCAGCAAACCCCCGGCCAGGGCTGCGGCGGCGAGTTTCGGCAGGGCTGGCTGGCGGACCATGGGGGCATCGCAACGTTCTCTATGAACGTATTGGCGATGGAACGGCCTGGCCACATCACTCCGGCTTCGTTTGCACGTCTTGATCTCCCTTGGTCCTGGGAACGGGGCGAGGGCGCAGCGGCACCGTGTTGAGCCGCAGGCTCTCCGAGCCGGAACTCCCCTCCCCTCCGCTGGTTTGCACCGGCACCATCAGCCGCTTGAACAGCGACTGGGGATGGAGCATCTGGGCCATCACCAGGCTGCCCAGGCAGGCGATCAGCACCGGCCGCAGGATCAGCAGATTCTTGGTCACGGCGAAGGTGAGAAAGGTGGCGCTGATCGGCGCCCGGGCGCAGGCGGCCATGAAGGCCCCCATGCCGGCGAACACGGCGGTGCTGGGCGCGTCCGGGCCCAGCTGTTCCACCAGCGCCGCCCCCGCCAGCCCCAGCGCTCCGCCCAGGGTGAGCATCGGCGCGAACAGGCCGCCCGGGGTGCCGGCGGCGGCGGCGATGCCGGTGGTGAGAAACACCACCAGGAAGATCGCCAGAGCCTTGGTGAGATCCACGTCGCCCTCGGCGATCGCCTGGCGGATCCCGGCCCGGTTGATGAAGTCGGCTGGCAGCCAGGCATCGGCCACCCCCAGCAGGCAACCGGTGACGCCCATGGCGGCCGGCAGGGGAACCTGCCAGCGCAGCCGCAACCGCTGCAGCCCCACCACGTAGCGGCAGTAGAGCTCCGCCGCCAGGGCCACCACGGCCCCCAGGGCGAACAGCCACAGCAGGTCGATCGGCCGCACCACCACGAAGGTGTTCACCTGGCGGGACAGCTGGAAGATCGCGTTGGATGGGCTGGCGGTGGAGTCCGGATCGAGGTTCACCAGGCGGGCCAGGCCGAGCAGGTCGGCCCAGGTGTCGGCCCAGAAGGTGGTGACCAGCACCAGCAGCATCACCACCGGCCTGGCGCCCTGCAGCAGTTCCTCAATGGCATAGAGAAAGCCCCCGATCGGAGCGCGGAACACCGCGGCCACCCCAGCGCCGCCGCCGGCGGCCACGATCATGCGCCGGAAGGCGTTGGGGGCCCGCAGCAGCCGGGCCATCTCCCAGCCCACCGAGCTGCCCATCTGCACCGAGGGTCCCGAAGGGCCGAGGGGAAAGCCGCAGCCGATCGCCACGATCCCGGCCACCAGCTTCACCGCCGCCACCTGGAATCCCATCGGCACCGACTGGCGGCGCAGGAACTGCATCACCTGGGGGATGCCCGAGCCCTGGGCCGCCGGGGCCAGGGTCTGCACCAGCAGCCCGGCCAGCAGGCCACCGCCGCCGCCGATGGCGGGCAGCACCAGCCAGTTCGGTCCGAGCTCCTGCATCTGGATGCGCCAGCGCCCCAGGCCTTCCAGGCCGCTGCGAAACAGCACGGCTGCGGTGGTGGCCCCCAGGCCCGTGATGATCAGGGCCAGCACCACCACGAACCAGCGGTGCTGCAGCAGCCGCAGGATCGAGGAGCTGGGAACCGGCTGCAGATGCGGCAGGCCCAGACCTCTCTGCTTCTTCGGCCTGCGCCAGAGGCGACCCAGCATCGGGTCGCCCTCCCCTACACCCCTGCCAGCACCTGGGCCTCCCGCTCGGCGCTCACCACCCGGCCGGAGTCGCCGAAGCCCTCGATCTGATCGAAGTTGAGGTAGCGGTAGAGCTCGGCGCCGTAGGGATCGATCTTCTCGGCGGCGATGGCCAGATACTCCTGCTTGCTGGGGATGCGGCCCAGCTGGGCACACACCGCCGCCAGCTCGGCGCTGCCCAGATACACCTGGGCGCCGTTGCCGAGGCGGTTGTTGAAGTTGCGGGTGCTGGTCGAGAACACGGTGGTGTTGTCCTCCACCCGCGCCTGGTTGCCCATGCACAGGGAGCAGCCCGGCATCTCCATGCGCGAGCCGGCCGCCTCGAAGGTGGCGTAGTAGCCCTCCTCCTTGAGCTTCTCCTCGTCCATGCGGGTGGGGGGGCAGACCCAGAGGCGGGCGGTGTTCTGGCCCTGGCCCTCCAGCACGTTGGCGGCGGCGCGGTAGTGGCCGATGTTGGTCATGCAGGAGCCGATGAACACCTCGTCCACAGCGGCGCCGGCCACCTCCGAGAGCGGTTTGACGTTGTCGGGGTCGTTGGGGCAGGCCAGGATCGGCTCGGTGATGGCGGCGAGATCGATCTCGATCACGGCGGCGTACTCGGCGTCGGCGTCGGCCTCCATCAGCACCGGATCGGCCAGCCAGGCCTCCATCGCCTTGATCCGCCGCGCCAGGGTGCGGGCATCGCCGTAGCCCCGGGCGATCATGTTCTTGAGCAGCGCCACGTTGCTGCGCAGATACTCACTCACGGTGTCCACCGAGAGCTTGATGGTGCTGCCGGCGCAGGAGCGCTCCGCGGTGGCATCGGTGAGCTCGAAGGCCTGCTCCAGCTTCAGATCCGGCAGCCCCTCGATCTCCATGATGCGGCCGTTGAACACGTTCTGCTTGCCCTCCTTGGCCACGGTGAGCAGCCCCTGCTGGATGGCCACGTAGGGGATCGCGTTCACCACATCGCGCAGGGTCACCCCGGGCTGGAGTGAGCCGGAGAAGCGCACCAGCACCGATTCAGGCATGTCGAGCGGCATGGCGCCGATGGCGGCGGCGAAGGCCACCAGGCCCGAGCCGGCCGGGAAGGAGATGCCGAGGGGGAAGCGGGTGTGGCTGTCACCGCCGGTGCCCACGGTGTCGGGCAGGAGCATGCGGTTCAGCCAGCTGTGGATGATGCCGTCGCCCGGCTGCAGGGCCACGCCACCGCGGGAGGCCATGAAGTCGGGCAGCTCGGCGTGGGTCTGGAGGTCCACCGGCTTGGGATAGGCGGCGGTGTGGCAGAAGCTCTGCATCACCAGATCGGCGCTGAAGCCCAGGCAGGCCAGCTCCTTCATCTCATCGCGGGTCATCGGCCCGGTGGTGTCCTGACTGCCCACGGTGGTCATCAGCGGCTCGCAGGCGGTGCCGGGTCGCAGGCCGCTGAGGCCGCAGGCCTTGCCCACCATCTTCTGGGCCAGGGTGAAGCCCTTGCCGGTATCGGCGGGAGCACTGGGGCGGATGAACAGGTCGGAGGGGGGCAGCCCCAGCTGCGCGCGCACCTTGTCGGTGAGTGAGCGGCCGATCATCAGGGGGATGCGGCCGCCGGCGCGCACTTCGTCGGTGATGGTGCTGGGCTTGAGCTCGAAGCGGGCCACGATCGTGCCGGCGTCGGCTTCACCGGCGGCACGCTCGATCGTGCCTTCGAAGGGACGGATCGTGATCACGTCCCCGGAGGCCAGGGCGCTGACGTCGCACTCGATCGGCAGGGCGCCCGAATCCTCGGCGGTGTTGAAGAAGATCGGTGCGATCTTGCCGCCCAGCAGCACGCCGCCGCCGCGCTTGTTCGGCACGTGGGGGATGGTGGAGCCCGTGTGCCAGAGCACCGAGTTGATCGCCGACTTGCGGGAGCTGCCCGTACCCACCACGTCGCCCACGTAGGCCACGGGGTGGCCCTTGGCCTTGAGCTGTTCGATCAGGGCAAGGCCGTCCGGCATGCGCGTCTCCAGTATCGCCATGGCGTGCAGAGGGATGTCGGGACGGGTGGTGGCGTGGGTGGCGGGGGAGAGGTCGTCGGTGTTGGTCTCACCCTCCACCTTGAACACCGTCACCGTGATCGCCTCCGGCAGGGGGGGCTTGGCGGTGAACCACTCTCCGGCGGCCCAGCTCTCCACCACCCGGCGGGCCTGGGGGTTGGTCTCGGCCAGCTCCAGCACGTCGTGGAAGGAGTCGTAGACGAGCAGGGTGCGGCTGAGGCCCGTGGCCGCGGCCTCGGCGATCGCCCCATCGCTGCTGCTGAGCAGCTCGATCAGGGAGCCCACGTTGTAGCCGCCGATCATGGTGGCCAGCAGCTCCACTGCCCGCACCGGGGTCACCAGGGGGCTGCTGGCCGTGCCCTTGGCCACAGCCGTGAGCCAGCTGGCCTTCACGTAGGCCGCCTCATCCACTCCCGGCGGAATGCGTTCCGTGAGCAGGTGCAGCAGCATCTCCTCCTCCCCCTGGGGAGGGGCCTGCAGCCATTCGGTGAGGGCCTGAACCTGTTCCGCCGTCAGCGGCAGGGCCGGCACGCCCAAGGCCTGCCGCTCAGCGGCGGCTGCGCGATAACGCGTGAGGAAGGTGTCTGCAGCCATGCCCGGAACGGTCGATCAGACCTCCATTGTTCAGCGCGGCGCCGCCAGTTGTTGGTGTGCGCTGCTGCAAATGGGCGCTGACTAGGGTGTCGGGTGGTCAAGAGCCCACCGCTGCAGCTTCGTCCCATGCACGCCACCACCAGTGATCTCCATGTGGTGGAGACCCGCCCCCTGGTGGCTCCCGCCCTGCTGCATCGCGAGCTGCCCATGGGGGAGGCCGCGGCGGCCACCGTGCAGGGGGCCCGGCAGCGGATCCAGTCGATCCTGCATGGCCGTGACAGCCGCCTGCTGGTGATCGTGGGCCCCTGCTCCGTGCACGACATCACGGCCGCCAAGGAGTACGCAGGGTTGATTGCGGAGGCCCGACAGCGCCACGCCGCCGAGCTGGAGGTGGTGATGCGGGTGTACTTCGAGAAGCCACGCACCACCGTGGGCTGGAAGGGTCTGATCAACGACCCCCACCTGGACGGCAGTTACGACATCAACACCGGCCTGCGCCTGGCCCGCGAGCTGCTGCTGCATGTCACCGAGCTGGGCCTCCCGGCCGCCACGGAGCTGCTGGATCCGGTGGTGCCCCAGTACATCGCCGACCTGATCAGCTGGACCGCCATCGGCGCCCGCACCACCGAGAGCCAGACCCACCGGGAGATGGCATCGGGGCTGTCGATGCCGATCGGCTTCAAGAACGGCACGGACGGCACCATCGCCACAGCCATCAACGCCGTGGAGGCCGCCGCCCGCCCGCACCATTTCCTGGGCATCAATCAGGAGGGGTGCGCCTCGATCGTCACCACCACGGGCAATCCCGATGGTCACCTGGTGCTGCGGGGGGGCAAGGGCGGCAGCAACTACCACCCCGAGGCTATCGAGGCGGCGGCCGGGGCCCTGGAGGCGGTCGGCCTGCCGTCGCGGCTGCTGGTGGACTGCAGCCATGGCAACTCCAACAAGGACTACCGCCGCCAGGCCGATGTGGCCGCCGAGCTGGCCGAGCAGGTGGCGCGCGGCAGCTGTCACCTGATGGGCGTGATGCTGGAGAGCCACCTGGTGCCGGGCCAGCAGAAGATCCCCGCCGACCTGAGCCAGCTCACCTACGGCCAGAGCATCACCGATGCCTGCATTGATCTCAACACCACTGAACAGGTGCTGGATCAGCTGGCCGCCGCCGTGCGCGCGGCGGCCTCAGAGCGGCGGCCCCTGGCCATCGCCTGAGCTCCCATGCTTAGCCATTGAGGCTGCAGTCATCCAGGTTGCAGTGATTTAGCACTCAACACTTGAGACTGCTACCTGTTGCTATTGCAATGAAATGTTCGCTCTGGACAGCTTGCCATTGAGCTCTCCATAGGGTTGTCTGGCTGTTGTTGGAGCCGTCATGACTTACCTTCTCCAGTTCTGTGGCCTCAGCGATCCATTGCAGGTGTTCTACCTGGAGCAATCGAGGGGCCCGGCTGTGGCCGGCTTCCGGCCGTTCCAGCTCGATGAGCTGCTCGGCTGGGCCCAGGGCATCGGTCAGCAGCGCCACTGGGATGCCGCGCTGATTCACCGCACGGTGATGCAGGCCTGGATGGAGCGGGCCGACCTGATCCGCCAGTGGCAGCTGCGGCTGAAGGAGGAGTCAGGCGACCGGCTGGTGGTGGCGGCTCTGGGCACCTCCGTCGACTGGGAGCGGCGCTGCGAGGATCTGTTTCGGGCCTGACGCCCAGCCAGCCCGACTCAGCTGGGGCCCAGGGCTTGCCACAGCCAGGCCACCCCCAGCGGCACGGTGAGGTTGTCGATCCCTGCCACCCCCACCTGTTCCAGGGCGGTGGCGGCCAGGGCGATCGGCAGCACCCAGAGAGGAGAGGGACCCGTAGCGACGCTGGCCAGCAGGATCAGCACGACAGCGCTGGCCAGAGCCATCACCGCCGTGCCCAGCAGGGAGCGTCGCTGGCCCAGCACCTGCCAGCTCGGCGACGGGCGCAGCGGCCCGATCAATCCGGCCAGGCCGTCCCCGACGGCCATCACCAGCACCCCCGCCGCCACTGTGGCCGGTTGCTGGGGCCAACAGCACCAGAGCAGCAGGGCAATGGAGGCGCCGTAGGCCACCGTGCCGTAGCTGCGGCGGCCCACATCCTCCACCGCCGGCAGCAGGCGCAGGCGGTGATTCAGGGCGGCCAGCAGAGTCACCAGGGCCGCTGCTGGCACGGCGATCTCCCGCGCGATCCCCAGCCCCCAGGCGATCGGCACGACCGCGCCTGTGCCGATGTGCACCAGCTTGCGGCTCCATTCCCGTGGTGCCTCGCCCGCTTCCTGGCCCCAGCGGCGCCGCAGCAGGGTGGCCCCGGCGGCCAGCACAGCCAGCCAGGAGAGCACGGCCAGCACCCCCACCAGCTGCTGCTGCCAGCCCTGCACGCTCAGTGCCGCCCCATCGCGTTCAGGCCGCCTGCTGGTAGTTGCTCATCAGCCGCAGCTTCATGATCGCCTTGGCCTCCAGCTGCCGCACCCGCTCGCGGGACACGTTGATCAGACGTCCGATCTCGGCCAGGGTGAGAGGCTCGGAGCCCTCCAGGCCGAAGCGCAAGCGGATGATCTTCTGCTCCCGTTCGTTGAGCTGGGAGAGCCAGGCGCCGAGGTGCTCCTTCTGGATGTGGCGATCCATCGAGTCGAAGTGTTCGTTGCTGGCCGGATCGGCGATCAGCTCGCCCAGGGTGCTGCGATCCTCTTCGCCGCGGGCGTGGGCATCGAGGGAGGCGCAGGGGGCGCTCTGGGCCATCAGCTCCTCCAGGTCCTGGGGGCGCATGTCCATGGCATGGGCCAGCTCCAGGCGGTTGGGTTGCCGTCCGAGCCGATGGGAGAGCTCCCTGGTGATGCGGCGCATCTTGGAGAGCTTCTCGCTGATGTGGATCGGCAGGCGGATCGTGCGGGCGCTGTTGTCGATCGCCCGGGTCATGCCCTGGCGAATCCACCAGTAGGCGTAGGTGGAGAACTTGTAGCCCATGGCCGGATCGAACTTGTCCACGGCGCGCTCCAGGCCGATGGCCCCTTCCTGGACCAGATCCAGCAGCTCCAGGCCCTGATTCTGGTACTTCTTGGCCACGCTCACCACTAGGCGCAGGTTGGCCGCCATCATGCGATCCCGCGCCCTCTGGGCCATGCGGATCTGGCGCGTCTGCTTGGGCGTGAGCTCCTCGAGAGGAACAACCTGCATACGCTTGCCGGCCTGAACGTGATGGGCCAGCTCAATTTCTTCGGCCGGCGTGAGAAGTGGCACACGGCCAATGTTGCTGAGATACCAGCCGATGGAATCGGCACTCAGGCGGCCCGAAGCCCGTGCACTTGGCGTGCGTGATTTTGAAGCTGATGCGGCCGGCTTTTTGACGTCAATCAAGTTGACGTCCGAACCGGATTGCAAAGGCGTCCCCACACCCATGCCTCCGAAATTGAATGTGGGCGGAATGTAGCACTACTGACCTGAAGGCAAGGGGTAAATTGCGAAGACTTTCGGAAATGCGACCCACCAATGCATGCTTTGGTGTCTACCGATGCATTTCTTTGTCTCAACCGGGTCCTCCGCCCTGCCTCGCTGCCTGAGTTGTTCTCGGTGGGAGGTTACCGCCTGGCCCGTTCAGGTCAAGCCTGGAGCCTTCAGGCCACGGCCTTGCGGGCCGGGCTGAGGCCGCCGCGCCAGCGTTCCATCAGGGTGGCCTGGGCCCGCTGGCCGTCGCCATCGCTGGGCAGCTGCTCAAAGCTGCCATCGCCGCGCATGTGCCAGCCGCCGGCGTCATTGAGGTAGAGGTCCAGCACCGCTTCCAGCTGGTGGCGCAGGGTCGGATCCTCGATCGGGGCCACGGCCTCCACGCGGCGGTCGAGGTTGCGACTCATCCAGTCGGCACTGCCTAAGTACACCTCAGGCTCGCCAGCGTTGGCAAACCAGAACACCCGGGAGTGTTCGAGGAACCTGCCGATCACACTCACCACCCGGATGTTGTCGCTGATTCCTTCCAGACCCGGCCGCAGGCTGCACATGCCCCGGATCACCAGCTCGATCGTCACGCCGGCCTGGGAGGCCTCATAGAGCAGGGCAATGATGCCCGGATCCACCAGGGAATTCATCTTCGCCCTGACGTGGCCACCTCGACCAGCCCTGGCGTGGTCGATCTCCCGCTGGATCAGCCCCAGCTTGCGCTTCCGCAGTGTCACTGGAGCCACCAACAAGCGGCGGAAGCTCTGCTGCTTGGAGAAGCCGGTGAGGTAGTTGAACAGCTCCACGAGATCGGCACCGAATTCCGGCCTGGCCGTGAGCAGTCCGAAGTCGGTGTAGAGGCTTGAGGTTCTGGCGTTGTAGTTGCCGGTGCCGATGTGCACGTAGCTGTTGAGCCGCTCCTTCTCCTTGCGCACCACCAGCAGGATCTTGGTGTGGGTCTTCAGGCCCAGTACCCCGTACACCACATGCACGCCGGAGCTCTCCAGGCGCTTGGCCCACTGAATGTTGTTGTCCTCGTCGAAGCGGGCCTTGAGTTCCACCAGGGCCATCACCTGCTTGCCGTTCTCGGCCGCCCGGATCAGGGCGGCGATCACGGCCGAGTCCTTCGAGGTGCGGTAGAGCGTCATCTTGATCGCCAGCACCAGCGGATCGTCGGCCGCCTGATTCAGAAACTCCTCCACGGAGGTGGAGAACAGGTCGTAGGGGTGCTGCAGCAGCACATCACCCCGGCGAATCACCGAGAAGATGCTCTCGAACTCCTCCGCCTTGAGGGAACCGTCCTCCAGCAGGCCCTTCTGGGCGCGGGCCAGCAGCGGGCTGGTGCGGCCCTTGTGGGGCCGGTCCTTGAGCTGGGGCAGCGGCACGACCAGCAGGCTCATCAGATCGTCGAGCCCGAGGGGGCCGCTGACCCGGTAGACATCCTCCTCTTCCACGGCGGTGCCCTGCATCAGCAGCTGCAGCACCGACTCCGGCACCTCGTCGGCCACCTCCAGACGCACCACCTCGCCACCGCGCCGACGCTTGCGCAGGCCCTCCTCCAGGGCCTCCATCAGGTCGTCGGCTTCGAGATCGCGCAACTCCAGATCCGCATCGCGGGTGACGCGGAAGAAGTAGTGGCCCTCCACGCTCATGCCCGGGAACAGAAGTTCCAGGTTGAAGGCCACCACCTGCTCCAGCGGCACGGCGCTGAACACCGGGGCGGGATGGCGCCCACTCAGCTCGGTGGGGATCTGCACGAAGCGGGGCAGGTTCTTCTGGGGCACCTTCACCCGGGCGAACTCCTGCTGACCGGTGTCGGGGTCACGCACCAGCACCGCCACGTTGAGGCTGAGGTTGCTGATGAACGGAAAGGGGTGGGAGGGGTCCACCGCCAGGGGCGTGAGCACCGGGAAGATGGCGGAGCGGAAGTAGTCGTCCACCCAGTGGCGCTGGGCCTCATTGAGATTGGCGTAGTCGATCATCAGCAGGCCGTACTCCGCCAGATGGCTCTTGAGCGAGTGGCGGTAGTGCTGCTGCTGCAGCTCCAGCAGGGGCCGCAATTTGGCCTGGATCGCCTCGAGCTGCTGCTGGGGCGTGAGGCCGTCATCGCTGAGGGTGGTCAGTCCGGCATCCACCTGTGACTTCAGCGAAGCCACCCGCACCATGAAGAACTCGTCGAGGTTGTTGCTGAAGATCGCGCTGAACTTGGCCTGCTCCAGCAGCGGCGTGCGTTCATCGAGGGCCTGAGCCAGCACCCTGTAGTTGAACTCGATCCAGCTCAACTCCCGGTTGATGTAGAGCTCGGGAACGACGAGCGGTGTTGTCTGGGCTGGAGGCATGGTTGAAAGGTAGCAATCGGGTCGGGCCGGCTCGGGTATCAGCCTGACTTGACGGAGCGGTTCGGCAGTCCTCCAGCCACCAGCGCCACGACCCCCAGCATCAGGGCGATGCCGAGCCACAGCGGGCTCCTCCAGCTGATGGTCTCGAAGGCCAGGCCCCCCAGCGGCGGGCCGATGAAGCCCGCCAGACTCTGCAGTCCCTGCAGGCTGCCCAGGGCGGCCCCCTGGCCGGAATCGTCGAGCCGGCGCGACACCAGGGAGCGCAGGCAGGGGGTCACCAACCCGGTGCCCAGGGCCAGCAGGCCCACACCGTTGAATACCAGCGTCGTGGCGTTGGCGCGGTCTGCCAGGGCCACCAGCAGGCAGCCTGCGATCACGAAACCGAGGCCGGCCAGGCTGAGCCGCCACTCACCGAAGCGCTTCACCAGCGGACCGATCAGCCCCCCCTGCACCACGGTGGCGACCAGGCCCACCACCAGGAAGGCGGCACCGGCCAGGCCCGGGCCCCAGTCGAAGGCCTGCTTGAAATAGAGCACCAGCACGGCGGTGAAGCCGCTGAAGCCGAGAAAGAACAGAAAGAAGGCGGCGCAGAGCCGGCGCACCTGGGGGTTGCTGAACACCCTTGCCAGCTGGCTGAAGGGTTGCAGGTCGCGGCGCCGCGGCAGGGGCAGGCGCGCCTCGGGGGGATGGGTCTCCGGCAGCACCGCCAGCACCAGCACCAGGTTGAGCACCGCGATGCCCACGGCGATCATCAGCGGCAGGATCACGTTGATGCGGCCCAGCAGTCCGCCCATGGCCGGCCCCAGGATGAAGCCGAGCCCGAAGGCCACCCCGATCAGGCCGAAGGCCTTGGCCCGCTTCTCCGGCGGGGTGATGTCCGCCAGGGCGGCGCTGGCGGTGGCGGCGGTACCGCCGCTGACGCCGTCCACCAGCCGTCCCAGGAACAACAGGCCCAGGGGCAGGGCACTGCCGGCCGCCCAGGGAATCGTGCTCCAGTCGATCGAGAGGGTGAGGGCGAACAGGCCCAGGCCGAGCACCGATCCGCCCACGCAACCCGCGATCACGGGGCGGCGGCCGAGATGGTCGCTGAGGGCGCCGATCAGCGGCGTGAAGCTGAACTGGGCCAGGGCATAGCTGCCGGCCAGCAGCCCGAGAATGCGGCCATCACTGCTGAACCCCGCCAGCAGAAAGGGCAGCAGCGGAAAGATCAGCGACTCGCTGAGGCGGTCGTTGAGCAGCGTGAGGAAGGCGCAGGCCAGGGTGGAGGTGCGCGAACGCTGCGGAGGGGCCACGGGCACGGAGAAACGTGATCTCACCCTCCCATGGCCCGCTGCCGCTGCTCCTGTCTCCCCCGGCGGCCAGACGCCTTCTTGCTCCCTGGGTCGTCTTCGATCAGGCTAGAGGGGCTCCCCGCTGCCTGTCGCCATCCCGTTGCCAGCCCAGTCCGAGTCTGAGCCCGGCGGTTCCGCAGCGCCGCTGCGCCTGCTGCTGATCAGCCTGCATGGCCTCATCCGCGGCCACGATCTGGAACTGGGCCGCGACGCCGACACGGGCGGCCAGAGCAAATATGTGGTGGAGCTCTCCCGGGCGCTGGCTCGCCACCCCCAGGTGGCGGGGGTGGATCTGGTGACCCGGCTGGTGGCCGATCCGGCTGTGAGCGCCGACTACGCCGTGCCGCTGGAGCCGCTCGGGCCCGGGGCCCGGATCGTGCGCATTGAGGCCGGTCCGGCGGAGTACCTGCGCAAGGAGGAGCTCTGGGACCACCTCGACAGCTTCACCGACAACCTGCTGGCCTGGATCCAGGCCCAGCCCCAGCGGCCCGATGTGCTGCACAGCCACTACGCCGATGCCGGCTATGTGGGAGTGAGGCTGGCCCACCGCACTGGACTGCCCCTGGTGCACACCGGCCACTCCCTGGGGCGGGACAAGTACCGGCGGCTGCTCTCGATGGGGCTGTCGCTGGAGCAGATCGAGAGCCGATACAACATCTCGCGCCGCATCGATGCCGAGGAAGAGGTGATCACCCAGGCCTCCCTGGTGATCACCAGCACCCGCAATGAGATCGAAGATCAATACGGGCTCTATGACGGTTCCATCCCCGCCAAGATGGTGGTGATACCGCCGGGCACCGATCTCGAGCAGTTCCACCTGCCTGAGGCCGCCCCGAACGGCTCGTCTGATCACGACATCGCCGCTGCCGAGTCGTTCAAGGCCAGCCTGGCGTGGTTTCTGAAGCAGCCGCAGAAGCCGATCATCCTGGCCCTGTCACGGCCCGATCTGCGCAAGAACCTGATCACGCTGGTGGAGGCCTACGGCGCCAGCCTGCCCCTGCAGGAACAGGCCAACCTGGTGATCGTGGCCGGCAACCGCGATGACATCCGCGATCTCGATGAGGGTCCGCAGGCCGTGTTCATCGAGCTGTTGGTGGCGATCGACAGCCATGGGCTGCATGGCCGGGTGGCGCTGCCCAAGCATCACAGCGCCGAGCAGGTGCCGATGATCTACCGCCTGGCCGCGGCCTCGCGGGGGGTGTTCATCAATCCGGCCCTCACCGAGCCGTTCGGGCTCACGCTGCTGGAGGCGGCCGCCAGTGGCTTGCCCGTGGTGGCCACCGAAAACGGTGGACCGGTGGACATCATCGCCAACTGCCGCAATGGCCTGCTGGTGGACCCCCTCAACACCGGGGCCATGGCCGAGGCTCTGCTGGCGATCCTGGCCGACTCCCGCCGCTGGCAGAGCTTCTCCAGTAACGGTGCCCGGCTGGTGGCCCGCCACTACTCCTGGGACGCCCATGCCGAGACCTACCTGTGCAAACTGCGCCACCTGGTGGAGGGCAGTCTCGACGTGCCGGCACCACCGATGGTGCGCAGCACCCGCGGCCACAGCAAGGCTCTGTTCTCGGCGGTGGACAACACCCTGCTGGGCGACCGGGCCGGCCTCGACCAGCTCAGCGCCGTGCTCAGGGAGCGCGGCAACGACTGGCTGTTCGGCATCGCCAGCGGCCGCCGCCTCGATTCGGTGCTGGGCATCATCCGCGAGTACGCCATTCCCCTGCCGGACATCCTGATCACCAGCCTGGGCACGGAGATCTACTACTCGCCGAACTGGTTGCCCGATCTGGCCTGGGCCTCCCACATCAACCACCTGTGGACCCCGTGGGTGATCCGGCGGCTGCTGCGGGAACTGCCTGGGCTGCACCTCCAGGCGCGCAACGAACAGAGCACCTTCAAGTTGTCGTATCACTACGACGGCGCTCTGGCTCCCGCGGTGGAGGAGGTGCGGGCCCTGCTGCGGCAGCACGAGCTGTCGGTGAATCTCACCCTGTCCTTCGGCCAGTATCTGGATCTGGTGCCGGCCCGCGCCTCCAAGGGCCAGGCGCTGCGCTTCGCGGCCCAGCGCTGGCGGATCCCCCTGGAGCGAATCCTGGTCACCGGCGGTTCAGGGGGCGATGAAGACATGCTGCGCGGCAACACCCTCGGCGTGGTGGTGGCCAACCGCCATTGCGAGGAACTCTCCAACCTGGGCGAGACGGAACACATCTACCTGGCCTCCCAGTCCCATGCCCGGGGCATTCTCGAGGCGATCGACCACTACGACTTCCTCAGCCTCTAGCCCCTGGACCAGCGCCCCCCCGCGCCAGACTTGTCGGGCGTAGACGTGTGGGGAGGGCCCCCTCGGCTGATGGCCTCCGATCCCCGCTCGGCTTTGCAACCGCCAGCTCAGGCTGGCCAACGGCCGCTGCCCCCCTCACGGCTGCTGCTCTGCAGTGATCTCGACCGCACCCTGGTGCCGAACGGCCACCAGAGCGAATCCAGCGCAGCCCGGAGCCTGTTCGCCCGCCTGGTGCAGCGGCCCCAGGTCACCCTGGCCTACGTGTCCGGCCGGGATCCGGCCCTGGTGGCCGAGGCGATCGAGCGCTACTCCCTGCCCGAGCCGGCCTGGGTGGTCGCCGATGTGGGCACCACCATCCTGGAGGTAGGGCCGTCCGGCTGGATCCGGCAGCGGGGCTGGGATGGGGCGATCGCCGCCGACTGGGGCGGCCGCAGCGGCGAGGCGCTGTGGCCGCTGCTGGAGCACCTGCCGGAGCTGCGGCTGCAGGAGCCCAGCCACCAGAGCCTCCACAAGCTGAGCTTCTATGTGGACCCGGCCCTGGAGGTGGCACCGCTGCGGGCCCGCATCGAGGCGCGGCTGGCGCAGGAGGGGGTGGCGGCCAGCGTGATCCACAGCCTGGATGAGCCCGCCGGCGTGGGCCTGCTGGATGTGCTGCCCGCTTCAGCCACGAAGCTGCACGCCGTGCGCTTCCTGATGGCCCAGCTGGGCTTCGGCCGCGACGACACCCTGTTCGCCGGTGACAGCGGCAACGACCTGCCGGTGCTCCAGAGCGAGCTGCGCTCGATCCTGGTGGCCAACGCCGATCCCGCGTTGAAGCAGGCCCTGGGCCTGCCCGCTGCCGCCCGGCAGCAGCTCTATCTGGCCCAGGGGGAGTTCATGGGCATGAACGGCAACTACGCCGCCGGGGTGGTGGAGGGTGTGGTGCACCACTGCCCCGGCGCCGCGGCCTGGTTGGAGGCACCGGCGCTCACCCACCTGAACAGCCGCGGCGAGGCCCGCATGGTGGAGGTGGGGGAGCGGCCCCCCAGCCTGCGCAGCGCCGTGGCGGAGGGCTTCATCAGCATGGACCCGGCGCTGCTGGCGGCGGTGCTGGAGGGCCGCACCGCCAAGGGGGATGTGCTGGCCGTGGCCAGGGTGGCGGCGATCCAGGCGGCCAAGCGCACCTCGGAGCTGATTCCCCTCTGCCACCCCCTGGCCCTGACCGGTCTGGACGTGACGATCGAGCCGGCGCAGCAGCGCTCCGGTCTCAGGGTGGAGGTGGCAGCCCGCACCACCGGCCCCACCGGGGTGGAGATGGAAGCGCTCACGGCCGTGCAGGTGGGTCTGCTCACCCTGTACGACATGGTGAAGTCCCGGGATCCCGCCATGACCATCGGGCCGGTGCGGCTGGTGCGCAAGGACGGTGGGCGGAATGGGGCCTGGGTCCGCCCCGAAGCGGAGGTCTGAGCCGCCATGACAGAACCGTTCCCCGCTGAGGGCCTGCCGCTGGACGTCGCCCGCCGCCAGGTGCTGGAGGCACTCCACCCCCTCCCCGGCTCGGAAGAGCTGCCCCTGGCCGCGGCGCTGGGCCGGGTCACGGCCGCGGCGGTGGTGGCGGCCCAGGCGGTGCCGGGGTTCCGTGCCTCGATCATGGATGGCTACGCCCTGGCTGGCTCGGCGCCGCCGCCGCCCCTCGGCAGCCGCTGGCGGCTGGTGGGACGCTCCGCCCCCGGCGCCCCGTTCGAGCGCCCGCTCCAGGCCGGCGAGGCCCTGCGCATTCTCACGGGGGCTCCGGTGCCTGAGGGCTCGGAGCGGGTGCTGCCCCAGGAGCTGGCGGGGGTCGATCCAGCCGGCACCGAGCTGGTGTTGCAGCGCGAGGCTGGAGCCAACCCCTGGATCCGGGCGGCCGACGAGGAGGCTGCCCCCGGCCAGGTGCTGATCGGGGCCGGCCAGCGCCTGGGGCCCGCCGACCTGGCCCGGCTGGCCAGCTGCGGCGTGGCCTGCCTGCCGCTGCGGCCGCAGCCGCGGCTGGGCCTGCTGATCAGCGGCGATGAGCTCACGCCGGTGGGGCAGCCGCGGCCAGCGGGGGCGATCTGGGAGAGCAACGGCACCCTGCTGGAGGCTCTGCTGGCGCGGCTGGGCTACGGCGTGCAGGCCCCCCTGGTGGTGGCCGATGACCCGCAGAGTCTGCGGCGGTCCCTTGAGCAGCTCGCGGCCAGCTGCGATGTGGTCGTGAGCACCGGTGGGGTGTCGGCGGGCGACAGCGACTGGATCCGTCCCCTGGTGGAGGAGCTGGGCGCCGTGGCGTTCTGGAAGCTGCTCCTCAGGCCGGGCCGCCCCTTTGCCTTCGGGGCGGTGCTGGGCCGGCCGTTCTTCGGGCTGCCGGGCAACCCGGTGGCGGCGGCGATCACGGCGCTGCAGCTGCTCTGGCCGGCCCTGCAGCGGCTGGAGGGCGCCGAGGTGACCCTGCTGCCGCGCCTGCAGGTGCAGCTGGCCACGCCCCTGCGGCGTTCCCCGGGCCGGCCTGAGCTGGCCCGGGCCCGCCTGGAGGTGGGGCCTGCGGGCCAGCTCCTGGCCCGGTTGGAAGGCAGCCAGGCCTCTTCCCGGATCGGCTCGTTGCAGGGGGCAGACCTGTTGCTGGAACTCCCCGCCGACTGCGCTGGCCTCGAGGCGGGGGCCAGCGTCTGGGCCCAGCTGCTGCGGCTGCCGATCTTCTAGGGCGGCGGCCCCTTGGGGCCTCAGAAGGCGGTGTTGCCCTCCACCCAGCGGCTTGCGCCGCTGCGCAGCCACTCCCGTTTCCAGAACGGCGCGTCGTGCTTGAGGGCCTCCAGCAGGGCCTGACAGCAGCGCTGGGCGGGCCCGCGCCGGTCAGCGGCCACGGCCACCAGCACGATCGCCTCGCCCGGCAGCACCCGCCCCACCCGGTGCTGCACCAGCAGGGCGCTGGCGCCATGGTGCCGGCCCAGCTGCTCGGCCTGGCTGCGCAGGCAGTGCTCCGTCATGCCGGGATAGTGCTCCAGCTCCAGGGCCTCCAGGGGCTCCCCCCGGCCGTCGTGGCCCCGCACCCGGCCGATGAACCAGGCTTCAGCGGCGCTGGCTCCACGTGGCCCATCGGCCTGCGCCCGCTGCCAGCCCTCCAGGTGATGCAGCGGATCGAATGGCTGGGGCTGGAGCGCGAGGGTCAGCTCCACGCTCAACCTCCGCTGATCGGCGGCAGGAAGGCCAGCTCGTCGCCCGCCTGCAGGGGCTGCTCCGCCGCGGCGAAGCGCTGGTTGATGGCAACGCGCAGACCGGCCGGCCAGCCCCGGCGGAGAGGGGTGGAGGTTCTGGAGGCTGGTTGTTCCGGCTCAGCGAGTCCCAGCTGCTCCCAGATCTCCAGGGCCGTGACCGGCTCCCGTGCCGGCAGGGCCAGTTGCCGTTCGCTCCAGCCGGCCCGCTCCCGCAGTGAGGCGAACAGCAGCACCCGCAGCGGTTGCTCCGCGTTGCTCTGACCCAGGGCTGGCTTCGGCATGGCTGGCGGCTGAGGGCCCTGCAGCGCAGGGGCCTGAAGCCGGGTTCAATGGACCCACAATGGCGCTTTGGAGCCGATTCGGGTGGGTCTTGCCATTGCCTTGCTCACCGTGTCGGACACGCGCACCCTGGCGGACGACCACTCCGGTGCTGCCCTGCTGGAGCGCCTGCAGGCCGCGGGCCACCGGCTGGCCGATCGGCAGCTGGTGCCCGACAACCGCTACCGCATCCGCGCGGTTCTGAGCAGCTGGATCGCCGACCCCGCCGTGCAGGTGGTGATCAGCTCCGGCGGCACCGGGCTCACCGGCCGCGACGGCACGCCCGAGGCCGTGGCACCGCTGCTGGACAAGACGATCGACGGCTTCGGTGAACTGTTCCGGGTGCTGTCCTTCGAGACCATCGGCACCAGCTCCCTGCAGAGCCGCTGCCTGGCGGGGGTGGCCAACGGCACCGTGGTGTTCGTGTTGCCAGGCTCGCTCGATGCGGTGCAGACCGCCTGGGACCGGCTGATCCAGGCCCAGCTCAGCGCCGAGACCCGTCCCTGCAACCTGGTGCAGCTGCTGCCCCGCCTGGGGGAACCCAGCGGCGACTAGCCGCCCAGGTAGGCCATCTCGGCGTGGGGAAGGAAGGCTCCCGGCTGCAGGTGGGCCCGCTCTTCGCTGTAGCGATCGTGGCGCTGGCCCCACAGCGCCTGCAGCCGGGCGCGCAGACCGGCCGCATCGGGCCGCGGCCGCAGCCAGGGCTTGAGGTCGGTGCCGGCGGTGCCGAACAGACAGGTGTAGGCCTGGCCATCGGCCGTCACCCGCAGCCGGTTGCAGTCGCCGCAGAACGGCGCCGAGATCGATGCCACCACGGCCAGGTGCAGGTCGTCGTCGCGATCCAGGTAGCGCCAGCGGCTGGCGGTGCCGTGGTGGGCCCGGCCCTGGGGCTGCAGGGGCCAGCGGCTCCCGATCCGCTCAACCATCTCGGCGGCGGTGAGCACCTGGTCTGGGCTCCAGCCGTTGCGGTTGCCCACATCCATGAACTCGATCAGGCGCAGCTCCACCCCCAGCTCTCTGGCCAGGCGCGCCAGGGGCAACAGCTGGTCAGCGTTGCGGCGCCGGTCGATCACCGCGTTGAGTTTGAGTTGCCCGCGCCCGGGATCGAAGCCCGCCTCGCGGGCATGGCGGACGCCTTCCAGCACCCGGGCCAGCAACAGCTCGCCCTGGTGGGCCCGGCCGCTCATGAGCGCCACGCTGGCGCCATCGGCGCCATCGAGGCTGATGGTGATCCGATCGAGGCCCGCCTGCCGCAGGGCCCTGGCCCGCGCGGCCGTGAGCAGCACCCCGTTGGTGGTGAGGGCGACCTCGCGCAGGCCGGCAGGTTGACGCAGGTCCTGCACCGCCTCGATCAGGGCCTCCAGCTCCTGGTGCAGCAGCGGTTCGCCGCCGGTGAGCCGCAGGCTCGAGAAGCCCAGGCCGGCGGCCACGGCGATCAGCGTGCGCCGCTCGCCAGGGCTCAGCAGCTCCGGTGGGTCGTGGTCATCGGGGCAGCAGTAGGGGCAGGCCAGGTTGCACCGGGCCGTCAGGGAGAGGCGCAGCACGCCGGGGCGCCGGCCCAGCTGGTCGAGAACGGCAGCAACCACGGCGGCTTAGCGCACAGAGAACGATGCCGTCAGCCTGTCGCCCGGGGCGCCGGACTGACGAGCCCGGCGGGCCGGGGCCCCGGCCAGTCTTCGGGGCGGTTGCAGTTGTGCAGGGCGCTGGCGGGCAGCAGCACGGGGTGGATGGTGTGGCGGGCCAGCCAGCTGTGCATGCTGCGGTGCCCCTGGGCCAGCCAGCTGTGCAGATCGCGGCGCAGGGCCTCACTGGCGGGGTAGATCCCCAGCAGGGGGTGCAGGCGCGCTCCATCGCAGGCCACAGATAGTTGCCGGGGCCGTTCCTCGGCGCTGCGCTGCAGCTGGTCGAGGCTGGGCCGATCCAGCCAGGGCATGTCCACCGGGCAGAGCAAAAGGCGCTCGCCGGGGTGGCAGTGCATCAGATGGCCCAGGGCCTGCAGGGGGCCCTGGGGGGGGATGGGTTCCTCGATCAGCTGCAGGGAGGCAGCCAGGGGCAGGCCCTGGCCCAGCCGGCTGAACCAGCGCAGCTGCTCTGCCAGCTGGCGATGGCTCGGGTGATTGCTGCAGAGGCTGATCGGGGCCTCCAGCTCAGCCAGCAGCCCCAGGGTGTGGCTGAGCCAGCTCCCCCCGGCGGGATGGTCCAGCAGGGCCTTGTCCCGGCCCATGCGCCGGCTGCTGCCGCCACTCAGCAGGCAGCAGCGCAGGGGGGCCTGGGGCGGGATCAGTTCCAATGGCGTGGAATCCAATGGCGTGGAACAGCATCGGCTGATCTCGGTAGCGTCAACCACAGAAATGAATCAGACGCTCTGGTGTAGTTGCCGAGCGGCTTGCATGAAGCGCCGCCCATCAGGTCTGGCTCAGCGTTCGGAAGCTTCGATCATAATTCCACCTCGACATGCTCGGTGAACTCTGGTCTCTCCAGGGGAGATACAAGACGCTGCATCTCACCTGGTTTGCGTTCTTTCTTACTTTTGTTGTCTGGTTCAACCTGGCGCCGCTGGCGACCACCGTCAAAGCTGATCTGGGCCTCACGGTGCCCCAGATTCGCACCGTTGCAATCTGCAACGTGGCCCTCACCGTGCCGGCCCGCATCCTGATTGGAATGCTGCTCGACAAGTACGGGCCCCGCCTCACCTACTCGGCGCTGCTGGTTTTTTCGGCTTTCCCCTGCCTGTTGTTCGCCTTCGCTCAGGATTTCAACCAGCTGGTGGTGGCCCGCCTGCTGCTTTCGATCGTGGGCGCCGGCTTTGTGATCGGCATTCGCATGGTGGCTGAATGGTTCCCGCCCAAGGAGATCGGCCTGGCTGAAGGCATCTACGGCGGCTGGGGCAACTTCGGTTCCGCTTTCTCGGCCCTCACCATGGTCACCCTGGCCGGCTGGCTCTCCTTCGGAGGTGGTTTCGCGGTCGATGGCGTGGTGCTCAACTGGCGCGGCGCCATTGCCCTCTCCGGCATCATCGCCGCCATCTACGGCGTCTTCTACTACCTCAACGTTGAAGACACCCCGCCTGGCCGCACCTACCAGCGCCCCGCCAGGACGGCTGGCCTGGAGGTGACCTCCATGCGGGACTTCTGGGGCCTGATCGGCATGAACGTGCCCTTCGGCGTGATCCTGGCCGTGCTGGCCTGGCGCCTTCAGAAGGTGAAGTTTCTCGATGACACCGGCTTTGCCATCGCCATCGTGCTGGTGCTGCTGTTCTTCGGGTTCCAGACCTGGGGCATCATCCGCACCAACAAGGAGTTGATCGCCGGAACCAAGGTGTATCCCAAGGAGGATCGCTATGAGTTCAAGCAGGTGGCCATTCTCGAGCTCACCTACATCGTGAACTTCGGCTCGGAGCTGGCCGTGGTGTCCATGCTCCCCACCTTCTTCGAAACCACCTTTGACCTGCCCAAGGCCACAGCGGGAATCCTGGCCTCGGCCTTCGCGTTTGTGAACCTGGTGGCACGTCCCGGCGGCGGCCTGCTCTCGGACAAGCTCGGGTCGCGCAAGTCGACGATGGGCTTCCTCACGGTTGGTCTTGGTTTCGGCTATCTGCTGATGAGCATGATCAAGCCCGGAACGTTCGTCGGTTCCGCCGGCATCCTGCTGGCCCTGGTGATCACCATGCTGTGTTCCTTCTTTGTGCAGGCAGGGGAAGGATCCACGTTCGCCATGGTGCCGTTGGTGAAGCGTCGGGTCACAGGCCAGATTGCCGGCATGGTGGGCGCCTACGGCAACGTGGGTGCCGTGGCCTACCTCACCATCTACAGCCTGCTGCCGCTGTGGTTGTCCGGCGCCGCCGATGCCGAACCCACCCCCGCCGTGGTGGCTGCCTCCAACAGTGCCTTCTTCCAGGTTCTGGGTGTGGCTGGTCTGATCGTTGGTTTCCTCTGCTACTTCGTGCTGAAGGAGCCCAAGGGATCCTTCGATGAGCTCCACGAAGGAGAAACGGCTGTGGCTTCCGCGCCGCTGGTCTGATCCGGGTCCTCAACCGCATCGCTGCTGAGGGGCAGGCCCTGGGTCGGCCCCTTTTTTATCCGCCTGTTCTCTGAGCCCCATGGCTGCTTCCCCACCAGGCTCGGTGCGCTCCCAGTGCCCCTACTGCGGCGTGGGCTGTGGCCTGGAGTTGCTTCCCCCTGCTGCCAAAAATCAGCCCACCCGGCGCGACGCCGACGGCCTTCCCCTCTGGGGCACCCGGGGGGATCGGCGCCATCCCTCCAGCCTTGGGCAGGTGTGCATCAAGGGGGCCACGGTGTGCGACACCCTGCGCCACGGACGGCTCAGCCAGCCGCTGGCTCGCGCCAGCCTGGACGAGCCCTTCCAGCCGATCAGCTGGGATCAGGCCATCGATCGCATCGTGGCCCGGATCCGCACCTCCCTGGCCAGCAAGGGCCCCGGAGCGATCGCCATGTATGGCTCCGGCCAGTTTCACATCGAGGACTACTACGTCGCCCAGAAGTTGCTCAAGGGGGCGATCGGCACCAACAACTTCGATGCCAACTCGCGCCTGTGCATGAGTTCGGCCGTGGCGGGCTATGCCCGCAGCCTCGGCTCCGATGGCCCCCCCTGCTGCTACGAGGATCTCGACCACTGCGCCGTGGCCTTCCTGATCGGCACCAACACGGCGGAGTGCCATCCGGTGCTGTTTCAGCGGCTGCTGAAGCGCAAACGGCGCCAGCCCGGCAGCGTCACCATCGTGGTGGTGGATCCCAGGCAGACGGCCACCAGCGACGCGGCCGACCTGCACCTGGCGATTCGCCCCGGCACCGACCTGGTGCTGATGCACGGCCTGGCCCATCTGATGGTGCAGGCGCTCACGATCGACGTGGAGTTCATCGAGGAGGCCACCGAAGGTTTCGCCGCCTATGCCGAACTCCTGCAGGCCTGGACCCCCGAGCGGGTCAGCCGGCTGTGCGGCATCTCTGAGGCGGCCCTGCGGCAGCTGGCCCAGCTCTGGGGCCAGGCCCCCAGCGTGCTCAGCCTCTGGTCGATGGGCCTCAACCAGAGCGTGGAGGGCACCGCCAAGGTGGCGGGCCTGATCAACCTGCACCTGCTCACCGGCCAGATCGGCAAGGTGGGAGCGGGGCCCTTCTCCCTCACCGGCCAGCCCAATGCCATGGGCGGCCGCGAAGCCGGTGGGCTGGCCCACCTGCTGCCGGGCTATCGCACGGTGGTGGATCCCTCCCACCGGGCCGTGGTGGAGGCGGCCTGGCGGTTCGGGGCCGGCGCGATCGATCCCGCGCCTGGCCTCGACGCCTGGCGGCAGGTGGAGGCAATGGAGTCTGGTGCCCTTGATCTCTGGTGGGTGGCGGCCACCAATCCCCTGGTGAGCATGCCGAACCTGGAGCGGGTCAAGGCCGCCGTGAGCCGCTGCCCGTTGGTGGTGCTCAGCGATGCCTATGCCGACACCGAGACCGCCCAGTACGCGCACCTGCTGCTGCCTGCGGCCCAGTGGAGTGAAAAGCCCGGGGTGATGGTGAATTCAGAGCGGCGGGTCACCCTGTGTCCGGCCTTTCGGCCGCCCCCCGGAGAGGCCCGCCCCGATTGGCAGGTGTTCGCGGAGGTGGGCCGCAGGCTGGGCTTCGTTGAGGCCTTCAGCTACGGCTCCGCGGCGGAGGTCTACGCCGAGCTGGCCGCCCTCACCGCCGATCGGCTCTGCGATCACTCCGGCCTCAGCCACGCCCTGCTGGCCAGCGAGGGTCCCCAGCAGTGGCCCTTCCCCTGCGGCTCAGCTCCCAGCCAAGAGCCCCGGCGCCTGTACACCGATCACCACTTCCCCACCGCCAGTGGTCGGGCCCGCTTCATCGCCGAGCAGCCCATGGGCCTGGCGGAGCCTCCCAGCGACAGGTATCCTCTGGTGCTCACGGTGGGCCGTTACCTGGGCCAGTGGCACACCATGACGCGCACCGCCAAGGTGCCTCGCCTCAACGCCCTGCATCCTGAGCCCCTGCTCGAGATTCACCCCGAGGATGCCGGCCCCCTCGGCCTGGAGGATGGCGCCATGGCCGAGATCCGCTCCCTGCGTGGCACGATCACGGCCCGGGCGACGGTGACCGAGCGCATCCGACCGGGCACCGTGTTTCTGCCGATGCACTGGGGCTTCATGCAGGAGCAGGCCTGTGAGGCCAACGCCCTGCTGCACGAGCAGGCCTGCCCGATCTCCAGGCAGCCCGAACTCAAGGCCGCCGCCGTGGCCGTCGCCAGGGTTCAGGAGGAGGCCCCGGTCGGGGCAAACAGCTCCACCAGCGCCGCTGGCAGGTTGTGATGGTCGTGGCCGGGGCGGGCCAGCTTGCAGAGAGCAAACCGCTCCAGCTCCGAGAGACCATTCCACTGGTCAGGCCCCAGCCCATAGCCCAGCTCTGCGGCTGAGCTGCTCACTTCAGCGGGGGGCGCTCCAGGGTGTTGCCAGGGGGCTTCGCGGGGGATGGGCAGGGAGGTGACCCCGCCGTCCGCCATGGCCGCCGTGCTCTGGCGCAGCTCGGCCGCCAGGGCCGCCAGGTCGTCGGGGCCGTCAGGCCAGAGCACGAGCTGATCCCGCTGGCTTCCCGTGAGGGCCAGCCAGTGGTTGAGCCGCAGTTTCACACCGCAGAGATCGAGCTTGCGGCGCAGGCAGAGGGGAATGCAGCGCCAGTTCCCGACGAAGTCGCGCTCGAAGCCGAAGCAGTGGGAGCAAGGATGGGAGCCTTCAGGAAGCATCGTGTCTCCACTGGATCAGGGCACGCAGCTGATCCAGCAGCGCTCCGCTCTGGACCAGATCTGTGGCGCGGGCCACGCCTGCAGCCAGATCCTGGCAGACACCGCCATACCAGAGATAGGCCCCGGCATTCCAGATCAGGGCGGTGGCCAGGGGCCCCTGGCCACCGAGAGCGGCCAGGGCCTGCTCGCGCCAGCTCTCGAGATCCTGCCAGAGGGCATCGTTGTCGTAACAGCCGTGGTCGCGCGGGTGAAGGATCAGGCGCTCCCCATCACCTCCCTGGGCCCGGGCCGTGATGCAGGCGCGGCTGATCGGCAGGTCGGTGCTGCCCTCGAGGCCTTTCACCGTGATGGCCATCGCCTCGCCGGCCAGTTCCAGGGCCTTCCAGGCCCGGCTTTCGGTGGGGGGATGCACGAAGCCGCTCACCAGCAGGTGGGGGCCCTGATGGGCGGTCCAGAGCAATTCGAGGCTGGCCACGGGGGGGCGCTTGCCCAGGTCGTCGCGGATCGGCGTGAGGCTCTCCGCCAGCGGGAAGTGGTCCGGTTGGTGCACCAGGGCCAGGCGGTGCTGCGTCAGCCCTGCCTGCACCGTGGTCAGGTCCAGCCCCTGCAGCTCCAGCCCCAGGGCGGCGAACAGCTCGATGGCCGGCACGCCATATTTCACCGGCATGCGGCCCCCCCCCTGCAGTACCACGGGCAGCCCGGCCGCACTCAGGGCCAGGGCGGTGAGCGGATAAATGGGGGCCGTGCGGGTGCGGCCGTCAAAGGGCATGCCGAAGCAGAGGGCAGGCTCGGCACTGCGCAGGCTCGGCCCCAGGCGCCGGTAGACATCCAGCATTCCGGCCAGTTCCTGGGGCTCGGGCCGACGGATCCGATGGGCGATCAGAAAGGCGCCGATCTGGGCCGGCGTGGCCTCTTCGAGCAGCATCAGTTCCAGCGCGTGGCCGGCCTCCTCCCGGCTCAGCCCCCGGCTGGTGTGCTCGCCACTGCCCACCTTCTGCAGATAGTGCTTGAAACGCTCACGGCCAGACAGAAGCTCCACAGCAGGGGCATGGCCGTTCAGTCCGGTCTCAGGCGAGGCGTTGGGCAGGGTGCCGGAAGGGAGCGCCATCAAGGGCTGAGGGGAGGGGGCAGCGTGGGCCGCACGGGCTGCATGGTCGAGAACTCCATGCTGTCACCAGTGATCGTCCAGCGTGTGCCCCACCGAACAAAGGCCAGAACGGAAAAAAGTATCAACCGACACTGAAGACATCCTGAAGATTGGCACCGGGGCCAGGCGGCTTCGGTTCGGTACCAACCGCTGCATCCCGATGGCCCCCTGGCTGGAGACAGTCGACCCTGAGACCTGGGTGCGCCGATGCGATTTGCTGCCTGCTGCGGGCTTCTGCTCGGATGCCTGCATGGTCTGGTGAGCCTTGAGCTGCGGCCCAACAGCGTCGTTGAGGCGCCTGGATCAGCTCTGGTGGGGGCCTGGAGCCCTGCCCCCCCAGCCGGCGCCGGCTTCTGAATCCCCTCATCCAGCTTCGATACTGGAGTTTGTTCTTCGGCAGCTCCGCCATGGCCACTCCGCTGCAGGCCACCCGTAGCGCCAGCTCCCCCCTCGGCGTCGCCCTCGCCTTCGTCGGCATGTTTGTGGTGGGGTCCCTGGGGGTTCAACTGCTGGCCGGTCTGCTACGCGACGCGGCGCCTGCCGCCTCCGCCGGGCGAGCCGCCTCGGTGGTGGCCCATCCCGCCACCCTCTGGAGTGCCCTGGGGGAGCGCTGAGGCCAGCCAGGTCAGGGATAACAGATCCGTAACGACCACGACACCCGGTCCTGCCCCGCGCCTGCAGGATCAGTGAAGGTCTGTGATTGCAGATCCCAGCTCATCTCGAAGGGGAGACGCAGCGCCATGGCGCTGCCCTCCCATTCCGGACAACGCATCCCTCATTGGCGTTCACCGGCCTCATCCCCTCCCGACCGATGGGGTGAGGTGTGGTGGTGCCGTGGGGTCCTGTTCACGGCCGCGTTGTCTGGGCGTGCCTCCGGTGCGCCGCTTCCCTCTTCCATGAGCACTCCCACGACCCCTGAAGCGACCACTCCCAGCTCCGGCCTCACCAAGGTGGAGCAGGCCAAGGCCGATCTCTGCGGCCTCGATCTGCAACCCCAGCTGGCCGAGCTGGCCGCTGCCGGCTGGGACAGCCTCGACGAGGCCACCCTCACCATCCGGCTGAAGTGGATGGGCATCTTTTTCCGGCCCGTCACCCCCGGCCGTTTCATGCTGCGGCTGCGACTCCCGAACGGCGTGGTCAGCGCTGAGCAGCTGGAGCTGCTCGCCGAGGCGGTGGATCGTTGCGGCGAGCACGGCAGCGCCGACATCACCACCCGCCAGAACCTGCAGCTGCGGGGCCTGCTGTTCGAGGACATGGCGCCGCTGTTGGAGGCCATGGAGCGGGTGGGCCTGACCAGTCGCCAGTCGGGACACGACAACCCGCGCAACATCACCGGCAACCCCCTGGCCGGCATCGATCCCGAGGAGATCGTCGACACGCGTCCCCTCGTGCAGGCGATTCAGGCGCGGCTGTTCCAGCCGGATGGCCCCCGCAACCTGCCGCGCAAGTTCAACGTGGCCGTCGGCGGTGCTCCCGACAGCTTCCTGCTCCACAACGACCTCGCCTTCCTGCCCGCCCATCACGCCGGCGAGCTCGGCTTCACCGTGATGGTGGGCGGCTTCTTCTCAGCCCAGCGCAACGAACTCGCCATCCCGCTCGGCCTGTGGCTGCGGGCTGATCAGCTGCCTGATTTTGCCCTCACGGTGCTGTTGCACTTCGAGCAGAACGGCAATCGCAAGCTGCGCAACAAGAGCCGGCTGATGTATCTGATCGATGAACTGGGGCTTGAGACCTACAGGGACACGATCAAGGCGGCCTATGGGGCGTTGGCCGGCGGCGAGGCGATGGCCTCGCTCCAGCCCCACGACGGCACGCACCTGGTGACACGGGCTCCCCGGGATGGCCTCGGCTGGAATGCCCAGGCCCAGGAGGGGCTCGGCTGGATGGGCCTGCACGTGCCGATGGGCCGTCTCGATGCCGAAGGGATGCTGGCCCTGGCCGGTCTGGCCCGGCAGTACGGCAGCGGTGAACTGCGGCTCACCGAGGCCCAGAACGCCCTGATCGTCAACGTGCCGGAAGCCAGCCAGGAGGCGCTGCTGGCCGAGCCGCTGCTGCAGCGCTTCCGCCCCGATCCCGGCCACCTGCAGGCCGAGGCTGTGAGCTGCACCGGCAACGCCTACTGCAGTTTTGCCCTGATCCCCACCAAGAGCACGGCCCAGGAGCTGGTGGAGGAGCTGGAGCGGCGGGTGGAGCTGCCCCATGGGGTGCGCACCCACTGGACCGGTTGTCCCAACGCCTGCGGCCAGCCCTACATGGGTCAGATCGGCCTGATGGGAGCCAAGACCCGCAAGGACGGCGAGATGGTGGAAGCCGTGAAGATCTTCCTCGGCGGCTCCATGGACGCCGACCCGAGGCTGGCTGAGCTGCATGACAAGGGTGTGCCTCTCAGCGACCTACCGGACGTGATGGAGCAGCTGCTGGTGGACCGCTTCGGTGCGCGGCGCAAGGCTGCGGCTGCCTGAGGGCCGCTGCCCGAACACCCTCTTCCGCAGCCAGGAGCGCACCGATCCACCCCCGGATCGGCTGTCCTGGCTGCCACACCAGCTCTGGTCGAGCTGCACCAGGGCCTGTCGATCGCTGCTCTCGACACCCGCGTAGAGCAGGTGGGTGAGCCGCTCAGGGTCGAGCTCCAGCAGTGCCGCTTCTTTCCAGAGACGACGGCTGCGCAGTTGATCCCCCTGGCGGAACTGGGCCTGAGCCAACTGCTGGGCCAGGCTCACCAGCAACTGCTGTTCCTTCACGGCGGCCAGCCGGGCGCCGTCAATTCGCTCCTGGGTCACGCACCTGCCGATTGCACTCCGGCCCATGGTCTTTTGCCTTTCTGCCTTGTTCAGTGATACAGCGGGTGCCTGAAGGCAGCTCTTGTCCCACATCAAACGTATCGGTGGCTACAGAAGAGTCCTCACCTGTCCCGTCGCCGGTGCCATTCTTGAGGCCCAGTCGGCTGGAGGGCGTTGTGGCAGGGCCCCCTGACTCCCCTCTGCTTCCCCGGAACCTGCCTGCCACCACAGATTCCGGGCGCTGGCTCTGGCTGCAGTGTCTGCGCCGCAGTGCCGCGCTGCCGCTGGAGCCATGGTTGCTGGCGATCGAAGCCGGTGAGCTCCGGCCAGACGCCGATCTGATCGCCGCCCTGGCCAGCCGCTTTGACGCTGCGGCGGCCCAGCGGCTGCTGGTGTGGTGGCTGCACAACGCCGGGGCCGATCCTGCCCTGCTGCAGGTGATCGGCCAGCAGCGGCACCCGTCTCTGGCGGCCCGCCTGCGCGCCGCTCTGGCTGAGCCCTGGGCCGCGGAGCGGGCCCAGTGGCTGTTGCCCCTGGTGGGCCACCAGCGGGACCCCGCCGACTTCGCCCTGCTGGCGGGCTGGTTGGCCTCACCCCAGCCCGGGCCCTGCCGTCGCGCTGCCCTAGAGGGGCTGGCGGTGGGTCTGCCGATCTGGCCGCTGCCGCCCCTGCGCCGCCTGTTGCGGCGACTGCTCACGGATCTCGATCCTTCCCTGGCGGCCACCGCCCTGGATCTGCTGGCACGGCTGCCCCAGCCCCGTCTCGCCCTGGCCGGCGTCGAGCCCGAGCGGCTGGATCCTGCCGTGCAGCGGCGGCGGCAGCGGCGACTCTCTGCCCTGCCGGCCAACCCTCTCGTGCTCGTGGTGCATGGCCGCGGCGGCGGCGTGATCCCTGCGGAGCTGGACGCGCTGCGGGCTGATGTGGAGCGACGGCGCCGAGCCCCGGTGGTGCTGCAGAGCCTCACCGGCGCGGCGGGGCCGGCCGTGGGACCGCTGCGGCAGGCGGCGGCAGGGGGGCCGATCACCCTGATGCCCCTGCTGCTCCTGCCGGGGGGCCACGTGCGGGGGGATGTGCCGGCCCTCAGTGCCGCCTGGCGCGGCAGCGGCCCGGTGCTGCGGCTGCCCTTTCTGGGCGCGTGGCCCCTCTGGCAACGGGCCCTGCGCCTGGAGCTCCTGGCCCTGGCCAGGGCATGGGCGGCGGCAGAGGGCACGGCCACGACCCCTCTGCTGCTCCACCATCCCCTGCAGGAGGGCCTGGCGAGCCGCTACCTGACCCACCTGGAACGCTTCTGCCAAGCCCGCTGCCACGCCACTCCATACACTGCGACGGTTGCTGATGAGCTGGTGCAGGTGTTGGCTGCCCCGAGCTGCCCACCTCCAGAGGGGGCGCGGCCGAACGGTTGGGCCCAGAGTGCGGGATCGGAATCCAGGTCGCCGGTGCTGCCGCTGGTGCTGGCGGCGAACCGGTTGACGGATGCCCTCTCGCCCTGGAGCGGACCACCGCTGCTGCAACGCCCCCGCCTGCGCGACGGCTTACTGGATCTGCTCGTGGCCCTGCCATGAGCGCTGTTCCGCCGCTCGGCACGGTGTATCTGGTGGGAGCTGGCCCCGGGGATCCAGAGCTGCTCACCCTCAAGGCCCACCGGTTGCTGCGCCACTGCGGTGCCCTGGTGTACGACTCTCTGGTGCCGAAGGCCCTGTTGGACCTGGTGCCCGTGGGTTGCGAGCGGCACTTCGTGGGCAAGCGGCGCGGTCATCACTCGGTGCCCCAGCCCAGCACCAACGCCGTGCTGGTCGAGCTGGCCGCCCGCCACCAGACGATCGTGCGGCTGAAGGGCGGCGATCCCTTCCTGTTCGGCCGCGGTGGGGAAGAGGCCGCCCACCTGGTCAGCCATGGCATTCCCGTGCAGGTGGTGCCTGGCGTGACCTCCGGCATTGCGGCCCCGGCCTATGCCGGCATTCCCGTGACCCACCGCAGCGCCGGCTCCAGCGTCACCTTCGTGACCGGGCACGAGGAGATCGACAAGGCCCGACCGGGCGTGGACTGGCAGGGGCTGGCCCGCAGCAGTGACGGCCTGGTGATCTACATGGGCCTCCACAACCTGGCCAGGATCTGCCAGGAGCTGATGGCAGGCGGGCTGGATCCGTCCACCCCGGCCGCCGTGATTCAGCAGGGCACGGTGCGGGGACAGCGCAGCCTGGTGGCGACTCTGGGTGGCCTGGCGGATCAGGTGGCCGCGGAGGGGTTCAGCTCCCCCTCCATCGTGGTGGTGGGGGCGATGGTGGCCGAGCGGGTGGAGGCCTGCGCTCCGCTGCCGGCGGACGCCGAGATGCCGATTCCGTTCTGATCTCTCCAGCGGCAGCACGCCACGGGGCGTGAGACTGGCTTTCGGTAGTGGCTGACACAGGATGACGCGCCCGCCTCTGGTGCAGTGGAATCCTGTGCGCTGAATGTCATGGCCCCCGGTGCTGTCCCCCGTGCCATTCCACGCTCCAATCGCGGCCAGGCCAGGGGGGCTGTCCGGGTTCCGCAGCGGGCTGCCTTCGTCCGTGGGGCGAGTGAGCCCCCTCCCCAGCGCCGCTCCGCCCTGGGGCAGGATTTTGTGGCCATGACCCAGGTGTGGCAGATGCTCAGATCCGGCGCTGTGCGGGTGTGGGGAGAGATCGGCCGCAAGACCTGAGCAAAGCGTCTCCAGCCATGTTGTCGAATCCTGGCCGAAGGTTCGTTTGGTAACACGAGCTACAGGAGTGAACATCATCCAGTGGCTTAATGGTTGGGCGCAGAGATCGGCTCGTTCGATTTCCTGCCTCCGTTTTTCGGATTGCACGTGTAGGCAGCTTCTGATTGCTTCGTTTTATGGAGCCCACGGGCTTCAGATTTTCAGACGCTGACTCCACAACTGTTCAACCTCCCTGCCTTGGGCGCCTCTACACCGGCTGCCCGAGTCGCTGTTGGCTTGTCAACTTCAATCCGCCTGGTCTCGGCCTCGCGGGCTCATGCTCCTCCAGCAGTCCGGTCGGCCTGCTGCAGCACCTTCCCCCGTGGACCGGTGGCGGCGAGTTCGTGGACGGATTTGATCGACGTTGGCATCAGCATTGCTTTTGATCTTCCCCTCCCTCCCATGGCTCCCTTCCCCACGTCTGCTTCATCTCCAACCACAACGCCTTCCCCCAAGGGCGCTGGTTCCGGAACAGATCCCTTCTCTCGCTTCGTGAACTGGTTCAGTTCCGTTGGGGCTGAGTCTTCCGAACCTGTGCGGTCCACCCCATCCAAGGATCCCTTCAGCCAACTGATGAATCGCATCAGTCGCTGATCACCAGCCAGCTCCCCAGGGCCAGCTGATCTCTGTTACTTCAATCTTTCCTCTTTCATGGATTACGTCTTACCTAATGAGCTCGTCGATGGGATGATTGCCGCTGGAGGCAAGAAGTCCAGCGTCAGCGTCAAGAACCTTCTGCTGCGAGGCTTCTACTCCGGATCCGTGCTTGGTCTGGCGTTGTGTCTGGCCCTCACCATCATGGTGCAGACGGGCATTCCCTGGATTGGATCATTCATCTTCCCCTTTGGCTTCGCCAGTATCGTGCTGTTTGGCATGGAACTGGTCACCGGTAATTTTGCCCTTCTGCCGATGGCGGTCTGGGCCGGCAAGACAACCTGGAAGAAAACCTTCCACAACTGGATGTGGGTGTGGATCGGCAATTTCCTCGGCACGGGCCTGGTCGGCATCCTCTTTGCCATGAGCCTCACCAGTGGAGGAACCGCAGATCTGGCCACCGGGGCCGGTGACTGGGTGGCCGTGGCCAATAAGATCATCGGCCTCAACAAAGCCAATGTGATTGCCAAGTATCAGAACCTCGGAGCCCTTGGATTCTTTCTTGCCTTCCTGCGCGGTCTGATTGCCAATTGGCTGGTCTGCCTGGGAGTCACCCTGGCCCTAGTCAGCAAGAGCGTTCCTGGCAAGATCCTGGCCTGCTGGCTGCCCATCACCGCCTTCCAGGCGCTGGGGATGGAGCATATCGTGGTGAACATGTTCCTGCACACCACCGGCCCCTTGCTGGGTTCAGGCGTGAGTTTCCTTCAGATCGCTTTCTGGAACTATCTGCCGGTGACACTTGGCAACATTGTTGGTGGCATGGTGTTTATCGGCATGCTCTTCTACAGCACCCATCGCTCTCCGATCAGCAATGTGTTGCCCACCAGGCATGATGAAAAGCTCGAAAGGGAACTCGCCGCCGAGCTGGGAGCGCGCTAAGTTCAGCCTATGGGATTCCACCGCAGCTGAACGTCTATCTTGAGAATCGGCGCAGCCTTCTTCTTATCAGTCACAAGTGCCGGGCAGCAACGCTGCCCGGTCTTTTTTTATGCGTTCAAGGAGTGGTTCACCACTTCTTGTAGGGCAGGAACTTGCCGCACATGGTGATCTTCACCCTGTCTCCCGTGGGGTTGGCTTCTTTGTCGACATGCAAGGTGAAGTCGATGGCGCTCATGATGCCATCGCCGAACTTCTCTTGAATCACATCCTTCAGTGGCATGCCATACACCTGCATGATCTCGTAGAAGCGGTAGATCAGGGGATCGGTGGGGATCACCGGATCCAGGCTGCCCTTGGTGGGGTAGGTCTGCAGGGCGGCTTCGGTGTCGCCATCCAGGGCAAGTAAACCGGCCAGGGCTGTGGCTTCGTCGCTGGAGGCGCAGGCCTGGCCATAGAACAATGAGGCGACCCACACTTCATCGCGACCAAGGGCCTCACCCAGCTCGGAGAAGCTGAGTCCTTTGGCTTTCTTGGCCTTCAGAAGTGCGGCCGTCAAGGGCGATCCGCTGGAGCCAGGTGTTGATGACATGGTCATAAAAGTTGAGATCTGATGTGGCAGCCAAGCAGCTGATCTGTGGGCCCTCTGCCGCTTGATGTGCTGCAAGATGGAGCCCCTTCATGATGTCGTCACGGCTGTGATTCCCGTGTGTTGGTCGATACGACCAGGCACTGAACCTGCTGCGCCGGCCACCTTCTGGCCCGTGCCACTCCCCCGCGGCCCAGTGCAGAAACTGCCCAGGCGGTCGGCCGTTTGGTAGTGGCGGCCACACTTGCTGGGGTACGGTGTTGGGTTCACTGGACCACGCCCAACCGGTGCGCGCCCAACACCGACTGCCATGACTGCCACAACGCCGAGACCGGCGCCGATGTTCGAGCTCATCCCCTACGAGAAGTTCCGCGACACCCCCGCAGTGCGCTTCTTCGACATCACTGTGGCCGCGTCCAATGCCCGGGATCTGGTGATCCACTCGGGGCCCGCCACCTCCCCTCCGGACGATCCGGCCACGGGAGCCTGGCAGTTCTACCTGCATCCCCACCAGGAGGACAATCTGCTCGCCCTGCACGGCGGCCGCACCTTCTATCTGGTGAACTTCGGCTGGAACTACCCCTTCCACATCGTGCGGCTCGATACGGGCGGCGACATCCTCAGGATTCCGCCGGGAACCTTCCATCGTTCCGTTTCCGATCCTGACGGCTCGGTGGTGCTCAACCAGGCTGTGCGCGAACCGGGTGTCAGCCTGGTGCAGGAATTCCGCGTCTACAACAGCCGGAGGATTCCAAGGCTGTTCGCCACCACCTTCAAAACCGCGCCGCTGCCCAAGCTGCACGGTCTGCACTGGTAAGCCGTGTTGGCTGAAAAGATGACCACCCAGCCCCGCCGCGATCAGCCCAGGGGCAGGCTGGCCTCCAGGGGGGCGACGGGATCGAGAATCTCCGCTTCGATCAGCCAGTCAAAGCTGCTGCTCACCCCAGCTGGGCCTGAAAAGCAGCCGGTGATGGCGGCGGTGAGTTCCGGCTTCGAGGACGTGGCCAGGGTGATGTAGCGATCGTCGACCGGACCCTTGCCGCTGGGGTCGTAGCCGCGCCAGCCGGCTCCCGGCAGGTAGACCTCCGTCCAGGCGTGCAGGTCGTACTGCTCGGGAGCGGGATCCACCAGGTGGTAGCCGCTGACGAACCGGGCCGGCAGGCCCACGCAGCGGCAGGCCTCAACCATCAGCATGGCCAGGTCACGGCAGGAGCCCACCCGTTCCTTGAGGGTGCGGCCGGCAGGCCAGGCGGGACCCACGTGGCGCTGGGTGTACTTCACCCGGTCCTGGATCATCTCCACCAGCTGATCGAGAAACATCAGGGCCCGCTGGTCGCTGCCCATCAGGGCCTCCTGGGCCATGTCCACGGCGGCGGGGTCGTGCTGGCCATTGGGCAGCCAGCCGCCGAGGGAGCCCTGCAGGTCGCCGTTGAGGTGGCCTACGGGGTAGGGCAACAGCGGCTCGTTGGCCTCCAGGCAGGTCTGCAGATCCGGTGGGGTGTGGGAGACCACCGTGCTGCTGGCCTCGACGCGGAAGCTGTCACAGGAGCCGCCGAAGCGGGCCCGCAGAATCTCATCGCCACTGGCGGCGATCAGAGGGAACAGGGAGTTGGGCTCAGGATCGATCGTGAGTTGGAAGTCCACCAACGTCTGAAATCCATGGCCCCGGGGTTTGAGGCAGAAGCGATGGGCTCCGAGCAGAACAGGCGCGCTGTACCGGTAGCTGAACGTGTGCTTCAGGCGCGCACGCATGCCGGATCCACGCTCTGGGACTCAAGGCTGGTGGCCACGAAGTAGCGCCCCTCGATCAGGTTGTGCAGGCGGTTGAGGTCGCTCTGCAGGGCGTCGATGGCCTCATGGAGGCCTACCGCGAACAGGTCGTCGATGCGGGTGTAGCTCCAGCGGGCCAGGGTGAGTCCGCTGAGGCATTCCAGTTCATCTGGAGCCCCGGGCACCGAGCGGCCCTGCACGATCTTGAGGGTGTCCTGAATCCGCTCCAGGCAGTAGCGCACCGAGCGCGGAAAGATCGGGTCGAGCAGCAGGAAGCCGGCCACGGCGCGGGGTTCGATCGCCTGTTGACGCGCCTGGCGGAACATCTGGTAGGCCCCGGCACTGCGCAGCAGCGAGATCCACTGCAGCTCATCGAGGACGCCGCCCACCTCATCGGGGGAGGGCAGCAGCAGGAAGTACTTCACATCGAGGATGCGGGTGGTCTTGTCGGCCCGCTCCAGCAGGCGTCCCAACCGGCTGAATTGCCAGGAGAGATCGCGGCTCAGGGTGGAGTCGGTGATGCCGTAGAAGAGCTGGCAAGCCCGGCGGATGTCGCGCAGTTGCTCCTGGGGGGGTTGTTTCCAGAAGCTTTCATTCTCCTGCAGCGTCCAGTAGATGTCGTTGAGCTGCTCCCACATCTCGGTGGTGATCACTTCGCGGATCTGACGGGCGTTCTCCCGGGCAATGGCGATGCAGTTGGCCACGCTGTTGGGATTTTCCTCAGCCCGCACCAGGAACTCAATCACATCGTCGGGGCTGCCATTGGTGTAAAGCTTGTCGAAGAGTTCCCGTTCGCCGCTGGCATCGATCAGGGGCAGCCAGGGTTCGGCGCTGCCTGGGGGGCAATCGAGGGCCATCGCCTCGCTCACCTCCACGAAGCGGGAGATATTCTCAGCCCGCTCCACATAGCGGTTGATCCAGTAGAGCGAATCGGCGACGCGGCTCAGCATGAGCTGGAGCCCTGCAGTTGGAGCTGGCCATCGCCACGCTCACTGACGATCCATGTGTCCTTGCAGCCCCCGCCCTGGGAGGAGTTCACCACCAGGGAGCCGCGCCGCAGGGCCACCCTGGTCAGACCGCCGGGGCTCACCCAGGCGCCCTTGCCCCGCAGCACGTAGGGCCGCAGGTCCACATGGCAGGGGAACAGCTCGCCCTCACTCAGGGAGGGCACGGTGGAGAGCTCCAGGGTGGGTTGGGCGATGTAGTTGCGTGGGTTGGCCTCGATGCGCTTGGCGAAGTCGTCGATCTCCTCCTGGCCGGCATGGGGGCCGATCATCATTCCGTAACCGCCCGCTTCAGCCACCGCCTTCACCACCAACTGGCTCAGGTGCTCAAGCACGTAGGCCCGATCCTTGTCGCGGGAGCAGAGGTAGGTGGGCACGTTCTCAATGATGGGCTCCTCCCCCAGGTAGTACTGAATCATCTCGGGCACATAGGCATAGATGAGCTTGTCGTCCGCCACCCCCGTGCCCGGGGCATTGGCGATCGCCACCCGACCGGCGCTGTAGGCCTGCATCAGCCCCCGCACGCCCAGCATGGAATCGGAACGGAACACGGCCGGATCGAGGAAGTCATCGTCGATGCGGCGATAGATCACATCCACCGGCTCCAGACCGCCGGTGCTGCGCATCCACACCCGGTCGTCCTGGCAGACCAGGTCGCGGCCCTCCACCAGCTGGATGCCCATCTGCTGGGCCAGGTAGCTGTGCTCGAAGTAGGCACTGTTGAACACCCCGGGGGTGAGCAGCACCACCGTGGGGCGCTCCGTCCAGGGCGCCAGCTCCCGCAGGCTCTGGAGCAGGTGGGAGGGGTAGTCGTCGATCGGCTGCACGGTGCGGCCGGAGAAGAGGCTGGGGAACATCCGCTTCATGACGCGGCGGTTCTCCAGGAAATACGCCACGCCTGAAGGGCAGCGCAGGTTGTCTTCCAGCACGCGCCAGGTGCCCTGGCCATCACGGATCAGATCCAGGCCGGAGATGTGGCACCACTTGTTGAGCGGCGGCTTGAATCCCTGCATCTGGGGCCGCCAGCCCTGGGAGGTCTCCAGGTCTTCCCGGGGCACGATGCCGTCCCGCAGGATCAGCTGGTCGCCGTAGACGTCCGCCAGGAAGTGATCGATCGCTTCGAGCCGCTGCACCAGGCCCCGCTCCAGGGTCAGCCATTCGCCGGAGGCGATCAGCCGCGGCAGGGGGTCGAAGGGCAGGATCCGTTCCACCCCCCGGTTGCCGGAGCCGTTCAGACGGAAGGTGGCACCAAGCCGCTTGAGCAGCATGCCCGCGGCCACGTGGTTGCGGTTGAGCTCTTCGAGGCCCAGCTGTCCCAGGGAGGAGAGCAGGGGGGAGAGGGCTCTGCGGGGTTCGTCCGCGGCGCTGAAGTACTCGTCGTAGCCGCGGTGGGGCTTGTAGTCCGTGAACATCCCTGCCCTGCTGGCTCCCCCTAATCATGGGCAGCCGGCCAGGGGCTGGCCGGTGTGGATTGCTACGAAAGCTCCCTCCCGTGTGCCGTTGGTGGCGCTGGGAAGTTCCTAGAGCAGGAAGTAGCGCTGGGCCATCGGCAGCACCTCGGCCGGCTCACAGGTGAGCAGTTCGCCATCGGCGAACACCTCGTAGGTCTGGGGATCCACCGCCATCTTCGGCAGGGCGTCGTTGAGGCGCATGGCGCTCTTGCCGATGCCGCGGGTGTTCACCACCGGCACGCAGCGGCGCTCCAGGCCGAGGCTGCGTGGGATGTCGGCCTCCAGGGCGGCCTGGCTCACGAAGGTGAGGCAGCTGGGGGCGAGGGCCTTGCCGAAGGCACCGAACATCGGCCGCCCGTGCACGGGGCCGGGGGTGGGGATCGAGGCGTTGGCATCGCCCATCTGGGCCCACACGATCGAGCCCCCCTTGATCACCAGCTCCGGCTTGACGCCGAAGAAACCCGGTTTCCACAGCACCAGATCGGCCAGCTTGCCCACTTCCACCGAGCCCACCTGGCTGTCGAGGCCATGGGCGATGGCGGGGTTGATCGTCACCTTGGCGATGTAGCGCTTGAGCCGGGCGTTGTCGTGGCGGCCGCCGGCGGCCGCGTCCTCCGGCAGGCTGCCGCGCTGCAGTTTCATCTTGTGGGCGGTCTGGAAGGTGCGGGTGATCACCTCCCCCACCCGGCCCATGGCCTGGGAATCGCTGGCGATGATCGAGAAGGCGCCCAGATCGTGAAGGATGTCCTCGGCGGCGATCGTCTCGCGGCGGATGCGCGATTCGGCGAAGGCCACGTCTTCCGGGATGCGCGGATCGAGGTGGTGGCACACCATCAGCATGTCGAGGTGCTCCTCGAGCGTGTTGCAGGTGTAGGGACGGGTGGGATTGGTGCTGCTCGGCAGCACATGGGCCTCGCCGCAGATGCGGATGATGTCGGGGGCATGGCCGCCGCCGGCCCCCTCGGTGTGGAAGGTGTGGATGGTGCGGCCGCCGATGGCGCGGATCGTGTCCTCCACGAAGCCCGCCTCGTTGAGCGTGTCGGAGTGGATGCACACCTGCACGTCAAAGCGGTCGGCCACGGTGAGGCAGCAGTCGATCGCTGCCGGGGTGGTGCCCCAGTCTTCGTGCAGCTTGAGGCCGCAGGCGCCGGCGCGGATCTGCTCCTCAAGCGCCTCGGGGGTGCTGGCGTTGCCCTTGCCGTAGAAGCCCAGGTTCACCGGCAGCCCCTCGGCGGCCTGCAGCATGCGGCCGATGTGGAAGGCGCCGGGGGTGCAGGTGGTGGCGTTGGTGCCGGTGGCGGGGCCGGTGCCGCCACCCAGGAGAGTGGTGACCCCGCTGGCCAGGGCCGTTTCGATCTGCTGGGGGCAGATGAAGTGGATGTGGGTGTCGATGGCGCCGGCGGTGAGGATGTGACCCTCGCCGGCAATGGCCTCGGTGCCGGGACCCACCTCGATCGTCACCCCCGCCTGGGTGTCGGGGTTGCCGGCCTTGCCGATGGCCACGATGCGCCCGTCGCGCAGGCCGATGTCCGCCTTGACGATGCCCCACCAGTCGAGGATGAGGGCGTTGGTGATCACGGTGTCCACCGCCCCGGCACCGCGGGTGGTCTGGGCCTGGCCCATGCCGTCGCGGATCACCTTGCCGCCGCCGAACTTCACCTCATCGCCGTAGACGGTGAAGTCCTTCTCCACCTCCAGGATCAGCTCGGTGTCGGCCAGCCGCAGGCGATCGCCAGTGGTGGGGCCGTAGGTCTCGGCGTAGGCGCGGCGGGAGATCCGGTAGGGCATGGCGGGTCAGTCGAGGGGTCCATTGACGAGGCCGTTGAAGCCCATCACCCGGCGCTGGCCGGCGAAGGGCACCAGGTTCACCTCGCGGCTGTCGCCCGGTTCGAAGCGAATCGCCGTGCCGGCGGGGATGTCGAGCCGCAGGCCGCGGGCGGCGTCCCTGTCGAAGCGCAGGGCGTCGTTGGCCTCCTGGAAGTGGAAGTGGGAGCCCACCTGCACGGGCCGGTCGCCGCTGTTGGCTACCAGCAGGGTGGTGACGGGGCGGCCGGCGTTGAGTTCGATCTCTCCGGGTTCGGGGATCAGTTCGCCGGGGATCAACGGGGCCATGGCAGCAGGGCGGGTGGGGTCAGCGGATGGGGTCATGCAGGGTCACCAGCTTGGTGCCATCGGGGAAGACGGCCTCGATCTGCACCTCCTGCACCAGCTCCGGCACCCCCTCCATCACCTGCTCGCGGCTCAACCAGGTGGTGCCTTCGCCCATCAGGGCGGCCACGGTCTTGCCGTCGCGGGCGCCCTCCAGCACCTGGAAGCTCAGCCAGGCCACAGCCTCGGGATAGTTGAGCCTCAGGCCGCGGTTGAGGCGCCGCTCCGCCAGCAGGGCGGCGGTCACGATCAGGAGCTTGTCCTTCTCCTGGGGGGTGAGGTGCATGGTGGCTGGGGAGGGGAGGGATGGACCAGACCCCGCCGCACTGTGGCAGGGGTCTGAGGGTGGACAGGTTCAGCTGCAACCTTCAGGGCGCCAGGGTTCTTCCTGAAAGGGCCAGACCCGCGGCAGTTGCGGAGCGGGCAAGCCCCTGGCCGCCCGGATCCGGGCCCAGATGCGGCTGAACCAGAACCGGGCCGCCTGGCTGGAGGGGCCCCGGTAGCGGGCCACCAGTCCGGGCTCCAGGGCGCCGCAGGCCATGGCGCCGTCCAGCCCGTCACGATCCTGGCGGCACAGCTCCAGCAGCCCGGCCAGCTCAGCCCCGGGGAAGTGCTCCGGAGCGGCCCACACCAGCGAGCCGTACACCGGCTGCCGGGCCAGGCCATGCTCCCCGGCCAGGGCCTCGCCGCCCAGCTCCAGGCGATCCACCAGCATCCAGGGGTTGCCGCGGCTGCCGCTGCGATGGATGTCGAGGGCCGAACGCCAGCAGCCGGCAGCGAGGTCTTCGCCGGCGGCGGTGCGGCCCAGGCGCACCACCTCCACGCCCAGGTAGGAGGCCTGGGGGGCCAGCTCCACCCGGCAGCGCTGCTCCAGCAGCCCGTCGGCGTAGAGCACCAGCTCCTGGGGCAGCCACTCCAGATCCGCGCCGTCGGCGAGGCAGAAGTGGAGCTGCTGGTTCACCCACCGCCCCTCGGGTGCCTGGCTGAGGCGGCCCACCGACCCGTAGACCTTCTGGGCCGCCACGCTGGTGAGCAGGGCTTCACTGCGCGCCTCCAGGCTCGCCTCGATCGTGAGCTGATCGCCCCCCACCAGCCCCCCGGCGGTGTGCAGCAACGGCAGTTCGCAGCGGCCATCCTGGTGCCGATAGGCGCGCTGCAGTTTCAGCGGCGCTGTGGCGCTGCCCTGGAAGCTGGTGTCGCCAGCATCGGCGCCGGCGCCACGGCGGAACACCAGCTGGGTCTGGCCGTGCCAGCTGCCGGCGGCGCGTGATTTGGAGATACTCAGCACAGCGTCATGCCGCCATGATCCCCGCTTCCGCGGTCCCAGGGCCAGTGCCGCAGCCCCTGGTGCTCACCCAGCGGCTCTCCGGACCCTCTGGCCAGACCCCTCCCTTCGTGCTCCAGCTCAGCGCTGACGAGCGCACCCGGCTGCGGGGACGCCGCCACAGCGTCTGCGGCCAGCCGCTGTTGCTCCAGCTGCCCCGCGGCGAGGCCCTGCAGCCCGGTGACCTGCTCGCCGATGGCGAGGGCCTGGCCTGGGTGCGGGTGGAGGCGGCGGCGGAGGCCCTGCTGCGGATCACGGCAGCCGATCCCCTGGCGTTGCTCCAGGCGGCCTACCACCTGGGTAACCGGCATGTCGCCATGGAAATCCGGCCAGGAGAGCTGAGGCTGGCGGAGGATCCCGTGCTGGCCCATCTGATGGAGCACCGCCGCCTGGGGGTGGCGCGGATCAGCGCCCCTTTTCTGCCTGAGCACGGTGCCTACGCCAGCAGCCAGGGCCACTCCCATGGCGGCTCAGAGCCCGGGGGCCATGGGCATGGCGCCTAGGTCGGCCGGCAGCGGCCGCCTGGCCCTGCTGCAGCTGGTGAGCCCGGCTCTGCCGGTGGGGGCATTCAGCTACGCCGAGGGGCTTGAGGTGCTTGTGCAGCAAGGCCTGCTCCAGGACGCTGCGGGGGTGGAGGCCTGGCTGCGGGCCGAATTGCAGCGAGGAGCCGTGACCGTCGAAGCCGCCTGGCTGCCCAGGCTGATGCTGGCCCTGGATCCGGAGCTGCGCGATCGGGACGCCTGGTTGCTGGCCCAGAGAGAGGCACCGGAGCTGCGCGCCCAGCAGCGCCAGATGGGGGGGGCTCTGCTGCGGCTGCTGGCGGACCTGGGCCTGGAGCCGCCGGCGCTCGACCTGGCCTGGCCAGGGGCCTTTGCCCTGGCGGGCCGCGCCCTGGCCATTCCAGCCCAGGAGCTGGTGGAGGCCTATCTCTACGGCTGGGTGGCCAACCAGCTGAGCGCGGCGGTGCGGCTGGTGCCCCTGGGGCCGACCCGGGCCCAGGCGGTGCAGTGGGGACTGGCCCCGGTGATTGCGGCGCGGGCTGAGAGCCTGGTTGGGGCGGATCCAGATCAGCTCTGGACAGGGGCAGTTGGGGCCTCCCTGGCTCAATTGCGCCATGCTGAGCTCTACTCCAGGTTGTTTCGGAGCTGAGGGAGCCGATGAGCAGGCTGCGGGTGGGGGTGGCAGGGCCCGTCGGGTCGGGCAAGACGGCCCTGGTGGAAGCTCTCTGCCGGCGTCTGCGGCAGCAGCTGCAACTCGCCGTGGTCACCAATGACATCTACACCCAGGAGGACGCCCAGTTCCTGACCCGGGCGGGTGTGCTGGAGCCTGAGCGCATCCGCGGCGTCGAGACCGGTGGCTGTCCCCACACCGCCATCCGGGAGGACTGCTCGATCAACCGCGCCGCCGTGGAGGAGCTGGAGAGGCTCTACCCCGATCTCGACCTGGTGCTGGTGGAAAGTGGCGGCGACAACCTGGCGGCCAGCTTCAGTCCGGAACTGGTGGACCTGTGTATCTACGTGATTGATGTGGCCGCTGGAGACAAGATTCCGCGCAAGGGTGGCCCGGGCATCACCCGTTCCGATCTGCTGGTGATCAACAAGATTGACCTGGCGCCGCTGGTGGGTGCCGACCTGGAGGTGATGCAGCGGGATACCGAGCGCATGCGTCCGGGCCGCCCCTGGTGCTTTGCCAACCTGCGCAGTGGCGAGGGACTCGACAAGGTGGAGTCGTTTCTGCTGCAACAGCTTCCGGAAGGACTTCGGGTATCCACGCCATCGCTTGCACGAGCAAATCCACACACCGGCTGAGCGCCCAGCACCTTCGGTGCGATCGGATACATAGTGCCCATGAACAGATCTGTAGGTTGCGAAATGCCGCTGATATCGCGGCATCCACCACACCTTGATCAATCACCCATGGTCCAGCACATCTCAAGGCGGTTGCTTGCCGGAATCGGCGCTTCAGTGGTCAGCGTCACGCTTGTGGCCTGCGGCGGTGGCGGCGGCGATTCGGCGGGGGACTTTGACGGAGAAGTCAAAGTCGGCATCCTTCACTCTCTGAGTGGGACCATGGCCATCTCGGAAACGACCTTGAAAGAGGTCGAAGAGATGGCAATCAAGGAAATCAACGACGCAGGTGGCGTCAAAGTTGGAGATAAATCCTACAAGATTGTTGCCATCTCCGAGGATGGTGCCTCAGACTGGCCCACGTTTGCTGAGAAATCGCAGAAGCTGATCGACTCCGACAACGTCGCCGTTGTCTTTGGTGGCTGGACCTCCGCCAGCCGTAAGGCGATGCTGCCAGTGTACGAGGCCAAGAATCATATGCTTTTCTACCCCATTCAATATGAGGGTCAGGAATGCTCCAGAAATATCTTCTACACCGGTGCCGTCCCGAACCAGCAGGCTGAGCCTGCAGTGGACTGGCTGATGAAGACCTACGGCGACGAGCTGGGCAAGAAGGTCTACCTTGTTGGGTCTGACTACGTGTATCCACGTACGGCCAACACCATCATCAAGGAGCAGATGAAGGCTCTTGGCGGTGAAGTTGTTGGTGAGGATTACATCCCCCTGGGCAATACGGAGGTTGCTCCCATCATCGCCAAGATCAAGGAGGCGTTCCCTGATGGAGGCATCATCATCAACACCTTGAATGGTGACTCCAACGTTGCCCTCTTCAAGCAGTTCAAGGCCGCTGGCATTGACCCGGCTAAGTATCCAATCATGTCCTTCTCCATTGCGGAGGAAGAGATTCGTCAGATTGGTCCCGAGTACACCACCGGCACCTACGCAACCTGGAACTACTTCATGAGTCTGGATACTCCAGCCTCCAAGAAGTTCACCGAAGACTTCCAGGCCATGTATGGCGAAGACCGGGTTGTTGGCGACCCTGCAGAGTCGGCCTACAACATGGTTTACCTCTGGAAGAATGCTGTTGAGAAGGCGGGCACCTTCGAGGATCTCGACAAGGTCCGCGAGACCATGATCGGCATCACGTTCGATGCTCCCCAGGGCGAGATCAAGATGTTCCCCAACCACCACACCTCCGAGCGTGTGCTGATTGGCGAGGCCATGCCTGATGGCCAGTTCAAGATCCTGCAGGACAGTGGCAAGGCTATCCCCCCGCTGCCCTGGAACCAGTTCGTGCCTGAAACCAAGGGCTACACCTGCGACTGGACCCAGGATCGTCCCGACGCTGGAAAGTTCCAGATGTGATTCAAGATGGGGAAGTCTTCAGGGATTTCCCCCTCCAAATTCTGCCGCCACTTCTACGAGTCGTCAGTCTTCACACCTGCAGATCCTTCCAAGCCATTGGCAGGTTATAGCCATGCTGTCTAGAAAATTGGATCTCCTGATCCCTTTATGAGTCTGAGCGGCAGAATCCATCACCCACCCATCAGGTCTGGATACGTTCTGGCCTGCGATTGTTCAGCCATTACTTCCATTGGAACTTTTCTTCTCTCAGATCCTAGATGGCCTAAGCATCGGCTCTGTGCTGTTGCTGGCGGCCACTGGGCTGGCCATTGTTTTTGGCTTGATGGGTGTGATTAATCTCGCCCACGGCGAGTTCATGATGCTTGGTGCCTATGTCACCTACGTGGTCCAATCGGTTTTCAGGCCGATGGGTGGCCTAGTCTTTGAACTCTACTATCCAGTTGCTCTCGTATTTTCCTTTATTGTCACGGCCCTTGTGGGTGTGCTTCTGGAGCGGACACTGATCCGCAAGCTCTATGGACGCCCCCTGGAAACACTGCTGGCCACATGGGGGGTGAGCCTGATCCTGATTCAGCTTATTCGAAGCATCTCCACGGCCATGTTGCTGGGCATTCTTCTGGCTGTTGCCATTGGCTACTTTGCCAGCCGAATGTTCACTGCGAAGTTTGGTGATCGTCCCTTTTTGCCATACATCACAGGGCTCCTGTGGACAGCTGCTGTTGTCATCGGTTTGGTCTCAGTGAATCAGTTCTCTGTGATCCGTGCTCTTGCCAGCCCCTGGTTTGGACCCAGAAATATTGATGTCACCGCTCCGAAGTGGCTGCAAGGAAGCTGGGGGGAAATTGCTGGGATTGAGCTCCCTGGCCTCAGGATCTTCATCATTCTCCTCTCTGCCTTGATGTTGCTGGCCACCGTTTGGTTCCTCACCAAGAGTGCCTGGGGTCTGCGTATTCGTGCCGTGACGCAGAATCGCCAGATGAGCAATTGCCTGGGCATCCCGACGGACCGCGTCGACAGCATCACCTTTGGCCTTGGATCTGGTCTGGCCGGAGTGGCGGGTTGTGCCATCACCCTGCTGGGATCTGTGGGTCCCAATCTCGGTGCTGCTTACATCGTGTCCTGCTTCATGGTGATTGTACTGGGAGGCGTGGGCAATCTGCTCGGCACCGTTTTGGCCTCCTTGATGCTGGGCATCATTCAGTCTGTGGTGGGCTCTGGTTCGCTTCTGATTGTTTTCCCAGACATGCCTGCAGCTGCTAAGGGAGTTGTGGAGTTCTTTGCCACCACCAGCATGTCGTTGGTTCTGGTGTTCATCTTCATCATTGTCTTCCTGCAGTTCCGGCCTAATGGGATGTTCCCTCAGAAGGGGCGCTCGGTTGATGCCTAAACCTTCCATGCAACACCACTCAGCCCACTGCTACCACGTCTCTTTCGGGAGGTCCAACCCATGAAGATCTTCCGAAAACTCCTGCCCTGGATCCTTCTGGCAACGGCATTCTTTATTCTGCCTGCCATTCTGAGTGACTTCAGACTCAACCTGTTTGGCCGCTACTTCTCGCTGGCAATCACGGCCCTTGCCATTGACCTGATCTGGGGATACACTGGCTTGTTAAGCCTTGGCCAAGGCATCTTCTTTGCTCTAGGTGGTTATGCCGCTGCCATGTATCTTACCCTCAACACAGAGGGTGAGGCAGGAGGCAATGGCATCCCAAAGTTCTTTGAGAACTATGGTGTTGATCAGTTGCCCTTCTTCTGGCAGCCGTTCTGGTCTCCTGTTTTTACCCTGATCGCCCTTTGGCTGATACCGGCCATCATCGCTGGTTTTGTTGGTTATCTGATCTTCAGGAATCGTATCAAGGGCGTCTACTTCTCAATCATCACGCAGGCTGCGTTGATGGTATTCTTCCACTTCTTTAATGGTCAACAGAAGTTGATCAATGGCACCAATGGTTTGAAAACAAGCACTGCAGAGCTGTTTGGACAGCTGGTGGGATCCAGTGATATGCAGCTGTTGTTCTACAGACTCACAGTGCTCCTGATCCCTGTTGCCTTCCTAATCTGCAGATATTTCACTAATGGCCGATTTGGTGATGCGTTGATTGCCATCCGAGACGATGAGCAAAGACTAAGATTTGGCGGCTTTAATCCGGTACCCTTCAAGACCATCGTGTTTGTTGTGGCTGGTGCTCTCTGTGGAGTCTCAGGAGCGCTCTACACCGTGCAGACGGGGATCGTTTCTCCCCAGTTCATGACCATTTCAACGTCCATTGAGATGGTCATCTGGGTTGCCGTCGGAGGCAGGGGAACTTTAGTGGGTCCGATTATTGGGGCGATCCTGGTTAATTACCTGAGAAGTCTGGTGAGTGAAGCCCTTCCTGAGTTCTGGTTGTTTGTGCAAGGTGGATTGTTCATCTTTGTGGTGGTCTTGATGCCTGATGGCATCTATGGATGGTTTACAGGTGGTGGCTTCAGCCGCCTTTTGGCTGCGTTCGGCATTGCACCGATGGCGCGTACCTATCCGCAGCTCGATGAAGAGGTGGCCGCTCTTGAAGATATCTCTTAAGTTCATGCACTCCCATTCGATCCAGTCAGGAATCCACCCACCCCATCCTCGTTTCCGCCGATGACCAAACCTCTCCTTGAACTCAAGGATGTGAGCGTTAGCTTTGATGGCTTCTATGCGCTTACAGACCTAAGCCTCACCTTGATGAAGGGAGAGCTTAAATCGATTATTGGACCTAATGGTGCAGGAAAGACGACCTTCCTTGATGTCATCACTGGCAAGGTACGCCCCACCAAGGGTACGGTGAGCTTTCGAGGTCAATCCCTGATCGGTCTTTCTGAGCAGCAGATCTCTCGTGATGGCATTGGCCGTAAGTTTCAGACTCCTCGCGTGTTTGAGAACCTGACGGTTCAACGTAACTTTGAGCTCTCTGCTTCACCCCACAAGAATGCGTTGAACTTGCTGGTTGATCGCCTGCCTGTATCCGTGAAGGATGAAGTGCAGCGCATCATGAACTATGTGGGCCTGGCACCCTTTGCCACCCATCAGGCGGGCTCCCTTTCCCACGGCCAGAAGCAGTGGTTGGCCATTGGCATGTTGGTGGCCCAGTCTCCCGAGGTGTTGCTGCTGGATGAACCGGTAGCGGGCCTCACCGACGAAGAAACGGTGCGCACTGCCGAGTTGATCAAGTCGTTGGCTGGTGATCACACCGTGGTTGTGATTGAGCACGATATGGAGTTCATTCGTGATCTCAATGCCCCTGTGACTGTTCTTCACCAAGGGCAGCTCCTGACGGAGGGCCCATTGGATAAGGTCAAGCAAGACCCGCGTGTGATTGAAGTGTATCTCGGTCAGTCTGACGACTAATTCTATTCAATCCAACCCAACCCCAGGCTTTGCGTAAACCCATGACCGCTCAACCCATTCTTCATGTCTCAGATCTGAATGTCTACTATGGCCAGAGCCATATCCTCAGAGATGTTGATCTGTCTGTTCCCGAAGGAGAAATGGTGTGCTTGATCGGCAGGAATGGTGTTGGTAAAACCACCTTTCTTAAAACCATTATCGGTCTGCTGCAGCAACGATCAGGCTCGATCCAGTATGGCGATCGGCAGCTGCTCTCAGAGGCTCCGTACCGGCGGGCCCGTGCTGGCATTGGTTATGTGTCCCAGGGACGCGACATCATCCCCCAGGTCACGGTCAAGGAGAATCTGCTGCTCGGCATGGAGGCCCTGCCGGGCGGTCTGGGCAAGAATCGGCACATTGATCCCCTGGTCTTTGATCTCTTCCCCATCCTTGAGCAATTCCTGAGTCGCAAGGGTGGTGATCTCAGTGGGGGTCAGCAACAGCAACTCGCCATCGCCCGTGCTCTGCTGGGGAAGCCCAAGCTGCTGCTCCTTGATGAACCCACCGAGGGGATTCAGCCCTCCATCATCATGGACATTGAGCGGGCCGTGCAGCGCATCATGAAGGAAACGGGAATCAGTGTGCTGCTGGTGGAGCAGCATCTCCACTTTGTGCGTCAATCCAATTACTACTACGCCATGCAGCGCGGCGGCATTGTGTCCAGCGGACCTACAGACCAACTGTCTGACGCTGTGGTCCAGGAATTCCTGACTGTCTGAGCGACCTAACTCAACAGCCGCGGTTGACCATCCAGGGCCGGGTGCTGCTTTGCCTCAGCCGAGGTTTGCGTTCAGCGGCCCTTTCGGCCTGTTGTTGGCCGCTCACCAAGCGCGGTTCCTTGCTTTCCTGCTTGAGCCGGAAGGAACCCGTGAGCGTCATCGGTGGACTGAAGATGCGGCTACCCTTGGCACCGCAATCGGGGCAATCGGTATTCACCTGACGCGACTCAATGCTGCGCCAGACCTCATAGTCTTGGCAGCCTTCGCTGCAGCTGAACTCATAGACGGGCATGGACAGTCTTTTCGTGTGGTCTGGGTGCCGGGGGGGACCCGTTGAGGCACAAGTCCCCTGAACTGGCTACGGATCAACAGGGCAGGATGTCCTGCTCGAAGATGGAGGTGGGAATCGCGAGCGTGCAGCAGGCATTGGGAATGTCGACAATGCCGCTGACACGACCCTCCACCGGAGCACAGCTGAGCAGCATGTAGGCCTGCTCGCCGCTGAAACCAAACTTCTTCAGGTATTCAATGGCATTGAGGCAGGCTCTCCGGTAGGCGATGTGCACATCCATGTAGTGCTGTTTACCATCAAATTCATCCACTGAAATCCCTTCAAACACCAGATAGTCGGTGAAGTGGGGCTCCACCGGACTGGTTTTGAACATGGGGTTCACCATCCCATACTTCTCTACGCCACCCTTGATGATTTCCACATGCAGATCGAGATAGCCGGACATCTCGATGGCGCCACAGAAGGAGATCTCACCATCTCCCTGGGAGAAGTGGATGTCTCCCATCGACAGCTTGGCGCCTTCCACATAGACGGGGAAGTAAATCCGGGTGCCCTTGGTGAGGTTCTTGATGTCGCAGTTGCCGCCATGCTCCCGAGGTGGCACTGTGCGGGCAGCCTCATTGGCCACGCGCTCAAAGTCGCCAGCAGGCAGGGTGCCCAGGATGGCGCTGTTGGGATTGGGCAGGGCCGCAAGCACGGGTTCGCTGCCGGAAAGCCCTGCGCCGTAGGTGCGGCGATCGGGGGCTGTGTTCACCAGCTCCGTTTCACGCCGGTTCCATTCCTTTAGCAGCTCATGGGATGGGGCGCAGCCGATCAGGCCAGGGTGGGTGATGCCGGCAAAGCGCACGCCGGGAATGTGGCGGGAGCTGGTGTAGATCCCCTCCAGATCCCAGATTGACTTGCAGGCTTTCGGGAAGTGGTCTGTGAGAAAACCACCCCCATTCTCCTTGGCAAAAATCCCGTTGAATCCCCATTCATCGCCTTGAAGAGCGCCGACATCGAGAATGTCAACCACGAGAATATCGCCGGGCTGAGCGCCATTGACCCAGATCGGACCGCTCAGAACATGCACCACCTCCAGGTTGACATCGGCGACGTCCTGGGGATCGTCGTTGTTCCTGATCTGGCCATCGGTCCAGTCCTTGCATTCAATCCGGAAGACCTCTCCAGGATTCACGGAGGCGACCGCGGGAATGTCAGGATGCCAGCGGTTATGGCCCGGCATCTCCTGCTGGTCCATGGACTTGGTGAGGTCAATACTGAAGAGCGTTTTGGGCATGGAGACGCAGCCTTTTTCCTGTTTCGCTGGCATCAAAGGCGAGGCCGTCCGTAGGAACAGTGTGAATGGCTACGAAATCTCTCCAGAGGCCCAGTCCCCATGGACAGAGGTGGCAGTTCAGTTGGTCGTGTCTTCGCGTGCAGTGCTGTCGTCAAAGTCGCCACGGCGGCAGAGATTGTCTTTCAGGCGTTGTGCCCAGGGTTGGGGTTCGATCGTGCCGCTCGCTTCCACTTTTCCGTCGAAGTAATACAGAATCTGCCAGTTCGATTGGCCGCTGAGGTCGCGCGCCTCAGCCGGTTCCTTGATGGTCCTGCCGTAGAGGTTGTCGTACGGGGGCCAGCCAGGCGTGTCCTCCAGGCTGCAGACGGCGTTGACGGCCAGCAGGCTTCCCGCCTCGGGCTGGTCTGGCCCGAACAGGCGCACGGCGCCCTTGTAGAGGCCGTTGGACACGCCGGGTTGGAAGTCCAGAGCCAGGTCCACCCTTGTTCCCTCCACTTGCACCAGGGCGTCTCCCGCCTTGGCGTTCTGAATGGCGACTTCCTTGCCGCCACCGCAGGCGGCCAGCCCCAGCCCCAGCAGCAGGGTGAGGCCCGGCAGAGCCAGCCTGGCGCGACCCCTCTGCCTGGGGCGGGGGCTGGGGTCCGTGCCCCGACGCGCCACTCCAACCCTCACCTGGCCTCTCCATGGTTGGGCAGACCCTATGACAGGTTTCTCCAGCCTGCTCAGCCTGCGCCCAGCAGCTGCCGCCAGAACGGCTCAGCCTCCGGCACCGCTCCCAGCTCCTGCCCCGCCAGGCTCCGGATCGGACGGCAGCCGAGGCTGTTGAGCAGCAGCGCCCCCGCCTGGAGTTGGGCTGGCTCGATCGCCTCGCTGGCCTCCTCGGCCAGGCCGAGGGCCAGGGCCTGAGCGCGCATGACCCCCGCCAGGCAGCCGCTCGCCAACGGCGGGGTCAGCCAGCGCTCCCGGTGGCGCACGAGCAGGTTGGCGGTGGTGCCGCAGCAGAGCCCTCCGGCTGTGCTCAGCAGCAGGGCGTCGTCCTGGCCTGCCTCGCAGGCCTCGCGGCGGGCCAGCACCGAGGCGCCATAGGCGAAGGTCTTGCAGCCGCTGATCGCGCTGCTGGCATTGCGGCGCTCCAGGCGGCTGATGATCACTCGAACGGGGTGAAAGCTGGGCCGGCATGGACTCAGCTGCAGCCAGAAGCGGGCTGCCCCAGCCGCGGGCAGGTCCAGGCCCCGCTCTCCATCGCCTCGGCTCCAGTTGAGCCGCAGGGCTCCGGTGTGGATGCCGCTGCGGCTGATCGCCTCAGCCGCCAGGGCCAGCACCCGCTCCAGCCCTGGCGGAGGTGGCAGGCCCAGCACCGTCGCTCCCAGGCACCAGCGCTGCAGATGGGCCTCCAGCAGGTGCGGGCGGCCTCCCTCTACCAGCACCGTTTCAAACAGCCCATCGGCCAGGCTCAGCCCCCGCTCCGACAGCGGCACGCTCAGCTGCCCCGGAGCGCCCCAGCGGCCCCCGCCAGGTCCATCGATCCAGGCGATCGCCGCCGCTGCCGCCGCGCCGCTGCTCATGCCAGGGCCTCCAGCAGGGGGTCGAGCTTCCAGGCCAGCTCCCTGGCCTCGTCCGCGGGGCTGGAATCGGCCACGATGCCGCAGCCGGCGTGGGCCCGCAGCCGCTGGCCCCGCAGCATCAGGCTGCGGATCAGGATGTTGCTGTCGAAGCGGCCGGCGGCATCGAGCCGGAACAGGGAGCCGCAGTAGGGCCCCCGCGGCACCGGTTCGAGGCCGTTCAGGCGGCGGCAGGCCCGCAGCTTGGGGGCGCCCGTGATCGAACCCCCCGGCCAGCAGGCCCGCAGCAGCTCCTCCAGGCTGGTGCCAGGGCGCAGCTCTCCCTCCACCACGGAGGTGAGGTGGTGGACCTGCCGGTAGCTCTCCAGCCCCACCAGCTGGGGCACGTGGATCGAGCCGGGCCGGCAGACGCGGCCGAGGTCGTTGCGCAGCAGGTCCACGATCATCACGTTCTCGGCGCGGTCCTTGGCGCTGGTGATCAGCTCGGCCGCGGCGTCGGCATCGGCCTCCGCCTCGGCATGGCGCGGGCGGGTGCCCTTGATCGGCCGGGTTTGCACACGCCCATCGTCCTGGAGCTGCAGGAAGCGCTCCGGCGAGGCCGACAGCACCGCTTCGGCCCCGGGCCCTAGGGAGCGCACCGCCAGGCCGGCGAACGGCGCCGGGCAGTGGCGCCGCAGCCGCCCGTAGAGGGCTAAGGGGGAAGCTGCGGCGGGCAGCTGGGCCTCGCGGCAGGCGGTGAGGTTGGCCTGGAACAGATCCCCCTGGGCGATCCGCTCCCGCAGCTCCGCCACCTGGCTCGCAAAGCTTTCGGGCGCGGTGTGCCAGTGCCAGCGGTGGGGGTCGAGCCGGGGGGCCTGGCGATCGCCGTCTTCGGCGTTCTCGTCGGCTCCGGCCCGCTGCGGAGGGAGAGCCAGGATCAGTGCTTCCAGGGCGGCCAGCCGGCGGCGATCGCTCCCCTCCAACCACAGCCTGTGCTGCTGCAGATCCCAGCGCAGCAGCGGGTCGTAGCGGCCGGCCCAGAGCACCGCCATGTCCGGGGATCGCCAGTGGTCCGCCGGCTCCACCCAGGCCCCCGCCTCGTAGCCCAGCCAGCCCAGCCAGCAGCCGCCCTGGCGCCGCAGCTCGGCGAAGGCGGCGAAGGGATCGGAGCTGCCGGGCTCTGTGGGCAGGCCGCGGCACTCGCGCTGCTCCAGGGGCTCCACGGCCAGGGTGGCCCAGCGGCCCAGGGGGCTGCCATCGCCATCGAGCCACACCAGCCCGGCCTCCCCCAGGCTGGAGGCCAGCTGGTTCACCAGGCCCCAGGGGGGCCGCCAGGGCAAGGCACGCCGCTGCCAGCCAGCAGGCGGCGGGGGCGTCGTCATCGCCCGGCCAGATCGGGGCGGCCGGCTTCGATCAGGGCGGCATCGCGGATCCTGCAGCTGTCACACACCCCGCAGGGCTCGGCCTCGCCCTGGTAACAGCTCCAGGTGCTGGCGATCGGTATCCCCAGCCGCAGGGCCTCCTGCACGATGCGGGTCTTGCTCCACTGCACCAGCGGCGCCCACAGCTTCACGCCGTGGCCCTGGCGCCCGGCCCGACTGGCCAGATCCGCCAGGCTCTGAAAGGCGTCCAGGTAGTCCGGTCGGCAGTCGGGGTAGCCGGAGAAGTCCACGGCATTGACCCCCAGCACCAGGCGCCGGGCGCCGCGGGCCTCGGCCAGGCTCAGCCCCAGGGCGATGAACACGGTGTTGCGGCCCGGCACGTAGGTGCTGGGGATCACCCCCTCCAGCACGCCTTCGCCGGGGATGGCCTGATCTGGATCGGTGAGGGACGAGCCGCCCCAGGCGGCCAGGTTCACCTCCAGGGTGTGGTGCTCGCTCAGGCCGAGGGCGGCGGCGATGCGGCTGGCGGCCTGCAGCTCGCGGCGGTGGCGCTGGCCGTAGTCAAAGGAGAGGCCGATCACCCGCTCACCGGCCTCGATCGCCAGGGCGGCGGCGGTGGCCGAATCAAGACCGCCGGAGAGCAGGGCGATCGCCGTGGCCGGCTGGTGGGAGGTGCCCTGGTCGCTGGCGGGGGGCGGTGCGCTGGCCATGGAGCGAGGTGGGGAGGGAGAGCGAGGGATCAGTGGTTCAGCTGTTGGGCTGTTCAGCGGATCGAGAGCCACTTGTGGCTCTGCAGGCTGAGTCGCCACCGGGGCTGGCCGCGCACAAAGGCCAGGGCCAGGGCCTCACCCCGGGCCGACTGCCAGCCCGGTTGCAGCAGCAGCGCCGGACGGTTGCCCAGGAGCTCCGCGCGCCGGGCCATGGCCGCCGCGAAGCTGAGGTCCGGCTCGTCGTGGATCACCACCTTGAGTTCCTGGCAGCCGCCCAGCAGGGCATCGGCCGGTGGCCTGTGGGCCTTGGGGGAGAGGGTGATCCAGTCGAACTGGCCGCTGAGGGCATCCACGCCGCTGGTTTCCAGGTGCAGGGGCAGCCCCAGGGGGGCGAGAGCCCCGCACAGTGGGGTGAGGTTGTGGTGCAGCGGTTCGCCGCCGGTGACCACCACGAAGGCGGCCCCTGCGCTCGCGGCCCGCCCTGCCTCTGACGCCAGGGCCGTCACCTCCTGACGGGGATGGGCCGCCGCCGCCCAGGAGTGCTTGGTGTCGCACCAACTGCAGCCCACCGAGCAGCCCGCCAGGCGGATGAAAAAGGCGCTGCGGCCTGCGTGAAGGCCCTCCCCCTGCAGTGAGTGGAAGGTTTCCACCACTGGCAGTGCGGCAGGGTCTGGCTGGGGGCCAGGGGCCACGGACACCGCCAAACCTGCTCGTTCATAAGGAGGTCAACTTTAGGCAGCCTGGACCCAGGGCTTCGCCACTACGGTTGTGCTTGCTGCCGATCCCCTTGGTGAGACAATCGGCACACGGTGGCCGGCGGTCGTTCAGCATGCGGCGAGGTTTGCAAGGCCTGGGTCGATGAGCTCACCGGATCTGCCCACGCTGGCGCGCTACGGCCTGCTGCGACCCTTCCTGCGCCAGCAGCTGCTGGAGGAGCTCCTGGCTCCGATCCAGCTCAATGAAGAGGAACAGGAAGCCGCTCTGGCCCAGTTCCGCCAGGACAATGGCATTGATGATGACAGCCAGCTGCTGGAGCTGAAACAGGCCCTGCTGCTCACTGATTCCGACCTGGACTACCAGGCCCATTTCCCGGTGAAGGTGTGGAAATACTCCGTGGAGCACTTCTCCTCCAAGGCGGAATCGCGCTTTCTGGCCAACAAGGCCGACCTCGACCAGGTGGTGTACAGCCTGTTGCGCACGGCGAACCCAAACCTGGCCCGTGAGCTGTTTCTGCAGATCAGTGAAGGCGAATCGAGCTTTGATCAGCTCGCCGCCAGCCATGCTGAAGGCCCGGAGCGCGCCACCCGCGGCATCGTGGGTCCGGTGCCACTGGCCCAGGCCCATCCCGAACTGATGCAGCGTCTGCGCACGGCCAGGCCGGGAGTGGTGCTCGAACCGTTCCCGATCGGCGAGTGGTGGCTGCTGGTGAGGCTGGAGTCTCTGGAGCCAGCCAGTTTTGACGACGAAGTGGCTGACGCCATGATTCAGGAGCTGCTGGACGAGTGGCTGGAGGAGGAGGTTGACGTGCGGTTGGCCCGGTTGCGCGAGACGCCCCGACAGGCTGCAGTGGTGGGCTGATGACCACCAGCTCCCAGGGATTACGGCTCGAGCGGCACTCGGCCTTCGCGGGCCTCTCCGAGGCCGCGATCGCCCATCTCCAGGACAGCTGCCAGCGGCGCCGCTTTTCCCTGGGGGAGCCCCTCAGCCACGACAGCCTGATCCCCGCCGAGGTGCTGCTGGTGCTGGAGGGCACGGCCCGGCTGCTGGTGCGCGATCAGGGAGCCCTGCGCAGTGCCGCCCGGCTCGGGCCCGGCAGCCTGGTGGGGCTGGCCTCGCTGCTGCGGGCCGCTCCCTGCGAGGAGGTGAGTGCCGCCTCCGTGGTGGAGGCCCTGGTGCTTCCCGATCAGCTGGTGCTGCAGCTCCTGGCTGAGCAGCCGAGTTTTGCCGCCTGGTGTGCCTCGGAGCTGTTCACAGCGGAATTGCTCGATCTGCTGGCCGGTTTGCTGGAGCGTCAGTCCCGTGGGGAGGCCTCGCTGCTGGAGCTCCATGGCCAGGTGGCGCCGGAGGCCATGCTGGTGGCTCCCGAGGCGGACGCCCTGGCCGCACTGCCCCCGGGGATGGTGCTGTTCGCCGCCAGCTCCAACCTGCCCGGCCAGGCCCTGGGCTCTCGCCTGGACCCCCAGCTGGGTGTGCCCGAGCCGCGGCCACCCCTGCCGCCCCGGTTGATCGCCCTGCCGGAGGCGCTGGTGGCGAGCCTGGCGGATCCGCTCCCTGTCGTTGCGGAACTGGAGGACGCCGAGGCTGAGCCTGGGCCGCAGGGCTCCTCCGCCCTGGTGCCCTTGGGCGCGGGCGAGGGCCCCCAGGCCAGCCGCCTCGACCTGGGGCAGCAGCCCAGGCCGGAGCTGCGCCTGCTGCGGGGCAGCGGCCCCCTGGAGGAAACCCTCGCCTGCTTCCAGATGCTGGCGATGGAGCTGCGGCTGCCCTTCCGGCGCGACTCGATCGAGAAGATCCTGCGGGATGTGCTGCGCCGCGGCCAGACCCCGGATCTGCAGCTGTGCGGCAACATCGGCGCCCTGATGGGGCTGCACGTGAGTGGCGTGCGGGTGCCGGCCTCCCAGGGCACACGGCTGCAGGTGCCGGCCCTGGTGCCCTGGAAGGGGGGCTTTGCCCTGGTGCGGGCTTCCGACGCCCGGGGTCTGGTGCTCGCCTCACCCCGGGATGGCTGGGTGGAAGTGATGCCTGCGGAGATGGAAGCGGCCTTCCCGGAGGGCATTGAGCTGCTGCTGATGGAGCGCAGCAACAGCACCCCCGATCAGCGCTTCAACTTCAACTGGTTCTGGCCCTCCCTGAAGCGCTACCGCGGCCTGCTGCTGCAGGTGCTGGTGGCCTCCTTCGTGGTGCAGCTGTTCAGCCTCGCCAATCCGCTGCTGATCCAGGTGATCATCGACAAGGTGATTGCCCAGCGCAGCCTCGACACGCTGCAGGTGCTCGGCATAGCGCTGGTGGTGGTGACGCTGATGGAGGGGCTGATCGGCGCCCTGCGCACGTTCCTGTTCACCGAAACCACCAACCGCATCGACCTGCGGCTCGGCGCCGAGGTGATTGATCACCTGCTGCGCCTGCCGCTGGGCTATTTCGACCGGCGCCCGGTGGGCGAGCTGGGCACCCGGGTGGCCGAGCTCGAGAACATCCGCGAATTCCTTACCGGCCAGGCCCTCACCACCCTGCTGGACACCGCCTTTTCGGTGATCTACATCGTGGTGATGGTGTTCTACAGCTGGCTGCTGACGCTGATCGCCCTCTGTGTGCTGCCGATTCAGATCGGTCTCACGGTGCTGGGGGCGCCCCTGTTCCGGCGCCAGTACCGCCAGGCGGCCGAGGAGAATGCCCGTACCCAGAGTCACCTGGTGGAGGTGCTCACCGGCATTCAGACGGTGAAGGCTCAGAACGTGGAGATGATCAGCCGCTGGAAGTGGCAGGACCTCTACTCCCGTTACATCGCCCGCAGCTTCGAGAAGACGATCACCGGCACCGCCCTGGTGGAAACCTCCCAGGTGCTGCAGAAGCTCTCCCAGCTGTTGGTGCTCTGGGTGGGGGCCAGCCTGGTGCTCAAGGGTGAGATGAGCCTGGGCCAGTTGATCGCCTTCCGCATCATTTCCGGCTATGTCACCCAGCCATTGCTGCGCCTTTCCTCGATCTGGCAGAACATCCAGGAGCTGAAGGTGTCCTTTGAGCGTCTGGCCGATGTGGTGGACACTCCGGAGGAATCCAACGAGGCCGACAAGCAGAAGATCCCCCTGCCGCCGATTGACGGGGATGTGGCCTTCCGCGATGTGACGTTCAGCTTCGAACCCGGCTCGCCGCCGGTGCTGCGCCACGTGGATCTGCAGATTGCCGCCGGCACCTTCGTGGGGGTGGTGGGCCAGAGCGGCAGCGGCAAGAGCACCCTGATGAAGCTGCTGACCCGGCTCTACGCCCCCAACGAGGGCAAGATCCTGATCGACGGCTACGACATCGACAAGGTGGAGCTCTACTCGCTGCGCCGCCAGATCGGCATCGTGCCCCAGGAGCCCCTGCTGTTCAGCGGTTCCGTGGCTGAGAACATCGCCCTCACCGATCCGGATGCCAGCAGTGATGCCATCGTGGAGGCGGCCCGGCTGGCCCGCGCCCACGACTTCATCATGGAGCTGCCGGGCGGCTACAGCGCCAACGTGGGCGAGCGCGGCGCCGGCCTCTCGGGAGGGCAGCGGCAGCGTCTCGCCCTGGCCCGCACCCTGCTGTCGCGCCCGAAGCTGCTGGTGCTCGATGAGGCCACCAGCGCCCTCGACTACGACACCGAGCGGCGCGTCTGCGACAACCTGCTGGAGAACCTGCGCCAGTGCACGGTGTTCTTCATCACCCACCGCCTCTCCACCATCCGCCGGGCAGATCTGATCGTGATGCTCCAGGATGGCGCTGTGGTTGAGACAGGCACCCACGACCAGCTGATCGAGCAGCGTGAGCGCTACTACGCGCTCTACCGCCAGCAGGAGGCCTCGTGACCCCAGAGCACTCCCCTACCCCAACCCCTGCCAAGCCCGCCGATTCGGCCCTGGCGCCACGGGCGTCGTCGCTGATGCGGGCCGGTCAGAACGCCCTGGAACAGCGGGTCAAGAGTGGCCATGAGGGCATGGTGCTGCAGCAGTCGCGCTTCATGGCGCGCGCGATCACCTGGGCCCTGATCGGCACCACGGGTTTTGCCCTGGCCTGGCTGGCCCTGGCCCAGACGGAGGAGGTGGTGATCGCCGCAGGCAAGCTCCAGCCCATCGGCGATGTGCAGACGGTGCAGATGCCGGTGGGTGGCGTGCTCGACACCATGCTCGTGAAGGAGGGGGAGCGGGTGACCAAGGGCCAGGTGCTGCTGCGCCTCGATAACGAAACCACCTTGGACCGCCGCGACGGCCTGCTCGACTCAATCCGCTCGAAGGAACAGCAGTTCGCCCTCAAGCAGCTTGAGCTGCAGCGCTATCTCGCCCTCAACGACACCGAGCAGCAGGTGCTGGGGCGGAACCTTGAGCTCCAACAGCAGGTGCTGGCCCGGCTGGAGTCGCTCCAGGCCGTGGGCGCGGTGCCCGAACTGGAATACCTGCAGCAGCGCAACCAGACCCGCGAAGTGGAGGGCGACCTGGAGAAGACCAAGGTGGATCGTCTGCGCCAGGTGGCCATCCTCCAGCAGGCCGTGTCAGAGCTGGAGGTGGAACTCTCTGAGCTGCGCAGCCGGCTGACGGAATCGAAGGTGAACATCCGCTATCAGGACGTGCGCTCGCCGGTGGATGGGGTGGTGTTTGACCTCAAGCCCACGGGCCCGGGCTTCGTGGCCCAGGGCAGCGAGCCGGTGATGAAGATCGTGCCCCTCGATGAACTCGAGGCCAAGGTGGAGATCGACAGTGCTGACATCGGCTTCGTGCGGGTGGGCAAGCCGGTGGACATCAGCATCGATTCCTTTCCCTCCTCGGATTTCGGTGTGCTGAACGGCACCCTGGCCTCGATCGGCTCCGATGCCCTGCCGCCGGAAGAGCAAAAGCCCAACTACCGCTTCCCGGCGGTGATCAAGCTCCAGGACCAGAAGCTGCAGCTGAACTCCGGCAGTGAACTGCCGCTGCAGGTGGGGATGTCACTGACGGCCAACATCAAGCTGCGCAAGGTCACCTACCTGCAGCTGCTGCTGGGCGAGTTCAAGGACAAGACCGACTCCCTCAAGCGCCTCTGACCCTTCGGCCCGGGTCAACGCTCTTGTCCGCTCAGGAGGCCACGGGTGTCTCCAGACGGGCTGCAGCTGGCTCGGACTCCTGACGGGTGTGCTTCAGCTGGGCGGCCTCCACCAGGCCGCGGAAGAGGGGATGGGGCTTGCCGGGCCGGGAGAGAAATTCCGGGTGGTACTGGCAGGCGGTGAAGAAGGGGTGGTCCTCCAGTTCGACCAGCTCCACCAGGCGGCCGTCCGGTGAACTGCCACTGATCCTGTAGCCCGAATCGAGGAACAGGTTGCGGTAGGCGTTGTTGAACTCATAGCGGTGGCGGTGTCGCTCGTACACCACCTCCTGGCCGTAGAGACGCTGGCCCATGGTGCCTGGGGTGAGGCGGCAGGGGTAGACGCCCAGGCGCATGGTGCCGCCCAGGTCCACCACGTCCTGCTGCTCCGGCAGCAGGTTGATCACCGGATGGGGGCTGGCGCTGTCGAGCTCGGCGCTGGTGGCGCCGGCCAGGCCGGCGACGTTGCGGGCCCACTCGATCACGGCGCACTGCATGCCGAGGCAGAGCCCCAGGAACGGCACCCGCTGCTCCCGGGCCCAGCGGATCGCCGCCACCTTGCCGTCCACCCCCCGGTGCCCGAAGCCCCCCGGCACCACCACCGCATCCATGCCGGCGAGCAGGGTGGCCGCGCCGCGCTCCTCGATCTGCTCAGCGCAGATCCAGTGCAGATCCAGGGAGGCATCGCACTCCAGGCAGGCGTGGCGCAGGGCCTCCACCACCGAGAGGTAGGCGTCGTTGAGCTGCACATACTTGCCCACCAGGGCCACCTTCACGGCGGGGCCCGGATGGCGCAGCTTGGTCACCAGCTCCTGCCAGCGGGCCATGTCGCTGTCGTGGTCTGACAGGCCGAGCACGTCGAGCACCTCACGGCAGAGACCCTCCTGCTCCATCGCCAGCGGCACCGCGTAGATGCTGTCGGCATCGAGGGCCTGGATCACCGCCCGCTCCGGCACGCCGCAGAAACCGCCGATCTTGGCCTTGAGGTCGGGGCTGATGGCGCGGTCGCTGCGGCACACCAGCAGATCGGGCTGGATGCCGATCGAGCGCAGCTCCTTCACCGAGTGCTGGGTGGGCTTGGTCTTGAGTTCGCCCGAGGTGCCGATGTAGGGCAGCAGCGTGACATGCACGTAGGCCATGTCCTGGCGCCCTACGTCGCCCCGGAACTCGCGGATGGCCTCCAGGAAGGGCAGGGATTCGATGTCGCCCACGGTGCCGCCGATCTCACCGATCACCACGTCGGCGCCGCTGTTGGCCGCCACCCGGTGGATGCGCTCGCGGATCTCGCGGGTGATGTGGGGGATCACCTGCACCGTGCCGCCGTTGTAGTCGCCGCGGCGTTCCTTGTTGATCACCGCCTGGTAGATGGAGCCGGTGGTCACGCTGTTGAGGCGTGACATGGCCGTGTCGGTGAAGCGTTCGTAGTGGCCGAGGTCGAGGTCGGTCTCGGCGCCGTCCTCGGTGACGAACACCTCACCGTGCTGGTAGGGGCTCATCGTGCCCGGATCCACGTTGAGGTAGGGATCCAGCTTCAGGATCGACACGCTGTAGCCGCGGCTCTTGAGCAGCCGCCCCAGGCTGGCCGCCACGATGCCCTTGCCGATGCTCGACACCACACCGCCCGTCACGAACACGAACTTGGGTGCGTGTCGGGCTGGGTTGGGGGACGGGGGCATGGGGCACCTGACTGACCACCCAATCTACCGAGGCCGTTCCGTTCACCCAGCACCGACCGGCCGGGTTCCGGCGGTCCGATGCCGCACCGGCAGGATCAGTCTTCCAGCAGGCTGCGCAGCATCCAGGCGGTCTTCTCGTGGATCTGCAGCCGCTGGGTGAGCAGGTCGGCGGTGGGCTGGTCGTTGGCCCCATCGGCGATCACGAACACGTCACGGATGGTGCGGGCCACGGCTTCATGGCCCTGCACCAGCTCGCTCACCATGGAGAGGGCGGCGGGTATGCCGTTGCTCTCGGGGATGGAGGAGAGGCCGCCGTAGGTGGAGGCGCCGAAGGGGGCGGGCAGGCCGAGGGCGCGGATGCGTTCGGCGATCACGTCGAGGGCGTTCCAGAGCTCGGTGTACTGCTCCATGAACATCAGGTGCAGGGTGTTGAACATCGGCCCGGTGACGTTCCAGTGGAAGCCATGGGTCTTGGCGTAAAGCACGGTGGTGTCGGCAAGCACGCGACCGAGTCCCTCGGCGATCTCCAGGCGCTGGGCCTCGGGAATGCCGATGTCGATGCGGGGGGAGGTGGCAACCATGGCTGCTTAAGCGAAGTAACTCCGTTTTAGCCCATCGGTGAGCGGAGTGCTCCCAGCTCAGGGGCCGCCGTCGAGGCTGCCGAGGTAGTCGCGCACGCGGCAGCGGTTCTGGGGCTGGCGCAGCTTCAGCAGGGCCCGCGACTCGATCTGCCGCACCCGTTCGCGCGAGAGCTGCAGTTGCTCGCCGATCTCGGCCAGGGTGCGGGGGGTGTCGTCCTCGAGCCCGAAGCGCTGGCGGATCACCGTGGCCTCGCGGCCGCTCAGCTGCTCCAGCAACGCTTCCAGATCGGCGTGCAGCTGCTGGCGGGTAAGGGCCTGCTCCGGGGTGGCGTGGCCGTCTTCCAGCAGATCCACCAGGGGCGTGTCGGCCTGGCCGCCCACCCGACCCTCGAGGGACACGGGCCGCGGGATGTGGGTGAGGGTGCTGCGCAGCCGCGCCACATCGAGGCCCACGGCGTCCGCCAGCTCCTGAAGGCTGGGGGGGCGGCCCAGCTCCAGGGTGAGCTGGTGCTGGCTGGTGCGGATCCTGTTGAGGCTCTCGGTGATGTGCACCGGCAGCCGGATCGTGCGGCTCTGGCTGGCCAGGGCCCGGGTGATGCCCTGGCGGATCCACCAGTAGGCGTAGGTGCTGAAGCGGAAGCCCCGGCGGGGATCAAACCGTTCCACGGCCCGCTCCAGCCCGAGGGTGCCCTCCTGGATCAGATCCAGCAGCTCCAGGCCCCGGCGCTGGTACTTCTTGGCCACGGCCACCACCAGCCGCAGGTTGGCCTGGAGCATGCGCTGCTTGGCGCGGCTGCCGCGGCGCAGGGCCTGGCGCAGAGCGGCGGGGCTGAGCCCGCAGCGCTCGGCCCAGTCCTCAAGGGCACCGTCGCCCTTGTGGCCCAGGAGCTGCTCGCGCTGCTGCACCTGGCGGGCCAGCAGGATTTCCTCCTCCTGGCACAGCAGGCTGACGCGGCCGATCTCCTGCAGGTAGAGCCGGATCGGGTCGGTGGTGGCCTTGGCTTGGGTCAAGGACGGCGCTCGGATCCCCATCACCGTTGTCATGGGGGCGGCCTGGCTGCAGGATTCGGCTGCTTTGCTTCCGATTTGCGGCCCCGCAGCCCGGATCAGCACGCCGCCAGCTGGATCAGCCCGCCGCCGCGGCCTCCTCCTCCACCCAGGTGCTGGCCACGTGCAGCTCCTGCAGCTGCTGTTCGGCCACCCCGGCGGGCGCCTGGGTCATCAGGCAGCGGGCCTGCTGGGTTTTCGGGAAGGCGATGGTGTCGCGGATCGACTCCTCCCCCGCCAGCAGCATCACGATGCGGTCGATGCCGTAGGCCAGGCCTCCGTGGGGCGGGGCGCCCAGGTCGAGGGCCTCCATCAGGAAGCCGAACTGGCGCTCGGCCTCCTCCAGGGGCAGGCCGATCGTCTGCAGCACCTGGCGCTGCAGGGCCGAATCGTGGATGCGCAGGGAGCCGCCGCCCAGCTCCAGGCCATTGAGCACCAGGTCGTAGGCCTGGGCGCGGGCGCCGGGCAGGGTGGTGGCCCAGGCGGCGGGGTCGTCGCCGAGGTCGGCGCTGTTGGGGGCGCAGAAGGGATGGTGCAGGGCTTCGAGGCGGTTCTCAGCGGCGTTGAACGCGAACATCGGGAAATCCACCACCCAGAGGAAGTTCCAGCTGCTGTTGTCCCGCTCGGCCGGCACCAGCTCCAGCTCGCGGGCCAGGAACTGGCGCACGCGATCGAGGGCCTTGTTCACCGTGGCCGTGTCGCCGGCGCCGAACAGGATGAGGCTGCCGGGTTCCGCACCGGTGCGCTGCAGCAGCTCGGCCTTCTTGTCCTCGCTGAGGTTGTCCTTGATGGCGCCGATGGAGTCGATCTCGCCGCCGTCGCGCACGCGGATGAAGGCCAGGCCGCCGGCGCCGGCCTTCTGGGCTTCGCTGAACACATCGCCGCCCGGCTTGATGCGCACGTTGCTGATGGCGTCATTGCCGCCGGGCACGGCGATGCACTTCACGGCGCCGCCAGCGGCCACGGCGCCGGAGAACACCTTGAAGCCCATGTCGGCCACCAGATCGCTCACGTTGGTGAGCTCCATGCCGTAGCGGGTGTCGGGCCGGTCGGTGCCGTAGCGCTCCATGGCCTCGTGCCAGCTGAGGCGCGGGAAGGGCCGGGGCAGCTCGACGCCCTTGACGGCCTGCCAGATGGCGCTGATCAGGGCCTCGTTGAGCTCCAGGATCTGCTCCTGGCCCATGAAGCTCATCTCGATGTCCAGCTGGGTGAATTCCGGCTGGCGGTCGGCGCGCAGGTCTTCGTCGCGGAAGCAGCGGGCCACCTGGTAGTAGCGCTCGATGCCGCCCACCATCAGCAGCTGCTTGAACAGCTGGGGCGACTGGGGCAGGGCGAACCACTCGCCGCCGCACACCCGTGACGGCACCAGGTAGTCGCGGGCCCCTTCCGGGGTGGAGCGGGTGAGCACCGGCGTTTCCACCTCGATGAAGCCCTGCTCCTCCAGGAAGCGGCGGGCGGCCTGGATCGTGCGGGCGCGCAGGCGCAGGTTGCCGTTCATGCGCTCGCGGCGCAGGTCGAGGTAGCGGTGGCGCAGGCGCAGCTCCTCGCGGGTGTTCTCCTCGTCGTGCACCGACACGGGGAAGGGCAGGTTGGCCTTGACGCTGTTGAGCACGGTGATGGCGCCTGCCAGCACCTCCACCGCGCCGGTGGCCAGTTTGGTGTTGACCGATTCGGGCGGCCGCTGCCGCACCCGGCCGCTCACCTGGATCACGGTTTCGTTGCGCAGGTGCTCGGCCGCGGCGAAGGCCTCAGCCCCCTGGTCGGGGTCCACCGTGATCTGCACCGTGCCGCTGCGGTCGCGCAGGTCGATGAAGATCACACCGCCGTGGTCGCGGCGCCGGTCCACCCAGCCGCAGAGCTGCACCTCCTGGCCGCTGACGTTCTGGAGCAGGTCGCCGCACCCGTGGCTGCGCATGCCGAAGATCCCTGAGCAATCGGCGATTTTCCCATCCGGTGGGGCGGCCCCTGGTCTGCAGCAGCCGGGGCCGCCCGGATGGGGCAGCATGCAGGCGGCTCGCTGCGTTGCTGCTCCATGCACTTTTCCGGTTCGCTGGATGCGCTCAAGGCCCACGTGGCTGCCCTGGAACTCCCTGGCCACTGGAGCCACGAGGGGGTGTTTGAGGTGTTTCGGCTCGAGGCCGGCGAGATGATCAACTTCTGGCCTGGCTCCGGCGAACTGCAGGTGAAGGGCCACCCCGAGCGCTCCGCCGCTCTGCTGGCCCAGCTCACCAGCCAGTTCGGCAGCGGCGCCTAGCGCCGGTAGAAGGGCCGCTTCACCACCAGGGCCGGTTCGGCCTTGCCGCGGATCTCCACGGCCAGCTCGGTGCCGGGGCGGGCGGCATCCGTGGGCACGTAGGCCAGGGCGATCGCTTCGCCCAGGCTGGGCGACCAGGTGCCGCTGGTGACCTCCCCCACCGGCTCGCCATCCCGCAGCACCGGGTAGCCGTGGCGGGCGATGGCACGGCCCTGCAGCTTCAGGCCCACCAGGCGGCGGCTCACCCCGGCGGCGCTCTGGCGCTCCAGCGCCTCGCGGCCCACGAAGGGTTTCGGCATCTCCAGGTGCACGAGCCAGCCCAGGCCGGCCTCCAGGGGGCTGGTGGCGCTGTCCATCTCCTGGCCGTAGAGGTGCATGGCGGCCTCCAGCCGCAGGGTGTCGCGGGCGCCGAGGCCACAGGGGGTGACGCCGCTCTCGACCAGCTGCTGCCAGAGGGCCGGGCCGACCTCGCCGGGCACCAGCAGCTCGAAGCCGTCTTCGCCGGTGTAGCCGGTGCGGCCCACGAAGGCGGTGCAGCCCGCCAGGGTCAGTTCCCGGTGGCCGAAGCGGGGCAGGCTGTCCAGGCTGGTGCCGCTCAGGGCCTCCAGGCGCGCCTGGGCCTCCGGGCCCTGCAGGGCCAGCAGCACGCCGTCGCCCTTGCGGTCGGTGATGCTGATGCCCTGGGGTTCGAGCTGGCTGCGGATCCAGGCGGTGTCCTCAGCGGCGCAGGCGGCGTTGATCACCAGCACCAACTCATCGCAGGTCTCAGCGGCGGCGTCAGCCTGTCGGCCCCGGTCGTAGACGATCAGGTCGTCGCGGATGCCGCCTGTCTGGTTGAGCAGCACCGTGTAGCAGGCCTCGCCGGGACCGATGCGGAACAGGTCGGTGGGCACGAGGCCCTGCAGGGCATCCTTGGCGTCGTCACCGCGCAGGGTGAGCACCCCCATGTGGGAAATGTCGAACACTCCGCAGTGCTGCCGCACCGCCTGGTGTTCGGCCACCAGGCCCGAGAACTGCACGGGCATCTCCCAGCCGGCGAAGGGCACCAGCCGCCCCCCCGCAGCCTGAATCACGGCGTGAAGAGGGGTGCGCAGCAGGTCCACCAGGAGCACAGCGGGGCCTTGAGGTTATGGCCGCACTCCAGCAGCCTGGCTGTGGCGCAGCCCAGCTCCGAAGACAATCCGGAGATTCGGGTTTCAACCCGGCCTTCCAGGCCCAATCTCCCTACTTTGGGTCCCTCAAGAAATCTTGCTTGATGGGTCATCGCCCCAGCTGCCGCAGTTGCCGCCATTGCGCCTCCTCTCCGGGAGCCGCTGCGGGCTGGTGCCATCTGAGGCGTCTGGCGATCCATTCCGCTCACTCCTCCGAGCTGTGGTGCCACCACTGGACGGCGCGGCCACCGCGGCTGCCCCTCGGCGACCCTCAGGATCCACAAGCCGATTCGAACGCCGGGCTTGCCTCGCCCGACCAGACCCTGGCCTCTGTGACAGGCCAGACTCAGCCTGGCCGCAGCGAAGGCGTCCTCGCCAGGACGGATGAGTCAGTTGCTGATCACGCCGTGTTCGGCGGGCCATCGATGTTCGGCGGCAGCCAGCAGCTGAGCCTGGAGGCGTTGCTGCCACACTATTGAACGAAATCGAAAGATCGTTCAGCAGAGCACATCTGGCTGTCTTCGACACCCCTTGATGGCAGGGAGACGATCAAAATAGGTTGATTCACTCTGCTACCCGCTGGCCACGCCGTTGATCGCTACCGCTCCTCAAACCGCCCCGATTGCCCTGATGGCGGCCCATGCCGACTGTGAGGTGGTGACCCTGCCCACGGGAGCCAAGGTGTACGGCGCCGGGGCGCCGGCCGATTCCATCTATGGCGTGCGCCGCGGCATCGTGGAGGTGCAGGGCCCATCCGGAGAGCGGCTCAGCTACCGGCCGGGGGAGATGTTCAGCTACCAGGACATCGTGTGGGGCGACGGTATCCACCGCAGTGACGCCCTGGCCCGCACGCCGGTGGAAATCCTGCGGCTGGACCGCCTCGGCTTCCTCAACCTGCTGCACAACCACCCCACCCTGGCGGTGCAGCTGATCGGCCAGCAGCACCAGCGCCTGCGCGAGCAGCGCACCAGCGGCACCTGCTGCTACTGAGCACCCAGCAGCAGCAGCAGGCTGCGGGTCACCTTGGCGGCCAGCACGCTGCTGACGCCGCTGGGATCGAGCTGGGGGGCCAGTTCCACCACGTCGGCGCCCACCAGCTGGTGCTGGCGCAGCTCCTCCACCAGGGCAGCGAAATCGGGCCAGTGGAAGCCGCCCGGTTCGGGGGTGCCGGTGCCGGCCATCACCGCCGGATCAAACCAGTCGAGGTCCACGGTGAGGTAGAGGGGCCGGCCGCGCAGGGGCCGCAGGGCCTCGGCCATCCGCTCGATCGCCACCAGCCGGCCGCTGCTGCTGAGCTCCCTGAACTCCTCCCGCGTGCCGCTGCGGATGGCGATCTGCAGCAGCTGGCCGCTGGGCAGCACCTCCAGGCAGCGGCGCATGGCGCAGGCATGGCTGTGGCGGGCGCCCAGCCACTCCTGGCGCAGGTCGGCGTGGGCATCGAGCTGCACCAGGGCCAGCTCTGGATGCCGCTGGGCCACGGCCGCCACGGCGCCCGAGCTGATCGAGTGCTCACCGCCCAGCATCAGGGGTTTGAGCCCCAGCTCGAGCACGGCTTGCGTGGCCCGGCGCACGGCGGCCACCACCGGCTCGGGGTTGCCGAAGGGAATCTCCACAGCCCCCAGATCGGCGAAGGCTAGATCCTCCAGATCCAGGTGAAGCTGGGGGCAATAGGTTTCGAGGCCGCTGCTCACCTCCCGGATCGCCGCCGGCCCGAAGCGGGTGCCGGGGCGGAACGAGGTGGTGCCGTCGTAGGGCACCCCGAACAGGCCGACGCGGCAGCCGGCTGGATCGCGGCGGCTCGCCATGTAGATGGCGCCGTCGGTGTCAAACAGGGGGAGGGAGGCCATGGCGGTGGGATTCAGGCGTTGAGGGCCCGCTCGATCGCCGCTGGCACCGCCTCGAAGGCGCCGCGCTGCCAGCGGGGGCTCCAGATCTCACAGCCATCGACCACGGCCGCGGCGCGGGCGGGATCCGGCTGCAGATAACGACGGCCGTCGATGGCGGCAAAGGTCCAGCTCCACCAGCCGCTCGGGTACATCGGCACCCAGCCATAGAGGGGATCGGCATGGCCGAACACCTGGCGCAGCACCTGCACCATCTCCAGGTGCACCGCGCGGAAGGCCTCCGGCGATTCGCTCTGGGTGGCGAACACGCCCCCGGGCCTGAGGATGCGGCGGCAGTGCTGGAAGAAGGCGCGGTTGAACAGTCCCTCGGCCGGGCCGGCGGGGTCGGAGCCATCCACGATCACCACGTCGTAGCTGGCGTCCGGGGCGGCTGCGGCCCAGGCGATGCCATCGCCCACCGTGAGCTGGAAGCGGGGGTCATCCCAGCAGCCACCGCCGAGGCTGGGCAGGTGCTCGCGGCTCCAGGCCACCACCTGGCCATCGATCTCCACCATGTCGAGCTGGCCTACGCCGGGGTGGCGCAGGCACTCGCGGGCGGTGCCGCCGTCGCCGCCGCCGATCACCAGCACCCGTTCGAGGTTGCTGGCTCCGCAGAGGGCCGGATGCACCAGGGCTTCGTGGTAGTGCCGTTCCTGGCGCTCGGCCGTCATCCAGCAGCCATCGAGCAGCAGGCCCTTGCCGTAGCGCTCGCTCTCGATGATCGTGATGCGCTGGTAGGGCGAATCGGTTTCGGCGATCACCCGGCCGGCCAGGCCATAGCGCACACCGTCGTAGACCTCATCGATCCAGCCGGGGGAGGGGGCCATGGGGGCAGGGCGTGCTGCGGAAAGCTGATCCGTACGCTTGCACAGCGCGCTTCCAGGCCCGTGGCAGGCTCAGACCATGGCCAGCGACCTGCCCGGCGGTGATCTGCGCGTGACGCCGGCGGTGCTGATTCCGGCGGCGGAGCTGCGCTGGCGCTTCTCGCGCTCCTCGGGCCCGGGGGGACAGAACGTGAACACCACCGATTCGCGGGTGGAGCTGGTGTTCGATCTGGCGGCCTCCCAGGCGCTGCCGGCGGCGCTGCGGGCGCGGGCGCTGCGGCGGCTGGAGGGACGGCTGGTGGAGGGTGCCCTGGTGGTGGCGGCCAGTGAGCACCGCTCCCAGTGGCAGAACCGGGTGGCGGCCCAGCGGCGCCTGGTGGCGCAGTTGCAGGAGGCGCTGCGGCCGCCGCCGCCGCCCCGGCGCCCCACCCGGCCCAGCCGCGGCTCGGTGGAGCGGCGCCTGGCGGCGAAGAAGCAGCGGGGCGCGATCAAGCTGCGGCGCCAGGGCCGCCCGAACCTGCCGGATGAGTAGCTGAGGCCGCCTGGGCGGCTGCCGCCTCGGCCCGGATCGCCGCCTTGGCCTGCTGCCACAGCCCCTCCAGTTCGCGGATGGTGCGCCCGCCGAGGTCGCCGCCGAGGGCGGCTTCCACGCGGGAGAAACGGTCCAGGAAGCGGTGGTTGGTGCCGGCCAGGCCGGTTTCCGGGTCGATGCCGCACCAGCGGGCCACGTTCACCAGGGTGAACAGCACATCGCCCAGCTCCTCCTGGGCATGGGCCCGGTCGCCGCTGGCCACGGCTTGCTTGAGCTCGTCGAGCTCCTCGTGCACCTTCTCCCACACGCCGCTGAGGTCGTCCCACTCGAAGCCGGCGGCGGCGGCCTGGCGGGAGATGGCCATGGCGCCGGCCAGGGCCGGCTGGCTGCGCACCTTGGGGCCGAGCCGCTCGCTCACCGGGCTGGCCGACTGCTGCGGCCGTTCGGCGGCCTTGATCGCCGCCCAGCTGGCCCGCACGGAGGCGCTGTCTTTGGCTTCGGCGCCGGCGAACACGTGGGGGTGGCGGCGGATCAGCTTGGCGCTGAGGCCCCGGGCGATCGCCTCCAGATCAAATCGCCCCGCCTCCCTGGCGATCTGGGCGTGCAGCACCACCTGCAGCAGCAGGTCGCCCAGCTCCTCGCTGAGGTGGTCGTCATCGCCGTGGCGGATGGCATCGGCCACCTCGTGGGCCTCCTCCAGCACGTAGGGCAGCAGGGAGGTGTGGGTCTGCTCCAGGTCCCAGGGGCAGCCGCCGGCGGGATCCCGCAGCCGCGCCACCACGGCGATCAGTTCGGCCAGGGCGTTGAGGCTGGGATCGGCGGGCATCGGCCAGGGCCTCGGCAAGGGGACAGGGGGCCGCCCGGGCCTCAGCGGCGGCGGCGGCGGCGCAGCGGCCGGGGCAGCCGCGGCATCGGGTCGCCATCCTGGATCAGGTGCAGCCAGCTGCTGGCCTCCAGGGCCACCAGGGCACACACCAGCAGGGGCCGCTGCCCGCGCCAGAGCCCCCCGGCCCAGCCCAGCAGCTCCGCGGGCGAGGGCGCCCCGAACGGGCTGAGCAGGGCGGTCAGGCCCAGGGCCAGCAGGGCCAGGTAGGCCAGGCGGCCGGCCGTTCCCAGCAGCGGACTGTGGGAGAGCATCGAGCGGTGCGCCAGCCCCTTGCGGTAGGGCCACCAGAGCAGCTTCAGGGGGCCCCAGCGGCGGGTGGCGTTGGAGCGGGTGTCGAGGTCGGGGGAGAGCAGCAGGCCGCCCATCAGGAAGCTGAGCCCGGCGGTGCCCAGCCCCGCCAGGCCCAGGGCCGGCGCCCACAGCAGCGCGAAGGGCAGGGCCAGCAGCCAGGTGGCGCGGTCGTGGCTGCGGCCGCTGGCCATCAGGGCTTCAGGGCCCGGGCCGCCGGTGGCGGCAGCTGGCGCAGCCGGCCGCCACTGCCATCGCCGGGCCGCCAGCGGCGGTTGATCCAGTAGTACTGCTCGGCGTAGGCCTGGATCCAGGGCTCGTGCCAGCGGCTCAGGGCCTGGGCCTGGGCGGCCAGGGCCTCGGGCCCCTGCCCCGGACGCAGCGCTGGGCCGCAGATCAGCCGGAAGCGGCCGTCGTCGTCGCGCACGTGGGCCACGGGGAACAGGGGCGCGCCGGTTTTCTGGGAGAGGCTCACCGGGCCGGTGGCAAAGCGGGTGGCCAGGCCCAGCACGTCCACCTGCCATGGACTGCGCTGGCTGTAGAGATCGGTCATCACCACGAGGCCGCAGCCATCCCGCAGGCTCTGCAGGATGCCGCGGGCATCGAACTGGGAGATCCAGCGGCAGCGGCTGTTGGCACTGCGGGCGGCGTTGAGCAGGGCGTCGGCGTGGGGGTTGTGGGCGGGCCTGTAGATCACGGCCAGGTTGTTGAGCCGCTCACTGAGCCAGCGCAGGGCCAGATCCCAGCAGCCCAGATGCAGTGAGCCCACGATCAGGGCCTCGCCGCGCTGATGGGTGGCCAGCAGCTCCGAGAGCCCCTCGCCCTCGGCCGTGATGCGCTCGGGGTTCACCGGCTGGATGATCGATTCCAGGCAGGAGAGAAAGAAGCTCTGCAGCGAGCGGGCCGCCAGCCGTTGCCGCTCGGCCCTGCTCAGCTGGCTGCCGTAGACGCGCTCGAGGTTGGCGTTGGCCGTCTGCAGCCGGGGCGCCAGCGCGGGCGCGGCCACGCCGCAGGCGATTCGGATGCCGCGCCGCATGGTGCCGTGGCGGCGCCCCTGCAGCAGGGCCAGCAACAGCCGCACCAGCAGGGCTTCCAGACGCCAGCGCAGCCGCTGAAGGCGGGAGGGCGGCCGTCGCCGCCGCCGCCGGCGAGGCCCCCCTGACGGGGCTGCGGGCGCTCCGGAGAGCCGGCCGAGTTGCGGTAGCGTCGTGCCCACGCGCGATTAGCTCAGCGGTAGAGCGCCTGCCTTACAAGCAGGATGTCGCTGGTTCGAACCCGGCATCGCGCATTGGAAAAAGCCTTGCTGCAGCTGGGTTCTTCAAGGTTTGGGGTGAGTGCCGCTCCCGCATTGGTGCGCATGCAAGGGCGGTTCTGCGCACGATTCTGCGCAAGACTGGAACCCTTGCGCAGGCAGTCCCAGCCATGGTTTCCCGAACGCCGAAGTGGGTGAGCGAGCTGCGCGGCACCATCAAGCGAGAGCACGGCTTTGGCTGGAGTGTTCGCGACATTCACGGGAAGGTCCAGCTGACGCAGCGGCTTGAGGATGGCACGCGCACCAGTGTGACGCTTGACCTCAGCTGGGATGCGAGCTGTGTCACCGCGCTGCTGCTGCTGCTTCAACAGATCCGCGGCTGCATGGATGCCCAGCAGATGGGCCTGAGGGAGGCGTACCAGCTGTTCCGTCGGGCTGATCCAGCCAAGCCCTCCAGGGTGAACTGGGACGGGCTTGTGGCCAGCTTCCAGGCCCACAAGACCTCGCATACAGGTGCCGTGAAGCCGAGCACGTTCAACGCGGCTTACGCGCCGGTCATGCGCCAGGTGCTGGAGGTGATGCAATCCCGCCCTGCGCCGATGAATGGGCGTGATCTGCTGGCCGCTTTGCGGGATCGATGCGGTGGGGCACCTGGGAGCCGGGCCCGCAAGTTGCGCATCCAGTACGCCGCTCAGCTGCTGCGCTACGCGGTAGAGCAGCAAGGTGGCCCCGATCGCTGGCTGCCGCCGGCGGATCTGATTCCCTTCATCGGCAAGCCCTTGGCCGAGGACGGAGGCCACGAGGCAACGCCCATTAAGGATGAACAGCTGATCCGGCTGCTCGCGGCCATCCCTGATCCCCGCTGGCGGCTGGCGATTGGGTTGCTGGGCTGCTTTGGGTTGCGACCCGTGGAGTTGCGTTACTGCCGGGTCAGCGGCGACAAGTTGCAGGTGGAGTACCAGAAGCGCACCGCCCGGGGAATGACCAAGGCGGGTTTGGTAGAAGGCCTTGATCCGCAGGGCCTTGATGGTGAGAGTCGCAGGCTGTTGAACCGACTGGCCGCGGCAGAGATCCCCCTGCCTCCCCTGGGTGCTGCAGATGGAGATGCGGCGCAGAGCGTTCGGCAGTACCTCAACCGTCGTCCGTTCTGGAACGTCCTGAGGGCGGAGGTGGCGGCCAGAGGCGGGAAGCTCGCGTCCTATTCCTTCCGACACGGCTACGCCTTGCGCGCCCATGAGCTTTATGGGCACAGCCCAAGAATTACTGCGGCGTTGATGCGCCACTCCCTGGAGACCCACCACCGCCACTACGGAGCCTGGACGGATGGAGAAACGCTTGAGGTTGCGCTGGAGCGGGGCCGTCAGCACAGGGCGGTCATCTGCGCTGGGGCTACGGCCGTGTAGGCCCGTGCAGCCCTGAATTGAAACGCCCCCCGATCAGCCACGCCGGAACGCGAACACCCCACCGGCGACGTTGACGCGCACGTCGCCGTCCGCATCGATGGCCCAGCGCCCGACGTACCGCCTGCCGTCCAGGAAGACCTCGGCGGAGTCGTCATCCCACATCACGACGCTGCGGGTGGGGCCGCCCCGTTCCATCACGTCGAACACCTCGTGGCCGTTGGCATTGATGCGTCGCTCCACCCGGCACAAGCCCGGGCTGAGCTCGGTGGCGCCGCGCTCCATCTGGAACCAGCAGCTGGCTTCGGCGGTGGGCTCCGGGGCCGGGGCGGCGCGGTTGGCGATGGGTGGTGCCTCGGTGGAGCGGGGCTGCGGTGGATTGCCCAGAAACTCCTCCAAGAGGCTGCTGGTGATGGCGAAGTTGAGTCCTTCGCTGTCCGGCACCTTGAACGTGGCCATCCCCACGACACAGCCGGTGCGGTCCAGAACCGGACCACCGGAATTGCCCGGGTTGATGGCCGCATCGATCTGCAGCAGCTGGCCCTGCTCCCGCACGCTGCTCACCACCCCGCGGCTGAGGCTGAAGTCCAGGCCCTGGGGGGCGCCAATGGCAACGATGTCACTGCCGACGTTCACGCCTGAACGCTTCAGGGGAAGCACGCGCCCCCGCTGCCCCCTTACCTCCAGCAAGGCCAGATCGTTCAGCGGCGAGCTGCCGCCTGCAGAGGCCAGTACCGCGGCCACATCCTGGCTGCCATCCGCCCAGTGGATCGTCGCCGTCTCAGAGCGGCCCACCACATGGGCATTGGTGAGCAGCAGGGTGTTGCCACCCTGGTGGCGCACCACAAAGCCGCTGCCGAGGCTGCCCGGGGTTTTGACCACAGCGACACCGGGCTTGGCCTGGCTGAACAGGGCTTCCGGTGCATAGCTCTGGTTCGTGCACGGGGCCGCCGCTGGCGCCGGAATCGTCGACGCCACGGGTGATGTCCTGGCGCTTTGCTGGGGCGGGTTCGCGGGCGTGCAACCCAGCACGCTGATCAACGGCAGCACAGCGGCCGCGGCCGCTGTCAACGGGAGCAGGGGGTTGCGCATGACCCCATGAATGGTGGCATGGGCCATGGGGATCAGTGTCGCCTCAGGCCGTAGTTCCACTTGCAGGTTTTCAGGAGCACCACGTCGCCCCCGTCATTGAGGGAGCGCACGCGACGGCCGACCAGCTGGAGACCGTTGAGGTCTTGTTCGTAGCGGGCGTAGGGCGAGTGGCGCAGCTCCCGGGAGATCAGGGTCCAGCGCTCAACGCTGTGGTGGTTGTCATGGCGGCCGTAGGTCAGGGCGATGCGGATCTTGGTGAGGGAGATCCCGCGCTGCTGGCAGCGGCGTTCGGCGTGATTCGCATCACTGGGGGTGCCGATCAACAGCACCCGGGGTGCATGCCGCAGCTGCGGGTCGGTGGCGGCGAGGTGATCGAGGCGTTGTTGGCTCATGGTGGCTCTGGGGATGGACAACGTCCTGTCGTTCCAGCGGCCACGCGGTGATTCACCCCTGCGGTGTGGCGGTAGTGGCTGAGAGCAGCGAAAGCTGGTTCAGATCACCGAGATGGAGGTAGTGCTGAAACAGTCGGGCATAGCTCTGCTTGCCCACACCGGTGATGGTTGCGAGCTGGCGGAACCGCGGCGGGATCGGCGCTGTCAGCAGGGCACGTCGCACGGCCCCCTTGAGGAAGGGAGGCAGCTCACCGCTTTGCTGATCTCTGCAGAAGGCATCGAGCATCACGGCCTCCAGGCCCTCGGCCGGAGCGGTGTCGCCGCAGAGGTAGACGGTGAGGTGGGGCAGATCGGCGAAATGCCGCTCGATCAGAGGGCGTACCTGCTGCCAGTCGAGGCCACCCTTGTCGCAGCCGAGGCGCGGCAGGGCTAGGGAGTGGATCGGCGGTTTGGCCTGGCGGTAGTGGCTGGCGATGTAGGCCAGGCCCTGGTCGATCCAGGTGAGACGGGAGGGAAAGCGCCAGGCACTCTTGGTGGGGAAATTGAGCACGGCCCTGTAAGGGCTGGAGCCCACAGAAAAGAGGTAGGGCCGGCCGATCTGCACGGCTTTCTGCTGGCAGCGGCGTTGGTAGTCGGCCTCAAGGTCGGGATGGCGCAGGGCCATCTCCAGGGCGAGGCCCGCCCCCATCACCCCCTGGCAGTTCACCGTGTTGGTGATCACCTCTGCCGGGCTGTTGAAGACGCTCTGAGCCAGCTCGTGGATCATGAGAAGAAGAACCTCCTGTCCTGATCGACAGCCAGCGGTGGGAGATCAACCTGAGCCAGCTTGGCGTGAATGGTCCAGAGCGCAGTAGGGGCCTTGAGCCAGATCTTGCTGATGTGGCGGCTGGAGAGGCTGCCGCTCACCATCACCTCAGCCATCTTGCGGCGCTTGGCGGCTTTGGCGTCGGGCTGTTCCATCCAGTTCCTGCAGCGGATGGCATCCCAATCGAGGGCCTCCCAGCCCTCTGGATCGTCGGCATGGAAGAGGTGGCTGGCGGGGCTCGAGGCGATGCCGTCAGCCAGCAGGCTGTCGCGCCAGTCGGCGGCCGTGCCGCTGACTTCCAGGATGGTGAGGCCGTCGGGGTCGCCGTGTTCGCCAAGAGCCTTCTCCAGGCGGTAGAGCATGGCGTTGCGCGGCTCGATGAACAGGGGCACGTAGTCGTGCAGATCGAGGGCACCGCCATCGAGATCACGGCAACTTCGCCGGCTCTGACACTCGGGATCTGAGAGGTCGAGGTAGGGGAGATGCAAGGTCTCGATCCGGTTACGGCAGAGCAGGCCGCGGCGAAGGATGCCGGGGATGTTGTCGCGATGGGTGATGTGGAACAGGTTGGGGATCATGGACAGAGGCCAGGGACTCTGTCCCCCCTGTCGTTAGGGCCCCGCCAGATTGATTCCACAGCCCTGGGCGATCACTTCCTGGCGGAGCTTGTCGACAGCTGGGGAAGATTGCTGGAGCGGCGCAAACAGCAGCTCCGAGGCCAGGGCCGAACGGCCTGTTTGAGCGTTGGCCTCGATCAGCGCCAGCCGGGAGCTACCGCTGCCCAGCAGGGTTGCAGCCCGTTGCTGATCGGCTGAGCCTGCAGCAACCAGCTGGATGGTGGCGAAATCGGCCCCCGCTGCGCCTCGAGGCCTGAGCCGCAACAGCAGCGACTCCCCGGGCTGCAGGGGCTCCAGGGGCCAGGTGATCGGTCCCTCGATGGGTTTGGTGGAGGAGGCCAACTGCTGCCAGAGGATGCGCCCATCCCGCTCCAGGCGCACTTCGTTGAGGGGCCCGGCGGCCAGCAGGGTGGGGCTGGCCAGCGCCACAGTTGCCGTCGCTGGGGCTGTGGCGCTGGCATCGCCTGGTTGGAAGCGGGGGGTGATCAGGCAGATCTCTGGGCCTGAACCGCTGCGGCTGCCACCGACGGCCTGGCGGGGGTTGTAGCCGATCAGATCGCGCAACCGCTGCAGCAGGGATTGTTGTTGTGCAGGTGCTGCGGCACCCCCCAGAGCAGCGCCACTGGTGAGGCTGAGCAGCAGCGCGGCGGCCAGGTGTGCAGCAATCCGGCGGCGTCTCCGGGGAGGGCGACAGATGGGGATCTCAGTCACGGCGTAACAGGGATGTGGTGGAGAGGGCAGCCAGCGGAAGAACGATGGGCACCAGCAGCAGCTGGGCCGTGCCGAGCTGGAGGTTGAGCGGCAGGCTGATCAGAGCGAAAACGATCAGCCAGGGCCATCGCCGTCGCCGTCGCGACTGGGCGGCAGCGAGCAGCACGCCCAGCCCTGCCGCCAGGGCCGTGACAGCGGGCAGCGAGAGGGGCTTGAGCCAGTGCCGCATCGCCAGGCTCTGGGCAAGCACCGCCTGCACCAGGGCTCCGGGGATGGCATCGCTGGAGCCGCCCCATTGGGGCAAGACGGAGCGGATTGCCCCCGGTGCCGAGAAGAGATCGTGCTGGTCGGCATCGATCGTGCCGTCGGTGCCCACCACCAGCGCCTCGGCGCGGAGTGAGGGGAGCTCATCCACCGTGATGACGCGGATCAGTGGCTGCCAGTCGATCGACCAGTCGATCACCACGTCGGCGGGTAGGCGCGGATCAGCAACACCGGACAGGGCGGCAGCGAAGTTGCGGCGGTCCACCGGCCAGAGCAGGCGCAAGGGCAGTGGTTGCAGCGGCCCGCTGCCGGCTGGGGTGCCGACGCCGAGATCCCTGGCTTCCAGCCCCGCCTGGCGCAGGATCTGCAGGGGCTTGGAGTTGAGCCCCGCACCCCTGGCACCGGCGCCGGGCCCCAGCCAGCCGGCCACCACCTGGGCGCGCTGCTGGCGTTGGATCACCGCCGCCAGCTCCGCGGTGTGGGCTGCCGGCTGATCGAGCACCACATCGAGGCCCACCACCGGCACGGTGGTCACCGGCGTGCGCTCCAGCACCTCGGCCAGGGCGAGCCGTGCCACCCGTCCCGGGGTGGCTTCGACCCCCAGGGCGGGATAGCTGCGGTGCTCATCGAGCAGCAGCACTGGAAGCGCCGGCCGGGTGGGGCCGCCCTGGCCGGTGGCCTGGCGCCAGAGGCGCTGCACGTAGAGGCGGCGATCGAGCAGGTAAGTGCTGATGGGGTTGGCGGGCAGCAGCTCGGCCGCAGATCCCAGGCTGATCAGCACTGCTGCGGCGATGGCCTGGGCGGGGGTGCTGGCGGCGAGGCGCAGGCGGAACTGGCGGCGGCGGCTGAGGGGCAGCTGCAGGGGCTCGGCACTACCGCTGCCCATGGCGCTGAGCAGCAGGTGGCAACCCGCCGGGCCGCTCTCCGCCAGGGTGAGGCGAACCTGCTGGAGAGCCTCGGCAAAGCCCAGACCCTGTTCCATCTCTTCCAGCAGGCGGGAGAAGGCCAGGGAGGCGGCCTGGGTGGGAACGGCCTCGCGGAAACACAGGGCCCAGGGGATGCCGGCACTGGTGCAGCAGCGGGCCAGATCCATCCCCGAGCAGCTGTTCAGCAGCACCAGGGAGAGGCCGTGGGCCCCGGCGTCTTGGAACTCCTGGGCGAGGTCGCGGCCGCCGAGCCAGCTGCCATCGCCCAGTTGCAGGCGACCACCGCCCTCGGGATCCCCGGCGGAGTGGCCCAGGAAGACGAGCCCATCCCAACCCTGGGGATCACGCAGGGCCTGGCGCAGGCCCTTGAGGCAGGACCGGCCAGCCCTCAGGCTCACCAGCTCGATGCGCCCCTGGCGCTGGAGCCTCTCCAGCACAGCGATGTCGGCGCTGAGGTCGAGATCGAGTTCCTGCCCCACCAGCAACAGCAGGCGTGGGCAGCGGGCGCCCCGTCGCCGGCTGGGTGCGGCGGCCTTGGGCCCAGGACCATCGAGGCGCCAGATCGGCCGCTCCAGAGCCAGGGCTTCCCAGGGCAGGCGTTCGATCAGGGGGAGGGGGCCGTTGCAGCGCAGCCGCAACGGCAGCCCCGGCAGTTGGGCCAGGGTGCGGCGCAGCGGTTCCCAGTCGCTCTGCTGCAGCCAGGCGGTCATCGCTGCGCTCAAGCGGCTGCCGTAGTCGTGCACCACGGCGGCCGGCACGGCTGGGCAGGCGGGGTCATGGTGGGCCAGGAAGCGCCGCAACCAGGCCTGATGGTGCTGGCTCAGCTCCTGGGGAATCTGTACGGAGAAGGCCTCTGTGCCGGCAGGGCTGATCAGGAACACGCTCAGCTGGTCGGCGCGATCGGTTGCCTGCAGGGTGAGGTCAAGGGTGTGCATCTCAGCTGAAGGGCAGCTGCAAGGGCGGCAGCACTAGGGGGCTGCCGCCAGGTGGGGTGAGGCTCACTTCGATCAGCTCATCTGCCGCGGGCAACTCCAGCTCCAGCAGGGTGCTGGTGGAGGAGCTGACGCTCTGGCGGCGGCTGCCCTGGATGGCGCTGAGCACGAGGCCATCGGGCAACAGATCGCCCTGCAGTTCTCCCACCAGCCGCAGGGACAGCCGTTCGGCATTGAGTTCTGCGCCAATGGCCGGTTCACCGGTGGGGATCAGCAGCAGCTGGAAGCGCTCGATGCAACGCCTGGCGGGGTCGCCGGTCACGAGGTCTCCAGCACCGGTGAGCCCGAGCGGGATGGAGAGGATCGCCAGGGCACGCTCGGCCCTGGTCTCCGGTGCAAGGGCAACACCACGGAAGGCCCCGGCTGTGGCGGGGATCAGGTTGGCGCCGAGCTCATCCAGCGCCGGGGGCAGCAGGCCCAGCAGCCAGTCGAGGACGCTCACGGCCCCAGCACTTGCAGCGACTGGACGCAAGGACTGGCGTGGGATGGCCGCCGGATCCAGCAACTGCACGAGGGTGAACAGCCGCTCGATGCCACCACGCAGCGTCTCGATCGGCAACACCAGGGGTTCGGAGGCGTTTGCCGCACGCCCCACGGCCGCCACCACCTCGGCCGCGGTAAGCACTCCGGGGAACTGCACCACTGCGCTCTCAGCGTCGACGGCCGCCACGAGCAGCAACTGGGGTGCCGTTTCCCCCCGCTGCCAGGGCCCAGGAAGCACGTTGACCTCGTCGCTCAACAGGCCCGTGGTGGCGAGCTGCACGGAGAAGTGGTTCAGGGCCAGCAGCCGCTCAGGGTCTTCTGGATCCAGTTCGGGCCCAAGAGGTAGGCGCAGCTCACGATCAGCCATCGCCTGACGCAAGGCCGCCAGAGCCAGCTGCCGTTGCTGTCGTTCGGGCTGATCAGCAGTCTCCGTCCATCGCTGCCGCGGCAACACGATGGCGTCATCGGGGATGGCAAAGGCCTCGAGCGGCTCAAGCGGCGGTAGGGAGGTCATGGCGGAGGGAGGTGCTGATTCACCCAGCGGCGTAGCGGGGGGGCGTCTCCCTCTCGTTCCGGGCTGAGCAGGTGATTCCGCAGGGCCTCCACCATCCGCTCGGCGCCTTCTGGAGAACGGGCCACCTCGCAGAACAGAGGCTGGCGACTGAGTTCAGCGGCGGCGTGCCGGGCCACGCTGCTGGCGTGCTGCTCGGGCCTGAGTTTCTTGCTCACGGTGCCGCGGGCACAGCCGCAGTGCTGGGCCAGGGGAGTGTTGGTGAGGCCCTCGCCGTAGCCCTGCCAGAGGCAATGCAGTTGGGGATCGCTGGCGGCGGGCGCCAGAACGGCCGGCATCACAGCCGCCAGGGCTCGCTGCAGGGCGGCCTCGATCAGGGCGAGCTGCTCGGCTGGGGATGCGGAGTCGACCTCGATCACCTCGGCGAGGGTGTTGGGGTCGGCCACCTCGTAGGCCGCCTCGCCGTCGTCCTGCTGCTGCCGAGCACGTTGCCACTGGTTGGAGAGCACCAGCCGCACGGCCCTGTCCATGGCAAGCAGCTGGTCACGGGTGGTGTTCGGCGCCTGGTCGGGAGCGATCAAGCTCAGGAACGCATCCGATGGCACCCAGCCAGAAGCGCGGCGGGTCTGTTGCAGGTGTTCGGCTTTGGCCTGGGGGTAGTGGTTGCGGTAGGCGGCATGGAGCTCGACGGCGCGATCCACCGTGAGCGATCCCGCTCCGAACACCTCCAGCGATTCGCGAATGCGGCGGGCGCTGCTGTCAGCCAGCAGGGCCCACTCAGAGATGAGCAGCAGGCCGTGGTCGCGCAGGTGGGCCTTGAGCCCGTTGTGGGATTGGAGCTTGAGCCTTGCCCAATGGGGGAGGCCAGCGCCGTGGCCGAGCTCGTAGCTGCAGACCACCTGGGCGGTGAACGGCGCGATCGATGCCGTGGGCAGGCTGCGGAGCTGGAGGTAGCTGAGCTGCTGGCCGGCGTCGTCCAGGGCATAGCTGGCCAGGGCGAGCAGGTCGAGGCCGTAGTGACTGCCGTACTGGCGGTGGATGCCGAGCAGCTTCTGCTCGAGGGGATGGCTCACGTGGCAGCGCAGGCACGCGAAGGCACCGGAATCGTCCTGCTGGCAGGCCACGAGCAGCAGCCGATCCTGGGACGGGCAGGGGTCCTGCAGCCCATGGCGCAGGGCGGCCTCCACGGCCACCGCCGGCTGCCGAGTGCCGATCGTCAGACCTGGGCGGGCCTGGCTGCTTGCAGTTAGGGCTCTGAGCTCCTGGTAGCTGCTGCTCACGGGGCTGGCAGAGGATCCTTCCAGGATGGCTGGAATCCCAGGCTGTGCAGAGCTACCTCTTCAGATGTAAAGCGGGATGGGCAGAAGCCCTTGCTCTGCATAGGGTGATGGTGAGAAGCCCCTGTAAGCATGGGTAGCAATTATCGGACTTTGCTAGGGAAGCGGCTGCTGAAGCCAACCGCAGCCGTACTTGTGTCAGGGCTGTTGCCGTTGGTCTATCCCGATGCAGTGTTCGGGGAGAGCAATAGCCTGCTTCGCTTGGCTCAAGCTGGGATTTCTCATGAGGGAAAGCCTGGGGAAGCAGGTCAAGGCCTACTCTCTAATGATCAGGTCAAAAGGCTGCTGGAGGAGGCAGGGGGGCTAACAAAGGCAGGCCGTTACGCAGACGCAGCACGAATCCAAGAGCGGCTTCTCTTGGACGTAGAGCTGAAGTTTGGAGGTAATCATCAATACACTGCAAATGTCCTGAACAACCTGGCTCTGCTCTACGTAAATCAGGCTGAGTACAGCAAGGCAGAACCGCTGTATGAGCGAGCGCTGGCAATCTGGGAAAAGCGCCTGGGCCCGGAGCACCCAACAACCGCCATAGGCCTGAATAACCTGGCTGGGCTCTACGAGGATCAGGGCTATTACAGCAAGGCAGAACCGCTGTATGTAAGGGCTTTGTCGATTAAGGAGAAGAGCCTGGGCCCGGAGCACCCAGATACTGCCCTAGGCCTGAATAACCTGGCCCTGCTCTACAGCAACCAGGGTGAGTACAGCAAGGCAGAGACGCTGTATGAGCGAGCGCTGGCAATCTGGGAGAAGAGCCTGGGTTCGGAGCACCCAGATGTCGCCACTAGTCTGAATAACCTGGCTGGGCTCTACAACAATCAGGGTGAGTACAGCAAGGCGAGACCGCTGTATGAGAGAGCCCTAGCGATCAGCGAGAAGATCCTGGGGCGGGAGCACCCAGATACCGCCACCAAACTGAATAACCTGGCCCTGCTCTACAGCAACCAGGGTGAGTACAGCAAGGCAGAGACGCTGTATGAGCGAGCGCTGGCAATCTGGGAGAAGAGCCTGGGTTCGGAGCACCCAGATGTCGCCACTAGTCTGAATAACCTGGCTGGGCTCTACAACAATCAGGGTGAGTACAGCAAGGCGAGACCGCTGTATGAGAGAGCCCTGTCGATCAGGGAGAAGAGCTTGGGTCCTGATCATCCAGATACCGCCAATAGCCTGAATGGCCTAGCGTCGCTCTTCAGGGCCCAGGGTCAGTACGGCAAGGCAGAGCCGCTGCTTGAGAGAGCCCTGTCGATCAGCGAGAAGATCCTTGGCCTGGAGCACCCAGATACCGCCACCATCGTAAATAACCTGGCTGTCCTGTACAACGACCAAGGTGATTACAGCAAGGCGAGACCGCTGCTTGAGAGAGCCCTGTCGATCAGCGAGAAGATCCTTGGCCCGGAGCACCCAGATGTCGCCACCAGTCTGAATACCCTGGCTTCTTTATACAGTAACCAGGATCAGTACAGCAGTTCAATGGCTCTATTTCAGAGAGCCCTGTCGATTCGGGAGAAGAGCCTAGGCCCGGAACACCCAGATGTCGCTGTTAGTCTGAATAACCTGGCGGCGCTCTACCAAAATCAGGGACAGTACAGCAAGGCAGTGCCGCTGTATGAGAGAACGCTGGCAATCTTGGAGAAGAGCCTGGGCCCGGAACACCCAGTTGTCGCTGTTAGTCTGAATAACCTGGCGGCGCTCTACGTCGACAAGGGTGATTTAGCTGCGGCTATGGATTCAATGAATCATGGACTCAAGTCTCAAAGAGACTGGTTAATCCGGGAGGTTCCAGCACAATCTCAAGGTCAGAGACAGGTAATGGTCCTTTCCCAGGGATTTGCCTGGGAGATCCCTTTTGGCGTGGCCGATAAGGCTCCATCCGGAGTAAACTTAGCACTCTCAACTAGATTGAATCGCCACGGCCTACTCCTAGACATCCAGCAGCGCCAAGCTTTGCTTTCCAGATCCTCTGGTCCACAGCAGAGCTTGGCCGCCCGGCTCACAGCTCTGAATCGCAGGCTCAGCGGCATCCAGCTCAGCCCCCAGCAGCGAGAGGTGCTCCGTCAGCAAAGAGATGATTTGGAGAAAAAGCTCTATCGAGAGCTCCCTTCTCTTGAAATCCCTGAGCTTTCATCAAGCCAGGTGGCTGCTGCCTTACCAGCCGACGGGGTGCTGATTGAGTTCCAACGCTACCGGCCGTGGCTGAGCAATCCCAAGCCCCAGGCGCAATGGGGTGCACCGCGCTATCTGGCTCTGGTGCTCAAGCCTGATGGTTCGGTCCAGTCCGTACAGTTGGGAGAAGCTGTCCCGATTGATCAGGCCATTGCCAAGGCTCTCTCGGTTTCTTACCAGGACCAATCGGATGCTCCGCAGCTGTTGGGAGATGTCTCGAGGCTGGTTCTTGATCCACTCAAACCACTTCTCGCCGGCAGCCGCCAGTGGTTCCTCTCACCCGATGCCCAGTTGCACCGGGTGCCTTTTGCGGCGCTTCCTTCTCCAGTCAATGATGGCCAGGCTCTCGGCAGCAGCGTGCAGCTCCGGCTGATCACCACTGGCCGGGATCTGGTTCGCTTCCAGCAGCCTGGCCCTGCTGGCAAGCAGTCGTTGGTGATTGCCAATCCCAACTACAGCCGGGGCAGCCGAGCCGAGGCACCGGTGCTGGCCTCAGCCCAGCCCCAACAACGCTCAGGCGATCTAGCCAGCAAGACATGGGCATCGCTGCCGGCTACGGCCACAGAAGGCGATCAGATCGCCTCCCTGCTGGGTACCCGCGCCGTGACTGACGATGCCGCCACGGTGTCCGTGCTCGAGCGCAGCATCGGCCCACGGGTGCTGCACATCGCCTCCCATGGCTTCTTTGTGGCTGATCAAGACATCCCGTCACAAGATCCCGTGAGAGCAAGTCTTGCTTCGGGCCCAGTGGCCAAGGCTTCTCAAGGAGAAGATCCCCTGCTGCGCAGCGGCATCGTGCTGGCAGGAGCCAACAACCCTGGCCCTGATGCTCAGGACGACGGGCTGCTCACGGCCCTGGAAGCCACCGCCCTGCAACTGGATGGCACAGAACTCGTGGTGCTCTCGGCCTGCTCTACAGGTGAGGGTGAGCTGCGCACTGGTGAAGGCCTCTATGGCCTGCAGCGGGCTCTCACCGTGGCCGGTGCCCGCTCCACCCTGCTGTCGCTGTGGAAGGTGGACGATGCGGCCACAGCCGAGTTCATGGGCCGTTTCTACGGCAAGCTCAAGAACGGTGAGGGCCGCAGTGAGGCGCTGGCTGCTGTTCAGGCTGAGTTTCGGAACGGCGCAGTGCGATCTCCCTCTGGAGAAGACTGGACCAGGCCCTATTACTGGGCGGCCTGGCAACTGGTGGGTGACTGGCGACCGATCCAGGGCCTCTGAAGGCCCCAGGAATCAGCCCCGATCCACCGGAACGAGGGGAGGGCATCGCAGGGACACAGCCCTGCACCGCCCCTCGATCATGCGCACCCTTCTCGCCTCCCTGCTGCTTGTCGCCCCTTTGGGCCTGGTGGCCCCCACCCCCGCCCAGGCTCAGATGTGGAACTCCACCTACCAGCAGTACGGCGGCAACGGCTACGGCCAGGTCACAGGTCCCGGTGGCTACCGGGGCACCTATCAACGCCAGCAGATCGGCAACTTCGGGTTCTCGAACTACAGCGACAACTACGGCCGCACCAGCTGCACGTCCCAGCGGATCGGCAGCTCCAGCTTCGTGAACTGCCGCTGAAGGAAGACAGGTCGCTCCGTTGGCTCCTCTCCTGCCGCCCCACGGGCGGCTTTTTCGTGGGCTGTCGCTTCTGGCCGGGCCTTGGAATCAGCTCGTTGCTGGCGGAACGAGGGGTGGACGTATCCATTCAGCCCGGCCCCATCGGGTGCGGAGAACCAGGCCATGACCATTCCCAAGACCACCACGAAGAAGCCCATTGAAATCGTGGGGATCTACAGGGCCGCTCGAGATTGTTTCGAGGCGGTGCCGGCCTCGGTGACGATGCCCGCCGCCGGCCTCGCCAACGCCATCACCGGCATCGAGGCCTACCGCCACATTCCCTTCCAGGATCTGCCCAGCCACCTGGTGGAGCAGCTCCGCAGCGACGGCATGCGCGGATGGAGCCCGCCGCAGCCTGGCAGAAGCCCAGGAGCTGTTTGAGCAGCGGGTGCCTGCAGAAGCCCAGGGCTCGATCGAGGGCATCGAGGCCGTCGTCGCGGACCCCAGCATCGATGCGATGCACATCGAGCCCCATGCCCAGGGCGGCAGTGCCGATGCCAGCAACATCGTCTACGGCCCCGAATCACTCAATTCCCGCATCGGCGATCGCGTCATGAGCGAGGCCGAGATCATCGAAGCTGAGGCCTACACCCTGGAAGTGGCCGAGCAGGCCACCCCCGGTGTCACCGGTGATCTGGCCGAGGTGGCTGGGGACACGATCGAAGTCGGTGCTCTCGGTGGCGTGATGGGCGGCGGTATCGCCGTGGCCCATCGCATCGCCCAGGCGCAGGGCTTCCGCGATGCCGGCCGGCACGACCTGGCTGAGCAGGCCGAGGCGCTGGTGCTGCAGGACGCCGGCAAAGGTGCCATGAACGGTGCCATGCGCGGTACCGCTGTGGCTGTGACCCAGGCGGTGCTCGGTGCCAACCCGCTCACCGCTGGCATTGGCCTGGTGGCCCCCGATGCTGTGATGCTGCTCACCCAGAAGGATCAGCTCACGGAGGCTGAATACGGCAAGAAGAGTCTGGAGGTGGTGGGCAAGGGGGCCTTGGCCACCGCCCTCGTGTGCGCAGGCCCGATCGGCTGGCTGGGGCTGGCGGGACTCTCGATCGCCGCGGCCTACGGCCAGGCCAATCAGCAGGCCGGTGGCAAGGCCGCTCGGCGTCTCGCCTGATGGGCCTCACCATGCGCACCACCCCTTTGGCGCTGGCGGCCCTGATGGTCTGGCAGGTGCCGGCCCTGTCATCCAGCTACGACGCTCTCTGTGGCGCCACGCCCTGCACGATCAGCCTTGATGCCAAGGGTCTGAGCAGTCCTGCCGGCTTCCTGCCCATCAACCGCATCGCCCAGTGGTTCACCGGTGGCCAGGAGGATTACAACGTGGGCAGCGGCACGGCCGGCGCCCTCGGCGGCGCTACCGCCGGGGCGCTCGGTGGAGCGCTGTTGCTTGGGCCGATCGGCTTGCTTGGTGGTCTGATCGGCGGCGGCATCGCCGGCTCCAAGGCCGGCAAGACCGCCGATCTGTTTTTCAACGTGGTGGGGTACGACGAGGCGGGCCAGAAAGTCACCGTGAGCTTCCGCTTCGTGAACCCCAAGCCAGCCAATCAGCTGAAGCTGGAGTTGCCGATGTTCACTGGCCTGGCCATGGGTCAGACCCGCTCGCTCGAGGCCCTGCGTCAGGCCTTGGACGATCCGTCGGCCAATACCGGCTTGCCGGATCGTCTCCCCACGGGAGGGGCCCTTGCCCCCACCGCCGCCCCGGCAAAGAAGCCCCTGCCGGATTCCCTGGAGCCCTCTGCACCGCCTATTTCTCCTGGCGCTGCCCGGGCTGGTGCCGAGGCGGAATGGGAGGCCTATCTGCGAGCGAGGGGGCTCGAGAACTGGGCTGAGGCCAACCCTGTGCTCGCCGATCAATTGCGCGACCGGATGTTTCCGCAGCCCTGAGGGCTGATGGCCTCTGCCGTAGTGCGGGAATCACCCGGCAGAGGTTGGAACGAGAGGACCCTGCAGGCAACCCTCGTGGTGGCCTGCCCTCCCCCATTCACAGGAACCATGACCATCTTTGGAGAAGCATCCGGCTCCATCTGGCAGAACTGGCTGCGGGACCACGGCGAGTGGATCAACGAATCCAGCGATGCCTTTGAGGCCATCAGCAAGGTTCTCTGGACCCCTTTCGGGGCCGCTTCCACGGGCTTCGCTGCCTATGTCGATGAGTTCGAGCGCCATCCAGAAGGCACCTTCGCCAAGACCGCTGGTGTGGCCCTCTCGGCAGTGATCCCGGGCGCCGGCGCCCTTGCGGTGGCCGCCGACGCTGCCGCCGTCGCTGGCGGCCATGTCATCGGCGGTGACATCAACCGCCACCAGGACGGCCAGGCCGCTGATCGACGCCTCCTGCAGCAGAGCAAGGCAGCTGTTCAGCAGAACGCCAGCGGCCGCAACGAACTCGATTCCCTTTACGGCTGAGGTCTTCGCCATGTCCCGTTCCACCTATCCCCTCATCACCCCTCCCCAGGGGAACCACGGCTCGATCGACTGGGTGATGGAGAACCCGCTGATCGCCAACGCCGTGAACCGGCAGCCCGATCTCGGTGTTCAGTTTCTCGGGGCCTTCGCCACCAGTGCCCTGCTGGGAGGCCTGGGGGAACTGTTTGAGCAGGCCGAGCTGGTCCATTTCGACCTCAGCGCTCTGACGGGCGCCACGGGTGGCCAGATCGCCGAGGCGCTCAACGTCGCCAACGGCTGGGATCCGGCCCGCACATTCGCGGCCTCGAGCCAGCGGCTGTTCACCCCGGAGAACCAGCACACGGCCCAGGGCCGCACCGTGCCCAACTTCAGCCAGGCCCTCGCCGAAACCCTGGCCCAGCTGCTCGGGCCCCAGAGCCGCGTCTACCGCGAGGTGATGTTCCATGGCACCAAAGCCCATGCCGACTGGGTGCGGCGGGGCAGTGATCCGGCCTATGCCTCCGGCTTCGACATCGTGGTGGTGGCCGGCAGTGCCAGCCAGATCCTGGCCATCGAGATCGATGAGCCCTGCGACATCCGCAACCAGCAGAGCTTCCATGCCTCCCCGGCCCAGAAGCGCAAGGACGACGCGAAGGACGCCGACGCTGCCCGGCTCGGCATCCCCGTCCTGCGGCTCAGCGAAGCACAGGTCTGGCGCCACACCCCGGCTTGCCTGGGGCTGGCCCTGCGGCTGCTGGATGTGTTCACTCCGCTTGATTTCACCAGCGAGGTGTACCGCAGGCTCGATTACCGGGCCGTTCCGCCCCAGCCGCGATTCACGGCGGCGAACGTGCAGGATCGCCGGGCTCCGCACGGATGGGCTCCGGCTCTGGCTTTCGGCTGAAGGCCTCAATCCAGGCAGTCGCTGGCAGCGTCCAACCTTGTGGTTCCGGATGCTTCCTTCCGGGGCGTTCACTTGTGTTGGGGCTTGAGGATGTTCCTAGGGCGGGTTGATGCCAACCCTTGAACGCGACTGCTGCAACAAGGGTTGTCTCAACAGGCGCGCCGGGGCCTCGCGCGTAAGGAATAAATGATCAGGCGGATTTGGGCGCGATTCGCTGAGTCCCATTGCAGGGGAGCCGGAGTAAAGCGCCGGCGAAAAGGGGGCACAAGGGCGCGATTCGCCAAAACCACAAGGCGCGCAATGGATTTGCGGGGTGCGTGCCCAGTGGCAATCGAGGTCTGTTGTGGGCGCGATCCCCTGAGAGCTGCCGCTGGGACAGGGATTCTCAGGGGCTGTCGCAGGATGAGACGATCATCGACGGCGATCGGCGGGCCGAAATCTGGAGCAAACCCGCACAGGGCCAGGGCTTGCGGGAATGGAGTTGGGTATGCCAACCTGGGTGCAAGGTCTGCCCGATGGTCTTAGAGAAAAATGGGAGGGGGGAAATTGTATTTATTTCTGAGAGCTAAAATCCCATAAACAAACAGCCCGTAGCCGTGTACGACTGCCGGGTCTGCTGCGGGATTCAACCTTGCTGCTCAGGGGCCGAGGTCAGTGAAGATGTCGCCGGTGCTCAGCTGTGGTCCGATCCCGTCCAGGCGCAGGCGGTAGGTGGTGGCCTTGCCGTGGCCTTTTTTCTCGATCAACGGGCCATCGGCAAGGTCAGCAAGCAGGTTGCGTAGTTGCTTTTCGGAGCAAGGCGCGCCATCAATGGCGTCTTGGATCTGGGTCTTGCTCAGGCCGAGGTAGTGCAATGAGTGCTTGTCGGCGTGCAGCTCAGGATGGTCAAGGCGAAAGCGGCTGTAGTCCCTTCGCAGCACGTCCAGTACGGCCGTCTTGCGGCGGTCTTCCTCCTGAAACACCGGGTCAGGCGCGTCACCCTGATCAGCGTCCTGGGGGTAGGAGAAGGTGAGGCCGTCGACAGCGAAGGGGTCAATCAGCAGGTCACGGCTCTTGGCGCCGCCGCGGATCTTCTCGACGGAGAGCAGGATCTGGCGAGAGTCCTTCTGTTTCTCGAGGCGGAATACAGCACCAGCTCCTTCTGAAATGCGTTGGATGCCCTGGGCTCTGGAGCCATCGCCACTGGTGTGGTGGATCCAGATCAGGGAGGTGCCAAAACGGGAGCAGATGTCGGCGATGAGATCGAGGTAGGCCTTGAAGGCCTGGTTGCCCACCTGCATGTGCTCAGGGCAGACGGCTTTCATCGAGTCGATGATCACCGCTGCCACTGGGGTTCCCTGGTGCTGCATGCCCTCGAGGTACTGGATCAATCGGGTGATGTGATGCAGCGAGAGGGTCCAGGGTGGCTTGCCGCTCTCGGCATCCTGCAGCCACCACTCCACCTGCTCGAGGAAGGGAAGGCCTGCCATGTGCAGGCGATCGAGGTAGGTGTTGGTGTTCTCCTCAGCGCCCTCGCCCATGTCGGTGGCGATGAAGATGACACGGTCGCGTTTCCAGCGGCTGGCGCCATTGAGGAAGCCGGAGTCCAGAAAGCTGGTGAGGGTCGGATCGCCGGTGATCGCCCGGGCCAGGTGGCAGGCGAGCACGGTCTTGCCGGCGCCGGCCTTGGCGTGAATGATGTGCTCACGGCCGGCCATGATGAAGTTGTCCACCAGCCAGCGCACCTTGGGGCCGGCCTTGCCGTCAAGGGTTTTCCTGGCGCAGTCCTGGTGGGAGTTGCGCACCATGCCGTGCTCCCGGCGGAAGAGGGAGAGCAGGTCGCGTTCGACTTCACCGGGGGAGTTGACGTAGCCCTTGTGCTCCAGCAGATCGCTGAGCATGGCGCGATCGAGGCTGTCGATCTTCTCCTGTGGCGCGGCGATGAGTTCGTCGCCGTCCTGGATCAGGCCATGGGCACGCAAGTGGTAAAGGCGGTTGAGCTGCTCGTCGATGCTGAGCTCCTGGCTCTCTGGCTTGTCCTTGTCGGACTTGGGTTCAGCGTCTTTCGGCCGCGGCGCAGAGAAGATGCGGCGATCCTCTGCAATGGCCTTCAGGTCTTGGGCTGTGACAGCATCGGGAATGTGAGTGTTCTCGTCAGGGTCTGGAATGCGCAGTCCTGGTGGGCGGAACTTGCTTGCATCGAAGGGCCGCGGCGGATCTGTTTCCGTTGCCGGCCGGTGGGAGTAGATGATCTGCGGTGGCTGAGTACCACTGCTGGGACGGAGTTCCGCTGGTAGGGCCTGGGTCCAGTTGGGGCCCAGCTGTTCCTTGGCCATGGCGAATAACGCCGCGACACCGCTGCGGCGGCCGGCTCTGTCCCAGCGCTTGCCGCGCTGCAGTCGCCTGGCCTCGTCCTTGTGGTGGCCGCCCTTGGAGCTCCACTCCATGAACGGCTCAAACAGCAGAGCGCCGGCTGAGGCCGCGGCATTGAGCACACGGATCCAGTAGGACTCGTAGCCATCGGTGCCATCACCGATCAGGCCGCTGGGTTTGAGGACGTGGCGCAGCAGGTAGGCCGCCCGCTCGATGTCCTTGTCGTCGGTGGGGCCGGCATGGGCGCGCTCATGGGCACGCTGAGCCTCAGCTGCCTCTTCATTGGCGGCTGCGTCCTTGGCGTCCTCGATCAGGTCCCAGCTGAGCGGGGTGCCATCGCCTGTTCTGATCTCGGCTTGGTCGTAGCCGTACCAGAGCCGCTCGGGTTTGTCGCCGCAGTTGTCCTTCAGTACTAGGCCAGAGCGCTCGATCAGCAGCGCATAGAGCTGGCGGTGCAGCTCGATCCCGCTCAGCGTGCTGCCGCAGTGGAAGATGGCGCGGAAGCGATCCAGGGCTTCAGGGTTCTTCTCCGTCACCTTCTGGTGGGACGGGGTGGTGTACGAAAACAGGCAGTGCCTGGCCACAAACGGGTTGGCCCAGAACTGCTCGAGCGGCATGTCGCCGTCGACGTCGAGCACGATCAGGTTCCAGTCACCAGCGAGATCTTCCTCGCGCTTGCTACTGGCCGCGGCGAGCTTGCAGGCAATCCAGGCCTTTCCGGCGCTGATGTGGTCGATCAGGGCGAGGGCGTCGAGCTCGGCCGGGATCCAGGGAGAGCTGTCGTTGATCAGCCCGAAGCGTTCGGCCGCTGGCTTGTTGCGGAAACCATGGTGCAGGGAGACGAGTAGCTGGGCTGAGGCCATCACCAACGAGGCGAACAGTGCCCCAGGGGTATGTTGTTTGGGGCCGGGTGCACGGCCTGCACTGGCGCTGGTGGACTATGCGCCCACTTGCCGTAGCAACTACAGCAAGCGGGCACGATTACCCGTCCTCAGATGCCATTGATCACGCCTGAGCAGCAGCTCATTGGCCGATGGCGGATGGGGGGAAGGGCGCGGCGGGGGCTTCCTGGAAGTAGCCGTCCTCAAGGGCCACACCCATGCGCTTGAGCTGGCCGATCTCCAGTCGGGCCCTGGCCATCATCAGCGCGCTGATCTCCTCTGGGTTGCGCTGGGTGCCGAGCTCCGCCTCTGCCCGTGGATCGAAGATGTACTGACGGGTGAGGTTCTCGCCGGTGACGGGAGAGAAGACATCGAGGTGGGCTGAGTTGTAGAGCGGGTGGGCCAGGCCGCAGGCCAACACCACGAACTGGTCCTGGCGGCCGCGGCCCAGCACCCACAGGGGCACGCCCATGCGGTAGTTCAGGGGCTCCGCCACGTTTGGCGGCACCCGCAGCTGCGGGCTTCCCTGGAAGGACAAGTGGATCTCACCGTCCTTGCGGTTGACGCTGAAGTCGTTGAAATCGCCGTCAATCGGGCCATGCCAGAGGCTGGCGATGGCCTTGCGCTTGCCGTCGATCAACCGTTGCAGCGGCGTGACGGTGCGGCCATCCATGGGGACGGGGTAGTCCTGGGTGGTGGCCAACAGCAGGCTGCGCTGCAGGCAGCTGATGAAACCAGGAGCCAGGGTGTGATCGGGAGCGAGAAGGGTCATGAGAGAAAAAGAAGAGTGCTCCCATGCAGGTGGGCGTCCTGGCGGAGAGGCAAAAGGCCAAACGCCTTGGGTTGCTGCATGGCCACCAGGACGGACGCGATCGCGGTCCCATCCACTGCATGGGGGTTGATGTGGGACTGGCCAGAAGGCCCCCTCAAGCAGTGGTCCGGACAACGCGGCACCGGAAGCCACCTCGGCGTCCAGCGGTCCCGCCGCTGAAGCTGCCTTTGGGGGCGTAAATGTACGCCGAAAAACTGCCCCCGGCAAGGGGGCAGAGTTTGCATGCACGAGGCCATGCCTGAAAGTTCGTGGCGATGCCTACCGGCTGTTGCTCGTGGCTGAGTCTTGGCCTCAGCCGTTGGATTCACCTTGGGCAGTCGGCGTGCTGGATCGGAGTACCGCTGGCCCCGGCAGGAGCAGGCCAGCGTTGCGGAAGCGGGCCTTGATGTCGATGAGCTGGTCGCTGAATGCCTCGGGATGGGTGGCACTGCGGAGCGTGGCGTAGGCACCGCTCATCGCCAGCCAGCGTCCATCGAGGGCGATGTCGGTCTCAACGAAGACGCCGCGGCCGCGGCCCTGGCGGATGGAGAAGCGTGCGCCGCCGCAGAAGGCACGCATGTCCTCGTCGGCGTCGCTGATGGTGAGCAGGGCGCCAGCCAGGCTGCGGGCAGGCGAGGTGATGTGCAGACTGCCGTCGGCTGCAGGGGAGACGGCATTGAGGTTCAGCTCGGCCAGCTCGTGATCGGTGGACCAGAAGGCGAGGCGCAGGCGAAAGTCCTCGCCGCTGCGCTGCTGGGCCGCAGAGATCTGCAGGGTGAGATCGACGACGGCACCAGCAACGGCGGCGGAGCCGGTGGCTTCCTTGCTGAGGCCAGCGTCGCGGGAGACGTGCCAGCAGCGGGTGTCTCCAAAGGCCAGCTTGTAGGAGGCTGCTGGCTGAGATGGGTTGAGGGCTGGAGCATCCAGATCGGGCAACTGCAGCGTTCCTGGGGTGGGCTGCTGCATGCCGTTGGTGATGGGATCGGTTGCGGTGCGCTTGCTCCTCGACTGACGGGGCTTGGCTGATGCAGTGGCGATGGTTGCCATGGGTGTTGACGATTGAGAGGGAACCGCGGTGTTGGGCCGCGGCAGCAGAAGGGAGCCCCCGGCCGTGGGGCCAGGGGCAAAGGGTTTGGTGTTGCCGGGCTCAGGCGCGCTGGGCTGCCGGACTGTCAATCAGCTGACGGAGGCAGCTGAGGGCCTGGCGGCGGCAGCGGCACACCGTCATGGCGGAGACGCCCAGATGCTGGGCGGCCTGCCGGAGGGAGAGCCCCTCCAGCACGGTGAGTCGCAGGGCCGCGGCCTGGCGCGAGGGCAGCTGATCGAGAAGGCGCTCAAGCTCGCGGCTCTCGACTGTTCCCGCCTCAGGAGTGGGAGCAGGTAGGCAGTCGAGTCCGGTCTGCAGCAGGGCGTTGCCGGAGCTGCCGGGATCGTGTGCCGTCATGGCATCGAGGCTGAGGTGGCCCCAGGGGGCTTGGCCGCGCGCCGAGGCCGGCAGGCGAACGAGCAGGGCGCGATCGCGCAGGTGATGGCAGAGGGCGCCGCTGATGCAGCGCTTGAGATAGGCAGGGGCTGTGGTGAGGTTGGTGAGGCGGGCAGCCGCCTGCACCAGGGCCAGCCGTGCCACCTGGATCAGATCGTCGCGCTCGAGGAGATCGGGGAAGCGGCGATGGAGGCGGCCGGCGAGGCCGTCGGCCAGGGGAAGAAAGCGCAGAACAGTGGCGTCACGCCGGGAGATGGAGCGGTGCATGGGAACGCACAGAAGGCGTTGCACAAGGCCCCCCGGGGAGGGGGCTTCTGACTACGGGGTCGTCTCCTGATCAGGACGATCTCGCTGTCGCAAGAGGCAGCCTTGCCCTTGGCCGCGGCGGCGAGAGGCGGCGGCTGTGCGCTGCGGTGGCCACGGATCGAGATGGCGGCGGGAGCTGGAATTGCCACCGGCGAACGCGTCCTGGTGCCCCCGGTGGAGGGACATTCGGCTGTCCATACCATCTGGGGAAATCAGAGTTGAAAGGGTTGAAACCGATGCGCAAGGCAGCGGAACACCAGGGGTTGGCAACGCTGCTGGCAGCGGCGGGGGACAACCCGCTGACGCGGGCCTGGAATGATCTGGTCACAGGTGGACTGATCCAGCCCCTAGAGCGGCTGGCCTTTGGAGCGGCCGCCGAATCCCGGGACACGCAGATGCGTCTGGCCCGGGCCGTGAGCACGGATCTGGCCCATCACGGTGGGAGCTTGTCCGAGCCGATGACGGCGCTGCTGCGGCAGCACGTGGATCCCGCGGTGGATCGGGAGCGGCTGAACCGGGCGACACCTCGCATGCAGGCGGCGGGCCTGAGCGCCGAGGAGCGGGCGGTTCAGATCAACACCCTGCTGGCTCAGGGGAGTTACCGGCCTGGGCTGGTGGAGCGAGGTGATGTGGATACGGCCCGAACGGCGGCATTGCGTGCGGCGGTGCTGGCTGGCCAACCACGACGGGCGAGCACGGAGCTGGGGGAGATGCTGCGGCAGTACGGCCCGGGTTCACCCCTGGCCGCCTATGGAGCCGTGGCATCGGTGGCGGCTGCGGCCCTAGGCGCCGTTGACGCATTGCATCGGCAAGAACCCGTTGTGGCGCCAGGACCTGTGCTGGGCTGATGGCGTCAGCGAACGAGGTTGGGCAGAGCAGGAAGCCAAAGAGCGCCCCCTGGGGAGGAGGCGCGGGTGGGCTGGAATCAGATCAGCAGCTCTTTGGCATAGCGGTGGGCCATGTGATCACTGCGCAGGTAGATCCCGATGCCGGAGCGTTGGCACTGATCACCGTTGCCGGTGGTGATGCCGACTTCAACGGAGAGATCACCGGCAATCCCGGTGCCGAGATACCCCGGCCCGATGGACTTGTAGCTGTTGGCCTGCTCTGCTGCCGCAATGGCGGCGATGCCGAGCGCATGGGCTGGCTGGGGAGTATCCACAGCCATGAGGTGGCTCTCGGCTGTGGTGTGGACAGGTGCCGGGCCCTGGATTTTGGAAGAAGCCGTCATGGCGAGTGTTGTGAGTGGACACCGCCATGGAGCCCCCGGGGGAGGGAGCACAAGGTTGAGCTGAGCGAGCCTGTGGAGATGGAGTTGACGTACACAGGCGATGGCCATGGGGCTTCTCGGGTCCTGTTGGGATAGGGCTTGCGACGGCGTCGTGACGGATTGGCGAAGCGTTGCTGTGGTCGCCAGCAGGGGAGCGGGATTGAACAGATGGTGCCCCTCCTTGCCCTCGCAAGGGTGCACAGTGCAGGGACAGGTGGACATGGCCTGTCCTGTGAGGTGGAGACAGGAGGCCTCTGAGGAGACGAACGCCCGGGCCATTCTCATCTGCGTGCGCTATTGAGAATTGAGGGGGTGCGGGTTGGCCTGGTTGTCCGCGCTCCTGGGGAGCTCAGATCCGTACGGCGGCCCTTGGCATGAAGGCCGGCCGTTTGGTGATCAACGTGTCCCCCATCTCGCTGTGCATCGGGTAGTCGAAGGAAATGGAAGTCGGTGAATAGCCGGAGTTACCGGTCCCAGACTTTCTCTGCCCTCGAAGCGACTGCCCATGCCGCTGAAGTGCGAAAGCGCCACGGCGCCTTCGGCATTGGCGCCCCCGGCCTATGAGGCTTGACTGATGGGCTGGCTGTTTGCCCCCCGAAACGACAGCCCTCATGGGTCCCCCTGGGAGGGGGGTACCCCCATGGGTTTTTGGTGGGAGGGCCTCAAGCGGAGGGGGGTGGAGGGATTGCCTCGCCGATGTCTGAGGCATTTCCTCGCGCGCGCGAAGCCCGCTGTCACCACTGCTAAGAGCTCAAGGCCAGTGCAAGAGAAGGGTGCTTCGTTGGAGCGGCCGCGGCCTTCTTGCCTTGCTGCCAGCGATTGGGAATGCTTGGGATTTCAGTTTCAAGGTGTGCCTTGGCACGTTGCCGCGGCCCCATACCTCTGCTCAAGATGGAGCAATGACGGCCACGCCCACCCGGACTCGCCAGAAGCTGAAGCCCGGGGCCGTGGTGCGCTGTCGCACCCGTCGCTACCTGGTGGAGGACGTGCAGGCCCCCCAGGAACCCGGGGGCGACACGGTCGTGTCCATGGCCTGCATGGAGGACGACGCCATCGGAGCGCGGCTCACGGTGTTCCGGGAGCGGGAGATCGACTTCGAGCTGCTGGGGGAGAGCAGTTGGGATGCGGTGGCCCAGCGGGGCTTTGACCAGCCCAAGCAGTTCGCCGCCTACCTCAACACCCTGCGCTGGAACTGCGTCACCGCCACCGACGCCGAGCTGTTCCAGGCCCCGTACCGGGCCGGCATCGATGTGAAGGCCTACCAGCTGGAGCCCCTGCGCAAGGCACTGCAGATGCCCCGGGTGGGTCTCTTCATTGCTGATGACGTAGGCCTCGGCAAGACGATCGAGGCCGGGCTGATCCTGCGGGAGATGTTGCTGCGCCAACGCATCAAGCGGGTGGTGATCAGCTGCCCGCCCTCGGTGCTGCGCCAGTGGCAGGAGGAGATGGCCAGCCGTTTTGGGTTGGCGTTCACGGTGATGGACCGGGCCTACGTGGCCAAGGTGCGCCAGGAGCGCGGTTACGGCACCAACCCCTGGAGCACCCACAGCCGCTTCCTCATTTCCCATGCGCTGCTGCGCAACGCGGACTACTCCGCTCCGTTGCGGGTGTGGCTGCAGCAGGGCAAGGGCAGGGAAGATCAGGCCCCAGTTCAGTCGCTGCTGATCATTGATGAGGCCCACAACGCCGCCCCGGCCAGCAACACGCTCCGCTACGCCATCGATTCAGGGCTCACCCGCAGCCTGAGGGATCTGGCGCCGCTTTTCGAACACCGCATCTTCCTTTCCGCCACGCCCCACAACGGTCACAGCAACAGCTTCACGGCGTTGCTGGAGCTGCTGGACCCGGCCCGCTTTGTGCGGGGAGTGCCCTTTGAGCAGGGTGATCTGGACACGGTGCTGGTACGCCGCCTCAAGGACGATCTGCGCCGCATCGGCGAGGAGTTCCCTGAGCGGATCGTTGAGCCCCTGTCCGTTCCCAAAGGCAGCTTGCCGGCCGATACCCCGGAGCTGGAGCTCTCGCGGCTGCTGCAGAGGTACCGCAAGCAGCGGGAGCAGCGGCTGCTCCAGGAGGGGGCCACCAAGCGGCAACTCAATGCCGATCGGCTGGTGATCACCAACCTGCAGAAGCGGCTGCTGAGCTCGATCGAGGCCTTCGCCCGCACCCTCAAGGTGCACCGCAAGAGTCTGGCCGAGAAGCAGGAGCAGCGCCGTGAGGCCCTGGCGGCCTCTGGGGCCCAGTTGGATCTGCTGCAGGGGGGTGTTGATCGCGACTCCGACAACGCCGAACTCTCGGAAGACGAGCTGCTCAACCTGGAGGAGGCCCAGACCAGGGCAGCCCTACGCCAGACCGTCCAGGCCGATCAGAGCGATCTGGCTCTGTTGCAGGAGATGGGCGAGATCGGGGAAGCCAACCGCAACAGGCCCGATCCCCGCATCAAGCTGCTGGAGGCGTTTCTGCGCACCCACCTCTGCCCCAATCTCGGAACGGCCAAGGCGACGTGGAAACCCACCCGGCTGCTGATCTTCACAGACTACGTGGACACCAAGCGCTACCTGGAACGGCAGCTGCGGGAACTGCTCGGGGATGACGATGCCTACCGCCGCATTGCCTCCTTCACCGGCGGCATGAGCGAGGAGAACCGCGAGCGGCTCAAGGCCCAGTTCAACGCTGACCCGGAATCAGAGCCCCTGCGGATCCTGATCGCCACCGATGCCGCCCGGGAGGGGGTGAACCTGCAGAACCACTGCAAGCACCTGATCCACTTCGACATCCCCTGGAACCCCAGCAAGCTGGAGCAGCGCAACGGCCGGATCGACCGCAAGCTGCAACGGGCGCCCCAGGTGTGGTGCCACTACTTCGTGCTGGAAGACCGCCCGGAGGATCGGGTGATGGATGTCCTCGTGAAGAAGACGGAAGTGATCCGCCAGGAGCTGGGGTCTCTCTCGCCCCTGGTGCAGCGCCAGGTGGATGAGGTGCTGGAGGCCGGCATCGACACCGACAACACCGAGGCGGTGCAACAGCAACTGCTTGGGATGGATTCCGCCGACACCGATCGCGGCGCGATGCTCAACCGCGCCCGGGAGGAGCTGGAAGCCAGCCGTCGGGTGGAGAAGCTGGAGCACCAGCAGGATGAACTGCGTCAACTGCTGGCCAAATCCCACGATTGGCTTGGCTTTGACGACGATCCCTTCCGGGACGCCCTCAACTGCTCCCTCGACCTGCTGGGCGTGAGTGGCCTGGTGAAGGGCTGCGACGAGAGGGGGCAACCCTGCTGGCGATTGGATCACCCCGAGGCCCTGGTGGCCGGCAGCAACGACCGCAGCTGGGAGCACACCCTCGACAGCCTGCGGGGTGTGTGGGACCGCAAGACACCGCTGTGGCAGTGGCGGCAGGAGCATCCGGTGCGACCGGTGATCTTCTCTGATCCCGGCCGGCTCAATGCCGAGGCGGTGCACCTGCATCTGGAGCACCGGCTGGTGCAGCGGTTGTTGAGCCGCTTTCTGAGCCAGGGATTCCTGCATCACGAGCTCAGCCGGGCCTGCGTGCTGGCCAGCCCCGACCCCCAGCCCAAGGTGCTGGTGCTGGGCCGGCTGTCGCTGTTTGGCCAGGGAGCCACGCGGCTGCACGATGAGCTGATCAGCGTGATCGCCGATTGGCATCCCGGTGCCGATCGCAATGAAGCGCTGACGCCACTGGCTGGGGCCCAGCAGCAGCAGGCCTGGACCGTCCTCACCGAAGCGATGCAGCACGGAAACACGCAAGGGATCTCCGCTGGCATCCGCAGCCAGCTCCAAGCCGGAGCCCCAGCTGATGTGGCCGCGCTCAAGCCCGAGTTGGATGCAGCGGCCCAGCAGGCCCAGGCCGCGGCAGCAGAGCTGCTCAAGCAGCGAGGGGAGTCGGAGGCCGCGGCCCTCAAGGAGGTGCTGCGATCCCAGCGCAAACGCATCAACGCCACCGTCAGGCAACGCAACCGGGATCTGGCCAAGCTCGATCGACAGGCCGCGGCAGCCGGGCCCACAGGCGTGATCCCTGGCCTGGAAGAGCAGCTGGAGGTGCCTGCCCTGGATCTGCAGAAGCTCTCCAGCCAGGAGCGCAAGCAGCTGGCCGCTGATCAGAAGCACTGGCAGCGGCGCCTGGAAACAATCGAGGCGGAGCTGACCAGTGAGCCGAAACGCATCCAGGACAGCTACCGCGTGGTGACCCATCGCCTGGAGCCTGCTGGGCTTGTGTACCTCTGGCCCATCAGCGGATAGGCCATGAAGCGCCTATCCCCCACGCCCTGGCAACCCCGCTTCCGCTACAGCGATGCCTTGGTGGCTGATCTCTGCGCCATCGCCGATGCCAGGGCCAGGGTTGCGTTGCTTCCTCTGCCAGCGGATGAAAGCCTGCGATTGCGCCACGCGGCCTACCAGCGCAGCACCCGCAGCAGCACCCGCATCGAGGGCAATTCGCTCGACGACGCAGCCGTGCGGGTAGCGATCGCGAAGGCGGATCGCGAGGGAAGCAAGGCGGAACAGGAAGTGCGCAACTACTGGCGTGCCCTCGATCGGGTGGAGGAATGGGCGCAAGGCAGCAGCCCCCTCAGTGAGGCATGGATTCAGGAGCTGCATGCTGTGGTGATCGTGCGCGGACGCGGCAGGCGGCGACAGCGATCGCTGTTTCGCGACGAGGAAGTGCCGGTGGTGGACACGCTGAGCCGCCGCATCGACTACGCCCCGCCCAGACCCGACGATGTGGGCCCCTTGATGGAGCAGCTGTGCGACTGGTGGCAGGCCAGTGAGCAGCTGCCCCCGCTGATCAGGGCGGGGTTGCTCAGCCATCGCTTCATTTCCATCCACCCCTTCACCGACGGCAACGGGCGCTGTGGGCGACTGCTGGCGACGGCTTCGCTGTGGCGCAGTGGCTACGCATTCCGGGGTTTGCTGAGCTTTGAGGAGTGGTTTGCGTCCGATCGGGAGCGCTACTACGGAGCCCTGCAGCTCGGCTGTCCCGTGGACTTCTACGAAGGGCGCCATGACCCTGACCACAGCGCCTGGCTCAGCTACTTCGTGGATGTGATCCAGCAGGCTGCTGCGGATCTGGCTCAGCGCGCCGAAGCCCTTCAGGCCCATCAGGAACCGCCCGATCCTCACCCGTGGGAAGGACTGGATCGCCGCAGCCAGCAGCTGCTCACCCGCTTGCGGGCGTGCCTCGCCGCTGGCGAGGGCCAGGCGGAACAATTCAAGCCGGCTGATCTGGAGGAGTGGTTCGCCGTGTCGCCAACCACAGCCAAGGACTGGCTTCGTCATTGGCAGGAACAAGGATTACTGGAGCCGGCCCGGCCCGGTCAACGCATCCGTGTCTGGCGCGTCTGCGAGCCCTGGGCGAGCTGGGTCTTAAGCCAACCGCAGCGGCAGGAATAAGCCAAGTGAATCCTGAGCTATCCACCCGGCATCACCCCAGAAACCAAGGTTTTGCAAGTCCCGGAGCCACCCGATAAGACAAGTGACCCGCCGATCCCTTCGCCTATTTCTTTGAGCCCATGCCCCGCCGCACCACCAAAACCGACCCCGAACTCCTGGCCCACCAGCAGTGGCTGGGCTACCTGCAACCCGTGGGCCTGGTGGTGGCCCCTGCAGCGATGCAGGATGCCGGCTGGATTGTGACCCGCAGCGGCAGCGAGCTGATCGAGCGCCAGGAGCGTTACCGCGCAGCTCTGGAAGCCCTGGGCGCTGATCAAGACACCGATCCGGAAGACAGGGAGCTGGGCTTCTCCAGCATCGAGACCTTGCTGGTGGATCACCTGGGCTGGAGTGCCGAACAGATCAAGAGCGACCCGGGGCTGATTGAGAACTACACCAGGGAACTGCCTGAACTCGGCGAGACGCTGCAACCCACAGCCGTGGTGCCTGCAGCAGATGGCGAAGGGGTGCAGCTGCTGGTGCAGGCACTGCCCTTGCTCACGCCCCTGGATCAGAAGTTCAGCGATGGCGAGCACCTCTGGCGCGCCACCCCCCAGGAGCGTTTCCAGCGGCTGCTGCGGGAAACGGGGGTGGAATCAGGCCTGCTGTTCAACGGCACCCAGCTGCGCCTGGTGGTGGCCCCGAAGGGAGAAAGCTCCGGCCATCTCACCTTCCCGCTGAAGGATCTGGCCGAGGTGAGCGGCCGGCTGATGTTCTCGGGCCTGGATCTGCTGTTGAACCAGAGCCATGTGTTCCTGGATCCCGATGGCTACCGGCTCACTGATGTTCTGAGGAAGAGCCGCAACTTCCAGGCGGTGGTGAGCAACAGCTTGGCCGATCAGGTGCTGGCGGCCCTGTGGGATCTGCTGCGGGGCTTTGAGCGGGCCGATCAGCTCACCCGGCAGCAGGGGCAACCGCTGCTCGGGGCGATTGCCGATCACGACCCAGAGCAGCTCTACGGCGGGCTGATCACGGTGCTGATGCGGCTGGTGTTCCTGCTCTACGCAGAAGACGAGGCCCTGATGCCCACCGATGCGGTGTATGAGCAGAACTACAAGGTGAGCGGCATCTACGAGCAGCTGCAGCAGGACGCCGCCGAGTTCCCCGACACGATGGAGCAGCGCTTTGGCGCTTGGGCCGGGCTGATGAGTCTGTGCCGCCTGGTGTTCGATGGCGGCGGCCCCAGCGTGGATTACCTGCCGGCCCGCCATGGCCAGCTGTTCGACCCAGCGGTTTACCCGTGGCTGGAGACGCCCTGGCTCAGCGATGGGGCGGTGTTCTCTGTGCTCAGCAACCTGCTGATCGTGAACGGCGAGCGGATCAGCTACCGCGCCCTGGATGTGGAGCAGATCGGCTCGGTGTACGAGGGGATCATGGGCTATGCGGTGCAGCGCATGGCGGGCCGCTGCATCGGCCTCAAGAGCAAACCCCAGGGGGCCAAAAAGCAGATCACCACGGCGGTGGATCTGGAGCAGCTGCTGGCTCTGGAAGGCAGCAAGCGCAAGACGTGGTTGGCAGATGAAGCCCACACCAGCTTGCCGCCGAAATCAGCCACGGCCCTCAAGAAAGCCTGCGACGAAACGGGCCTGCTGGAGGCCTTGGCCCCACGGCTTGATCGGGATCTCTTCGATGGGGCCCAGGTCGCGGGCAGCCTGGTGTTTCAACCCACGGAAGAACGGCGCCGCACCGGCAGCCACTACACCCCCCGCGCGCTGACGCGGCCGATCGTGGCGGAGGCGTTGCGGCCCTGGTTGGAGCGCTGCAACGGCAAGCCCACGGCTGAGCAGATCCTGGCGCTGAAGATCTGCGATCCGGCGATGGGATCGGGGGCCTTCCTGGTGGAGAGCTGCCGCTTTCTCGCTGAGCTTCTGGAGCAGGCCTGGGCCCGCGAGGGGCTGCCAGACGCCCTGACGCCGGGCGGCCATGCCCATGGCGAGGAGCCCCTCATCTATGCCCGCCGCCTGATCGCTCAGAGCTGCCTCTATGGGGTGGACAAGAACCCTTTCGCGGTGAACCTGGCCCGGCTGAGCCTGTGGCTGGTGAGCCTCAGCAAGGACGCGCCATTCACCTTTGTGGATCACGCCCTCAAGTGCGGCGATTCGCTGGTGGGTATGGAGCGCTCCGAGATCGAAGCAGCCCTGAAGGGCGCCAGCCTGCAGCGGGAGCTGCAGATGGCTTATCTCGATGACGTGCGGCAACAGGAGGCCAGGAGCTTCTCACTGTTCCATGCCGATAGCCGCAGCGATGCTGACGATGCTCAGAAACGTCAGGCTCTGCAGGCTCTGGAGGCCAGCACGGCTTACCAACGCACGGTGGGGGATCTGCTGGTGGCGGCGTTCTTCAACGGCAAGAAGACGAAGGATCGCCAGGAGCTGCGCCAGCTCTACCTGGAAGCCACCCTGCAGCAGAGTGCAGCGGCGGAGCTGGAAGCCGAATTGGCTGAACCGCTGGAGCGGCTACAAGAGGGAGAGAAGGGGATCACACCGCTGCACTGGCAGCTGGCCTTCCCGTATGTGTTTAGGCGGGAGCAGCCGGGATTCGATGTGTTTGTGGGCAATCCGCCTTTTGCGGGAAATAACACCTTCATCCAGGGCTACCCCGAGGGCGTTCTCGACTGGTTCAAGCAACACCATCCTGAGAGCGGTGGCCAATGCGATCTGGTGGCCCACTTCTTTCGCCGCTGTTTCCAGTTGCTACGGCCTGGCGGCTCACTGGGCCTGATCGCTACAAACACCATCGCCCAGGGCGATACCCGCAGCAGCGGCCTGCGCTGGATCTGCGCGAAGGGTGGCACGATCTACGCGGCTCGCAAGCGATACAAGTGGCCGGGCGTGGCAGCCGTGGTAGTGAGCGTGGTGCACTTGCTCAAGGGGGCCTACGCCGGCGTCAAGCTGCTGGATCGGCGTCCGGTTGAGCAGATCACGGCCTTTCTGTTCGCCAGTGGTGGCCACGACGATCCGAAGCAACTGATGGCCAATGCCGGCAAGAGCTTTCTCGGATCAAAGATCTACGGCCAGGGCTTCACCTTCGATGATTCTGGCCCGGCCGACGACGACACCCCAGGAATCCCCTCGCCGATCGCCACGATGGAGCGGCTGATTGCCGAGAACTCGAAGAATGCCGAGTTGATCGTCCCGTACATCGGCGGCGAGGAGGTCAATAGCAGCCCGACACATGCGCACCACCGCTATGTGATCAACTTCGGGGAGCGCAGCGAAGAGGAGTGTCGGCGGGAGTGGCCGGAGTTGATGGCGATTGTGGAGCGGAAGGTGAAGCCTGGGCGGCTGGCCCAGAACCGCGAGATTCGCGCCCGCTACTGGTGGCGATTCGGAGAGACCTGCCCTGCGCTGCATGCGGCGATTGCGGGGTGTGAGCGGGTGGTAGTCAATTCGCAAGTCAGTAGTCACGCCTGCTTTGCATTTCTGCCTCCGGCAACAGTATTTAGTCACGCCTTAAACGTCTTCCCGGGCCTTGACATCATTGATTTTGCAGTAGTCCAGTCATCTACGCACATTCACTGGGCCCTGCTTCAGGCCTCCTCTATGGAAGACCGATTGAGATATACGCCTTCAGACTGCTTCGAAACCTTTCCTTATCCCACCGCTCTCCTCGATTCCGCCATCGACGATCCTGCCCACGACACCACCAGCCAGAACGTCGAAGCCATCGGCGAGCGCTACCACCAGTGCCGATCCGAGCTGATGGTGAGCAATAACGAAGGCCTAACCAGCACCTACAACCGCTTCCACGACCCCGCCGAAACCAGTAGCGGCCTCCTGGAGCTGCGCCGCCTCCACGGCGAGATGGATCAGGCGGTGCTGAGAGCCTACGGCTGGAACGATCTGCCCACCGCCTGCGGCTTCGGCCTCGACTACCTCGACACGGAAGACGGTACCCAGCTCCCTGATGTGCTGCAGGAGCGCATCGACAGCGGCGAACTGTTCTTCTGGGACGCCGGCGACGCCCTCGACTTCCAGGGCCAGCTGCAGGCCTCTGGCGCCATCAGCGGCCGCCGCAAGCTGCCCTGGCGCTACCGCTGGCCCGATGCCGTGCGCGACGACGTGCTGGCCCGCCTCCTGGCGCTGAACGCCGAGCGCTACGAAGAGGAAGTGGCCCAGGGCCTCCACAGCAAGAGCAGCAAGAAAGCTTCAGGCCCGGCAGCACCAGGAGCCAAGCGCCGGGGGCGTCCACCGAAAGCGGCCCAGGCCGCCGAGACTGGCTCCGTGCAAGCCGAGCAGATCGGTCTGGAGATATGACCAGCTCAGCCGCTATGCCTGCTCTTAGCCCCGATCAGGTGCTGCCATTGCTGCGTCAACGGCAGGGTGAATGGCGACAGCGCTACCAGCTGCAACGCATTGGCCTGTTCGGCTCCACAGCCCGCAACGAAGCCACAGCCCAGAGCGATGTGGATGTGTGGGTCGAACTCGATCCCCTCACCCCCTTCGCCACCGTCCACCTGAAGCAGGAGCTGGAGGAGCTGCTGCAGCGACCGGTTGATCTGGTGCGGCTGCGGGAGCGGATGAATCCCGCCCTGCGCCAGGCCATCCTCCGGGAAGGGATCAGCGCATGAGCGGTGATCGGCTTGTGCTGCTCACGCCCCTGCGGCAGGCACTGGAGCGGATCGAGCGCAAGGCTCGGCCCCTGCTCGCAGATCCGGCGCTGCTGGACAGAGAAGAAGGCCAGGACCTGCTCGATGTCATCTGCATGCAGTTCCTCGCGGCGGGGGAGGCGCTCAAGCGGCTGGAGAAGCTTGAGCCTGGCCTGCTGGCTGCCAGGTTTCCTGACATCGATTGGAAGGGAGCCATGGGTTTCCGCGATGTGATCGCCCATCAGTACTTCGATCTGGACGCTGAGCAGGTGCTGCTGATCTGTCAGGACGCTTTGCCAGCTGTGCTCAGCGCGATTCGCTCCATCGAAGAACAAGCCAGCAAGAGCACCTGAACCATGGCCACCTCCGCCCAGATCCGCTCCCAGCTCGTCGCTGCCCTGCACAGCGATCTGATCGGGCCAGGCTGGGACGATGTCGCCCGCCGCCATGAGCAACTGCCCCAGCCGCCCTCTGTCTGGTTCACCACGGGCTTCCTGGTGCCCCATGTGTTCCAGCAGGAAGCTGGCCGCACCACACCAGACGAGCAACTCTCCTTCTCTGATCTCGCTGGAGAAGAACCCAGCAGCGACGCTACCCATCGCCTGGAGAAGCAGGAAAAGGACGACGACGCCAACGATGCCCTTGATCAGGCCAACACCCGCCGCAGCTGGTTTACCTCCTCCTGCGGCTTGAGCTTCATCCTGGAGCGTGGCTCCACCATCGAGGCCACTGTCTCCTGGGGGGATTACACAGCCCCGGCCGATGGCGACGACGAAAAGCTCTGGCTGCGCAGCCCTCAACGCCACAGCGTGTCTCTGACGATCGCCGGCGAGGGCACCAGCCCAGACATCCCATTGGAGGCCAACCCTCAGGGCCTCTGCCTGCGCTGGATCGCTCGGCCTGCCCCCAGCAAGCTCGGCTATCCCAGTGATCAGCTGTCGGTGTCGCTCTTTCTGCTCAACAAACGGGAGCCGCCCAAGACCAACCAGATCCGTCACCGCGATCCGGTTTCGGCCTTCCAGGTGGAGCTGAGCCTCCAGTGCGCCCAGGGCTTCCCGCCGCGTCGCGATGCCCTGCAGCAGGCGGCCAAGGATCCCGACGAACGCCTCGCAGCCCTCCAATACCGGCGCGACTACTGCTTTGCGGGCGGCCACAACGTGGCCGTGATCGCCTCAGACATCCCAGACGACAACCCCGCCCGCTGCCACACGCTCACCACCACCTGGCTCCCCACGGCCCGGGTGTTCCGCACCCTTCCCGAACCACCCCCCGGCACCAACCTGCCGATGGGCATGGAGGCCTTGGCGGATCTGGCCCGCAGCGAACGCATCGGCCAGCAGTTGATGCCGATGGTGACGGCCTACCGGGGCTGGATCACCCAGCAACCCAAACATCCCATCAGCGACAACGAGCAAAACGAAACCGCCAAGCAGCTCCGGGCCCAGGCGGAAGCCTGCGCCAAGCGCATCGAAAACGGCATCAAGCTGCTTGCTGATCCCCTGGTGCGCGAGGCCTTCCGCACCATGAACCTGGTGATGGCCCGCGCCAGCCGGCAGCGCAGTGCCTTCAGCGCCAAGGTCTCGCCCGATCAGATCGGTATGGGTCCGAACACCCGCGCCCCGAAGTGGCGCTTCTTTCAGCTGGCCTTTGTGCTGATGAATCTGCCAGGCCTGGCGGCTCCAGAGACACCCGATGGCCGGCTGGATCGTGAGGCCGTGGAGCTGCTGTTCTTCCCTACCGGTGGCGGCAAGACGGAGGCCTACCTGGGCCTGGCGGCCTTCCTCCTGGTGCACCGCCGCCTGCAGAGCCCGGGGATCGAATCGGCCGGCGTCACGGTGCTGATGCGCTACACCCTGCGGCTGCTCACCCTGGATCAGCTCGGACGCGCTGCCACCTTGATCTGCGCCCTGGAGCTTCAGCGCCTGGAGCGAATCGAGAAGAGCGACCCCTACCTGCTGGGTGAATGGCCCTTCGAGATCGGCATGTGGGTGGGCAAGGCCGCCACCCCCAACAAGCTCGGCGGACCGGGCGACAGCGATCAGCAGTCCACCCATGCGGTGCTCACCAAATGGAAGGCGGGAAAGCGCGACCGCCCAATCCCGATCGAAACCTGTCCCTGGTGCAACCGCCCCCTCCAGCCGGAGGGCTTCCTCCTGTTGCCCCCGCGGAATCCCGATCGCTTGGAGATCTACTGCCGCGAACCTCGAGCTCCCGAGGCCAAGCAGGAATTCGCCCACATGGGGCCATGCCCCTTCCACAAGGGCACGCCGTTGCCGGTGCTGGCGGTGGACGAGCAGATCTACCGCCGCCTGCCCTGCTTCCTGATCGCCACAATCGACAAGTTCGCCGCCCTTCCCTGGGTTGGCAAAACCTCTTCGCTGTTCGGCAACGTCAGCACCTATCAGTTGCCCACGCCAACCAGTGCTGCCGGGTTCTGGGGCCCGGCCGAGAAAGGCGCCGGTGGTCTCAAGATCCCCCACGGCCGCCTGCTGCCGCCGGAACTGGTGATCCAGGATGAGTTGCACCTGATCAGTGGCCCCCTCGGCACCCTTGCTGGTCTCTATGAAACGGTGATCGAGGGGCTGATGCGGCCGGACGCCACCTCACCGCCCCCCAAGATCATTGCCTCCACCGCCACCGTGCGCCGGGCAGAAGCCCAGATCAAGGCCCTGTTCGCCCGCAGCCAGGTGCGGATCTTTCCGCCGCCGGGCCCGGAGCGCGACGACAACTTCTTCTCCCGCAGCATCGCCGATCCCGACCAGGCTCGTCTGTACGTGGGCCTCTCAGCTCCGGGGCGCAACCTCAAGGGTGTGCTGCTGCGCTCCTACCTGGGCCTGATGGCCGCGGCCCAGAAGGGGTGGAACGACAACAAAGTGATGGGTGCCAACAACCCGGCAGACCCCTACATGACCCTGCTGGGCTACTTCTCCAACCTCAAGGAGCTGGGTGTGACCCGCAGCATCCTGGAGGACGAACTGGGCGCTCAGTTGGACGAGTTCGCCAAAAACCGCTCCCTAGACATGGAGGGTTTCGAGAATCCCTTTGCCAGCCGCAAGCGCCCCTATGAACCGGAGGAGTTGACCTCCCGCGTGAACACCGCCAAGATCAGCAGCACCAAAGACCGCCTCTCCAAGCCCTACGTCGATAAGGACCACCTCGATGTGGCCCTGGCCACCAACATGATTTCAGTGGGCCTCGACATCTCACGCCTCGGCTTGATGGTGGTGCTCAACCAGCCCAAGACCGCCGCCGAATACATCCAGGCCACCAGCCGTGTTGGCCGCCAGCTGAGCGGCAACCCGGAGCAGAACAAACCGGGGCTGGTGTTGGTGCTGCTCAATCCCAACCGCCCGCGGGATCGTTCCCACTTCGAGCTGTTTCCCTACTGGCACCAGACCTTTTACCGCCATGTGGAGGCCACCAGCTGCACCCCCTTCGCTAGTCGGGCTCTTGATCGGGGCCTGCCTGGGGTCGTGGTGGCCATGGCCCGACACGGCGATCCAGCCCTCACTGCTGCAAAGGGCGCCATGGCAGCCGACGCCTTGCAACGCATCAAGGCTCAGATCGCCAGAGCGTTGCAGGAGCGCTGCATTGCCACAGGTGCCGCCGATGACAGCCTGGATCAGCACCTGCCCAATGGGGTGCGCGATCATGTGATCGATCTCCTCGAGGCCTGGTGGAAACTCACCCAGGAGGAGAACATGAAGCTCCAGTATTGGACCCACGAAGAGAAAGGGGCTGGTCTCGGGTTGCTCCATACCGCTCTCGATCGGGAGGACAGCTACAAAGGTGACGGCTACAGATCGTTCGTGACCAACTGGAGCCTGCGCGATGTGGAGCCCTCCGCGCCGATCCGGATGGTGAACTTCCGAGAAGAGATCACCGCCGACGACTGAGCCCAGCAGCAACCTCCGCCATGCCCCCCTCCAGCCGCCGAAAAGCTGCACCCCCGCCCCTCGGCGAGGCTCGACAGAGCCAGGTGCTCCAGCTCTACGGACCCGGCGCGATGGTCGATCTGCCCGACTACTCCCTGCTGATCGGAGGGCTGGATTTCTGGAACGCCCGTGGTTGCGATCTGATTCATGAGGAGAGGCTGCTGAAGTTGGTGTGCCAGGCCACAGGTGTGGCCCGGATCGATCTGCGCACTCCGCCCAAGGAGGTGGACAAGCTCAAAAACATCAGCGGCTCAATCAAGGCCCTGCGCTTTCCCGAGTGGTCTGTGGCCCAGAAAGTGAGCGAGCGGATGGCCTTCGGGGTTCCCTGCCGGGCCAGGCCCCTGGTGCACTTCCGCGATGGCTGCATCAAGGACTGGCGACGCTATCAGGATGACGAGGGCGAGTACGCCCTAGTGCCGGTGCGCTTCGTGATGGCCTGCCCCCATGGCCACCTCAGCGACATCCGCTGGCGCGACTTCTGCTTTCGCCAGTTCGGCTGCAAGAACAGCGAACGTCTCTACCTGCTGGAGGCTGGCACCGGCAATGACTTCACCCAGATCTATGTCCAGTCAGAAGGCGGCACGACCCGCAAGCTCGCCGATGCCTTAGTCACGGAGATGAGCCCTCTGGGCCTCTGCCAGGGTTACACGCCCTGGCTGGGCCGCAACACCCGCGACCCCGAAAAGTGCCAGACCGATGGTGAGCCCACAAAGAATCGTCTTCTGGTGCGTTCGGCCACCAACGCCTACTTCACCGAGACGATCTCGGTGATCTCTTTGCCGGAGGAAGCGAACTCCCTGGCCAAGCGCGTGACCGAACTGAAGGATGACCTTGTCTTGATTGAAGCGGAGGCAGATGTAGCCGCAGCTCTCAAGTTCAACCCGCGCCTCAAGAGTGGATTCGCCGGCGTGGATCCATCCCTCCTCTGGCAGGCGATTGAGGCCCAGCGGGGCGGCGGCCCGGGGCAGGTCGCCCAGCCCAAGGACGAGGAGCTGGCCCTGCTGATCGGTCCGATGGATGGGGTTTCCAGTTCTGCCGAGGACAGCCTCTTCGAGGCCGATGTCTGGCGGCCCCCCAACCCACCAGCCTGGTTCCGCACAGCCATCAAGCGGGTGCTGCTCGTGCACCGTCTGCGGGAGGTACAGGCCCTGGTGGGCTTCACCCGCTTCACGGCCCGCACCAGCAGCCTGGGCGGCCTGCCGATCGATACCACCAAGGTGAACCGCCGGGCACCGCTGGCTAACGATCTGCGCTGGGTTCCGGCCAGTGAGAACAAGGGGGAAGGGATCTTCCTCGAGTTCGATCCCGCCACGATCCGCGCCTGGGCCGCCAGTGATCCGGTGGCGATGCGGGCCGGGCAGTTCACCAAGGCCTTCGAGAACGAATGGCTCGCGTCGCGTGGTCTTGACGAGGTCCAGTTCCCCTTCCCTGGAGCCCCCTACCTCCTGCTCCACAGCCTCAGCCACCTGCTGATCACCGAGATGGCTCTGGAGTGCGGCTATGGCGCCAGCTCGATTCGCGAGCGGATCTATGCCAACAGCGAGATCGGATACGGCATCTTGCTGTTCACCAGCAGCTCCGGATCGGAGGGCACCCTCGGAGGCCTGGTGGGTGCCGGTAAGAGGATCGTGGCCTATCTGGAAAAGGCCTTCGAGCGCGGCCAGCTCTGCAGCAACGATCCCTTCTGCTCCGAGCACGACCCCAACCATCCCTTCGACATCCGTCCCACCCATGGAGCGGCCTGCCATGGCTGTGAACTGATCGCCGAAACCTCGTGCGAGATCCGCAATGAGTTCCTGGATCGCGCTCTCGTGAGTCCCACTGTTTCCGGCAACCCCGACGGCGATCCCTCGTTCTGGGGGTTCATCAGCTGATGAGCCTCACGCTGCCAGCTCAGACACTGCGCACGGTGGCCGCCGAGCTGCGCCGGCTGACCTACACCCCCACCAGCTGGCAGGGCTTGCTCTCCGGTCAGAGCGAAGCGATCCGCCAGCAGCTGGAGCCCCTGCTGGTCGAGATGGTGCGGGAAGGCGCTCCTCCCCGGCTGATGGCCCTGATGCTGGAACGCCTCGCTGACAGTCAGGAGGCCCTGCAGCGCGAGCTCGATGCCTGGAGCTTTGTCTGGTCTGGTCCAGACCCTCTCCACGCCAGGACAGCCGACACGTTTGCCACGGTGGATCAGCTGATCCGAGAAGCTCGCGCCAGCCTGCTGATCGCCACCTACAACATCGGACTGTCAGCAGAATTTCGAGAGCTTCTGGCAGAGATTGCCGCGCGCCTTGAAGGCGGCCAGCTCGGCAAGGTTGAGCTGTTCCTTCACCCAGTTCAGATCGAAAAGCAACTGGGCACGAACGCTTTGGTTTCCATTCGGCAGTGGTTCGATGCCGAGGTATGGCCCTGGCCGGCCAAGCCAGGTGTCTATGTCGATCGGCGTCTTGTGATGGGTTCGGCCGAGCGCTGCTATCAGCACTCCAAAGTTGTGATTGCCGATGCCGACACTGATGCCGCCTGCGCTTTGGTCACCAGCGCCAACTTCAGCGAAACCGCCCAACGCCACAACTTTGAAGCCGGCTGGCTGGTCCGATCACCCTGGCGTGCCAAGCAGGTGAGCAGCCATTTCCAGAAGCTGGTCTCTGAAGGGCTGTTCGTTCTCCTGCCTGCTGGCTGATGAATGGGTGAGCAGGATGCCACTGCTCTCAGGCTTCGCTGTTGGGGGGGCGCTTGCCGTGCCGGTTCCGCCAGGACATCGCCTTGCGGCAGGCGTGGACATTCCAGGTCCATGGGCTGTTGGGGTGTGCCCCACGCTGCCAGTGCTTGCCTTCGATCAGGAATTCATCGCGGCTGGCATAGCGCTTGAGCGTGTCGTTGCTGACAGCAAGTTGTCGGGCAGCTTGGCCTGTGGGAAGCCAGAGCTCAGTTGTGGCGGATGTTGAGGCGTGGAACATGGCCGTGCTGTAGTAAGCATGTGCCGCAGAGGGTATGAGGCAGATGAGCGGCTGCACAGCTGTGCTGCATGAGCTCGTTGGGGCTCACCAGGATGTTGGTAGTTGGGTTCCTCAAGGAGCCAGTGCTACGTGTCATGGGCTGGGGGTCTGCTGGGGCAAAGCTACGCTTCTGCTCCCGTAAGACGATTGGACGTGCATAAACTCCCTGCTGTATCGAGGTTCTCGGGGGTGCCTTCTAAGCAGCTGCCCATGGACAATCCACTCTGCCTAACCCCTTCCGAGAGCACCGGGGCGATAATGCGTCAGATCGAGCGGGAACTGGTCGAAATGCAGCAGGCCTTCTTTGTGTTGCCGTGCTGCTGGTGAGGCTGAGGCGCGGGTCACCCGCAGCTGGCTGGCGAACCTGCTGATCAGCGCTTCGGCGCTGCTGCACAACCTGTTGATCGATACGGCTCAGACGCCTCGGCGGCTTGAGTTCAGTGAGACGAACAAACCGGGGAGGAGTTGGGGCAAAAGAAAACCCCCAGGCTTAGCCCGGGGGTTGATGAACATCACGCATCCGCGAGGACGTCAGAAGCAGAAGGGCAGGAACTGGGTGCGACAGGCGGCGTAGCCATCAACCAAGGGACCGAGGCCGATCTGGTGCGCGATCCCGAAGCCCGTCAGGCCCTCGACGATGACGCCGATGACGATGCCGAGCATGGCGGCGCGGCCGTTGAAGAGCTCAGCGCGCCTGAGCTGATCTAGGTGGGTCTGTTGGGGGAGAAGCTCCTCGATTGAGTTCTCGTTCGCTGGTGTGTTGGTCATCGGTGTCCTGGGTGAATGGAATTCGGGCGTGCCCTGTGGGGAACCCGATCAGCTCGCGGTGTCTGGCTGGAGCAATGCGCCGATGAGCCAGGCGCCGAAAAGGAGGACAGTGAGGGTGGCGATCATTTCGGTTCGAACGGGGCGAGGTCGCTGGGGCGCGACAGAACAAAGGCCACCATTCCTGTCAGTACGACGACAAGGGCGACGACAGCGGCGATGGCGGCGGAGTAGTCAGTACTCATGGCGATCAGCCCAGGCCGATCTGGGAGAGAATGCCCTGTCCGGTGAGCAGCTCGGTGGAGAGGCCGATCACGAAGCCGAGCATGGCGAGACGGCCGTTCCAGGTTTCGGCAAAGGCACTGAAGCCAAAGCGGGCAGAGGAGTCGGACATGGTTGTTACGTGGCGTTACGAGGACCGTAACAGTATGTAACGGATTTGTCGAGGTGGGGTCTGGGTGGATCCTTCTTCCTCTCAGGCAGCAGCCCTGCTGCGGCGGTGGGCGCACCGTCCAGGCCTGCTGCCGCTTCTCGCGCCAGAGCCAGATGGCCGCCTCGGGAGTGAACTCCCGGCGTGATTTGAGCGGCGGCACCGGCTCACCCTTCACCAGCTCGCCGGAGATCACCTTGACGTGACCCCCATCAGTGGGCCAGTTGCCAAGAGAGCTGGTGGGGGGATCAGCCCTGACCCTTGTAGGGACGGTGGCCGTGCCGGCTCCTGCAGGACATTGCCTGGCGGCAGCCGTGGACATTCCAGGCCCATGGGCTGTTGGGGTGTGCACCACGCCGCCAGTGTTTGCCTTCGATCAGGAATTCATCGCGGCTGGCGTAGCGCTTGAGCGTGTCGTTGCTGACGCCAAGGTGTCGGGCAGCTTGGCCGGTTGGCAGCCAGAGCTCAGCAGTAGTGACTGTGGACACGTGGGTCATGGCCTTGCCCTAGTACGCAGGTGCGGCTCAGGGTATGAGCGAGCTGGGCCTCGTCACTCTGTTGGGGCAAATCTGCGCTTTAGCTTGCGCAAAAACCGTTTGCACTCGCTTAGATCCCTTGCGGCATCTGGGTCCTTTGGGTGCCTTACAAGCAGGATGTCGCTGGTTCGAACCCGGCATCGCGCATGGAAAAGGCTGGGCGGCGCTTTGAGGATGACACGCGCCGCCGGGGGGCGCGTCTGATCAGCCACGCCGGAATGCGAACACCCCACCGGCGACGTTGACGCGCACGTCGCCTTCCGCATCGAGGGCCCAGCGGCCGACGTAGCGCCTGCCGTCCAGGAAGTCCTCGGCCGAGTCGTCATCCCACAGCACGACGCTGCGGGTGAGTCCGCCCTGTTCCATCACGCCGAACACCTCGTGACCGTTGGCGTTGATGCGCCGTTCCACCCGGCAGATACCAGGGCTGGGTTCGGTCGGGGTCTCTGGGTCCGGCACGGTGCGGTTGGCGATCCGGGGTGCCTCGGTGGAGTGCCGCGCCGGGGGATTGCCCAGAAAATCCTTCATCAGGCTGTTAGGAAGCCTTTGGAAACCCAGCCCAACTGCTAGCACTCCATCGACCCAGTCCTGGCTAAGAGGAATGGGCCGTTGTCCCGCAAGTGGGCTGAGTTTGCCAACGTCTCCCTAGTGCTCAGAGGAAGTCGGTGTCGGGGTTGAAGGACTGGTCGGAGGCGTCGAGCAGCACGAAAGCCTGATCGCCAAAATCACCGGGACTGTTGCCGGTACCGGTGGAGAGGAAGGCGAGAACGTCAGGGCCGGAGTTGTTGCTGGCTGTGGTGAAAATGTTGCCGGTTTCATTGAAGTTGCCGGAGTAGAGCACCACATTGCCGCTGCCGAAGCTGCCGGAAGCTGAGCTGCGATTGTCGTTGAAGTTGGACGGGCCGGCCCAACCTGAGAATGCGATGCGATCGGCGGGGGCGCCGGCGCCGGCCGCAGTCTGGAAATCAGTGATGATGTCGGGATCGGCAGCGAAGGTGAGTGTGAGTGGGACACCGGGCTGACCCCCCAGCACGCTGTCTACGGAAGCGCTGGCGCCGCTGGCCTGGATGTAAAGGTCAGCGCCTTCGCCACCGGTGAAGGTGTCGCTAGTTCCGCCACCGGTAATGGTGTCGTCGCCGGTGCCGGCCATCAGTTCCAGATCGCCGCTTTCGGGTCCAATGAAAAAATCGTCGCCATCGCCCAGGAATACTTCAAGGCCGTTGTCGCCGCTGCCGGTGATGCTGTTGCCTAAATTGATCGTATCGTCGCCGCCTTTGAAGCCCAGCTCTGCGTTGGTGAAATCGACTTCGAAGCCGTTGTCCGTGAAAAAGTCGTCGTCGTCGCCTGTGAAAGCCCGGCTATTCTGGAAGGATGACGTACCGGTGAAAGATATGGAGTCGTCTCCGTCGTTGGCGAAGAGGTTGACGTTATTGAAGTTACCCCGGAGAAAGATAAAATCGTCGCCAGCAGCCATGCCGACTTGGCTGGTGCCTTGGGCAGTGCCAGTGAACACCAAGTCTTGAAGGACGACAGCGTCGTCGCCAGCCCCGGCAAAGAATTTGCTGTCGATGAGCGCGCCACTGCCTGAGTTCTCAACAGAGATCAAGTCATCGCCATCATTGCCAAAAATGTTAGTTTGGTTCGGTGCGCCCCCGAGGACCAGGGTATCGTCCCCCCCCCTCGCCCTTGACGATGAAGTTCCGGATTTCGCCAGTACCACCAGAACTGGAAAGCTCAAACGCTTCGTCGGTGTCATTGCCAATGAAGGTTTGGCCTGGATCGCCAGGGGCAATGTTGACGAGGGAAGGCAGTGCCATGATGCTGAGGTTGCAAAGTTATCTACATTGTATCCTACTCGGAGCTGACCTATGCTGACGATGTTGATCCCTTGACAAAACTTTCGATTGTCTCCTAACACTTTATTGAGCTTTTCGGCTACTTTTAGGCTCATAGGTAGGTCTCACAATGATACCTTCGTAATTCTTCGGATCTGCTGCCTGAGGTGGTCCGACTCTTCAGGACAGGGCCCATCGTCGCGCTCTGAGGCTGAAGTCCATGCCCTGGGGGGAGCCGATGGCGATGGTGTCACTGCCGACTTTCACGCTTGAACGCTTCAGGGGAAGGACGTGCCCACGCTTTCCCATCGTCTTAGCAAGGCCAGATTGCCGATGCGATCAACCTCGCCAGCGGCTGGGATCCGCCCCGTAAATTCGATGCCTCGAGCCAGCGGCTGTTCACCCCGGAGAACCAGCACACAGCACAGGGCCCCACAGCCGCGTCTACCGCGAGGTGATGTTCCACGGCACCAAAGCCCATGCCGACTGGGTGCGGCGGGGCAGTGATCCGGCCTATGCCTCCGGCTTCGACATCGTGGTGGTGGCCGGCAGCGCCAGCCAGATCCTGGCCATCGAGATCGATCAGCCCTGCGACATCCGCAACCAGCAGAGCTTCCATGCCTCCCCGGCCCAGAAGCGCAAGGACGACGCGAAGGACGCCGACGCTGCCCGGCTCGGCATCCCCGTCCTGCGGCTCAGCGAAGCCCAGGTCTGGCGCCACACCCCGGCCTGCCTGGGGCTGGCCCTGCGGCTGCTGGATGTGTTCACTCCGGTTGATTTCACCAGCGAGGTGTACCGCAGGCTCGATTACCGGGCCGTTCCGCCCCAGCCGCGATTCACGGCGGCGAACGTGCAGGATCGCCGGGCTCCGCGCGGATGGGCTCCGGCTCTGGCTTTCGGCTGAAGGCCTCAATCCAGGCAGTCGCTGGCAGCGCGCTCAACCCTTGTGGCTCCGGATGCTTCCTTCCGGGGCGTTCACTTGTGTTGGGGCTTGAGGATGTTCCTAGGGCGGGTTCATGTCAACCCTCAATGCGACTACTACAACAACAGTCAGCTCAACAGGCCTGGAGGGGCGCGGTGCTCGTGCGCGCGCGTAAGGAATAAATGGCGAAGGGGGTTCAGGGCCTGATTGCCCCAGTCTCATTGTGGCGCAAGGGATCGGAGGAGTATTACAGGAATCTGCTTAAGGGCGAAATTCTCAGCGATCGCTGTTGGGGACACAGAATGGTCACGATCTGACCCGCACCCCTGATCTCAACAGGCAAGGGCTGGATAGGGGGAGAGGCGTTGGCCCGCAAGGGTTGCTAGCGTTTGTCGCAAGGGAGTCGCACATCAATGGCGATCGGCGGGCCGCAGCAGGGCCTTCGCCCCAGTCCGCAGACCCGTAGCGCAGTAGGGGGTCTGGTCAGTCGGCCTGCACCCGCGGCTGCCGTGGCTGCGGAGGGCGATGATCGTGGTGCTGCCCGGCCACTGCTCCACCACCCATTCCCGCGCCGGCATCGCCCGCAGGGCCCAGTTGATGTCACGGCCCCGCTTCAGTTCACGTTTGCCCGTCTGCCAGGGCACACGCCGGCCGTAGGTGAGTCGGTCTCTGATCATGCTGCCTCCAGCAGCTGGCATCGGTGGCGGAGGTGGTCTGGGCGATTGCCACGCCCAGCGTCTGGGAGTAAGGGTCAGGTGCGGCTTCCGCGCACGTGAGCTTTGCCGCGAGGCACCCGCCAGGCCGGCTGGCACAGACTTCTGATAGGCCTTGGGACAGCACCGGCAGCTCAATCCCAACCAGCGGCTGACCACTGATCTGCAGAAATCGCTGCTCAGCCCAACCGAGGCCTTCGCCCGCACTCTCAAGCGGCACCGCATGAGCCTGGATCGGCCGCAGGAGCAGCGCCGCCAGGCCCTGGAGGCCTCCCGGGGCCAGTTGGATTTGCTGCAGGGGGGAGGATCGCAACGCCGAAAGAGCCGAACTCCTGTACTACGAGCTAGTCAATCTGGAGGCCATGGCGTGGTGGCCCTTACTGACGAGTCCAAAAGAAAACGAAACATAACTTCTGTCAAATTAAGGAAGAATTCAGGGTTGCAGTTGATCAACTATTAACTATTGCTACAATAAGGCTTGACCACGTTCTCTCTCTGATTCGGCTGCTTCAGCTTGTTATGGCACTTCCGTTTGGAATTCCGGATATGGCATTCAATCTTGCAAACGCCCTTTGGACGATCTTCTCAGACGAGCGACCCTTGCCTGGTGACCAGCCTCAGCCAGTGTTTCTGAACGGGGGTACCGTCAATACCTCGCTTGGCTCTGACAAGATCATCGGTGAGGGTGATGCCAGCGACCAGGCTCAGGGTGCTCTCCTGACTGGCTCAAGGCTGTTCATGTCTATCGGCAATGACAGCTTTATGGGCACAGGCGCCGACGGTGCCGACGGCGGCAGCCCTGGCTCCCCAGGGGCAAGTGGTATCACCGCACCCCAAGCAGCTGCCGGGGCGGATGGACTTGATGGCGCCGACGGCACAAGGCGTCGTTTCTTTCCCATCACAACTCCCCAGTCCCAGCTAGAGGGGAAGCCCGGTGAAGCGGGCGGAAATGGCACCGGCGGTGAGGCTGGCGCTGCCGGCGGCAACGGCTCTGACGGCGAGGACGGCACCGCTGGTGCCACTGGCATTGAGTTGGGCAACAGCACGTTGGATACCGGCTTCGGGTTCTTCTTCGATAACGACACCATCAAAGGCGTCGGCGGCAATGGAGGCGCCGGCACCGCTGGTGGGGATGGCGGCGCCGGCGCCGCCGGTCAAGCTGGCGGCGATGGCGGGGCTGGTGGCGCTGGCGGCGATGCCGCCATCGTGTTTCTCCGAGTTGCCCCTGGTGGGGTAGGCGGAGATGGCGGTGCTGGCGGAGCTGGTGGAGCTGGCGGCGCCGGCGGTGCTGGCGGCGCCGGCGGTGCTGGCGGGGATGGTGGAATCGGCATCAAGATCGATGCCGGTTCCAAGGTCGACACGGGTTTTGGACATGACGTCATCACAGGCATTGGTGGCCTTCAGGGCACCGGGGCTGCCGGTGGTGCTGGTGGAGACGGTGGTGCTGGTGGAGCCGGGGGAGCTGCAGGTTTGGGTGGCGAAGGAGGTCGCAATGATGATTTCACTCTCACCAACTTGTCCAGGGCCGACAATGGTGCCGACGGGATCACCGGGGAAGGTGGCGCAGCTGGGGCTGCAGGAAGCTCAGGCCTTGAAGGGGATGATGGCCAGCGAGGTATTGCCATCTACAACGAAGGCACCGTGAAAACCGGCGGAGGTAATGACACCATTGATGCCCTCGAAGGTGGCTTTGGTGGCGGTGGGAAGTACTTCCTGGGATGGGGCCGCGATACGGTGAAGGGCTTCGGAGATGGGTACTTCGACGGCGGTTGGGGGCGTGACAAGCTCGTGCTGCCCGGTCAGGAAGAGGACTACGACATCACCTGGGGACGCCGTAAGGACATCTTTGAACAAGACGGAATGACCCTCACGGCGAAGTCGTTTGAAACGGTTGAGTTCTTGGGTTGATCCCTGCTGACGTGGCGCGCTAGTTGCCCGCGCTTCTTCCCCTCCACCATGCGGTGGAGGGGTTTTTTGTGAACGATTCAGGCCACCATCACCTGGAAGCGGCGTTGGTTTCCCCTGCCGTCATGAATGGCAGCCTTGGCCTTTACCTTGCCATCTGGATCGCTGCGGCCGTGGCCTATCCCGTGAGATCCAGCGACGGCTTCTCTGAAGGAGTTGAGCAAGCGCCGTACCTGTAGCCATGAGTTCATGACCAGGCTCGCCATGGAGGCGATCAGTGGCCGCAAGATGAATGAGAAGATCACCGCCGAGCCAGCCATTCACGCAGTGAGATGAACCGGTGAAAGAAGCAGATGCTGGATGGTGCAAGCGATCTGTTCACCCGAGACAACAAGAGCAAGGCCCAAGTGGCTAGTCAGGCCTAGGCGGAGGAGCTGTTCAAGCAAAGTCACAGGCCCCTAATCGAGCTGGAATGGCTCATAAAAAAGTCTCAGCTGATCGGATGTCCATGTAGAGGGAAAGGTGGTCGTGATCGATCACCCTGAACTCTGGGCTTCCCCCGATTTCGTGGACACCGATCAGGGGGTCACTGGAGTGAGTGTACGAGCAGCGATGCATCGCTGTTCGTAGTCGATCGGGCTGATGTAACCGATCGTTGAATAGTGACGCTCGCGGTTGTAATACCCATCGATCCAGAAGGCCAGATCGCGCTGCAGCCGCTGGGGCAAGATCAGGCTTTCCCTGTTGTCATCCAGGACGAGTTCGAGTCACTGCTTCGCGGAAGCCTTCGGCTACAGGGTGGAGAAAAAACTCTCCACCACGGCGTTGTCCCAACAGCAGCCCTTGGCGGACGTGCTGCAGACACTCTCGTGCTTCCCCGGCAGATCCCGGTAGTCGGTAGCCCGGTACTGGGCTGCCCTGATCCGTGTGGAGGAGCAACGCCTCCGGCTCCACCCGGCGGAGGTCGGGCGCCCGGTTAAGGGCCTCGACCACCAAGGCGGCATCCATGCGGTGATCCAACTTCCAGCCAACGACTCGTCGACTGAACAGATCGATCCACTCTGCTAAGCGCACCTCTCGGTGCGACACGGCCAGATACCGCCAGCCTGATGTGGTGCCCAGAGGCCCGCAGCTCCTGGTGGATCCCAGAAGAGCCGTGGAAGCCGCGGTGCTCCTGGAACACCGCCTCGATCTCAGCGGTGATTACGGCGTTCTCGGCCCCCGCTTTCCCGGCACGTTCTGCCGCTGCCGCCAGGCGTAGAACCCGCTACGGGCCACTCCCAGCTGCCGGCACAAGGAAACGGACTGCCGAGCCATGAGTTCATAGGTCAGTCGAAACCTTTCGGGGCAGTTGCTCGACCGCTTCGCGGAAGCCCTGAGGGCTATGGCAGGTGCGCTGCCGCCAGCCTGAAACAATCCTTCTCTCTCCTCAGCTCGCGGTTCTCCTTGCAGAGTCGGCTGAGCTCGGTGCGCTCCTCGCTGGTGAGCAGGCCCTGGTCACGGGTACCGGCCTGGCCCCGATCAATGCGGGCCTGGCGCACCCAGCGGGCCAGGCTGCTGGAGGGAAGGCCGAGCCGCTCGGCGACGGTGTTGCAGGAAAGGCTCACCCGCAGGCAGAGTTCCACGGCCTCAGCCTTCTGTTGCGCCGTAAACCGGCGTCTGGTTCTGGCTGGATTGGTCATCGATGGCCAGTCTGATGGTGATGGCGTGACCCTTACCGAATTGTCCTTGAAACCGGGGGAACCCCACAGTGCCGCCGATAGTGGGCAGATTGGACTGGCCCCTGTGAGTCTCGAACTGGCTAAACCCCAGCTGGACGCCATTGCTGACGCCTGCCGGCAGCACAAGGTGCTGCGCATGCATCTCGATCATCACCGGCCAGCCGGTGGATCTGGTGATGGCGGACGCTGTGTGTAATCCCTACGTGCGGGCCGATATCGAGGTCTCCAAGCAATTGATCTATGCAGCGTGAGCTCAGCCGGGCTCGGGCCTGGGGCTCGTCAGCAGGTTGATGGCCGAGATGCCCAGCCCGACGCCCAGCAGGGTGCCGATCGCCCAGACGCTGTCGCTGGGCCATTCGGCCACCAGCAGTCCGCCGAGCACGGTGGTGACGATGCCATCAAGCAGCACCAGCGCCCTGGCGGGGCCCTGGGCTGCGGCGGCGCCAGCCAGCTCCATGACCCCCTGGAAGGCCAGCAGGAAGCCCAGGAACAGCGTGAGGCTCACCTCGCCGGCCAGGGGAAACACCAGGATCCAGAGCCCGCCCCCCACATAGAGCAGCGCCGACAGCAGGCGAAAGATCCTGCCGCTCCAGTCGGTGGCACCGGTGAGGCGCAGCGCCTGGGAGATCCCCGCCGCCACGGCGACGCCGCCGATCACGATCGTGAGCAGGGTGGCCGAAACAAACTGCAGCGCCAGGGCCAGTCCCGCCGCCACGAACAGCAGGGCCGCCGTCAGCCAGCGCAGGGTAGGGGAGGAGGGAACCGACAACACAGCAAGGCAGCTGCTGTGAACCCTAGGGGCTGTTGGCCATCGGGTTGTTCCCGCGTGCCGCTCAGTCCTGCCGCTGCGCTCGACTTAGCCACTTATGGACTAAGCTGACTCGAAACCAGGCCTCGGCCATGCAGGTCAACCTCCACGACGCCAAAACCCACCTCTCCCGCTACGTGGCCCAGGCCCTTGAAGGGGAGGAGGTGGTGATCGCCAAAGCCGGCCGCCCCCTCGTTCGCCTGGTGCCGGTGCAAGCCGCTCCTGAAGCCAGGCGCGGCGGATTTCTACGGGGTTCTGCGGTGGCACGTGCCGATCTGAAGACCGACTTCGCCAGCGAGATCGACACGCTGTTCGGCTGAGCCTGCAGCCATGGTCTCCACCGAAACCCAGCCCCAGCCCCTGCTCCTGGACACCCAGCTGCTGCTGTGGTGGGCCATCGACCCCAAGCGGCTGCCGGCCACAGCCGCCGACCTGCTGGCCGATCCGGCCCAGCCGCTGCTGCTCAGCGTGGTGAGCCTGTGGGAAGTGGCCATCAAGTCGTCCCTCGGGCGAGCCGATTTCCAGGTGGAGGCTGCCGCCTTGCGGCTGGGTCTGCTGGGGCAGGGATTCCGCGAACTCCCGGTGCGCCCTGAGCACGTGCTGGCGGTGCAGCACCTCCCTTGGATCCACCGCGATCCGTTCGACCGCCTGCTGGTGGTGCAGGCCCAGGTGGAAGGCCTGCAGCTGCTGAGCGCCGATCGGGCTCTGACGGGCTATGGATCCCACGTACGAGCCGTGGACTGATCAGCACGGCTCCGTTTGGTGCTGGGAACGTTCCGGAGGCCCTCAGTGATGGCGCCACTGCTCCCTTGGGACGATGACGTGAGCACTGGCAGGCTCATTGGTTCCCCTTTCCGGGAAAGTCCTGCGCAAGGTCGAGCGCCAGGCCGAAAGCGTCAAGGCTGATCTGGTGGAGAGCCTCCGAGAATGGAGCGTTCAGGCCTTACGTGCCCTCGGCTCGCTCGCCCCAGACCCCGCCTGTGGTGGGGGTGCTTACGCCCTAGACCTTCTGCAGCACACCGTTCGACGTCCAGGACTGGACCCTGGAGATCACCGCCGAGGGGGTGACGGCCGTGTGTTTCGGCGGAGCCTTTTTCTGCTAGTACAGATGTACTTCATCCGTGCTGCCATGGTCGCCTCCCCTTCGCTCTTCCCGCTCGCAGGCCAGGCTGGCCCAGAGGCCTTTCGCAACTGGCCCTATCTGACGCAGCCCGTGCTGCTGGCCAGCCGCAGCCGCCAGGTGTGTCTCACCTGCCGCTTCTTTCGGCACCAGGCCGCTGCGGATGCCATCCCCCTGCTCACCTGCCAGCTGCACCGGGGTCTGATCGCCCACGGCGAGCACCTCACCCGCCGCTGTCAGGGCTGGAGCGATGGCCTGCATGGCCAGCGGGCCTGAGGGTGGCCTGGGCTGCTGAGCCTGCTCAGCCCTCGCCTGCTTCGCCGCCCTCACCACCTTCGTCGGTTTCACCAGCCGCCCCGTCCTCCCCGGCTCGGTTGTCTTTCGGCAGGGTGGTGCCGCTTGGACTGGTGAGTTCGGGTCTGCCTTCGCTGCCCTCGCCGCTTTCGCCCCCTTCCATGGGTTCGGGCTGGCGGCCGCAGCCCAGGCTGCCAGCCACCAGGCCTGCCGTGGCGAGGAAGAGGGCGAGGCTGGAGCGGGCCATGGGAGGGGTATTCGTATTCAGTGATCATGGTGCTGGTGACGGCGGAGGATTGGGCCAAGGCGTCACCGTTCGGCGTGCTTTTGGTCACCCCATGCGCTTTGCGATCGAGCCCCTGCTGTCTCCGGAGCAGGCGGCCGCCATGGGCGAGGCCCTGCGGGTCGAGTCAGCCGTCTGGAGGCCTGGGGCCGACACCGCCGGTTGGCACGCCCGCACCGTGAAACACAACCGACAGCTCGATCCGGACTCACCACTGCACAGCCGCCTCAGCCAGCAGGTGCGCCAGGCCCTGCTGGCCCATCCGCTCGTGGCTGCGGCTGCCCTGCCCGTGCGGGTGCACGGGGTGCTGTTCAGCCGCTGCGGCGTGGGCGAGGGTTACGGCCGCCACGTGGACAACGCCTACATGAAGGAGGGCCGCAGCGACCTCTCCTTCACCCTGTTTCTGAGTGAGCCCGGGGCCTATGAGGGCGGCGCCCTGGTGCTGGAATCGCCCGGTGCGGAGGAGGCGATGCGGCTGCGGGCCGGCCACGCCATCGTCTACCCCAGCACCCTGTTGCACCGGGTGGAGCCAGTGCTGGCGGGGGAGCGGCTGGTGGCCGTGGGCTGGATCCAGAGCCGGGTGCGCCAGGCCGATCAGCGCGAGCTGCTGTTCGAGCTCGACACCGCCCGCCGGGCTCTGTTCGCCAGCCAGAGCCATGGCGAGGTGTTTGACCTGATCAGCCGCAGCTACACCAACCTGCTGCGCCGCTGGGGCGACTGATGGCTGGGCTTTCGGCGTGGCGGGCGACGAGCCGGCGCTCAGGCAAGCCTCAGGCAAGCGCGCCCACGGCCTGCTGCAGGGCGACCTGGCGGCTGATGGCGGTGCGCTCAGGCGGCAACTTGGCGTAGAGGCCGAGCTTCTCGAGCCGCTGGCGGGTGGTGCCGCTGGCCCCCACCACGAACACCTCGCGGCCCTTCTCGATCGCCTCCTCCACGGCGTTCTCCACCGCCAGGGCGGAGGTCACCCCGAGGTGGGACACCTCGGTGAGATCAAACACCACCGCCTTGCACTCGCCGATGGCGTTGTGTTCGCGGCCGATCGCCTTGGCCACACCAAAGATCATGGCGCCGGTGAGCTGGAACAGCAGCACCTGGCCCTTGCCCTGATCCAGCAGCAGCTTCTCCTCGGGGCTGAGCAGCAGGTCGCCGTCACCGGTGGAGATCGACTTGACCGAGCGGCTCTGCAGGGCGCTCATCTTGTCGATGGTGAGGATGTTGGCGATGAACACGCCGATGCCCACCGCCGCGATCAGGTCCACCAGCACGGTGAGGCCGATCACCAGATACATGATCAGCGCGCCGGTGAGCGAGATCTGGTGGGCGCGCTTGAGAAAGCTCCAGTCGACGATGTCAAAGCCCACCTTGAGGGCGATGCCGGCGAGCACGGCCTGGGGGATCTGGGCGGCGAGGCCACTGCCGGCCAGGATCACCAGCATCAGGATCAGGGCACGGCTGAGGCCGGAGAGGGCACTGCGGCCGCCGGCCTGGATGTTCACCACGGTGCCCATGGTGGCGCCGGCACCGGCGATGCCGCCGAACAGGCCGGAGACGAGGTTGCCGAGGCCCTGGCCGATCAGCTCCTTGTTGGAGTTGTGCTCGGTGCGGGTGATGCTGTCGGCCACCACGGCGGTGAGCAGGGCGTCGATGCAGCCCAGCATCCCCAGCACGGCGGCATCAATCAGCATCAGCTGCAGCTGGGGCAGTTCCACATGGGGAATCACCAGCCGGGGAAAGCCGGAGGCGATGGCACCGATGCGGCGGATGCCCTCCACTTCAGCCGAGCCATCGGCGCCGCTCAGCAGGGTGAGCGAGAGCACGGTGCCGGCGATCAGGGCGATCAGCTGGGGCGGTGCCACCTTCTTCAGCCGCGCCGGCGTCAGCCACAGGATCGCCAGGGTCACCACAGCCAGGGTGACTTCCGCCGGGCGCGCCCCGGCCAGCAGGGAGGGGATGGCACCGAGGGTGCCGAGCACACCGCCCTTGGGGATGGCCTGGCCCAGGAAGGGGCCGATCTGGAGAATGATCAGGATCAGGCCGATGCCGCTCATGAAGCCCGAGATCACCGTGTAGGGCATCTGGGTCACGTAGCGGCCCAGCCTGAGCAGGCCGAACAGGATCTGGAACACCCCGGCCAGCATCACCACGGTGAAGGCCATCGCCAGGCCGTTCTCCGGGTCCTGGGCGGTGAGGCTGGCGATGACGGCGGTCATCACCACGGTCATCGGGCCGGTGGGCTCGGAGATCAGGGTGGGGGTGCCGCCGAACAGGGCGGCGAACAGACCCACCAGCACCGCCCCCCAGAGGCCGGCCGCAGCCCCGGCACCGGAGGCCACCCCGAAGGCCAGGGCCATCGGCAGGGCGATCACCGCCGCGGTGACCCCCCCGAACAGATCCCCCTTGATGTTGTTGGCGCTGAAGTGGTTCAGCAGCTGCAGGGGTGAGCGCCCCGGAGGAGCCGTATCAGTGGCCATCGCTACAGGGAAGTGTGGTGGCCGGCACATTACTGGCGAAAACGCTGGCGCCGGCGGCGTTCAGGCCGCGGGGCGCCGCCACGGCTGGGAATTGCAATGATCAGCTGGGGTGATCATTGGTCCTGGAGCGTGCTCCCAGGGCAGCTCCGCCAGGCGTGAATCAGCGGTGTTCGTCGCTGCCACCGGGCTGGTTGCTGTCTCTGCCTTTGCCCCGGCGGCCCTGTGCTGGAACCCCCTGCTGGCCACAGATCCTGCCCTGCGCTGCCGCCTGCCGCACGCCCCTGCCGGTGCCATTGATCACTCCAGCTGATCAGACCGGCCGGGGAAGCCTGGGATGCCGATGCCGACATTTCAGCCGCAATGCGGCTTTTCCCATTAAAAAGACACGCTCCTGTTCTCTCGTGAATGATTCCCCTGCCCACGCTGCTGATGGAAATCGGCAGTCACCAGGCGGAAGTGGCTGAAACCCTGATCGGGGTCGGCCGCTTTCTCGTCATTTTTGTGGCCGCTCGAGCCATCGCTGAGGTGATGGTGCGGCTCCAGCTCCCCACCATCCTCGGCGAACTCGTGGCTGGCGTGCTCATCGGCGCCAGCGGCCTGCATCTGATTCTGCCCCCCGAGGCCCAGGCGGAACTCAGTGGCGCGGTGCTGAACCTGGTGGGCTCCCTGGCCGATGTCTCTCCCGAAACGGTGGACTCCATCTACCGGGAAACCTTCCCCAGCCTTCAGGCTGTGTCGCAGCTCGGCCTGTTCGCCCTGCTGTTTCTCACAGGCCTCGAGAGCGAGCTCGACGAGCTGGTGGCGGTGGGGCTTCAGGCCAGCACGGTGGCGTTCACCGGGGTGGTGCTGCCCTTTGCCCTCGGCACCGTTGGCCTCTATTACTTCTTCCATGTGCCCCTGATCCCGGCGGTGTTCGCCGGCGCGGCGATGACGGCCACCTCGATCGGCATCACGGCCAGCGTGTTCGGTGAGCTGCAGTGGCTGAAGCGCAAGGAAGGTCAGATCGTGATCGGTGCCGCCGTGCTCGATGACATCCTCGGCATCGTCATCCTGGCCGTGGTGGTGTCTCTGGCCGGCGGTGGCGCTTTCACCGTGGGTCCGTTGCTCAAGCTCTGCGCGGCGGCTGTGGTGTTCGTGGCGGCGGCGCTCTTCCTCAGCCGCACGGCCGCCCCGGGCTTCGACTGGGTGGTGGACCGCCTCAAGGCACCCGGCGATGTGGCGGTGGCCAGCTTCGTGGTGCTCACCCTGTGCTGCTTCGCGGCCCAGGCGATCGGTCTGGAAGCGGCCCTGGGAGCCTTTGCCGCAGGCCTGATCCTCAGTGCCTCCAAGCACACCCATGACATCGACACGGCGGTGAAACCTCTGGTGGCCCTCTTCGCCACGGTGTTCTTCGTGCTGATCGGCACCGGCATGGACCTCTCGGTGCTCAACCCCTTCGATCCGGCCAACCGCGAAGGGCTGATCGTGGCCATGTTCCTGCTGGTGGTGGCCGTGGCCGGCAAGGTGGCGGCGGGCTGGTGTTACACCAGCAAGGAACCCACCAACCGCCTGGTGGTGGGTCTGGGGATGATGCCCCGCGGCGAGGTGGGCCTGATCTTCCTCGGGCTGGGCACCCAGGCCAACATCCTCACCCCGTCCCTGGAAGCCGCCATCCTGCTGATGGTGATCGGCACCACCTTCCTGGCCCCGATCCTGCTGCGGGTGGTGATCAGCTCCCAGGCCGAACCGGCCACCCAGCCCGGCTGAGCTCCATGGGCTCCCTGTCGCCCTATGCGGGACGCAGGGTCTGCCTCACCACGCGCCATGGCAAGGAGCGGGCACTGGCCAGGCCCTTCCTGCATGGGCTCGGCGCCATCCTGGAGGTGGCGCCCTGCGACACCGACCAGCTCGGCACCTTCAGCGGTGAGGTGGAACGGCTGGGCGACGCCCGCGCCACCTGTCATCGCAAGGCCCTGCTCGGTCTCGAGGCCAGCGGCCTCAGCCTCGGCCTGGCCAGCGAGGCCAGCTTCGGCCCCCATCCCGCCGTGCCCCTGCTCTCGGTGGGCCAGGAGCTCTTGCTCTTCGTGGACCTGGAGCGGGGCCTCAGCGTGCTGGAGCAGCGCCTCGATCTGGCCACCAGCCTGGCCCGCCGCAGCCTGGAACCCGGCGAGCTCGCATCAGAGGGCGTTCAGGCCTGGCTGGCCCAGGTGCGCTTCCCCAGCCATGCTCTGATCGCCCGCCCGGCCGAAGGCCATCCCGGCCCATGCCTCAAGGCCATCCGCACGCAGGCGGAGCTGGAGGACGCCCTGGCCCGCTGCGCGGCGGCCAGCCCTGAGGGGCGCGTCTGGCTCGAAACCGACATGCGCGCCCACTGCAACCCCACCCGGATGGCGAGTATCCGGCGGCTGGGTTTCCAGCTGGTGCGCCGCCTGGGGCGGCCTTGCCCCGCCTGCGGGGCCCCTGGCTGGGGGCTGCAGGCGACGCTGCCCGGCCTGCCCTGCAGCTGCTGTGGCACGGCCACGGCCCTGACAGCCCAGGAGCGCTGGGGCTGTGCCGCCTGCCCCCACACCGAGCTGCGGCCCCGGCGCGACGGCCTGCAGCAGGCCGATCCAGGCCATTGCCCCTGGTGCAACCCCTGACGCTGAGGGGCAGCTGAGGGGGGCGGGATTGTGCGTGGCTGAGGCACGGATCGCTGTGGTTGAAGCCACCGTCAACCACTGCCGATTACGCCGGCTTATGCATCCAATCGGGGATCCTGCGCGTGTCAGTTGGCACATTTCCTGACAGAGGCTTTAAGGTTTGCGGACCCAAATTTGAACAACATTCTTTTTATGACTGCACCAGGTTGAATCACACGATGCGGTTTGCCTGGGTTGATCAAGATCCCTGGTTAACCACAGTTGAGTCATCACAGCTCAGCGGCACATCGTTGTATCGCTGAGCTGCAATCCGCTGCCGCTTTATCTCTCCATCGTTCTCCTTCGCCATCATGTCCGTCTCCATGTCAAGCCGTTGTCTGCGCCTCAGCCTCCGGGCCGGCGAGACGCTTCCCGCCAATCTCTGCTGGCGCGTGGAAAAGGGCTACGTCTGGCTTGCCCGCTGGGTTCCCGGCTGCGATCCCCTCACCCTGGGCGTGTGGGGCCCGGGCGAGATGGTGATGCCCGCCCTGATCGGTCTGCCTTCGATCGAATTGCGCTCCCTCTCCCCCGTGGTGGTGGTGGAAGAAGCAGACACCACCGTGCCGATGGAGCGCAGCTTTCTGGAGGATCAACTGCGGCAGGCGGCCCTGCTGCTGCTGCTCAGCCGCGTACGCCCCGCCGAGGCTCGCCTGCTGCAATTGCTTGACTGGTTCGGCACCCGTTTCGGCACGATGACCACCAAGGGCGTGCGGCTCTGCTTCGGCGAACGCCCTCTGACCCACCAGCAGCTCGCCGACATCGCCGGCATGACCCGGGTCACCGTGACCAAGGCCCTCACCCAGTTCCGCCAGTCCGGCGTGCTCTCCAGTGATGGCAACGGTGGACTGTTGCTGCGGGTGCCCGCCTCCGAACTCTGGGGCGAGGAGTGATCAGCCGCTGAAGCCCGCTGTGGGGTCGAGCCGCTCCCCGATCCAGGCCACCGGCAGCATGGCCAGCATCGCCAGGCCGCACAGCAGCCATTGGCTGCCGCTGAGGGGCGCGGTGGCAAAGAAGCGGTTCATCCAGCTCCACTGGCTGAACAGCAGCTGCAGCAGCAGAGCCAGGCTGATGCCGCCCACCAGCACCGGCACCCGCCGCCACTGGCGCCAGCCGCCACGGCTGGCCTGGCTCAGACAGATCAGATACACCACCTGGGCCAGCACCAGGGCCTGAATCGCCATCGTGCGCGCCAGCTCCAGGCTGGCCCCAGACCTGGACACCTGCAGAAACACCCCGAAGATCAGCAGCCAGTAGAAGGCGGACACCAGCAGCACCCGGCGCACCAGACGGCCGCTGAGCAGGGGCTCGCCGGGCGGCCGCGGCGGCTGGCTCATCAGGTGCGGCGGCTGGGGCTCGAAGGCCAGGGGCACCGACAGGCTGAGCGAGCACACCATGTTCAGCCACAGCACCTGCAGCGCTGTGACCGGCAGCTGCAGGCCGAGCAGCGCCCCCAGCAGGATGGTCATCGAGGCACCGCCATTCACCGGCAGCACGAAGGCGAGCGCCTTGCGCAGGTTCAGGTACACGGCCCGGCCCTCTTCCACAGCCGCTTCGATCGTGGCGAAGTTGTCGTCGGTGAGCAGCATGTCGGCGGCTTCGCGGGCCACTTCGGTGCCGCCTTCGCCCATGGCGATGCCGATGTCGGCCTGCTTGAGGGCCGGCGCGTCGTTGACGCCATCGCCGGTCATCGCCACCACGGCGCCGCCGGCCTGCAGCGCCTGCACCAGGGCCAGCTTCTGGGCCGGCGCCACCCGGGCGAACACATCGCTCTGCTGCGCCAGCTGACCCAGCTGTTCGGGGGGACAGTCCTCCAGGGCGCGGCCCTCGATGGCCCGCACGGCGCCACCCCGGCCCAGCCCCAGCTGCGTGGCCACCCAGCGGGCGGTGTCGCGGTGGTCGCCGGTGATCATCTTCACGGTGATGCCGGCCTGCTGGCAGGCCTGCACGGCGGCGCGCGCCTGCGGACGTGGTGGGTCGAGCATGCCCTGCAGACCCAGGAACACCAGGCCGCCGCTGCACTGCTGCGGGCGCAGCTGCCGCTGGTGGAGGGCGGCCTGCCCGGAGGCGAAGGCCAGCACCCGCTGCCCGGCGCCGGCCATGGCGGCCACGGCGGCGCTGATGGCCGCGCCATCGAGGGGCTGGGGCTCGCCCGCTGCCGAGAGCTGCCTGTCGCAGCGGGCCAGCACCGCCTCCAGCGAGCCCTTCACCAGGATGCGCCCATCGCCATGCAGGGTGGCCATGAACTGGTGTTCCGAGGCGAAGGGAATCACGTCCAGGCGAGGCTGGCGCTGCAGGCAGCCCTGCCGATCCAGACCGGCCACGGCGGCCGCCTGCAGCAGGGCTGTCTCGGTGGGGTCCCCCACCAGGCCCTCATGCTGGCTGGGCCGGGCGTCGTTGCAGAGCATCCCGGCCAGCAGGGTGTCGCGCAGGGCCAGGTTGTGCTCGCTTCCCGCCAACTGATCAAGCGGCCAGCGCTCCCCGCCGGCATGGATCTGCTGCACCGTCATGCGGTTCTGGGTGAGGGTGCCCGTTTTGTCGGAGCAGATCACCGTGGTGCTGCCCAGGGCCTCGACGGCCGGCAGCTTGCGGATGATGGCGTTGCGGCGGGCCATGCGGTTCACGCCGATCGCCAGGGTGATGGTGACGATCGCCGGCAGTTCCTCCGGGATGGCGCCCACGGCGAGGGCCACGGCGCCATCGAACATCTCGGCGGCGGCCCGGCCCCGGGCCAGCCCCACCAGAAAGGTGACTCCCGCCAGGGCCAGCACCAGCTGCAGCAGGGTGTGGGTGAAGCCCCGGAACTGGCGGGTGAGGGGAGTGCTGAGGCTGGTCTGGTCGGCCAGGGAACGGGAGATGTGGCCCACCTCGGTGGCGTTGCCGGTGGCCACCACCAGGCCGCAGGCCCGGCCGGCCGTCACCAGGCTGCCCGCGTAGGCCATGCCGTGGCGCTCCGCCAGAGGCGCCCGCGGCTCCACCGGCGTCGTGGCCTTGCGCACGGGCATCGACTCACCCGTGAGCGCCGATTCATCCACCTGCAGCTGCTGCACCGTCAACAGCCGCAGGTCGGCGGGCACCTTGCTGCCGGCCTCCAGCTGCACCAGATCCCCCGGCACCAGCTGTTCGGAGGCCAGCCGGGCGGGCTGCCCACCGCGCACCACCTCGACGCTGGTGCGCACCGAGCGGGCCAGGGCCGCGATGGCCGTCTCGGCGCGATTTTCCTGCACATCGCCGATCACGGCGTTGATCACCGTGACGCTCCAGATCACCCAGGCTTCGCTCACCTCGCCCAGCAGCAGCTTCACGGCCCCCACCGCCAGCAGGGTGTAGAGCAGGGGATCGTGGAACTGGCCGAGGAAGCGCAGCCAGCCGGGCCTGCCGCGCCGCTGGCTGAGCTGGTTCGGGCCCCAGCGCTGCAGCCGTTGCGCCGCCTCCGCGCCCCTCAGCCCCCGCACCGGGTCGCTGCCGAGGGCGTCGATCAGCTCTGCAGCGGCGGTGCTGTGGGCCTGATCGAGCAGCTCGGGGGGCTGACCGGCCGAGGGAGCAGTTGGCGGCACGGGCACGGCAGGGCGAGCTTCACCAGTGTGCTCAGATTGCCCGCCTGGCCGGCAGCATGGGTCCACAGCCAAGAACCCCGCCGCCGCCGATGACCTCCTCTCTGGTGCTTCTGGGGGACAGCCTGGTGGATACGGGCAACACCACCGCCCTGGCCAGGCTGGTGGGGCAGGATCCCTTCGCGGACCGCATCTACAACCGTGGCGGTAACCGCAAGGCCTCCGATGGCCCGGTGCTGGCTGAGCAGATTGCCCGCCGCCTCGGGGCCAGGCTGAGCTCCACCACCCGGGTCAACCTGCTCAGCCTGCCCCTGCAGCGCCTGGCCGGTGGCTTCGACAGCAGCACCCAGCTCTGGAACTTCGCCTATGCGGGCGCCAACTCCGGCCTGAGGGGCTCCCGCCGGGCCGCCCTGGCCCGCTTCCCGCTCGGGCTCCGCTCCCAGGCTCGGGTGGTGGCGGCCAATGCGCCGCGCCGCGCCAATGTCGATGCCCTGATCGTGGCGGGCAGCAACGACCTGCTGGATCTGGTCGATCGCCCCGGCCGGGTGTTGCGGGCGCTGCGCAGTGCGGGCCGCCGGGATGACCGGCGCTTGAGCCGCCAGCAGGCCCGCCGGATCGTGGCCAACACCCGCCGGGCCGTGGACACGATCAGCGGCAACCCCAGCAGGGGCGGCTTCGCCATCGATGAGGTGGTGATTCTGGGGCTGGCGCCCCTGAGCCAGACCCCCGCGGTGAAAGGGGTGGCCGCCGGGTTGCAACCCGCCCTGGGCCGGGGCCTGCGCCGCTTCGTCGACCAGACGGCCCGGCGGGTCAACCGCCAGCTCGCGCGCCGCTACAACGCCCCCCGCCGCGACGATGGGGTGGAGGTGATCGATGGCTTCCAGGTGTGGAACAGCGTGGCCTCACCCAGGTTTCTCGATGACGTGCACCCCACGGCACGCACTGCTGGAAAGCTGGCCGACGCCGTGGTGGATCGGATTGCCCGCTCAGCTGACCTCAGCAGCTATGGCTTTTCGGCCTGAGGGCCCAGCGGTCTGGCGCCAGGGGAATGGACCACCCGCTGCGGGAATGGAATCTCGATCCCGTGCTCCTGGAACGCCCGCCATACGGCGGCATTCACGGCACTGCTGATGCTGAGGTTGCTCAGGGGATCCTCCATCCAGAAGCGCAGGGCGTAGTTGATCGAGGAATCGCCGTAGGCCAGCACCAGTCCCTTGGGGGGGGATCGGCGAGAACCCCAGGCACCTGCTGGGCCGTGGCTTCCAGCACGGCCATCACCGCCACGGGGTCGTGGCGGTAGGCCGCACCCACGAGCACCTGGCCGCGGCGGAGATGGTCGGTGCCGGTGTAGGTGGTGGTGGTGGTGGTGAAGAAGGTCTGGTTGGGGATCACCAGCTCGGCGTTGTCGCGGTCGCGCCAGAGCACGGCGGCCCGCAGGCCGAGGCTGCGCACCTCGCAGGGGTCGCCGTCGATGAACAGGATGTCGCCCGGCCGCACCGAACCCTCGAACAGCAGCCAGAGGCCGCTGATGAAGTTGGAGAACACCTCCTTGATCCCGAACCCCAGACCCACGGACAGGCCCCCGGCCACCGCCAGGATCCCGGTGCGGTTGAAGCCCACATGATCGAGGGTCCAGATGATGCCCAGCGCCACGATCGAGTACTGCAGCACCAGGGCCAGGGCGCGCCGGCCGGTGTCGCTGATGCCCACCAGGCGCTGCACCAGGCGGGCCACCCCCTGGGTGGGAGGCCCTGAGCCCATCAGCAGCACATAGAGCACCAGCAGGGCCACGAACAGCTGGCCGGCGGTCACGTCGGCTCCGAACCAGGAGCCCACCTTGATCAGGGCCAGGTTGCGCGGTGAATCCACCAGCTCCACCACCACCAGGAAGGCCACCAGCAGGAAGAGCGGCCGCAGCAGCCCGGTGTCGAGCTGGTGCAGCTGGCGGGCAGGGATCCGGTGCCGCAGCCGCAGGCGCAGCAGGGAAAGACCGAACCAGCCAGCGATCAGCAGCAGGCTCACCGTGAGCAGGAGATAGGGCCTGCCCAGCAGGCCCAGCAGCAGAGCGAACAGGGCCAGGCTGCCGAGCAGCGCCGACCGCCGGATCCGCAGCACCTTCGGGTGGCCCTTGAGCCGGCGGCCGATCACCTTGTAGCCCGCCACCCCCAGGCCCACCCCCAGCAGCTGCAGCAGCACGTCCGGGCGGCCGAGATAGCCCACCCATCCGGCGGTCTGGAGCAGGAGCTCATTCATGGGGCAGGCGGCGCATCGCCGCAATCAGGGCCCGGGCGGCCTCGGGAGGGTTGAGCTCCCCGTAGCGGAATCGGGTCAGGATCCGGTTCAGGGGTTTGCGCTCGGTGCGCAGGGCGATCAGGGACTCGGTGAGCTCCTGGGCGGCGCTGGCCTCGGCCTGGGCCGCGATCAGGGCGGCGAGATTGGCGGAGCTGGCGGTCGGCAGGGTCGCGGCGCGGCTCACCGGCAGCAGCCCCTGAGTCCGGATCGTGAAAGCGCGCTGCACCGGTGGATTCAGGCTGAAGCGCACCAGGGCCTGGGCCGCCTTGTGCTGGTTGGGGCTGGAGTTTCTCCCGAAGGCCCACACCCGCACGATCGAGATGGGCGTGGCCTGGCCGCCGGGGCCGGAAGGAAGCGGAGCCAGGCCAAGCTTGGCCCCCAGGCTGAGGCGCAGCTGGGAGGCGTCCCGGCTGTGGCAGGGGATCCAGTCGAACCGGCCCATGCGCAGGCCTTCCACCAGCTCGCCCTGGGATCCCACCAGGGTGATGCGCTGCTGGAGATCGGCGTTCCGCAGCCAGCCCAGCCAGGTCTGGATCGGGCCGATCTGCTCAGGATCCACCGGCGCGCCGCTTCTCACCTGGGCAATGCTTCGCAACGCCCCCAGGCTTCCCAGCGTCCAGGTGAGATTGATGATGTCGAGGTCCAGGCCGAAGGTGTGGCCCCGGCTGCTCGCCTCCAGCAGGGCCGTCATCGTCCCGGGGGACTGGGGCAGCCGGCTCCGGTCGAAGCAGGCGAGCTGGGGCTGCAGGCCCACAGGCACGGCGAACCACTGGCGTGGACCCGCCTGCACGTAGGGGATCACCTCAGGCTTCAGCAGACCCCTGGCAGGGTTGGGATCGCTGATCGGTGTGGTGAGCTGCCGCTCGTACAGACGCTCGGCGGTGATGCCGTCCACCAGCATCAGGTCGGGGGCCAGGCCGCTGCGGGTGCGCCGCTCGATTTCCCGTACGAAGCGCTCGTTGTTGAAGACCATCAGCTCGAGGTGCACCCCGGGCTGCACATCGCGGAACGATGTCTGCAGCTGCCTCAGCTGGGTGCGCATCTGCTTCTGCCGCTCGAGCTCGGTGGCGAGATCCGGCACCGTTTCGAGGCCGACGGCGATGTAGAGGATGGTGCCCCGGGAAGGGCCCTGCCCCTCCTCCAGGCCTGGGACGCATCCGCTCAGCAGGGGCAGGAGCGCGGTGGCGCAGCAGGCCAGGGAAACCGTGCGGCGGCGCAGCGTCGTTCGCGGGCGGCGGGGAGGCAGGGCAGCAGGCACCGTGGGGGCTCAGTCCTCCGGGTAGAGCAGGCCGTCGAGCTCTTCGGGGTCCACGTCGTAGACGCGGGCCAGGGTGGTCTCGATGGCGCTGGTCACCACGTCGGGCAGGAAGCGCATCGCATTGATCGCGTCATCGGCGATGTCGTCGGTGAGCAGGGGGTCACCACCCAGCTTCTCGTCGTTGATCACGGCCATCACCCAGCTTTGATAGGCGGTGACCAGATCGGCGAACTCGAGCTCCGGGTCGTTCAGATCCAGGGCCATTGGGCGTCTCCAGGGACGTTGCCTCTGCAGTTTGCCCACTGGCGAGGATGGCGCAGCCCTTGTTCCCGGTTGTCCTGACCGTGACCATGCCCGAACCCGCTGCCCAGCCCCCTCGCCAAAGCGCTCCTGAGGCGACCCGGGGCCGGCTTGCCGCGTTCGCCATCGGCGAGCTGGTGCGCCAGCACCGCAGCAGCTTTGCGCCGCTCTGGAGCACTGAGAGCTGGGTGAAACTGCTGATCTGGCTGGCACTCAACTGCGGCTGCAGTGGCGACGAGGCCGGGCTGCGGACCTTTCGGGCCTGCCTCGATCCGGCCCTGAGCCGCCGCCTGCGGCAGCAGTTCTTCACGCGGGAGCTGGAGCTCCTTCAGCTGCAGGTGGTGGCCGATCCCGCCGAGGGGGCGGCGCTGGTGCTGCCGCTGGCCCCCGGCGGCGCCCCCGTTGATCTGCAGCGGGCGGCGGCGGCCGTGGCCGCTGCGGGCCTGGAGGCCCAGCTGGTGGCCGATCGCGGGCGCTGGAGCAGCCTGGAGGGCGCGGTGGCCATTCCCTGGCAGCTGCCATCGCCCGCCGCCACGCCATGACCCTGATCGCCACCTACACCAACCCCGGCTACAGCGCCCTGGCCGATGCGGTGATGGCCTTCTTCGAGCGGCGCAGCGACCTGCAACGCCCCGGGGTGGCCTTCGGGCCGGAGGCTGGGCCCGAGGCCGCGCCCGCCAAGGTGTCCACCGACATCAGCCTGGTGGCGATCGACCCCAGCGATCCGGAGGCCTTCGCCCTGGCCGAGGTGATCCTGCGGGGGGTGACGGCCGGCCTCAACCAATACCTGAGGGAGCGGCCGCTGCTGCGCCAGTGCTGCCCGGAGCAGGCCCTGTTCGTGAACCCGATCTTCAACCTGCAGCGCTACGCCCCGGGCGAGGCCTTCCACGCCTGGCACTGCGACTGGACCCTCAGCGAGGAGGACACCGAGCCGAACCGACGTGTGCTGGCCTGGATCCTCTACTGCAACAGCCTGCCCGAGGGGGGCACCGAGTTCCACTGGCAGGGCCACCACGAGCAGGCCGAGGCGGGCAAGCTGCTGCTCTTCCCCGCTGGGCTCTCCCACATCCACCGCGGCCGGGTGAGCCACGACCACAGCAAAACGATCGCCACCGGCTGGATCAATGCCGGCACCCTGGAGGCCTACGTGGCTCGTCTGGCGGCGAAGTGACGGAGATGACCAGGCGCGATTCAAGGCCGGTGAAGTTTGTGGCAACGCTCAGCCCAACCCCTCAACTGTCTGCTCGCAACGACCCAGCTCCACCTCCAGCAAAGCCAGCAGGTCCTGTCGCGGAGCCGGCAGGGGAAAGGGTCCCTCCTCATAGCGGGCCTCCACCGCAAACACCTGCAGCGCCAGCAGCACTCCCTCCAGGGGCTGTTGCGCCAGCACCGCCAGATCAGCCAGATCGTGCGCTCTTGGCGGCTGGCGATCGGCCAGCACGATCCAGGCCTTCAGGAGCTTCTCAAGGGCCTGCTGCGCCGTGAAGCCCCAGTCCTCTTCTGGGTAGGCGGGATCCAGGCCGAAGCGCAGGCTGCGCAGATGCCGGCGCACGATCGCCAGCAGCAGCCGCGCGTCTTCAGCCGGCGACATGCAGCACCCTCCCCTCCCGGGCAATATCCCCGAACACATGCCAGCGGGAGCCGCTCAGTCGCTCAGCGTCGGTGCTGCCGGCCACCACCAGGTCCACCCCCACCCCCAGCAGGCCGATCCGCTCCCGGAACCGGTGCCAGCAGGAGGCCTTCTCGGTCGGTGTGAGCTGGGGCTGGCGAACGATCACGGCCAGATCCAGGTCGGAATCGGCATGGGCGTGGCCCCGTGCCCGCGACCCGAAGGCCAGCACGGCCTGCACATCCGGTTCCGCGCAAAGCCGCGCCAGGGCCAGGCCGCAGAGGTGCGGATCCAAGCCCGGACCCAGATCCACCAGCGGCTGCAGCGTCCGCCTCTGCCGCCACGGGATCGCCGGCGGCTGAAAGGGCTGGGCAACGGCGCTTGCCATGCGGCAATGCTATCGGCACTCCCTCGTCCGCAGCCTGGCCCGCTGCTCGCATCCCAGGTTCTGCGCATTCCTGCTTGAGGTGCCGGTCACGCTTCCCCAGAACCGCGGCCAGGCGGCCGGCGAACCGCTTTGAGACCATGGGGCCATCGCCAGTGCACCGTTTCCATGGCTGAGGCCACCCCAGCTCCTGACGGCGCCCTGCCCAAGACCTACGACCCTGCCAGCACCGAAGCCCGCTGGCAGGCCGCCTGGGAAGCCGCCGGCGCCTTCCATCCCGATCCGGAGGCCCCGGGTGAGCCGTTTTCGGTGGTGATCCCGCCGCCGAACGTGACCGGCAGCCTGCACATGGGCCACGGCTTCGAGACGGCCCTGATCGACACGATCGTGCGCTTCCAGCGCCTGCAGGGCAGAAACGTGCTGTGCCTGCCCGGCACCGACCACGCCTCGATCGCGGTGCAGTCGATCCTGGAGAAGCAGATCAAGGCCGAAGGCGGCAGCAAGGACGATCTCGGCCGCGACGCCTTCCTGGAGCGGGCCTGGAGCTGGAAGGCCGAGAGCGGCGGCACGATCGTGGGCCAGCTGCGGCGCCTGGGCTACTCGGTGGATTGGCAGCGGGAGCGCTTCACCCTCGATCAGGGCCTGAACAAGGCGGTGGTGGAGGCCTTCGTGCGCCTGCACGACCAGGGCCTGATCTACCGGGGCGAATACCTGGTGAACTGGTGCCCGGCCTCGGGATCGGCGGTGAGCGATCTGGAGGTGGAGATGAAGGAGCTCGACGGCCACCTCTGGCACTTCCGCTACCCCCTCAGTGGCGGCGCCGACCATCTGGTGGTGGCCACCACCCGCCCCGAAACGCTGCTGGGCGACACCGGCGTGGCCGTGCACCCCGACGACCCCCGCTACGCCGCCCTGGTGGGCCGCACGCTCACCCTGCCCCTGGTGGGCCGCGCGATCCCGATCGTGGCCGATGAGCACGTCGATCCGGCCTTCGGCACCGGCTGCGTCAAGGTGACCCCCGCCCACGACCCCAACGACTTCGCCATCGGCGCCCGCCACGGCCTGCCCCTGATCACGGTGATGGCCAAGGACGGCACGATGAACGCCGCCGCCGGCCGCTTCGCCGGGCTGGATCGCTTCGAGGCGCGCAAGGCGGTGGTGGCGGCGATGGAGGCCGAGGGCTTCCTGGTGAAGGTGGAGCCCCACCGCCACAGCGTTCCCTTTTCCGATCGCGGCAAGGTGCCGGTGGAGCCGCTGCTCTCCACCCAGTGGTTTGCCAGGGCCGAGCCCCTGGCGGCCCGCTGCCGCGAGGCCCTCGATGGCGGCGCCCCCCGCTTCGTGCCACAGCGCTGGGAGAAGGTGTACCGCGACTGGCTCACCGACATCCGCGACTGGTGCATCAGCCGCCAGCTCTGGTGGGGCCACCGCATCCCCGCCTGGTTCGTGGTGAGTGAAACCGGCGGCGTGATCACCGAGGCCACGCCCTATGTGGTGGCCCGCGATGACGCCGAAGCGCGCCGCCAAGCCGAGGACCAGTTCGGTGCGGCGTCGCGGGCCGCCGGGCGGCCGTTGCAGTTGGAGCAGGACCCCGACGTGCTCGACACCTGGTTCTCCAGCGGCCTCTGGCCCTTCTCCACCCTGGGCTGGCCCGATGAGAGCGCCGCCGATCTGGCCACCTGGTATCCCACCAGCGTGCTGGTGACCGGCTTCGACATCATCTTTTTCTGGGTGGCGCGGATGACGATGCTGGCCGGCGCCTTCACCGGCCGCATGCCCTTCCGGGACGTGTACATCCACGGCCTGGTGCGGGATGAGACCAACCGCAAGATGAGCAAATCAGCGGGCAACGGCATCGACCCGCTGCCCCTGATCGAGCGCTACGGCGCCGATGCCCTGCGCTTCGCCCTGGTGCGAGAGGTGGCCGGAGCCGGCCAGGACATCCGCCTCGACTACGACCGCGCCAGTGGCAGCTCAGCCACGGTGGAGGCGGCCCGCAACTTCGCCAACAAGCTCTGGAACGCCACCCGCTTCGCCCTGCTCAACCTGGGCGGTGAAACCCCGGCCAGCCTCGGCGAGCCCGATCAGGCCGCGTTAAGCCTCGCCGACCGCTGGATCCTCTCGCGCCTGGCCAGGGTGAACCGCGAAACCGCCGAGCGCTACGGCAGCTACGGCCTGGGCGAAGCGGCCAAGGGGCTCTACGAGTTCGCCTGGAATGAGGTGTGCGACTGGACGATCGAGCTGCTCAAACGCCGCCTCAATCCCCGGCCCGCCGTTGAAGGGGAGCCCCTCAGCGCCGAAGCGCTGGCCGACCAGCGGGTCGCCCGCCAGGTGCTCGCCAAGGTGCTCGCCGAACTGCTGGTGCTGCTGCACCCGCTGATGCCGCACCTGAGCGAAGATCTCTGGCACGGGGTCAGCGGCGAAGCGGAAGGCCGCTTCCTGGCCCTGCAGAGCTGGCCCGCCGTGAACGAAGCCGCCCTCGATGACGGCCTCGAGGCCCAGTTCGCCGAGCTGATCGAGGCGATCCGGGTGGTGCGCAACCTGCGCGCCGTGGCGGGGCTCAAGCCCTCCCAGAGCGCTCCGGTGGTGTTCCTCACCGGCCGGCCGGAGCTGGCGGCGGTGCTGCGCCAGGCCACCGGCGACATCACCGCCCTCACCCGCGCCGCCTCGGTGGAGGTGCGCGATCCGGGCACCGCGGCAGGCGATGCAGCTGAAGCCCAGGCGGCGGGGCCCCAGCGCTGCCTGGCGGCCGTGAGCGGGGAACTCCAGGTGCTGCTGCCGATCGAGGGCCTGGTGGACCTGGCCGCCCTGCGCGGCCGCCTGGAAAAGGACATCGCCAAGGCCGAGAAGGAGATCAAGGGCCTGGCCGGTCGCCTCGCCAACCCCAACTTCGCCGGCAAGGCGCCGCCTGAGGTGGTGGCCGAGTGCCGCGCCAACCTGGCCGAGGCCGAAGCCCAGGCCGCGCTGGCGCGGGGACGGCTGGAGGGCTTGGGCTGAAGCGGGCTGGATCAGTAGCGCATGCGCCAGCTGACGATGCGCCCGTCTTCGACGCGGAACAGGAAGTCTGCCCGGCTCGTATAACCCCTGCTGTTGTACTGGCCGGTCACCACCACGTCGTTACCCGTCACAACCACCTGCGGGTCGTTCACCCGTCCGCCCCGCTCGATGATGTCACTGTCGAGCCAGCGGAAAAAATCCTCGCCTGATTTGGCGGGACCATTGCCATAGGCCTGGGAGGCGTTGGCGGCGAACAGGGCACGGATCCGTGCGGGATCGTTGCTGGTCATCGCTTCCAGCAACTGGCGCACCACCGCCCCTGGATCCGACGGGAGCGCCTGGGCCAGTGGAGCCCCGGGGGCAGGATCAGACGCGGCCGAAGGTGGTTGGGCGCGGCCACATTGGGGGATGGCGGCGAAGACGAGCATGCCGGCCAGGGTTGCCGGCCAGACGCTGCAGAACTGCTGACGCATGGGATGAATCCTCAACGGGTGGTGTAGCCGCCGTTGGCGAAGATGGTCTGGCCGGTGATCCACCAGCCCTCGGTGGCCAGGAAGCGCACGATCGGGGCAATGTCTTCGATCTGGGTGAGTTGATTCCCCATCGCCTGGGACTTGTGGAATCCCACCCGTTCGGGCGTTTCCTGACCATAGAAGAAGGGTGTGTCCATGGGTCCGGGGCCCACCGCCGTGACCGAGATGCCGCGGGCGGCAAATTCCTTGGCCGCGGCTCGGGTGAAGTGCTCCACCGGCGATTTACTGCCCGCGTAGGTGGAGTACCCGTCGGTGAAGGCCGCCAGCAGCGAGGTCACGATCGTGATGATCTTGCCGTTGTCGTTGAGCTGACGTCCTGCTTCTTTGATGAAGAAGTACGCGGCCTTGGCGTTGATGTCGAACATCGTGTCGTAGTCCGCCTCGGTGGTGTCCACGATCGGTTTGCGCAGCACCATGCCCGCGGTGTTCACCGCCACATCCACACCACCAAAGCGATCCCTGGCCTGCTCGAACACCCGCTGAACCGTTGCTGGTGCTGTGAGATCGGCCTGGATGGCGAAGGCCTCACGGCCCAGATCCTGAACGGCCTGCACGGTGGCTTCAGCCTGCTGTTGAGCGGCCTGGCTGTGGTAGTGCACCACAATGTTGGCCCCACGGCTGGCGAAGTCGCGGCTGAGTAAGCCTCCTAAGTTCTTGGCGCCACCGGCGATCAGCACGACGGCGTTCTTGAGATCACAACTGGACATGGCGATTCCGCTGACGACGCCAACCTAGTTAGTTGACAGGAATAGGGGTAGTGGGGAGAATGTCATTTACAAATTGCGCTGAGTGCAAGAAGCATGCACAGCCTGCAGCAGCTCTTTCTTCAGATCGTCGAGGCGGGCAGCTTCAAGCAGGCGGCCGAACAGCTGCATCTGGAGCCCTCATCGCTCAGCCGCAAGATGGCGGCCCTCGAGAAACGCCTCAAGGTGAAACTGCTGCACCGCTCCACGCGCCACACCCGGCCCACCAACCTCGGGCAGCGCTACTACGACGGCCTGCGCCAACTGCTGGATGAAGAGATTGCCCTGGAGGAGGAACTCACCAGCGGTGTTGAGCTGCTCAGGGGCACCCTCAGGGTGAGCGCGCCGGTGGATTTCGGCGCTGAATTCGTGGTTCCCGTCGTCCAGGAGATGCTGCAACGGGCACCGGAGCTCTCTGTGGAGCTGCTGTTCAGCAGCCACTTCGCCAATCTGGTGGAAGACAACATCGATGTAGCCGTCCGCATTGGAACGATGCCGACCTCAAGCCTGATCGCCAGGCCGATCGGCGTGGTTCCCCGCGTGCTTGTGGCCAGCGACAGCTACCTGAAACGCCATGGTGCCCCCGAAGATCCCGCCGACCTCAGCGACCACAACTTCATCCTCTATTCCCCCGTTCAGGCCAGAAGCGACGTTGTGTTTGCCGATGGCCGCAGGTTTTCCCACACCCGGATGCGCAGCAACATCACCGTGAACAGCGTCAACGCCATCCGTCAGTTGGTGCGGGATGGCGTGGGCGTTCACCTCGGGCCCGCCTGGGTGTTCCGCGAAGCCCTGGCCCAGGGCGAGGTTCGCCGCCTGCTGCCCGCCCACCCCCTGCAGAGCTTCCCGGTGCAGGCCGTGCATGTCGAGCGGGCCTACAGGCCAAGAAAGACCGAGGAGTTCATCCACCAGTTGGCGGCCTATCTGCACGGCCATCTCTGCGCAGAGGCCTGAGCAGCCAAGCTGATCAAGACTTCAGCCAGGCCCAGGCGTCAGCTTCCTGCTCGGCGCTGAAGTGGCGCATGCTGATCGGCAGCATGGAGCCCATCATCTGCGTCAACGTGCCCAGCCAGCCGGGTCCCCCGACGATGGCGTAGCGGCGCACGTGGCCGATGGCCGTGAACTTGGCAGAGAGCAGAGAGGTGTTGGTGAGCAAGGTGGGCACGATGCCGTGGAACCTCTTGATGCGCGCCAGCAGGTCGACCTGCTCCTGTTGGGTGAACATCTTGTTCAACACCGGCATCACGGTGTCGATGTCGTCTTCGCTGATGGTGCCATCCAATTCGTAGGCGATGAGGCTAGGGCTGCCCGTCTCGATCAGCGTCAGGGCTGGTTTCGGCGCGGGCGCGATCGGAGGCCGTTCGGCCGCGAAGGCCACGGCGGCATCCATCGCTTCGGGGGCGAACATCCTTATGTCCACCATCGGCATCAAGGCGTGCACCAGAGACATCAAGGCCTGCATGAACTGCTTGGTCGAGATGATGGCCATGCGCGGCACCCGCGCCATCTTGTCGAGCTGGCTGAACTCGAAGCGGGCGTCCGCGGCCATGGCATCGGCTGTCATGTCCGACCACTGCGCCATGTCCACGATCAGATTGACGCGATCCTGGCTGGCGAAGGCCGCTTCAAAGGCTTTCTCCATGGTCTGAATATCGGCTTTCTCTACCAGCCCCTCAAGGCGCACACTCAGGACATGGGCCTGACTGCTGTCGATGCTGATCATGGGAGTTCTCCTGACGTCTTGACTTGGCCATGCTGAAGTTGCCGCTCTCAAGATCGCTGGCGAACCTGCGAAAGCATCTGGTACTTCTTGGAGGTAACTTTTTCTTGGAAAACCTATTTTAGAGGTGTCGGTTGGAGGAAGCCTCAAGCGGCCTCGCATCGATTCATTCCTTCATGCTTCTGGGGGAATACCGGCTGGCGACCATGGCTGCGGCTCCAACCCCCTGGGCAGATACAGCGGGTGCATGGGATGGCCATCCCGGCTGAGGCGCAGGCAGTGCAGGCCTGTCAGCATCGCCGCCACTGCGGCAGCACGCCCCTTGTACTGGCCGCCTACGCCCCAGGCGGCCAGCTTCAGGTCTGCCGCCTGGGCCATCGCCCGCAGCTGCCGGTCGTTGTCAGGTCCCACGGGATCGGCAGCAGCCTTGATGGCGGCCGGTTGGGTGGCCCGCAGGGCGAACAGGTTGGTGAGGCAGAGAGCCCCGAAGCCCCAGTCGCGGGCGTAACCGAGACAACGCCGCAGGGTGGGATCGTCGCGCACGGCATCGGCGCTGCTGGGGTTGAGACCGATCACCATCAGCACGCCGCCGCTGGCCTCCCAGCGGCGCCAGAGGGTGTAGCGGTAACGGCCACAGGGGCTGAGAAGGGCGCTCCTCTCCATGGCGCCATCCTCTTGGCTCCGCTGCCGCGGCAGCCCCTCGATGCTCAGGGCTCCGGGGGGGGGGCGCGGCGGTCCACCAGCGCCTGCAGCGCTGCTTCCAGGGCCGGTGGCAGTTGCAGCCGCAGCCCCTCCCCACCCAGGTGCAGGTCCCGTTGCGGGAAGGGCACGGTGATCCCCTGGGCCCGCAGGATCGCCTCGATGCGGAAGTTGAGGTCGCTCACGATCTCGTACTGGCGGCGGGGCTCCCGGGTCCACACCAGCAGGGTGAAGTTGAGGGAGCTATCCCCGAAGCTGCTGAAGAACACCTGGGGTGTCGGCGTCATCAGCACGGCCCGGTTGCCCTGGCAGGCGGTGATCAGGGCGTCGCGCACCGCCGAGGTGTCGGAGCCGTAGGCCACCCCCACCGGCACCTGCAGCCGCGACACCGGACTGCCGTGGCTCCAGTTCACCACCCGCGATTCGAGGAATTCCGAATTGGGCACGATGATCGTCACCCCATCCAGGGTGGTCACCTTGGTGCTGCGCAGGCCGAGGCTGTCGACGCTGCCCTGCAGGTCGCCGATCTCCACGAAGTCGCCCACCTGGATCGGTCGCTCGAAAATGATGATCAGGCCGCTGAGGAAGTTCTTGGTGATCCCCTGCAGGCCGAGGCCCACCCCCACCCCAAGCACGCTGGCGAACAGCGTGAGGGAGGTGAGATCCAGCCCCCAGAGCTGCAGCAGCACCAAGGTGCCCACCAGCAGCAGGCCATAGCGGGCCACAAAGGCCACGGCCTCCTGGCCGCCGGCGCTCATGCCCGTGTAGCGCAGCACCCGTTTGCGCAGCAGGCTTTGCAGCACCCCTACGGCCTGGGTCAGCGCCACGAACAGCAGCAGCAGCACCGCCACGTCCTGGAGGGAGTAGCTGCGCTGCCCCAGTGGCAGGAACGGGGACCCCAGCCAGCTGCGCGTGGCGGCCACCAGGCCGGCGCTGAGCCGGCGGCTGGCGGGGAACAGATCCATCGCGGCCGCCGCGGCTGCCACCCACACCCCGGCCTGAAGCAGTAAGAGGGCCGCGCGCAGCAGGAACCGGCTGGAGCGGTCGCGGCGCTCGCCCTCCATGCCCAGGGGCACCAGGGCCCGGGGAAACCAGCGCTGCCACAGACGCCGCAGCAGCAGGTGCAGGCCCAGGGCCGCCAGCAGGATGGCCAGGGCCACCGGCAGCATCCGCACCAGGTGTTCGGGGCGGCGCTCCCGCCGGGCGGTGGCGATGGCCTGCTCGAGTTTTCGTTGCCAGAGTTCGGCCTGATCCCGGGCCTCGAGGCCCTCGGCCACGTCCCGCTCGGTCACCGTCACCAGGGTGCGGCCGTTGAGGCTCAGCACCGGCAGGTTGTTGGTCTGGCGCACCTCCAGCTTCACCGGCCCGCCGGAGGCGATCGCCTGCTCCAGCCGCTCGTTCACGGTGTCGCTGCGCTGCTGGGCGCTGAGCGTGCGCGATGGCCAGAGTTCAAACAGCCGGCGGCCATCCAGCACGATCGGGGCGGAGCTGGCGGCAGGGTTGGCTCCTGCCCCCAGCTCCGCCAGGGCCGGGAGCCCCAAGCCGGCTACCAGCAGCAGGCTCAGCACCAGGCTGAACAGTGGGCGGAGCAACCGGCTGAGCCATGGACCCGCCGCCGGTGCCGCCGGGCCCCTCCGCGCTGTCATGGCTTCTCGGCACTGCGATCAGGTTAGGAACCCAACCGGCAACCCCCGGCAGGCCGGGGCCAGCGCACCACCGTTGACTTCAGCAACCGGGCCGCTGGTCGCTAGGGAAGCCATCGGCCGCACCCTGGGACTCAGGCCCATCCGCACCAGCGGCCAAGCCCAGCGGCATGGTCACCGGCCGACTGCATCGACACCCAGACCCTCCGCCGGGAGTAGGCCGATGCCAAGGCCTTTCAGAACACCGAGAGCAGCCTGTGGCTGCCGCGCTCCTGGTTGATCGAACACCGCCTCAGGACACACTCAGCCCTTGCCTGACGCTCACCTCAGCAGCAGCTCAGAGAGCGGCTTTGCTGAACAACCGGCTGAGACACAACACCTCGGCAACTCTGCAACAGTTGCAGAAGTGGTGCCTGTGCAGAAGAACGATGCCGCCGGTTCCTCCCAGCCAGGCTTGCCCCGACGGCCCGGAGTTGCGGCCTGGGCCGCCCCACGCTGAGGACGGCCAGGCGGTGCTGCTTCAGTTCGGCAGCCAGCCCGACCGCGGCCTGGAGGCCGCCGAGGTGGCCCGCCGGCAGGGTGGTCACCTTGGTGCTGCGCAGGCCGAGGCTGTCGACGCTGCCCTGCAGGTCGCCGATCTCCACGAAGTCGCCCACCTGGATCGGTCGCTCGAAAATGATGATCAGGCCGCTGAGGAAGTTCTTGGTGATCCCCTGCAGGCCGAGGCCCACCCCCACCCCAAGCACGCTGGCGAACAGCGTGAGGGAGGTGAGATCCAGCCCCCAGAGCTGCAGCAGCACCAAGGTGCCCACCAGCAGCAGGCCATAGCGGGCCACAAAGGCCACGGCCTCCTGGCCGCCGGCGCTCATGCCCGTGTAGCGCAGTACGCGGCTGCGCAACAGCTGCAGCACCAGCCACACGGCCCGCACCAGCAGCGCCACCAGAATCACCACATCCAGCAGCGAATAGCTGCGCTCCCCCAAGGGCAGGAAGGGCACCGCCAACCAGTGGGTGGCTGTCTCCACGGCGGTGCTCAGCAGGCGCCGGCTGAGGGGGAACTGGTCACTGATTCACACCAGAGCGGCGATCCACACGCCGGTCTGCAGCAGCAGCAGAGCCGCCCGCTGCAGGAAGCGGCTGCCGCGGCGCTGCCGCTCCCCCTGACCCTCGCTCTGGAGGGCCCAGGCGTCGGGGAAGCGGCGCCGCCAGAAGGTCTGCAGGGCCCAGTGGCTGGCGGCGGCCAGGGCCAGCACCGCCAGTAGGGCGGGCAGCCGGCGGCGCAGGTGGTCCGGGCGCCGTTCGGCCCGGGCGCGGGCCAGCGCCCGCTCCAGCTGCTGCCGCCAGGCCTCGGCCTGTTCCATGGCCTCCAGGCCCTCCGCCACGTCGCGCTCGGTGACCCTGAGCAGGGTGCGGTCGTTGAGCACCAGCACCGGCAGGTTGTTGGCGCGGCGCAGCTCCAGGGTCAGCGCCCCCTGGGCTTCCGCTGCCTGTGCCAGCTGCTGGTTGATGGCCTCACTGCGCTGCTCGGCGCTGAGGTTGCTGGAGGGCCAGATGCGGAACAGTTTGCGGCCGTCCAGTTCGATGGTCGCCGCGGTGCGCTCCTCCACCGTGCCGCCCACCGCCGGGGGGCCACCGACTGGGCCCGGACCGCCCCCGCCGGGCCGCCGTTCCCCAGCGGCGCCGGCAGCAGGGGCAGAGCCACGCTGAGGACCAGGGCGAGCAGGGCGGCCAGCAGTGGCGATCGCCAGGGCGCGCGCGGGGTGGAGCGGCGGCGGGCAGGCCTCATGGCGGCGGGCATGGGGGTGCAGGCTAGGCAAGGGGTCCGCTGCCCATCAGGGCCCCGCCGCAACGGATGGCCCCCCCGATCAGCTTGATCAGCTGCTGCCCCTGCTGCGCTCTCCCCTGGGAGCGGTGGCCTTCGTGCCCCTCTACGCCCTCTGGGTGACGCTGCTGCTGCCGGGGGTGTGGGCCTCGATGCTGGCCGGGGCCCTCTACGGCCCCTGGTGGGTGAGCCTGGTGGTGCTGGTGGGGGCCAGCCTGGGGGCCGAGGCCGCCTTCCTGCTGGGCCGGGGTTGGCTGCGGGAGTGGGCCCGCCGGCGGCTGGCATCGGCACCGAAGCTCCAGGCGATCGAGCGGGCCGTGAGCCGCGAAGGCCTGCGGCTGGTGCTGCTCACCCGCCTGTCACCGGCCTTTCCCTTCTCCCTGCTCAACCTCGCCTACGGCCTCAGCGACGTGAGCCTGCGCGACTATTCGATCGGCCTGATCGGCATCGTGCCCGGCACGGTGCTGTTCTGCAGCCTCGGGGGCCTGGCCGGCGATGTGGCCCGCTTCGGCGAGCTGCTGAGCGGTCGGGCCGACGCCACCACCTGGGCCCTGCGGCTGGTGGGGGTGGCCGCCACGGCGGGCGCTGGAGCCGGTGGAGGGCCCGGACAGAAAGCCCCCCATCGAAGGGGCTGAGCCAGGGGCTGATCAGCCCTGGGGCTGAGGCCTTCCGGTCTCAGATGATGGGATCAAGGGTTTGGTAGAGGTTGGCGTTGGCCAAATCACTGTTGAGGTAATCGACTCCGTTGCCGTTGTTGAGCAACGCGCCGAAATCGAGCAGCTCCACGGAATTGGAGTTGAACTCACTGCTCACCCCCAGCAGCAGCCGGCCGGTTGGGCTCTCTCTAGCTTCGATCACCTCCAGACCCTCCGGGCTGCGGCTCACCTGCTGGTAAGTGACGAAATCGACGTCGCTAGTCTCTGAGACGTCATATACCACCAGAAGGCCCCCCTGGGTGATCTCATCGGGTGCATCACCGGCATCGGTGCGCTCTAGGGAGCCCACGAGATAGCGGGAACCCCGATAATTCACCACCGACACCGATTCGGGCTCTACGCCCTTGGCATCGCTGCGCCCGTCGTCGTAGATGCCAGCGAACTGAGCGATGTTCTGCAGGCTTGTATTGTAGGATGTGCCGTTGATGCTGTCGGTCATCCAGCTGTCCCATAACAGCTGGCCGGTGATGCCGTCGTAGATGCTGAGGCTGCGGGAGCCAAAGCTTACCGGGGTGCCTGAAGGTGGGGCGCCGGATGTGTCCTCGAAGCTGAAGTCGTTGCTGGCATCAGCGTCGCCGAGGGCATTGCTCAGCACCAGGGCCCGATCGCGGTTGTTGCCGTCGACGATCAGATCGAGCCTTTCCGGAACTTTGACATAGCCAAGGCTGCTGTTACGCCGCGCATCTTCGAAATCACCATATTCGCGGCCGTCGCCCTCGTTGGCGGTGGCGAAGTACACTGAGCGACCGGCTTCCCAGGCCGCCAGGCCATCCGGTTGGCGGAGGCCAACCACCAGCTGTCCGGTCTTGGGCTCGAAACCGTCGTCTCTGTCATCGAGGTCCACCGACACCTTGCTGTAATTCACCCAGCCCAGGCCGATATAGGCGTCCACTTTGTTGGTGTCCAAATCGATACGGGCCACCGTGTTGGTTTCCTGCAGGGTCACAAACAGGTAGCTGCCGGCCGCCGCCACGTACTCTGGTTCGGCGTCCTGGCCGAAGCTATCGGTGACGCCGGGCTGATTGCCCCCGAAGCGGATACCCGAGCCCAGCAGCTCCACGTCTGAATTCAGATCGGGCAGGGCAATCTCGATTTCCTCGAAGTTCTTGTTTCTGCCCTTGCCGCTGAGTTCGATGATCGACACGCTGCCGACCGGATCGACGCTGTAATCGGCATTGGGTTCGCCCTCGTTGGCAACATAGAGTTGGCGGCCGTTGCGGCTGAACGCCGTGCCGTCGCTGAGGAAGCCGGTGCTCACTTCACCAAGTTCCTTGAGCTTGCCGCGGGGGTTGATGCTGAAGAAGCGCACCAGGCTCTCCGGCGTGGGATCGGTGTTCCCGTCGGCACCGGAGTCGCCGTAGCCGTCGGGTGTGGCGGCTACGGCGAACAAGTTGCCGAAGGCGGCGATGGAGGTGGTTTCGAAGCCGGCGAAGTCGAGCTGATCGGCCATCACCGGATCGGCCGAATTGCTCCAGTCGGTGAGGCTCACCAGATTGCTGCCGCCGCTGGAGAGGGTGAAGAGCTTGTGGCCGATGAACACCGAGGCGCTGATTTCCGCCACCAGTCCATCGTCGTCGCCGCTGGGGTCCTGGGAGAACGGCGTGAGGTCGATGCGGCCCACCAGTGGCATGGCCGGTTCAATCCAGGGGCGTTGCCTGAACAATTTTTTGAAGAAGGCGGAAATGGAGGTGTTCTTGAAGCTGGCGAAGCTGACGTCCTCGGAGAACAGGGTGTCGTTGGTCAGGCTGGTCAGCGGCATGGACGGTTCCATCTCGGGACTTCGGCCGCGGTTGCGGCTGCCGAGTAGGGATCCCAGGGGCGGCACGAGGAAGGTTGCTGCCATTGGTAGCGTGCGCTATCGAACTACCCGAAACACTCTCACCTCTCACTGTGTGAGGGGTTAAGGGGCGATGAAGCCAGCCGAACGCGTCTGTTAAAGAGTGCTGCTGGGTTCAGACGCGACCTAGGGCAGCCGCCAGTCGCGGATCGCCGCGATCAGCACAAACCACCCCAGCCGCACCCAGGCCAGCGGGCCGGAGCGGCTGGCCAGCTCGGCGTACCTGGCGCGGCCGCAATCGGTCTTGATCCAGCGCGGCGCCTGGGCTGGTGCGGGAGCGTTGGGGGCGTCCATGGCTGCGTCTCCGCTGGGCCGGTGGGGGTCTGGTGATCCCAGTGTGGCGGCCGCGGCGGCGGCGGTGGGCCCGGCGCGATCTGTCTAGGTTGCGGCCATCGCTGTCCCAGCCCCCCGCAGCCCCCCGCAGCCATACCGAAGGACATGCCGCCTGCCACCACCGCCGCGCCCAGCACCGCTCCGCAGGCCAGTGAGCAGCCCCATGCCCAGGCAGCCGAGGCGGTGCTGAGCCAGTGGGGCAGCACTCCGGATGGTGGCCTCGATGCCGCCGAGGTGGCCCACCGCCATGAGCGCTACGGCTGGAACGAACTGCCCGAGGTGGGCGGCCAGCCGGCCTGGATGAAGCTGCTGCTGCAGTTCAACCAGCCCCTGATCTACATCCTGCTGGCGGCCGGCCTGATCAAGGCCCTGCTGGGCTCCTGGACCAACGCCCTGGTGATCTGGGCTGTGGCGGTGATCAATGCCGTGATCGGCTACGTGCAGGAGGCCCGGGCCGAGGGGGCGATCGCCGCCCTGGCCCGCTCGGTGAGCACCGAAACCACCGTGCTGCGCGATGACCAGACTCTGCGCGTCCCCTCGCGGGACCTGGTGCCTGGGGATGTGGTGCTGCTGTCGGCCGGCGACAAGGTGCCGGCCGACCTGCGCCTGCTGGCGGTGCGCGACCTCCAGATCGATGAATCCGGGCTCACCGGCGAATCCCTGCCGGTGGCCAAGGACCCGGCGCTCCTGCCGGAGGACACTGACCTGGCCGATCGCCGCTGCATGGCCTACGCCGCCAGCTTCGTGACCTTTGGCCAGGGCCGGGGTGTGGTGGTGGCCACCGGCGAAGCCAGCGAGATGGGCGAGATCTCCCGCTCCCAGCAGCAGCGGGTGTCGCTGAGCACCCCGCTCACCCGCCGCTTCGCCAGCTTCAGCCGGGTGCTGCTGTATTTCATCCTGGCGGTGGCAGCGCTCACCCTGGCCATCGGCCTGGGCCGCGGTCAGCCCTTCGCCGCGGTGTTCGAGGCGGCCGTGGCCCTGGCGGTCAGCGCCATCCCCGAGGGCCTGCCGGCGGTGGTCACGATCACCCTGGCCATCGGCGTGAACCGCATGGCCGCCCGCCACGCCATCATCCGCAAGCTGCCGGCCGTGGAGGCCCTGGGCAGCGCCACGGTGGTGTGCTCCGATAAGACCGGCACCCTCACTGAAAATCAGATGACGGTGCAGGTGGTGGTGGCCGGTGGGGTCAGCTACCGGGTGAGCGGCAGCGGTTACAGCCCCCACGGCGATCTGCTCAACAGTGATGGAGCCGTGCTGGATCCCCTGCCGCCTGCCCTGGAGCAGGTGCTGCGCTGCGGAGTGCTCTGCAACGACTCCCGCCTCAGGCAGCAGCACGGCGTCTGGACCATGGAGGGTGTTCCCACCGAGGCCGCCCTGCTGGCGGCAGCCGAGAAAGGCGGTCTCACCCAGACCGGGCTGGAGCCCTCCTTTCCCCGACTGGATGCGATTCCCTTCGCCTCCGAATACCAGTACATGGCCGCCCTCCATGACGGCCAGGAGCGTTCGCTGCAGGTGAAGGGATCGGTGGAGGCGCTGCTGCCGCGCTGCGGCGGCATGCTCGCCGCTGATGGCGCCGTGGTGCCCCTCGAGGCCGAGGCCATTCATCGCCGGGTGGAGGCCCTGGCCGGAGAGGGCCTGCGGCTGATCGCCTTCGCCTCGCGGCCGATGCCCCATCACCGCCACGACCTGCAACGCAGCGACCTGGACGGCGAACTGGTGTTTCTCGGCCTGCAGGGGATGCTCGATCCACCCCGCCCCGAGGCGATCAGCGCCGTGCAGGCCTGCCAGCGGGCCGGCATCTCGGTGCGCATGATCACCGGCGATCACGCCGCCACGGCCACCGCCATCGCCACCCGCATGGGCATCGGCCGGGCCGCTGCCGAGGAGCTGCGGGCCTACACCGGCCAGGACCTGGGGGCCATGGATGCCGCCGCCTTTGCCGCCGCGGCCCGCGATGGTCAGGTGTTCGCCCGGGTGGCGCCGGCCCAGAAGCTGCAGCTGGTGGAGGCGCTGCAGGCCGGCGGCGCCGTGGTGGCGATGACCGGCGATGGCGTCAACGACGCTCCGGCCCTCAAGCAGGCCGATATCGGCATCGCCATGGGCAGAGGGGGCACCGAAGTGGCCCGCGAGGCTGCCGACATGCTCCTCACCGACGACAACTTCGCCTCGATCGAGGCGGCGGTGGAGGAGGGGCGCACGGTGTACCGCAACCTGCGCAAGGCGATCGCCTTCCTGCTGCCGGTGAATGGCGGCGAGTCGATGACGATTCTGATCAGTGCCCTGCTGGCCAGGGATCTGCCGATCCTGGCGCTTCAGGTGCTGTGGCTGAACATGATCAACTCGATCACGATGACCGTGCCGCTGTCATTCGAGCCCAAGGCCGATGACACCATGGCTCAGCCGCCCCGGGATCCGGGCGAAGCGCTGATCACGCCGCGCCTGCTGCGCCGGATTCTGGTCGTGTCCCTCTACAACTGGGTGCTGATCTTCGGTGTGTTCGAGTGGGTGCGGGGCGGCGGCGGCAGCCTGGAACTGGCCCGCACTGCCGCCATCCAGGCCCTCGTTGCCGCCCGGATCATCTACCTGCTCAGCATCAGCCAGCTGGGCCGCAGCCTGGCAAGGCGTCTGCTGGGCAGGGCCGACGCGGTGGCGCGTGCTCCCCAGCTGTTGCTCGGGATCGGCCTGGCCGTGCTGCTGCAGCTGTTGTTCAGCCAGTGGAAGCCGATGAACAGCCTGTTCAGCACCGTGCCGATCGCCGGCCCGCAGCTCCTGGTCTGTGCTCTGGCCATGGGGGCGATGCTGCCGGTGGCCTGGCTGGCCAACCGGCTCGATCCCGACGCCTAAGCCCCCAGCAGCTCCAGCAGGCCTGCCTCGCTGAGCACCGCCACCCCCAGGCCCTCGGCCTTGCTGAGCTTGCTGCCCGCCTCCTCGCCGGCCACTAAGTAGCTGGTCTTCCTGCTCACGGAGCTGCTCACCTTGCCGCCTGCGGCCTCGATCAGCTCCTGGGCCTGGCGGCGGCTGAGGCTGGGCAGGGTGCCCGTGAGCACAAACGTCTGGCCGCTCAGGGGGGAATCAGGGCGCTCCCGGCCTGCCTCGTTTCCGCCTGCCGCGGCGGCCTTGGAGGCCCGTTCCGCCTCGCTGGCGGCCAGGGACAGGCCCTGCTCCCGCAACTCCTCCAACAACGCCTGATTGGCCGGCGTGGCAAACCACTGCTGCAGGCTCTGGGCGATCTCGGCGCCGATGCCGAACACCGCCGTGATCGCCTCAGGCTTTTCGGTGGCGGTTGCCGCCAGCTCCGTGGCTGAGGGGAAGGCCCGCGCCAGGGCCTTGGCGTTCACCTCGCCCACGTGGTGGATGCCGAGGCCGTAGAGCTGGCGGTGCCAGGGCTGCCCCTTGGAGGCGGCCAGGGCGGCCACCAGATTGGTGGCCGATTTCTCCCCCATCCGCTCCAGGCTGGCCAGCAGGGCCCCATCCAGGCGGTAGAGATCGGCGATCGAAGCCACCAGGCCCCGGTCCACCAGCTGCTCGATCAGCTTGCTGCCGGCGCCGTCCACATCCAGGGCCCCCTTGCTCACCCAGTGGCGCAGGGCGCCCCGCAGGATCGCCGGACAGCTGGAATTGACGCAGCGGGTGGCCGCCTCGCCCTGCTCCCGCACCAGCTCCGAACCGCAGGCCGGACAGTGGTGGGGCAGCTCCAGCCGCTGGGCCGCCGCCGGCCGCAGCTCGCTCAGCACCCGCACCACCTCGGGGATGATCTCGCCGGCCTTGCGCACCACGATCGTGTCGCCGCCGTGCAGATCCAGCTCAGCGAGGCGATCGGCGTTGTGCAGGGTGGCGCGGTTCACCGTGGTGCCGGCCAGGGGCACGGGCTCGAACTCGGCCACCGGCGTGATCACCCCCGTGCGCCCCACCTGGCAGACCAGGCGCAGCAGCCGGCTGGGGGCCTCTTCGGGGGCGTACTTGAGGGCGATCGCCCAGCGGGGTGCCTTCTGGGTGAAGCCGGCCTCGGCCTGCAGGCGCAGGTCGTTGAGCTTCAGCACCACGCCGTCGGTGGCATAGGGCAGCTGCTGCCGCGCCTCCTCCCAGTGGGCACAGAAGGCCTGCACCGCCGGCAGGTCCGGCAGCAGGGCCGCGTTGGGGTTCACCTTGAAGCCGGCTGTTCGCAGCCAGGCCAGGGCCTCCCACTGGCTGCTGGGATGCAGGGGCGCCGTGCCGCCGGCCGCGCCTGCCTGGGGCTGCCAGTCGGGGGGCAGGTGCAGGGTGTAGGCGAAGAAATCCAGCCGCCGCGCCGCCACCACCTTCGGGTCCAGCTGGCGCAGGGTGCCGGCGCAGGCGTTGCGGGGATTGGCGAACGGGGTCTCGCCGCGCACCTCCCGCTCGGCATTGATCGCCGCAAAGGTGGCATCGGGGATCAGCGCTTCGCCGCGCACCTCCAGCCAGGCCGGCGGCTGCTCCAGCTGCAGCCGCAGCGGCACGCTGCCGATCGTGCGCACATTGGCCGTGATCTCCTCGCCCCGCTCGCCGTCGCCGCGGCTGGCGGCCCGCACCAGCACGCCCTGCTCGTAGCTCAGCGCCAGGGCATTGCCATCGATCTTGAGCTCGCCCACCAGCGCCAGGGCCGGCAGCGGCTCACCGGGGGCTGGGCTGCGCTCCAGCCGCTTCAGCAGCCGCCCATACCACTCCTCCAGCTCCTCCACTGAAAAGGCGTTGTCGAGGCTGAGCAGGCCGATGCGGTGCTCCACGCTCGTGAAGCCCTCCGCCGGGCTCCCCCCCACCCGCTGGGTGGGGCTATCCGGGGTGATCAGCTCGGGGTGGGCCGTCTCCAGCTCCACCAGCTCGCGGTAGAGCCGGTCGTAGACCGGATCCTCCATCAGCGGAGCATCGAGCACGTAGTAGGCGTGGGCGGCCTGGCTGAGCAGCCGCTGCAACTCGGCGATCCGGCCCTGGCCGGCTTCGGCACCGGCTGCGGCTGCCCTGCTGCTGCTCATCAGGCCCTGGGAGAAGGAGTCTGCAGCGGTGTCAGGCGCCCACCGTGCGGATCCGGTCGATCCGCCACTGCTCCTCCACCTTCACGAAGGTGAAGTCGAGGGGGAGTTCCTCCTTGGCCTCGGTGAGCAGTTTCACGGTGAGGATCAGCTGGCCCTCCTGCAGCCTCGGCCGCCCCGACTTGAGGTTGCGGTAGCGGTTCAGCTTCAGGCCGGCCAGGTACTGGATGAACTGCTTGCGGTTCACATGGCTGCGGTAGTTCTTGGTGGTGAGCAGGTAGGCGCCGTCCACCTGGCCGTTGGCCACCTGGGCGAAGAACTGCTTCAGCAGCGGGTTGATGCCGCGGGCGCTCAGCACCAGCTTCACGGCCGTGATCGTCCAGTAGAGGAGCAGGGCTCCGGCGCCGGCCAGGAGGGCCTTGCTGCCGATGTCACGGGTCAGAGCCCAGTCCATAGGCCGGTGAATCTGTGTTGAATGGCCCCAGAGTCTGACTGACCAGGCCCCGGCGTGCCGCTCGAGCCCCTGCTGCCGCTGTTTCACCGGTTGAACCGGGAGCACTTCGAGGCCCGCCTCGCCCCTGGCGGCGTGCCCCTGCTCGAGCTGCGCTGGAGCGATGGCCGCATGCGCCGCACCGCCGGCCTCTACCGCCGCGGGCGCCGCGCCGACGGCCGCGACCTCTGCGAGATCGTGCTGTCGCGGCCGTTGCTGGATCCCCTGCCCCGGGAGGCCCTGCTCAGCACCCTCTGCCACGAGATGATCCACGCCTGGGTGGACCGGGTGCTGCAGGTGCGGGAGGTGCATGGCCCCCACTTCCGCGCCCGCATGGCCGCCATCAATGCGGCCCAGCAGGGTTTCGAGGTGAGCCTGCGGCACCGCTACCCCCTGCCGGGCGGCGGCACCAGCACCGCCAGCCGCTGGATCGCCCGCTGCCCCCGCTGCGGCCTCACGGCCCCCTACCGCCGCCGCGTGCGTGGGCTCGCCTGCCGCGTCTGCTGCGAGCGCCACCACGGCGGCCGCTGGCATGCCAGCTGCCTGCTCGACTTTTCCGAGCCGGGCCGCACCCCTGGGCAGGGTGTCTAGGGTCAGACCGGTGGGGGCTCGGCGTGGACGTCTTTCTCTGGACCCTGCAATTTGCGGGCCTCGGCATCGCCCTGGTGGGCCTGAGCCGTGAGCGCTGGCTGGCGGCCCGGCGTCGCTGAGGCTCGATAGCGTGGGGCCAATGGTGTTGCCCCATGCGCGAATCCTGGTCCGAGCCTGAACCACCGCCGCGGCGCGGACGGCCCGCCGAGTCCTCCGGGGGCGGCGGCGAACCCCTGGAGCAGGGGCTGGATCGGCTGGTGTCGGCAGGACGCCATCTGGTGGATGGGGTGTCGGGGGCTCGCCCGGGCTCGCGTCCTTCGGCTCGCGCTGCCGGCCGTGGCGCCGGCGGGCTGCCGCGCCTCAACGAGCTGGGCCGCTGGGTGGAGACCAAGCTCGACTGGATCCTCGATGAGGAGGACTCCTGGCGCGAACCCTGGGAGGAGTCCCAGGACGGTTCGGGCCGCTCCCGATCCGGCCCCGGCCGCTTCCCACCGGCATCGCCGGCGCCATCGGCATCGTCGCTTGCAGGGGCTGACCCCAGCCCACTCCAGGCTCCGCGCCGCCCGCTGGAGGCGATCTCCCGCCGCGGCGCCTCCCGGCCCAGCGCTGAGCCGCCTGCGCGGCAGGATGGGGAGGGGGAAGACTGGCCCGATGAGGACAGCTTCGCCCTGCCCCGCTGGCAGCGCCCCCTCACCTCCCGTCCGGAAACGGCGGCGGGTCCCACGGAGCGGCAACGGCCAGCCGCCAAGGCCCCTGCGGCGCCGGGGCGCTCCCTGCCCCGCTCCAGCAGGCGGCGGTCTACTGAGTAGCCTGGAGAATTGTTGCGAGCCCCTCATGAGCAGCCTGGTGGTGGTGGGCTTCCCCAAGATCGAGGAAGCCGAAGCCGTGCGGCGCGAACTGGTGACGATCCAGCGCGAGCAACTGATCGCCCTTGAGGATGCCGTGGTGGTCGATCACGACAACGACGGACAGGTGCACCTGCGCCAGGCCCTCAACCTCACCGCCGCCGGCGCCCTCGGCGGCGGCTTCTGGGGCACCCTGGTGGGGCTGCTGTTCCTCAATCCCCTGCTGGGAGCGGCCGTGGGGGCCGGCGTCGGCGCCGCCTCAGGCTCCCTCTCCGATGTCGGCATCAACGACGATTTCATGCGGGAACTGGGGGAAACCCTGCCCCCCGGTACCGCCGCCCTCTGCCTGCTGGTGCGCGAGGCGAGCCCTGATCGGGTGATCGAGCGCCTGAGGACCCACGCCCCCCATGCCCGCCTGCTGCTCACCAACCTCAGCCACACCGACGAAGATCAGCTGCGGGATCTGCTGGAGAAGGCACGCCAACAGGCCGAGGCCTTGCGGCTCGGCTGAGGCCCGCCAGGGCCACGCGGAAGCCACTGCCCCGCTGCTGCAGCTCCTGGTTCACAGAGCTCACCAGCTCCGTGGGCACGTCGCTGGCCATCTCCTCCGCCGAGGTGGTGATCGCCTCGGAGCCCAGCATCAGGGCTTCCAACAGGTCGGCCCAGAGGGTCACCAGGCGGTTAGGCAGCATCGGCCTCATCCCCTGACCCTCCAGGACCGCACTGCAGCCCTGGCGCTGCCACAGGGCAGAACGGTGATGGCCCCGGGGATGGGGCAGCAGGGCCAGCCCCTGATGCAGGGCCTGGCGGCTGGGGGCCCCATTGGGCTGGCGCAGGCCCGCTGCGCTGAGCTGGCGGCCGCAGAGCACGGCCGAGATGCCGAACAGCCTGCCCAGTTCGGTGAGGCTCAGCCAGTCGGCCGGCTTTGGCTCGCTTGACTTCCGCTGCTGCAGCGGTGCCCGGGGGTGCAGGTGGAGAGGAGTAGGGGCCATCGGCCTCGATCTGATCAGCCCCAATGATCACCGCGCACCGGTTCCCGTCAATTCGTCAAGCGATCTGCGTAGCCCAGTGTTACAGACTTCATTAATCTCTACACCGCAACTCTTGGCTGGCCGGCGGCGGCGCTGCTGCCACCAAACCCCTGCGAGCCGTGGTTTCAGGACGCTGCCTCCCCTCTCTGGCCCCGGGGGCCAGGTCGTCCCTCCGGTGTGGTTTTCGCGGCTTTTGGTGACCGCAGGCCTGCCCTGAAAGCGGCTGTCAAATCACGACGGCCGGGCCCAGCCAGCGCTCCAGATCGGGGGAGAACACCTCCCGGATCACGGTGAGGGGCTGGCCGCCGCGGAAGAAGCGGTAGTGGCGGCTCCAGAAGGGACCTTCGCGGCCAAAGCGCTGGGCCAGCCAGGGGGCCTCCACCCGGGCCAGTCCATCCACCTCGCGGAACAGCTCGGCGCGGTTGCTGGTGAGGCTGCGCCAGATCGGCTGGTCCCGGCGCTGCAGATGCTCCTGGGCCTGGTCATGGTTCCACCAGCTCTCGGCCCAGGCCAGGGTGTCAGGGCCGCAGCGCAGCCACACCTGACGCCGGATCAGGGGTTCCGCCAGCTCCTCCACCTCCGGCGGCGGCACGGCGCCATCGCCTGGCTGCTGCAGGCCCATGGCGATCAGTTCGATCTCCAGGGGCAGGCCGGTCAGGGCCTCCAGGTGTCGGGTGGGGCTGCCATCGCCGAGCAGCAGCAAGCGCCAGGGCCCGGTGAGATCGCCGCCGCAGCCAGGGCTCAGGGCCCCCCCGATCAGGCTGGTCTGCCAGATGGCCTGCGGGGAGGGGGCTGGGGCCATCACCGGCATCGGAATCCTCGATCGTCCCTCCGTACCCTAGAAATCACGCCTGGCGGGCCGCGGCCATGACCCAGCTGCTGCCGCCGGTGGTGGTCGCCAATCTCCACCGCCGCTACACCGGCGTGTCCGCCACGGTGCGGGCCCTGGTGCCGCTGCAGCGCCGCCAGCTGGCCATCGGCCTGATCGACTGGGGCCAGCTGGGCCTGGAGGTCGGCATGGCGTCGGCCGACCTGCTCCTGCAGGGTTGGCGGCCGCCGCCAGGGGCGGCCCGCCGCGTCTGGCATGCCCGCCGTGACCTGGAGATCCTGGTGGGTCTGCTGCTGCGGGAGGGGCTGCGCCAGCCCTGGGCGGTGCTGTTCACCTCGGCGGCCCCCAAGCCGCCGGGTCCTGTGCTGTGCTGGCTGATCCGCCGCTGCGACGCGGTGATCGCCACCTCAGGCCGTTCGGCCGGGTTCTTGCCCCAGGGGTGCGTCAGCGCCACCATTCCCCATGGGGTGGACACGGCCTTCTACTGTCCGGTCCCCGCCGCCCCAGGCGGTGAGGGCGGGGCAGCGGATCCCGATCCCCCGGCGCTGATCGGCTGTTTCGGGCGGATCCGCGCCAGCAAGGGGGTGGACCTGGTGGTGGAGGCCCTGATCACCCTGCTGCCCGATCGCCCCGGTTACGGGGCCGTGTTCACCGGCCTGGCGCGCCCCGCCGAGCGGGAGTTCCTGGCCGGCTTGCAGCGGCGCATTGCCGCCGCCGGCCTGGAGCGGCGCATCCGCTTCCTCGGCGACCTCGACCGCCTCACCGTGCGGGACTGGTACCGGCGCGTGTGTCTGTGCGTGGCGGCCTCGCGCCGGGAGGGCTTCGGGCTGACGCCCCTGGAGGCCATGGCCTGCGGCTGCGCGGTGCTCACCTCGGAGGCGGGAGCCTGGCCGGAGCTGGTGGATGGGGAGGTGGGCCGCCGCTTCCAGACCGGCAACCTCGCCTCGCTCACCGACGCGTTGGCCCTGCTGCTCGATCAGCCCGGCGAGCTGCGGGCCATGGGCCGGCGGGCGCGGCGCCGCGCCCTGGCCCGCCATTCCCTCGAGGCCGAAGCCGGCGCGATCAACGGCCTCTACCGGCAGCTGCTGGAGGGTGCCGCTCTGGCGAGGGCGCCGATCAGCCGCCGCTGCTGATGCTGATCAGGCGCTGTTCGCCGTTGCGCTCGATCACGGCACTATCGGCGTTGGCGGAGTGCAGCTTCCAGCTCGAGGCGCCGATGGTTTCCCCCACCGTCGCGCTGGTGGAGTAGCTGCCCACCTGAAAAATGGCCGAGCCGCCGTGGCCCGGGGCCTTCACCACCCCAATCAGCTGCGGTGCCGGGCCGCCCCCGGATCTGCCGCCGCCAGTGCTGCCGCCAGGCCTGGGTTGGGCCCCGCTCGGCCCAGCCGGCGGGGCCGAGCGGCCGACGCTGCCGCTCATCGGCACCTGGAGCACTCGGGCCGATGGTGCGCTGCTGGGCGGCAAGGTGGCCAGCTCCTTCATCCAGGGCTCCGCTGGCGGCGGTGGCGGCAAACCATTCTCTGCAGCCGCCAGGGCTTCGAGGCCCCCAGCTGCGGCTCCGGCCTGGATGGTGTTGCCGCTGGAGGCCGCGGGATCGGGCGAGGCCGGGCCCATGGCGCGCAGCCGTTCCATCATCAGCAGGTTGCGTTCCTGGCGGATGGCCTGCTGGTCCTGGCTGCGCAGCTGCAGTGCCACGAGCCCAAGGCCAGCCACGGTGGTGATGCCCAGGCTCACGCTGGCCAGCACCAGGGCCGACGGTGGCGATTGACCGACAGCGGGGTGTGCTTGTGCGCTGGCTTGGCCTCTGGGCACGGTGCGTCGGGCGCCGGGCGTGGCCGCTGGGCTGGCCGCTGTCCTGGGGCCCGGCGCCGGGGGAGCAGGCGGTGGCGGCGGAGCGGAGGGCGGATCAAAGACTTCCACTTCGATCGCCATCTCCGGTGAGAAGACCCGGTTCATGACCTGCTCAGCCCGCAGTTCCCAATAGGCCCTGGAGGTGCAGATGCCCCTGCCTTGACTCACGCCCGCCATTGAGAATCCCAAGGACAGTACACCCATTTCTTTTAAGGATTGCAACCCGGCCAGCAGCGGCCTCGGGCTGGCGCCCCAGCCGGCGGATCAGCACCGCAGGGCGTGGGCGTGGTGTTGCAGGTGGTCGGCGATGAAGCTGGCTATGCAGAAGTAGCTGTGGTCATAGCCCTGCTGGCGGCGCAGCTGCAGGGGCTGACCCACGGCCGCCGCCGCCTCGGCCAGGGCCTCCGGATTCAGTTGGGTGTCCAGGAAGGGATCGGCCAGGCCCTGGTCCACCAGGATCGGCAGCGGTGCAGCCAGGTCCGGTCCGATCGCCCGCGCACCCGAGCGCAGCAGGGCGGTGGCATCCCAGGCCTGCCAGGTGCTGGGATCGGGCCCCAGCAGGTGGCCAAAGGCCTTCTGGCCCCAGCCACAGGCGCAGGGGTGGGCGATCGGGGCGAAGGCCGACACCGCGCAGTAGCGGCCCGGATGCCGCAGCACCGCCACCAGGGCGCCATGGCCCCCCATCGAGTGGCCACAGAGGCTGCGGCGCTCGCTCAGCGGCAAGGCCGCCTCCAGCAGTTCCGGCAGTTCCTGCACCACGTAGCTGTGCATGCGGTAGTGGTGGCTCCAGGGCGCCTCGGTGGCATCCACATAGAAGCCGGCGCCGTGGCCGAAATCCCAGCCGCCATCCGGGTCGCTCGGCACCTCAGGCCCGCGGGGGCTGGTGTCCGGCATCACCAGGGCCAGGCCGAGCTCAGCAGCCCGCCGCTGGGCTCCCGCCTTCTGGCTGGCGTTCTCATCGGTGCAGGTGAGGCCCGACAGCCAGTACACGGCCGGCACCCTTTCCCCGGCCAGGGCCGCGGGGGGCAGGAACACCCCCAGCAGCATCGAGCAGTTCAGCTGCCCGGAGTGGTGCCGGTAGCGGCGCTGGGAGCCGCCGAAGCAGCGCTGGTCGCTGAGCAGTTCGAGCTGGGCCACGGGAGAAGCCTTGGGGTGGCGCTCAGAAGTGAATCACGCTGCGGATGCTCTCGCCGGCGTGCATCAGCTCGAAGGCCCGGTTGATCTCCTCCAGCCCCATGGTGTGGGTGATGAAGCTGTCGAGGGGGATCTCCCCCCGCTGGGCCTTCTCCACATAAAGCGGCAGCTCGGTGCGGCCCCGCACGCCGCCGAAGGCCGAACCGCGCCAGACCCGCCCGGTCACCAGCTGGAACGGCCGGGTGCTGATCTCCTGGCCGGCTCCGGCCACCCCGATGATCGTGGATTCCCCCCAGCCCTTGTGACAGGCCTCCAGGGCGGCCCGCATCACATCCACATTGCCGATGCACTCAAAGGAGTAATCCACGCCGCCATCGGTGCGATCGATCAGCACCTGCTGAATCGGGGCGTCGTGATCGCGGGGATTGAGGCACTCGGTGGCGCCGAGCTGCTGGGCGATGGCGAACTTGGCCGGGTTGAGGTCGATGCCGATGATCCTGGAGGCCCCGGCCATCACCGCCCCGATCACCACCGCCAGGCCGATGCCGCCCAGGCCGAACACCGCCACCGTGCTGCCGGGCTCCACCTTGGCGGTGTTGAGCACAGCGCCGATGCCGGTGGTCACCCCGCAGCCCAGCAGGCACACCTTCTCGAGTGCTGCCTCCTGGTTGATCTTCGCCACGGCGATCTCCGGCAGCACCGTGTACTCGGAGAAGGTGGAGGTGCCCATGTAGTGGTGCAGCATGCGGCCGTCCTTCGTGAAGCGGCTGCTGCCATCGGGCATCACCCCCCGGCCCTGGGTGCTGCGGATCGCCTGGCAGAGGTTGGTCTTGCCCGAGAGGCAGAAGCGGCACTGGCGGCATTCAGGGGTGTAGAGCGGGATCACGTGGTCGCCCACGGCCACGGAGCTCACGCCTGCGCCCACTGCCTCCACCACGCCGCCGCCCTCGTGGCCGAGGATCGCCGGGAACAGCCCTTCGGGATCGGCGCCTGAGAGGGTGTAGGCATCGGTGTGGCACACCCCCGTGGCCACCAGGCGCAGCAGCACCTCGCCCGCCTGGGGCGGCGCCACGTCCACCTCGGTGATCTCCAGGGGCTGGCCCGGGGCCCAGGCCACGGCGGCTCGGCTGCGGATCATCGGCTCAGGGCGGCTGTGCTCATCCTCAGCCTTGGCCGGAGGGCGCGGCGGCTCAGGCGCCCAGGGATGCGGGCCTGGTGGCCAGGGGCTGGGCCTCACGGCGCTTGCGCAGCTCCAGCCACAGCATCAGGGCCGTGATGTCGGCCGGACTCACCCCGGGAACCCGCCCGGCCTGGCCGAGGGTGAGGGGCTGCACGGCGCTGAGTTTCTCGCGGGCCTCATGGGAGAGGGTGCCGATGGCGCTGTAGTCGAGGTCTGGGGGCAGGGGCCGGTGGGTCTGTTTCTTGGCCTGGTCGATCTGCTGCTGCTGGCGGGCCAGGTAGCCGCTGTATTTGATGTCGATCTCGGCGCCCTCGCGCACCTCGAGGGGCAGGGCCGGATCCGCCAGGCCATGGGCCACCAGGTCGGCGCTGTGGAAGCCGGAGCGGCGCAGCAGGTCGGCCAGGGTGATCGAGCCGCGGATCGGGGCGCCGGTCTGGGCCTCTACGGCCGCGGCGGCGGGATCGCTCACCTTGAGCCGCACGGTGGCCAGCCGTTGCTTCTCCGCCTCGATCGCCTCCTGTTTGGCGCTGTAGATCTGCCAGCGGCGGTCATCGACCAGCCCCAGCTCCCGGCCCAGCGGCGTCAGACGCCGGTCGGCGTTGTCGCCGCGCAGCACCAGGCGGTATTCGCTGCGGCTGGTGAGCACCCGGTAGGGCTCGCGCAGATCCTTGGTGATCAGGTCGTCGATCAGGGTGCCGATGTAGCTGCCCTCGCGGGGGAAGTGCACCGGCGCCTCGCCCCGCACCAGGCGGGCGGCGTTGAGCCCTGCCACCAGGCCCTGGGCGGCGGCCTCCTCGTAGCCGGTGGTGCCGTTGAGCTGGCCGGCGCTGAACAGGCCGGCGATCCGTTTGGTTTCCAGCGAGGGCTTGAGCTGGGTGGCGGGCAGGTAGTCGTAGTCCACGGCGTAGGCCGGCCGCAGCATCACGCACTGCTCCAGGCCCGGCAGGGTGCGCAGCAGGTCCAGCTGCAGCCGCTCCGGCAGGCCGGTGGAGAAGCCCTGCACGTAGATCTCGGGCGTGTCGCGGCCCTCGGGCTCCAGGAAGATCTGGTGGCTCTGCTTGCCTTCAAAGCGCACGATCTTGTCCTCGATCGAGGGGCAGTAGCGGGGCCCCTTGCTGTCGAGAAAGCCGCCGTAGATCGGCGTGAGGTGCAGATTGTCGCGGATCAGCTGGTGGGTGGCCGCCGTGGTGCGGGTGAGGTGGCAGCTCATCGGCTCGCCGCTCACCCAGCCCGCCGGATCGAAGGAGAAGAAGCGATCGGCCGCGTCGCTGGGCTGCTCCTCCAGCTGGTCGAGGGCGATGCTGCGCCGGTCCACCCGGGCCGGCGTGCCCGTCTTGAGGCGGCCGGTGCGGAAGCCCAGGGCCTGCAATGCCTCGGTGAGCCCCTCGGCGGCCTGCTCGCCGGCCCGGCCGGAGCTCATCGACTGGTTGCCCACCCAGATCTGGCCGCCCAGGAAGGTGCCGGTGGTGAGCACCACGGCCGGGGCGGCATAGACGCTGCCGAAGTAGGTGCGCACGCCGCTGATGCGGCCGCCTTCACCCGGCCTGCCGTCCAGCTCCAGCCCCGTCACCATCGCCTCGCGCAGCGACAGGTTCGGGGTGTGCTGCAGCAGCTGCAGCATCTGGCGGGCGTACTGGCGCTTGTCGGTCTGGGCCCGCAGGGCCCAGACGGCCGGGCCGCGGCTGGCGTTGAGCACCCGTTTCTGCAGGGCGGTGGCGTCGGCCAGACGACCGATCACGCCGCCGAGGGCATCCACCTCATGCACCAGCTGGCTCTTGGCCGCCCCGCCCACGGCCGGGTTGCAGGGCTGCCAGGCGATGCGGTCGAGGTTGAGGCTGAACAGGGCCGTGTTCAGGCCCAGCCGTGCCGCCGTGATCGCCGCCTCGCAGCCCGCATGGCCGCCGCCCACGACGATCACGTCGAAGGTTTCGGTGGGGGAGAGGGTCATGGTCGGCCCGGGCCTTGACATCAGCACAGCCTTGAGTATGGACGCCCCCGCTGTTCAGCTCAGCAGCCAGTGGTCAGTGATGTCCTCCGCCAGGAAGCGCCACAGATCCGGGCGGAGCGGGTGCTTCAGCACGGTCTGGCTGGGATGGCGCCAGGGGCGCAGCACCTCGTGGGGGCGGGGCCGCCCGTGGAACTTGAGCACGCAGGCCGCCTGGCGGGCCCGCGCGGCGGCGGCGGCATCGCGGCGGGCCAGCTTGCGCAGGCCCCGGTAGGAGGCCACCAGCCCCTCGGGCCAGGTGGCCAGCGCTCCCGGGCAGTGGCGCTGCAGCGCCCGGTAGATGAAGTTCTGGTTGGGGCCTGGGGTGCCGTGGTCCTCCCCGTCCAGGTAGGCCTGCCATACCCGGGCCGTGGCCGCTCCCGGCCGCAGCTGCATCACGCAGGAGTTGAGGGTGGGGTAGCTCCAGTCGCGCACGCCGATCAGCGGGGCCGGATCGGCCGCGCCGAACCGCAGCAGCGGCTCGAGGCCGGCGCGCACCACCAGGGTCACATCGAAGAAGAGAAAGGGCCTCTCGCCGGTGATCGCGGCATTGAAGAGCTGGATCTTGCTGCAGAAGCCCTGCAGGCCCAGGGGCTCCAGCTGCCGGTGCTGCAGGCCGAGGCTGGCCAGGGCCGGACGGTTGGCCGCGTCACACAGCACCGTGAGGCTGTGGGGTGCGCTCAGGTGCCGCTTCAGCATGCGCTGCAGCCGCTCGGCGTAGTGGGGCCCGTAGCTGCGGCCGGTGAGCACCGTGAACACCTGTAGCCCCATCAGGCGGCCAGGTTGCGGAAGCGGGTGAACTGGGGTTCGAACAGCAGCTTCACCGTGCCCACCGGGCCGTTGCGGTGCTTGGTCACGATCACCTCGGTGATGCCCCGGTCGGGTGTTTCCGGGTTGTAGTACTCGTCGCGGTAGATCATCAGCACCAGGTCGGCGTCCTGCTCGATCGAGCCCGATTCGCGCAGGTCGCTCAGCATCGGCCGCTTGTTGGTGCGGGATTCCACGCCTCGGCTGAGCTGGGAGAGGGCCATCACCGGCACGTTGAGCTCCCGGGCCATGCCCTTGAGGCCCCGGGTGATGCGGGAGAGCTCCTGCACCCGGTTGTCGGGGGTGGAGCCCTCCATCAGCTGCAGGTAGTCGATCACGATCAGGCCCAGCTCCTTGCCTGATTCCGCCATCAAGCGGCGGCAGAGCGAACGCATCTCCAGCACGCCGGCATTGGGTTTGTCGTCGATGAACAGGGGCAGCTGGCCGAGGCTATTGATGCCCTGGCCGAGCAGGGGCCACTCCTCCTGCTGCAGCCGGCCGGTGCGCAGCCGGCCGCTCTCGATGCCCACCTCCATCGACAGCAGCCGGTAGGTGAGCTGCTCCTTGCTCATCTCCAGGCTGAACACACACACCGGCAGCTGGTGCAGCTGGGCCACGTTCTTGGCGATGTTGAGCACGATCGAGGTCTTGCCCATGGCCGGGCGGCCGGCCACGATGATCAGATCGCTGCGCTGCAGTCCCTGGGTGATGGCATCCAGGTCGTAGAAGTTCACCGGGATGCCCGCCACCGAGGTGCCGAGCGAGCGGCTCTCGATCTCGTTGAAGGTGCTGGTGAGGATCTCGGCGGTGGGGGTGAGGCCCTGGCTGGGTTTTTCCTGGCTGATCGCGAAGATCTTCTGCTCGGCCTCATCGAGCACCTGGTCCATCGGCTTGCCCTGATCGAAGCCGAGCTGGATCACCTCGTTGCCGGAGCGGATCAGCCGGCGCCTCAGGAACTTGTCCATCACCAGGCGGGCCACCTGGTCGATCGAGGCGGTGGACATGGTGCGCTCCACCAGCTCCACCAGGCGGCTGCTGCCGCCCACCTTCTCCAGCAGGCCGGTGTCCGCCAGCCAGGCGGTCATGGCGGTGAGATCGGTGGGCTTGCCCTGGCTGTGCAGCATCAGGGCGGTGCGGTAGATCTCCCGGTGGGCCCCCAGATAGAAGGCCTCGGGCTGGAGCACGTCCGCGACCCGGCTGATGGCGTCGGGATCGAGCAGCACGCCCCCCAGCACCGCCTCTTCCGCCTCCAGGTTCTGGGGGGGCACGGAGTCGGGCAGGGCCTCGAAGCTGGCCTCATCCCGCAGCCGTCCCCGCCGCGGGGCGGGCCGCACCGGCGCGATGTCGCTCTGCCCGGCAGAGGGATCGCGGTCGGCCTCGGCGCCTTGATGACCGTCGGGCTCGCGCTCTGAAAGCGGCAGGCTCACCATGGCTGGATGTCCCGCTGGGAGGCCGGCCAGTCCCTGGGGTGCTGGCGGCGGTGGGCGCCCATTCTGGCCTGACCGGGCCGAGCGCTCAGTGGCTGATCACTTCGAGGTTGATCTCGGCCGTCACCTCGGGGTGCAGCTTCACGTGCACCTTGTAGGAGCCGGTGCGGTGGATATCGGGCACCGTGATGTCGCGGCGGTCCACATCCTTCTTGGTGGCGGCTTCGATCGCCTCGGCCACGTCGCCGTTGGTTACGGTGCCGAACAGCACGTCATCGCCGCCGGTCTGCTTCTTCACGGTGAAGCGGCCGATCGTGGCCAGGGCGGTGCGGAAGGCCTCGGCCTCGGCCCGCAGGGCCGCCTGGCGCTCGGCCTCCTTGGCCCGGCGGGCCTCCACCTGCCGCAGCACGGCTCGGGTGAGGGGAACGGCCTTGCCGGTGGGGAGCAGGAAATTACGCGCGTAGCCAGGGGCCACGTCCACCAGATCGCCCCCCTTGCCCAGGCTGAGGACGTCTTCGCTGAGAACGACTTGAACGCGCTTGGCCATGGGAAAAGGAGAGAGAAGTCTGATCGCGAGCCGATCCAGCAGCCTACGTGACGGGCTCAGGCCCTCAGGCTGGGCCTGGCCGCGATGGCGGGGAGACGCACCTGTCTGGCCAGGCCCAGCCGACGCATCAGCCGGATGTGCTGCCAGGTGAGGTCGAGCTGGCGGCCGAAGCCATGGCGCGCCGAGTGGGGGAAGGCGTGGTGGTTGTTGTGCCAGCCCTCACCGAAGGTGAGCGCGGCCACCCACACGTTGTTGCGGGACTGGTCGCCGCTGTCATGGGACACCTTCCCCCAGCAGTGGGTGGCCGAGTTGACCAGCCAGGTGCAGTGGTAGACAACCACCAGGCGCAGCGGGATGCCCCAGAGCACCAGGGCCCAGCCGCCGGCACCGGTGACCGTGCCGATCCAGAACAGCAGGCCGGCCAGGGGCAGCTGCAGCAGCAGGAACCAGTTGTTCAGCCAGCGGTAGTAGGGGTCACGGGCCAGATCACCGGTGAGGCGGGGCACCGCGGCCATGGCGGGAACGGTCTCGAACATCCAGCCCATGTGGCTCCACCAGAAGCCCTTGAGGCTGCTGTGGTGGTCGACGTCGGTGTCGGAGAACTTGTGGTGGTGGCGGTGCAGGCCCACCCAGTCGATCGGGCCGTGCTGGCAGCTGAGGGCGCCGCAGGTGGCGAAGAAGCGCTCCAGCCAGTGGGGCACGCGGAAGGAGCGGTGGCTCAGCAGGCGGTGGTAGCCAACGGTGACGCCGAGGCAGGCCGTGACCCAATAGAGCACCAGGAAGCTGGCCAAGGCGGGCAGGCTCCAGAAGCGGGGCAGCAGGGCCACGATGGCGAGCGCATGGAGCGCGCCCATGTAGGCCACGATGGTCCAGTTGATGCCCGGTTCGCTCTGGGGTGCGGCTGCGCCGCTGCGGGGTTGGCGCAGGGCCTCGGCCCGCAGCAGCCCCCTGGTGCCGCCGCTGATCCGGGCGGGCTGCCGGGTGCTGCGGGCACTGGGACGGGGACGGGCTCGGCTGGAGGCTGTTGCGGTCATAACGGACCGACTCCTGATCACTGGGTAAGATGGTAGCAATACGAATCCTGATCGCAAGACTTCGCAGTGGGTTACCGGGACGACCTCGCGGCCGGGCGGGTGGCCTTTGCCCATCTCGTTCGCCTCTGGCACGGCCGCAATGGCTGGAGCCACCGCGTGCTGCCCGCCCTGGCCGAGGCCCTCGATCTCGGCCGCGTGCACAATTCCCAGCTCTCGATGTTGCGCAACGGCAAGCTCGCCTCCCCGGGGCCGGAGGTGTTCCTGGCCCTGGGGCGCATCAACCAGTTGCTGGCCGCCGAGGTGGTGGATGGCACCCTCTCCGAGTCGCTGCGGCAGCAGCTCGCCGACCAGCCCTCACTGCTGGCCGACCTGCAGGCCTCGGCCCTGCCGGTGCAGGAGCCGGGCGAGGCGGTGCTCGGGCCCGGCGAGCTGCTGGAGGTGTTCGTGGGTCTGCGCCATCCCCCGGCTGCCTTCGACCTGCGCATTGCCGAGGGCGAGGCCCTGATCCTGAGTGCCGCCCTGGCTGAGCTGCTCACCGCCGGCCACCCCTGGCGGCTGTGCCGCGACACGGTGCTGGCGGCCTATCCGGTGAGCAAGCGCTCGCGGCGGGAGCGCTTTGCTGCGGTGATCGCCGGCCAGTGTGACTACAGCGCCGCCGAGCTCGATGCCGAACTCCCTGACCTGCGCCGCACCCTGGCGACCCTGGGCGGTGTGGAGGAGCAGCGCCTCAGCCCGGCCCGCTTTCTCGATCTGCTGCGTCAGCGGGCCCGGGGCCTCGGCGGCCTGGCGCCCGACCCTGGCGAGGCCGACCTTGGCGCGGCGATCCGCCAGCAGCTGGGCGGCCTCTGATCCCTCAGGGGCGGTAGTGGGCCAGCCGCACGCGCCGCGCCCAGCCCAGGGCCCTCAGCAGGCGGATGTGCTGCCAGGTGATGTCCAGCTCGAACCAGCGCAGGCCGTGGCGCGCCGAGTGGGGGAAGGCGTGGTGGTTGTTGTGCCAGCCCTCGCCGAAGGTGAGGATCGCCACCCACCAGCAGTTGCGCGAGCGGTCGGGGCAGTTGAAGTTGCGGTAGCCGAAGGCGTGGGTCGCGGAGTTCACCAGCCAGGTCACGTGGTACACGAGCACCAGCCTCAGCGGGATGGCCCAGAGCACCAGGCCCAGCCCGCCGCCGTGCACCCCGGCCAGCTCGCCATAGGCATAGAGGGCGACGCCGAGGGGCGCCTGCAGCAGCAGAAACCAGCGATCCAGCCAGCGGTAGAAGGGGTCGCGCTGCAGATCCCCGGTGAGCCGCTCCACGTGCTCCAGGGCTGGGATCTGGTGCAGCATCCAGCCGCTGTGGGCCCACCAGAGGCCGCGGCCGGCGTCGTGGTGGTCGTTGGGCTGGTCGGAGAACTTGTGGTGGTGGCGGTGCAGGCCCACCCACTCGATCGGCCCGCTCTGGCAGGCCATGGCACCCATCAGCACCAGGGTGCGCTCCAGCCAGAGGGGGGCACTGAAACTGCGGTGGGTCACCAGCCGGTGCAGGCCCAGCGTCACGCCCAGCACGGTCATCCAGTAGAGGAACGCCAGGGCCACCAGGGCCTGCCAGCTCCAGAACCTCGGCAGCAGGGCCACCACGGCCCCCACGTGCATGGCCAGCATGAAGCCGGTGGTGCCGAGCTTGTAGCGCCGTTGCCGGGGGGGCAGGGGCTTGCGGCGGCTGCGCAGGGCAGCCAGCAGCTGGCGCTCCTGCTGGCTGCCGGCTGTGGTTGCCGGCAATGGCGGGGCGGGGTTGAGCTGAATCACCAAGTGCGTGGGGAGCGGGAGTGGACGGTGCGGCGGCGGTGCACCCCCGGGCCGGCTCGGCCGGTCTGGGGATCTGCGGAGGCCGTAAGCCGTTGGACGTCTGTGTCCGGCTCCCGAGTGGCGGGAATCTAGACGGGCAACATGGGAGCCCCTCCGGCCCCAGCGATGTCCAACCCCTGCTGGGCCCGCGACCAGCTCCATGGCGCCAGCGCCCGCATCGCCCCCTTCGCCGAGCGCCACACGGCCGGCGTGCAGCCCCGACTGGAGCGGGTGCTGGCGGCCCTGGCGGCGGAGCGGGTGGGGGTGCAGCACTTCGCCTCGGTGAGCGGCTACGGCCATGGCGACCAGGGCCGCGAGGTGCTCGATCGGGTGTTCGCGCGGGTGCTGCAGGCCGAGGCCGCCGCCGTGCGGCTGCAGTTCGTCAGTGGCACCCACGCCATCGCCGCCGCCCTGTTCGGCGTGCTGCGGCCCGGGGATCGGCTGCTTTCCCTCACGGGCCGTCCCTACGACACCCTCGAGGAGGTGATCGGCCTGCGCGGGCAGGGCCAGGGGTCCCTGGCCGAGTTCGGCGTCCGCTACGCCGAAGTGCCTCTGAGCGCCGCCGGCCGGGTGGATCTGGAGGCGGTGGACCTGGCCCTGGGTGAACCGACGCGGATGGTGCTGATCCAGCGCAGCTGCGGCTACAGCTGGCGGCCCTCCCTCTCGATCACGGCGATCGCCGAGCTGGCCGAGAGGGTGAAGCGGCGCCAGCCCGGCTGTGTGGTGTTCGTGGACAACTGCTACGGCGAACTGGTGCAGGGGCAGGAACCCACCGCCGTGGGGGCCGATCTGATCGCCGGCTCCCTGATCAAGAACCTGGGCGGCACGATCGCCCCCACCGGCGGCTACGTGGCCGGCCGCGCCGAGCTGGTGGAGCAGGCCTGCTGCCGGCTCACCGCCCCGGGCATCGGCGCCGAGGGCGGCACCAGCTTCGACCTCAACCGCCTGCTGTTCCAGGGGCTGTTTCTGGCGCCCCAGATGGTGGCCGAGGCCCTGATCTGCAGCGAGCTGGTGGCCCAGGTGTTCAGTGACCTCGGCTACGCCACCCAGCCGCGGCCCGGGGAACCGCGCAGCGATGTGATCCAGGCGGTGCGGCTTGGCTGCCCCGAGCGGCTGGCCACGGTGTGCCGCGCCTTTCAGGCCGCTTCCCCGGTGGGCGCCTACCTGGATCCGGTGCCGGCGCCGATGCCCGGCTACGCCAGTGAACTGGTGATGGCGGGCGGCACCTTCATCGACGGCAGCACCAGTGAGTTGTCCGCCGATGCGCCGCTGCGGGAGCCCTATGTGCTGTTTGCCCAGGGCGGCACCCACCGGGCCCATGCCCGCATCGCTCTGGAACGGGCCCTGGCGGCCCTCGCCGAATCCGGGCATGGTCCTCCAGACTGACGCGCACTGTCCTGCCCCCCGCGTGCGATGGCGCTCTCCTATCCCAGCGACTGTCGCTATGCCGACAGCCACGAATACGTGCGCCCCGATGGCGACAACGTGCGTCTGGGCCTGAGCGCCTTCGCCATCGACCAGCTCGGCGACATCGTCTTTGTCGAACTGCCTGCGGTGGGGGATGAGCTCACCCAGGGCCAGAGCTGCGGCAGCATCGAGTCGGTGAAGGCGGTCGAAGACCTGCTGGCTCCGATCTCCGGGGTGGTGCAGGCCCGCAACGAGGCCGTGATCGCCAGCCCCGAAGAACTGCAGAACGATCCCTACGGCGAGGGCTGGCTGCTGCTGCTGCAGCCCAGCGAGCCGGCCCAGCTGGAGAACCTGCTGGAGGCGACGGCCTACGCCGCCAAGGTGGAGGGCCACTGAGCATGACCTCATCGCTGATCAACACCACGGCCCAGGCGGCAGTCCAGGCTGATGCCGCGCCCCAGTCCGTCCAGTCCTCTCGCAGCCCCGGGGCCCCTGGCCCGCAACTCGACCCCCTGCCCCGCCCCAGCTTCGTGGAGCGGCACATCGGGCCCGATGGGGCCGAGCAGGCGCAGCTGCTGGCCGAGCTCGGCCTCACCAGCCTCGAAGATCTGTCCTCCCAGGTGGTGCCGGCCGACATCCTCCTGAGCTCCGAGCAGGCCGCCGAAGGGCTGCCCGCCCCCTGCGACGAGGCCACCGCCCTGGCGGAGCTGGCCGAGATCGCCGCCGCCAATGGGGTGGTGCGCTCCCTGATCGGCCAGGGCTACCACGCCACCATCACGCCGGCGCTGATCCAGCGCCACGTGTTCGAGAACCCCGCCTGGTACACCGCCTACACCCCGTACCAGGCCGAAATCGCCCAGGGACGACTGGAGGCCCTGCTCAACTTCCAGACCCTGATCAGCGAGCTGACGGGCCTGCCGATCGCCAACGCCTCCCTGCTCGATGAGGCCACCGCCGCCGCTGAGGCGATGGCCCTGGCCCGGGCCGTCAGCAAACGCACCACGGCCAACACGTTCCTGGTGGATGCCCAGGTGCTGCCCCAGACCCTGGCCGTGCTGCGCACCCGGGCGGAACCGCTGGGCATCACGATCCGCCCGATCGATGCCGCCGGCCTGGCTGGCGACCTGGCGGCGGGCAGTGACCAAGGCCTGTGGGCGGAAGCCTTTGGGCTGTTGCTGCAGCTCCCCGGCCAGGACGGCCGCCTCTGGGACCCGGCGCCACTGCTGGCGGCGGCGGCCGTGGCGGGGGTGGTGAGTGCCGTGGCGATCGATCCCCTGGCCCAGGTGCTGCTCGCTCCCGTGGGCGAGCTGGGGGCCGACATCGCCATCGGCAGCGCCCAGCGTTTCGGCGTGCCGATGGGCTGTGGCGGGCCCCATGCGGCCTTCTTCGCCACCCGCGAGACCTACAAGCGCCAGATCCCCGGCCGCCTGGTGGGTCGCTCCATCGATGCCGAGGGCCGTCCGGCCCTGCGGCTGGCCCTGCAGACTCGCGAGCAGCACATCCGCCGCGACAAGGCCACCAGCAACATCTGCACCGCCCAGGTGCTGCTGGCGGTGATCGCCGGCTTCTATGCCGTGCACCACGGTCCGGCCGGCCTCACCGCCATGGCCGAGCGGGTCACCCGGCTGCGGCTGGCCCTGGTGGCCGGGTTGCGGGCCCTGGACCTGGTCCCGGAGCCGGGCCCTGGTTTCGACACGGTGCTGCTGCACAGCACCCGCTCTGAGCAGCTGCTGCAGGCCGCCCGGACGGGCGGCTTCAACCTGCGGCGCCTGGAGGGCGCCGTGGGCATCAGCCTCGACGAGGCCAGCAGTGCTGAGGAGCTGGCCCGGCTGCTGGCCTGCCTGGCGACGGTCACGGCCTCAGCTGGTGTGGCCTCCGGCCACGCGAGTGCGGCTGAGCTGGCCGCCGAGCGCGCCCGGCTGGCCTGCCAGGAGAGCCTGCACCAGGCCGACTGGCGCCAGGCCTGGCAGGGCATCCCCCAACGGCAGGGGGCCTGGCTGCAGCAGCCCATGTTTCAGGAACACCGCAGCGAAACCGAGCTGCTGCGCTACATCCAGCAGCTGGCGAGCCGGGATCTCTCCCTGGTGCACGCCATGATCCCGCTGGGCAGCTGCACCATGAAGCTCAATGCCGCCGCCGAGCTGGCCCCGGTGAGCTGGCCCGCCTTCGCTCGCCTGCACCCTTACGCTCCCGCCGAGCAGCTGCGGGGCTACCGCCGCCTCGCCGCCGACCTGGAGCAGTGGCTGGCAGCCATCACCGGCTTCGCGGGCGTCTCGCTGCAGCCCAACGCCGGCTCCCAGGGCGAGTACGCCGGCCTGCTGGCGATCCGCGCCTGGCACCACAGCCGTGGCGAGCAGCACCGCGACATCTGCCTGATTCCCACCAGTGCCCACGGCACCAATCCCGCCAGCGCGGTGATGGCGGGCATGCAGGTGGTGGCGGTGGCCTGCGACGCCCAGGGCAACATCGACCTGGCCGATCTGGAGGCCAAGGCCAGCCGCCATGGCGAGCGCCTCGCCGCTCTGATGGTCACCTATCCCTCCACCCACGGCGTGTTCGAAACCGCCATTCGCCGCATCGGTGAGCTGGTGCATGCCCAGGGCGGTCAGGTGTATCTCGACGGCGCCAACCTCAACGCCCAGGTCGGACTCTGCAAGCCTGGGCTCTACGGCGCCGACGTGTGCCACCTCAACCTGCACAAGACCTTCTGCATCCCCCATGGCGGCGGCGGTCCGGGGGTGGGCCCGATCGCGGTGGCGGCCCATCTCGTGCCCTTCCTGCCCGGTGACCCCTCCGGGCTGCAGCCGGCTGCAGCCGGGGCTGGGCCGGTGGCGGCCGCGCCCCTGGGCAGCGCCTCCATCCTGCCGATCAGCTGGATGTACATCCGCATGATGGGCGGCTCCGGCCTGCGGGCTGCCAGCCAGGTGGCCCTGCTCAGCGCCAACGTGCTGGCCGAGCGCCTCGATCCCCACTTCCCCGTGCTTTACCGGGGGGCGGGGGGCCGGGTGGCCCATGAGTGCATCCTCGATCTGCGGCCCCTCAAGCGCAGCTGCGGCCTGGAGGTGGACGATCTGGCCAAGCGGCTGATGGACTACGGCTTCCACGCCCCCACGGTGAGCTGGCCGGTGGCGGGCACCGTGATGGTGGAGCCCACCGAGAGCGAGGGGCTGGCCGAGCTGGATCGCTTCTGCGCCGCGATGGTGGCGATCCGGGCCGAGGCGGCCGCCATCGAGTCGGGCGTGGTGGACCGCGACAACAACCCGCTGCGGCGGGCCCCCCACACCCTGGCTGCCGTCACCGCCGACGTCTGGGACAGGCCCTACAGCCGCAGCCAGGCGGCGTTCCCTGCCGGAGAGCAGCAGCAGGCGAGCAAGTTCTGGCCCAGCGTGGCTCGGATCGACAATGCCTACGGCGATCGCAACCTGGCCTGCACCTGCCCGTCGGTTGAGGAACTGGCTCTGAAGGAGCCTTTGGCTACGGCGGCCTGAGCGCCCATGGCGCACACTGGCGGCACCGCAACAGCCCAGGCAAAAGCTTTTCTTTAGACTTGGGCCATTGCATTTGCAGCCAGATCTGTTGCAACTGCTGTTCAACGGGTTCGGTTCAGTTCCGGAACAGGTCTCGGCCCACTCCGCCATCCATCGCCTGGGGCTCATGAGCGATCACGACAGCAACGACGGCCGCGGCAGCGATGGCCCCAGCAGCGCCCCCCGGGGCCGCAGTGCCGGCCCAGCCAGCCCTGATAGCGCCGACCAGCCAGCCCCGGTGGCCCCGGCCCTGAAGCTGGCCAGCGTCAGGACCAGCCCCGGCGCCTCCAGCACCCGTCCGCTGATCAGCTCAGGTGGCCGCAGCGTCGGCCCCGTGGAGGGCACCAACGTGGTGCGCGTGCCTTTCGGCGTGCGGCAGGCCCGCCGCCGTCGGCCCGAGCGCCCTGACCACTGGGCAACCCTGGTGCTCCCCTTCCATGGCGTCGGTGGCGACCCCACCCCACCGCCAAAGGCGGCCTGAGCCGCTCAGGCCAAAGTCCTGGGGCGGAGCGGCGTTGGGGGTCCGGGCCGAAGCATCGGATCAGTAGTTGGATCCGGTGCGCCGCTGGTGCACTGCCGTGGTGCCCTCCGGGTCGAGTACGCCGCCCTCCTGGGCCTGGGCGTAGATCAGCCAGTGGTCGCCGCATTCCATCCGCTGCTGCACCGTGGCCTCCAGCCAGGCCAGGGCCTCCGGAAGCACTGGCTGGCCGCCGGGGGTGTGCTCCAGCTCCAGCCCGGCGAAGCGATCGGCACCGGGACTGAAGGGCTTCAGGAACCGCTTCATCGGCCCGGTTTCCCGCCCGGCGGCCAGCACGTTGAGGGCGAACTGGTCGCCGATGTGCAGCAGGCCCTCCACGGCCCTGTCCTTGGCCACCGCCACGGTGAAGCCGGGTGGGCTGAAGCTGGCCTGACTCACCCAGCTGGCCACCATGGCCCCCCCGAGGTCGGGACTGTCCGCAGCACTCTTCTGGGCCGTGAGCACGCACAGGGAACCCACCACCCGACCGAGAGCCTTGAGGGCCGGATCGCTGAGGCTCTCGTGCAGGCCGCCACCGCTGCGCCGCTCCTGGCGCTTCCTGGCACTCTGCAGCTCGCGGCCGAGGGCGGTGCCGGTCTCCTCGATCGCCTTGAGGGCCAGGGCATCGGGGCTGAACTTCACCTTGATCGGCTCGAACGCGAACTGGAAGCCGCCATCGCGCAGCTTGCTCTCCAGCAGATCCAGCGCCTCGCCGCTCCAGCCAAAGCTGCCGAACACCCCCACGGGCTTGGTACGGTCGCCCTCCGCCAGCACCGTGCCCAGGGCCGCCACGATCGGGGTGGGCGCATGGCCGCCCAGGGTGGGAGAGCCGATCAGCAGGGCATCGCAGGAGCGGATCGCCGCCTGCAGCTGATCCGGCTCGCTGAATTCACAGTTGATGCTCTCCACCCGCACGCCGGTGCGGGAAACGCCCCGGGCCAGGCCATCGGCGATGGTGGCGGTGTTGCCGTAGGCACTGGCGTAGAGCAGCGCCACCGACAGCCTCGATCGGTTCTGGCCCTCCCCCCAGCGGCGGTAGTCGGCCAGAAGGCTGCGCCAGCTCTCGGCGATGGCAGGGCCGTGGAATGGGGCGATCGTTCGGATCGGCAGTTCGTCGATCCGATCGAGAACGGTTTCCACCTGCCGGGCCATGGGGGCCATCAGGCAGTCGTAGAACCAGCGCCGGTCCTCCTCGGTGCTGCTGCGGTTGGCCTCGGCGAAACCCTCCTGACAGATGTGGGCGGAGAAGAACTTGCTGCTCATCAGCAGACCCGTGGACTCCTCGAACGCCATCAGGGCGCCGGGCCAGCGGGGGGTGGGAGCCGGAATCAGGCGCAGCTGCAGCCCACCGGCCAGGGGGCGGCTCGCCTCCTGCTTCACCACATCGATCGTCGGCTGGGGCGGCAGCGGCGCCAGCTCCGGTGCCCCCGGGGCCGGTGGACGCCGTTGATCCCAGAGCTCACGCACCAGCTTGGCCCCGGCATTCGAGGCCACCAGGGCCAGGTTCGGCCAGCGGGCCGCCAGGGCCCTCAGCAGTTCCACCCGGTTGGGGTTCACCACTCCCACCACCACCTTCAGCGCCTCATGGCTCGGAACCAGCTCCGCCAGAGCAGCGAAGAACGGTTCGGCATAGGTCATGCCGGGGGGATGGATCAGCACCGGCGGCACCGTGTGGCCGGTGCTGGTGCTGCCCTGCTCAAACAGGAAGCTGTTGGCGGTGGTGCCCCGTTCGAGGCCGTATTCCACCTCAAAGCGCGAACGGCGTGGACTCAGGCCCCGCAGGCACACCAGCGTGGGCTCCAGACGGATCACCAGCACGCGGCGCTCGGCTGTCGGGGCAGCCTGGGCGGGCGATCCGCCGATCGAGGTTGTCATCAGTAGTGGTTGCCCACCTTGCGGTGGTGCACGGCGGTGGCGGCCTCAGTGTCGGCCACGTTCCCCACTTCCACCTCGGCGTAGATGATCCAGTGGTCAGGCCCCTCCATCCGCTGGGCCACGCGGCATCCCAGGAAGGCCAGGGCATCCCCGAGCACGGGCCCGCCCGCGGCGGCGCCCTCCACGGTGGCCACACCGGCGAAGCGGTCGGCCCCGGGCGGGAAGCGCTTGAGGAAGTGGCGTAGCAGCAGCTGGTGGTTGTCCTCCCGCAGGATGTTGAGCACGAAGCGATCGCCCACCTGGAGCAGGGATTCGATCGCCCGGTCCTTGGCCACGGCCACGGTGAGGCCGGGTGGCTCAAAGCTGGCCTGACTCACCCAGCTGGCCACCATGGCGCTGCTGAGGCTGCCGCCATCCTCGGTGGTCTGCTGGGCCGTCACCACGTAAAGCCCGCCGCTCAGGCGGCCCAGGGCCTTGTCCAGGTCGCCGTCGAGCGCCTTCATGGCCGCGATCGTGCGCGCCTTGGTGAGCAGCTGGCCCAGATCGGTGCCGGCCTCCTCACAGCGCTGGTAGTCGTCCGCATGGGGCACCTGGCGGATGCGCAGAGGCTCGAAGGCGGCCTTCTGGCCGAGGCTGCGCAGCTTGGAGGCCACGGTGTCGATCGGCTCGTCGTTGCCGCCGAAGGCGTCGTAGCAGGCCACCCATTGCTTCGGTTTGATCGCGGCCAGCAGGGTGCCGATCGAGGCCTGCAGCTCGGCGTCGGGGCTGGCGGGCCAGGTGGGCACCACCACGGCGCTGGCCTCCCCCACCAGGGCGCTCAGCTCCTGGGCATCGGTGGCGCGCAGATCCACCAGCTGCACCTGGGCACCGGCCTTGCCGATGCCGCGGGCGATCGCCTGGCTGAGCCGGTCACAGAAGCCGTACTGGCTCACGTAGCAGACGGCGGCATAGGTCTCACCGGCGCTGCGGTCGCTGCTCCAGTCGCGGTAGTCGTTCAGCCACAGGCTGAGGTGGTGACGCAGCAGGGGCCCATGGCCCACGGCGACCGTGTGGATCTGCGGCAGAGCGTCCATGCGCTTGAGGGCCTGCAGCACGCTGCGGGCATTGGGCCCCATCAGGCAGTCGTAGTAGAAGCGGAAGTCCGGGGCGATGGCGCCGGGGTCGCTGTCAAACAGCTCATCGGAGCAGTAGTGCAGCCCGAAGGCATCGCAGGTGTAGAGGGTGCCGGTGCCGTGATCGAAGGAGAAGATCGTGTCGGGCCAGTGCAGATTCGGCGCACTCAGGAAGGAGAAGCGATGCGCGCAGCCGCTCTCGGGGTTGGTGCCCAGATCGAGCTCGTCGCCACTCTTGACGGCGCGGCTCTTGAAGGGCCGGTGCACCTGATCCTGGAGGAACTGGATCGCCACCTTGGAACCCACGATCAGGATGTCGGGGTTGCGATCGATCAGGTGGCCGATCAGGCCGGAATGGTCGGGCTCGGTGTGGGACACGATCAGGTAGTCGATCGCGGCCGGATCGATCTGCTCCTCCAGCAGGGGCAGCCAGGTATCGGCGAACTTGAGGTGGCTGGTGTCCACCAGGGCCGTCTGGGCGCCGCGCACCAGAAAGGCGTTGTAGGTGGTGCCGTTGCGCAGCCCGAATTCGATGTCGAAACGGCTGCGGTCCCAGTCCAGGGAGCGGATCGCGGTGGTGTCGGCGGCGATGGCCTCGCACTGCAGGCTGAGGCGCGGCGACCCGGCGGGCTGGGCAGGAGCAGCGGCAGGCTGGGCCGCGGCGAACGGGGAGGTGACAGCTGCCATGGACACCCTCGGGAAGAAAGATGACTGTAGGTAACGCCAGCGGATCGTTGTCTCGATCGGCCGCACCGATCCCTGTCGCCGCCGACACCTGCCGCTCAGAGCCAGTACCAGGCGCTGAAGCGGGCGGCCTGGCCCCTGGGGCAGCCCCTGGCATCCCGCAGGGTCCACAGCCGGGCCCCCTCAATCCGGAAGCGGCGCCCCCGGCTGTCGATCCGTACCCCGCCATAGCCGCTGAGGGCCTCAGCCGCCCTGGCCTGGCGCAGAGCCTGCTGCCGGCCGCTGCGCTCCTGGGCTGCGGCGGTGAATTTCGAGGGCAGGCCCACCATCTCCCCCCAGCGCCGGCGCCACAGCACGAGGGCGCTGCGGTTGGCGTAGATCAACCGGGGGCCGGGGTCGGTGTCTGGATCGGCGCCGTCATGGGCGAGCACCGCAGCCGGAGAGGCGAACAGGGCCTGGGCCCGCTGCAGGTCGGAGGCGTCCGCGGCCAGGCCCGCCAGCAGGGGCCTGCCGAAGGCCTGCTGGTGGGACTGCAGGATCGAGCAGACCGTCTGCAGCGCGTCCGGCTGCAGCCAGCCGGCCAGGACGTTCTGCTTTGCCTGGGAGGAGATCATCGGTGGGCTGCGATCGGGCGTGGCTGGGGCGTGGCCGGTTCAGGAGCCAGTGCCTGCGGCTGATCCCGCCGCCTCCTTCTCCTTCTCCGTCTCTTTCTCCTCATTGCCGTTGTCCATGGCCCGGGCCATGGCCTCGTTGGAGCGCTCCCGGTTGTAGGTCAGCAGGTGCTCGAGAAACAGTCCGTTGGCCTCGGGAAAGCGGGGCGACTCCGCCAGGGGCAGTCGGCCGGCGGCATCGAGCCCGGTTTCCCCCTCCATCGCCGGCGTGATCACCACCAGATCGGGCGGCAGGGGGGCTTCGTAGCGCCACCAGCGGCTGGGATCGCGGATGGCCGAATGCACGGGCTGCGCTGTGGCGAGGGCCGCGGCAGGCCGGCTGCCCTTGCCGCGGGCCTGTCTGGCCAGCATCGTCTGGCGTCGCTTGGCCAGGTCGGCCAGCAGCTGGGCGCGGGATCGGCCCCGCAGCTGGAACAGCACGAAGGGGTCTTCACTGAAGCGCTCCCCCATCAGGTAGAACACCGCGCTCACGTGCTTGCAGGGGTTCGTCTTGTCCGGACAGGTGCACTCGCTGCGCACCTCCTGCAGCTTGAAGGGGAAGAGGCGTTTGCCGGAGGCGGCGAAGGCTCGCTCGATGTCCTCCGGCATCACGCCGGCCAGCAGCTGGGCTGACCAGCGGGCGTTCTGGCTGAGGGCCTCCAGCACATAGCCCCAGTCGTCGTCGTTGAGCACGTCGAGCCAGAGCTTCACCTTGTAGGGATCGTCGCCGCTGCCCTGCACCCGGGCGTGCACCCGGCGCCCCTCGAAACGGATCGAGGTGACGTTGCCGGAGCGGGCATACTCCCAGGCCCGCTCCAGGCGTTTCTTGAAGCGGTAGGAGTTGATCAGCTCCATCCACTGGGCCACCCACCAGGCCTGCTGGCCGAGGCCCTCGTTGCCGAGCTGGGTGGTGATCGGAGTGCTGGTCATGGCAACAGGATGACGGTGGGAATCGCTGGGATCAGGCTGGGGAGGATCATTCCTCCAGGGCCACCAGGTCACGCAGCTGGCCTACGTCCAGGCCCCCCAGCCACTCTTCGCCGGAGCCCACGATGTCTTCGGCGAGTCGGGCCTTTTCGGTGATCATCCTGTCGATCTTCTCCTCCACCGAGCCGCTGGTGATGAACTTGTGCACCATCACCCGGTTCTGCTGACCGATGCGGTAGGCGCGGTCGGTGGCCTGGTTCTCCACGGCCGGATTCCACCAGCGATCGATGTGGAACACGTGGCTGGCCCGGGTGAGGTTGAGGCCCACACCACCGGCCTTCAGCGACAGCAGGAAAAGCTGCGGGCCGCGGGGATCGTCCTGGAATCGATCCACCATGGCCTGGCGTTCCGCCTTGCTGGTGCTGCCGTAGAGGAAGGGCACCTCCTGGCGCCAGCTGCGCTCCAGGTGAGCCTTCAGCAGCAGGCCCCATTCGGAGAACTGGGTGAACAGCAGGGCCCGGTCTCCGGCTTCGATCACCTCCTCGAGGATTTCCTCCAGGCGTTGCAGCTTGGCGCTGCGGGCGGAGAACCCCTCGAAGAACTGGGGGTCGTCGCTGCTGGGCTGCTGGCGCAGGGCCAGGGCGGGATGGTTGCACACCTGCTTGAGCCGGGTGAGCAGGGCCAGCACCTGGCCGTGCTTCTGGCCCAGAGGTGCCCGGGCGATGGCATCCATGCTCTCGTCCACGGTGCGGGTGTAGAGCTTTTTCTGCTCGGGGCTTAGCCCCACCCATTCGTGCAGCTCCACCTTGTCCGGCAGGTCGGAGATGATCGAGCGGTCGGTCTTCAGGCGCCGCAGGATGAAGGGCCCCACCCTGGCCTTGAGATCGCGCAGCGAGGCCATGTCGCCATAGCGCTCGATCGGCAGCCGGTAGCGCTGGTGGAAGAAGGCCTCATCGCCAAGCACCTTCGGATTGAGGAAGTCCATCAGGGCCCACAGCTCGCTCACCCGGTTTTCCACCGGGGTGCCGGTGAGGGCGATCCGGAAGCGGCTGCTGCGGCCGGCCCGGCCCAGGTCGCGGGCCGCCATCGACTGCTTGGCGCCGGGGTTCTTGATCGCCTGGGCCTCGTCGATCACCACCCCCTGCCAGTCGATGCTCTCCAGCAGCTCGCTGTCGCGCTGCACCAGCCCATAACTGGTGAGCATCAGATCCACGCCCTTGAGGGCCTTCTTCAGGGCCGCCTCGCTGCTGGGCCGCCGCGGGCCGTAGTGCTCGCGCACCGCCAGATCGGGGGTGAACCCATGGGCCTCGCGCTTCCAGTTGGTGAGCACCGAGGTGGGGGCCACCAGCAGCACCGGCCGCTTCAGCTCCTCCTCGGCCTTGAGGTGCTGCAGGAAGGCGAGCAGCTGGATCGTCTTGCCCAGGCCCATGTCATCGGCGAGGCAGGCGCCCTGGTCGAAGCGGTGCAGGAAGGCCAGCCAGCCCAGGCCGCGCTCCTGGTAGGGCCGCAGCTGGCCCGCGAAGCCTGGTGGGGCCGGCAGTGGATCGGGGGCCTTCTGCTGGTGGTACTGCTCCAGCACCGCCTGCAGCCGCGGGCCGGCCGTGAAGGCATGGACCGGCAGGCGGTGGAAGGTGTCGCCGTCGGTGGCGGTGAGCCGCAGGGCGTCGTCGAGGCTGAGTTCGGGGTCGGCGGTGCAGAAGCGACCGGCGTTGCGCTGGTCGTTGGGACGCAGCTCGATCCAGACCCCCTTGTGCTGCACCAGGGGGCTGCGCTTGGCGGCGAGCCGCTCCAGATCGCGCAGGGTGAGGGTGACCCCGCCGATCATGAAGTCCCAGCTCCAGTCGAGCGTTTCGCCGAGGGTGAAGCCTCGGGAGCTCTTGGAGAGCTCGGCTGTGATGGACAGGCCCAGGCGGCTGGCCAGGCCGCCGGAGAGGCTGGCGGGCAGCACCACGCCCACCCCCACATCCCGCAGCTGGGCGGCACCGGTGCGCACCAGCACGAAGGCCTCGGCCGGGGTGAGCTGCATCGTGGTGGGGGTGGCCGAGTCCAGGCCCCGTTCGAGGGGCTGGAACACCGTGAGGGCGCGGCCGAGGCCCTCCAGCAGCAGCTCACCTGGCTGGGGCACGGCCACCTCGCCCAGCTGCAGGCCGCGGGTGCCCGCCGCCCAGGCCACAGCCGCCGGCACCCGCAGGCTGGGATCGGCCTCAGCCTGGAGGCTGAAACTCAGCTCCCAGAGCTCATCCCCCTCGGCTGGGGTGAACAGCTCGAGGCAGGCCCGGGCCGGGGCCACCTTGCCGGCCACGGCCTCGCGCCAGTGGTGGGTGGCGATCACGAGGCGCTCCTCGTCCTCCTCGTCGAGGTGAAGACGGCCATCGCCCTTGGCCAGGGCCTTCTGCCAGGCCTGCAGCAGTGGATCGAGGCCTTCAGGGGCTGGCCTGAAGGTCTCCCGCAGCTGGCCATCGAGCAGGGCCTCCACCAGGCTGGCCACCCGCAGCCGGCCACTGCCGGGCCTGCGGCAGGCCAGGCAGGGATCGCCCTCGGGCCCGGCCGCCAGGGCGCAGGTGGCCACCTGGGGAATCCCCATGGCCAGCTGTTCGAGGCGATGGCGGTCGCCCTCCTGGTTGAGCAGGGGCAGCCAGCGGCCGTTGCCCTCCTCGATCTGGGGCAGCCAGCGGCCGCGGGCGATCAGGCTCAGGGCCCAGCGCTGCAGATGGCTCCACCAGCGCAGTTCATCGGCCATTTCCGGGTGCTTGCCCGCCAGGGGCAGCTGGCTGAGCCAGTCGGCGGCGCTGGCCGGATGCAGGGCCCAGCCCTCCACCTGCCAGGGCCACCACTGCAGCTCGCGGGGGATCGGCTCGCCGGCCTGCAGGGGCAGCCCAGACCAGCTCTGGCCATGGCTGCCGCGGCGGCCCCGGGCCGCCTGGGTGCGGCTGGGCAGGGTGAGGGTGGCGCGGGCGGGTCTGAGGGCCTCGGCCCAGTAGCCGTTGTCGTCGAGCCAGTCGGCCAGTTCGTCGGCGTTGAGGGCCAGGGGATGCTCGGGGGCCTCGGCGGCGGGCTGCAGCGGGGAGGCCACTTTCCAGGTGTCGGCCCACAGGAACAGCCGGCCCCCGGGTCCTTCGGGGGGAAACAGCCAGGTGGCGTGCAGCAGGCTCATCCCAGGGTGTTCAGAACCGGTCTCTCGACCCGGCAGGTCAGGGCGTGGGGGTCGGCCCCTCGGCCGACTGGACGCGTTGCGCCAGCAGGCGCGATCCGTGCAGCAGCAGGGCGGCGCCGACCAGCGGCAGCCAGGCTCGGATGAGCCCCATCATCACAGTTGGCGCAACCGCCACCAGTGCGGCCGGCAGCGGCAGGCCCGGCGGCCATGGAGTCAGGGCCGCCAGGCCGAGGCTGTGGATGCCGCACACCGCCCCCACCAGCCCCGCCTGCAGGTGAGCGTCATCGGGGTCGACCCGCTGCAGGTGGAAGGCCAGCAGGCCGTAGAAGAAGCCGCAGCCTCCGGCCCGCAGGGCCGCCTCCAGTCCCAGCGGCAGCCCCAGCAGCAGGGCAGCGGCGCCTGCCCCCAGCGCCCAGGTGACGGAGCGCAGGCGCAACTGGCGGCGGGATGGCGGGCTGGCGGCCTGACTCACGGCGGCGCCCCGGTGGGGCAGGGCCTCTGCGAACCGATCATGCTCCCCGGCTGGCCGGGCCTGCCGCCCCTAGCCTGCGGCCTGCCCATCCGCTCCCCATGTGGCTGTTTTCGCGCTGGCCGGAACGGCAGGCCCACCTGGTGCGCTGGCTGCTGCTGCTGGGCTGGCTGGCCCTGATCGCCTCGCTGCTGAGTCCGGCCCTGAGCGACTGGGCCCTGCGGCGGCCGCCCTGCCCTGAGGGCCTGGCCTGCCATGGCCACGGCGGCAACCAGCTGTTCTGGGGCATGGTGGTGCCCAGCGGTCTGCTGATCCTGGCGGCCGGCAGCCATGAGCTCTGGCGCCGCATCTGCCCGCTGGCCTTCGCCTCGCAGCTGTTCCGGGCCCTGGACCGCCAGCGCCGCGTGCCGGGCCGCAACGGCAAGCCCCAGCTGGCCAAGGTGGAGGGCGACTCCTGGCTGGGACGCCACCACCTGAGCCTGCAGTGGAGCCTGCTGATCGCGGGCCTGTGCCTGCGCCTGCTGGCGGTCAACAGCAGCCCCCTGGGCCTGGGTCTGCTGCTGGCCCTCACCGTGGCGGCGGCGGTCGCCGTGGGCTGGGCCTACGCCGGCAAGGCCTGGTGCCAGTACGTCTGCCCGATGGGAGCGGTGCAGCAGGTGGTCACCGGTCCCCGCGGGCCCCTGGCCGGTGCCGCCCACCTCGATTCCAGCCGCCTCACCCAGTCGATGTGCCGCACCGTGGCTGAGGACGGCCATGAGCGCTCCGCCTGCGTGGCCTGCCAGTCGCCCTGCCTCGACATCGACGCCGAACGCAGCTACTGGGCCGGCCTGGAGGGCAAGCGGGGCCTGCGCTGGGCCTGGCTTTCCTACCCGGGGCTGGTGCTGGCCTTCTTTCTGCTCGCCCGCCAGCAGGGGCCGGAGACGGTCGAGATGCTGCGCAGTGGCCTCTGGGCCTTCGATGCCGATCTGCCCGCCCGCGCCCTCGACCTCTGGCCCCGGGCCGAGGCCGGCTGGGGGGTGCCGCGGCTGCTGGCGATCCCGGCCCTGCTGAGCGCCGCCGGGGCCGGCAGCGTGGCTCTGTTCAGCTGGCTGGAGAGCGGCCTGCGCCAGGGGCTGAGCGCCGACCACAGCCCCGAGCGCGCCCGGGCCATGGCCCGCTCCCGCACCCGCCTGCTGGCCACCTTCCTGGCCGTGAACCTGTTCTTCTGGTTCGCCGATCCCAGCCTCGGGCTGGCGCAGGGCAAGGTGGGCCAGCTGATCCGCTCCCTGGTGCTGATCGCCAGCGCCATCTGGCTTTTCCGCGGCTGGCCCCGCGACGCCGACACCTACCGCCGGGAGAACACCAGCGCCAGCCTGCGCACCCAGCTCAGGAAACGCTTTCCCGATCTGGAGGCCCATCTCGATGGGCGCACCCTCGATGAGCTCACCCCCGGCGAGGTGTTCACCCTGGCCAAGGCGCTGCCCGCCCAGCTCGCCGCCACCAACCAGACGCTCTACCGCGACGTGCTGGCCGATCTGGTGCGCAGCGGCCGCCTGGAGCGGGCCACCAGCGCCGTGCAGCTCGAGGAGTTGCGCCTGGCCCTGGGTCTGGAGGAGGCCGATCACCACGCCGCCCTGCGCGAACTCTCCCTGGAGGACCCGCAGCTGCTGCAGCTCGACGCCCGCCAGCGGGCCAGCCTCAACCTGCGCGAGGAGGCCGCTGCCGAGGCTGTCCACGATCTGCTGCAGGTCGCCGGCCAGCATGATCTGCGCCCCGGCGCCCTCGATGCCGCCCAGAGCCTGCGGCTGGAGATGATCCGCCAGGATTCCGGTCTCGACGATGGCGCCTGGCAGGCCCTGCTGCTGCGCTTCGGGCCGCGCTCGACCTTCGCCCAGCGCCAGCTCAGCGCCGGCCTCGAGGAGCTGCCCGGCGAGCTGGCCCGACGCAGCGCCTTGGAGGCCGGAGCCGCGAACGACGGCCTGCTGAGGCCGTTGTTGCCGGTGATCGATCTGCGCATCGTCGGCCGCCTGCTGCCGCTGCTGCCGCTGCTGGCCGAGTTCCAGGCTGACGATCCCCTGCTGCGCCAGTTCGCCGCCCTGCAGGCTCTGTTGTCGCCCGGGGTGGTGGGCGAGGTGCATCGCCGCGACCTCACCCTGCTGCCCCACGCCGAGCCGCAGCCCGAATCCACTCCAGAACTCCAGCCCCCCCTGGCGCTGGAGCCGCTGCCGGATCCGCTGGCCGTGCTGGAGGACCTCTGGAGCGACCCCGATCCCGAGAACGCCTTCTGGTCGCTCTGGCTGCTCGACCAGCGCGACCCCGCCCGCGCCGCGCGGCTGCGGCGCACGCCCCGCGGCGGCCTGCCCAGTTCGGCCCACCTCGAGACCCTCCAGGCCGGCACACCGCCGGCCGAAGCCGAGCTGCTCCACTTGCTGGTGCAGGTGCCCCTGTTCGCGGAGCTGTCGCCTTCGGCCCTGTTCAACGTGGCGGCCTGGGGCCAGCTGCGCGCCTGGCAGGCCGGCGCGGCGATCCTGCAGCCGGGCGAGGAGGCCACCTGGATGGCGATCCTGCTGGAGGGCAGCGCCCGCGTCAGCGGCGAGGACTGGCAGGCGCGGGTGGCGGCGGGGGAGACCCTCGGCGAGATGGCCCTGCTCAGTGGCCGCCCGCGGGGGTCGGCCGTCACGGCCCTCCAGCCCGTGCGCGCCCTCGTGTTCGATGCCGCCGCCTTCGAGCAGCTGCTGCACCAGTCCTCCGGCTTTGCCCGCAGCCTGCTGCGCCAGCAGACTCGTCGCATCGAGCTGTTGAGCGATCATGCCCCCAGTGGGTAGATGACCTCAGCCATGGCCGCCGCCACCCCTCCAGCCCCCCGATCCGGGGCCGCCCGCCCCCGCAGCGGCGCCGAGATCCGCGCGGCCTTTCTCGACTTCTACGAGCAGCGCGGCCACCGGCGCCTGGCCAGCGCCTCGCTGATTCCCGACGACCCCACGGTGCTGCTCACCATCGCCGGCATGCTCCCGTTCAAGCCGGTGTTCCTGGGCCAGGCGCCGCGGCCGGCGCCAAGGGCCACCAGCAGCCAGAAGTGCATCCGCACCAACGACATCGAGAACGTGGGCCGCACGGCGCGGCACCACACCTTCTTCGAGATGCTGGGCAACTTCTCCTTCGGCGACTACTTCAAGGAGCAGGCGATCCGCTGGGCCTGGGAGCTGAGCACCGAGGTGTTCGGCCTCTCAGCTCAGAACCTGGTGGTGAGCGTGTTCCGCGACGACGACGAAGCGGCGGCGATCTGGCGCGACGTCGTGGGCGTGAACCCCAGGCGCATCATCCGCATGGATGAGGCCGACAACTTCTGGGCCTCCGGCCCCACCGGCCCCTGCGGCCCCTGCTCGGAGATCTACTACGACTTCCAGCCCGAACGGGGCGACGAGGGCCTCGATCTGGAGGACGACAGCCGTTTCATCGAGTTCTACAACCTGGTGTTCATGGAGTCGAACCGCGACGCAGGCGGCAACCTCACGCCGCTGGCGAGCCGCAACATCGACACCGGCCTGGGCCTGGAGCGCATGGCCCAGATCCTGCAGGGCGCGGCCAACAACTACGAAACCGATCTGATCTATCCGCTGATCGAAACGGCGGCGGGCCTGGCGGGCGTGGCCTACCCCAGCCTCGACGAAAAGGGCAAGACCAGCCTCAAGGTGATCGCCGACCACAGCCGCGCCATCACCCAGCTGATCGGCGATGGGGTGAGCGCCAGCAACCTGGGCCGCGGCTACATCCTGCGCCGGCTGCTGCGGCGGGTGGTGCGCCACGGCCGCTTGCTGGGCATCGACCGGCCCTTCCTGGCGGCCATGGGCGAGGCGTCGATCGCCCTGATGGGCCAGGCCTACCCCCAGCTCCGGGAGCGCCGCGAGCTGATCCTCGGCGAGCTGGAGCGGGAGGAGGCCCGCTTCCTGGGCACCCTCGAGCGGGGCGAGAAGCTGCTGGCCGAGGTGCTGGCGGCCCGGCCCCGCCAGATCAGCGGCGAGCAGGCCTTCGAGCTCTACGACACCTACGGCTTCCCCCTGGAGCTCACCGAGGAGATCGCCCAGGAGCACGGGCTCACGGTGGATCTGCCGGGCTTCGAGGCGGCCATGGAGGCCCAGCGCCAGCGCGCCAAGGCCGCGGCGGTGAGCCTCGATCTCACCCTGCAGGGCGCCATCGAGCAGCTGGCGGCGTCGCTGCAGCCCACGGCCTTCAAGGGCTATGAGGCCCTGGAGCACCCCAGCTGCGTGCTGGCCCTGGTGGTGAACGGCGCCCCGGCCGAGCGGGCCATGGCGGGGGATGGGGTGCAGATCGTGCTGGATGGCACGCCCTTCTACGGCGAGGGGGGCGGCCAGGTGGGCGACCGCGGCCTGCTGCTGGGCGGTGGCGATCAGACCGCCGCCGATGCCGGCGTGATCGTGAGCATCGCCTCGGTGAGCCGCAACCGCAGCGTGTTCGTGCACGACGGCCGCGTCGAGCGGGGCAGCCTGGCGGTGGGGGATCTGGTGACGGCCCGGGTGGACCCGGCCTTCCGCCGGCGGGTTCAGGCCCACCACAGCGCCACCCACCTGCTGCAGGCGGCGCTGAAGCAGGTGGTGGATCCGGCCATCAGCCAGGCCGGCTCCCTGGTGGACTTCGAGCGGCTGCGCTTCGACTTCCACTGCGCCCGGGCCCTGCGGGCCGAGGAGCTGGAGCAGGTGGAGGCGCTGATCAACGGCTGGATCCGCGACGCCCACCGCCTGGAGGTGCGGGAGATGGCGATCGAGGCGGCCCGCGCCGCCGGCGCCGTGGCGATGTTCGGCGAGAAGTACGGCGACGTGGTGCGGGTGGTGGATGTGCCCGGTGTGTCGATGGAGCTGTGCGGCGGCACCCACGTGGCCAACACCACGGAGATCGGCCTGTTCACGATCGTGGCTGAGAGCGGCGTGGCCGCCGGCATCCGCCGCATCGAGGCGGTGGCCGGTCCGGCGGCGCTGGCCTACCTCAAGCAGCGCGATGCGGTGGTGCGCCAGCTGGGGGAACGCCTCAAGGCCCAGCCGGGCGAGATCGTGGAGCGGGTGGCGGCCCTGCAGGAGGAGCTCAAAGGCGCCGGCAAGGCCCTGGCGGCTGCCCGCGCCGAGCTGGCCGTGGCCAAGGCCTCAGCCCTGGTTCAGCAGGCCGAACGCGTGGGCGCCGAGGGGGATCAGCCTGGCTGCCGGCTGCTGGTGACGCGCCTCGACGGTGTCGATGGCGCTGGCCTGCAGGGGGCAGCCCAGGACCTGGCCGCCCGGCTCGGCGATGGCGCCGCCGTGGTGCTCGGTGGCCTGCCCGATCCGGCGGACCTCAGCAAGGTGGTGCTGGTGGCCGCCTTCGGTCCTGCCGTGGTCGCCGCCGGCCCCAAGGCGGGAGCCTTCATCGGCGCGGTGGCGAAGGCCTGTGGCGGCGGCGGTGGCGGCCGCCCCAACCTGGCCCAGGCCGGCGGCCGTGATGGGGCCGCCCTCGATGGGGCGCTGGCCGAGGCCCTGGTGCAGCTGCGCAAGGCGCTCAGCTGAGCAGCCAGGGGCTGCCTAGGGTGCAGGGCCCCCCGAACGGTGACATGGCCCGGCACTTCTGCGGTCTGTGGGGCTCTCTGGCCACGGCCGCTCTGCTGGGGCCCCTGGCCACAGCGGCGGCCACGGCCACCCCGGTGAGCTACGAGATCCAGGCCCGCACCGTCTCGGGCCTCGGTGCCGCGGCCGCCGGGGGCGGCCTCTCGGCGGCCGCGGTGCTGGAGCTGATGCGGGCCGAGGCGCCCGCCTCCATGCGCAGCCTGGAGTTCACCCTGCGCAGCGCCGGGCCGTTGCCGTCGCAACGCAGCGCGGAACACCGGATTCCCGCCGGCCTCGGCCTGGGTGAGGCCCTGCCCCTGCTGCCTCCGGCCGCTACGGACTCCAGGGCAACTCAGTCGAGCGCCGACGACTGGGATGCTTCCCAGGCCCAGGGGCGGCTGCTGCTGTACCGGGGCTGCACGGAGGACGGGCCCACCCCACCGGTGGAGGTGATCGAGCTGGCCCAGCTGCTGCCAGACCAGCGGGCCATGGCCATGGCGATGACCCGCCTCGGCCGCCTGATGGAGTCCGCCAACCCCGACTGGGCCCCCGGAGCGGTGGTGGGCCGCTGGCCCAACAGCCTCTCCTCGCCGCCCCTCCCCGCCCCGGCCTCCCTGGTGGGTTCCCACACGGTGCGTGGCGAGGCCATCCCGGAGATTGCCTTCGCGCTCGATCCTGGCGACGACTTCCTGCAGCCCATCGCCATGCAGGCCGCCCTGGTGGCAGGGCGCTGGCAGCTCAGCTGGGCGCCCCAGACCGGGGTGCTCGGCTACCAGGCCATGGTGGCCGGCCCCGGGCAACAGGAGGGGGACCTGGTGATCTGGACCTCCAATGCAGGAGAGCTGGGGGATGGCTCGCTGCTGGGGGCCCTGGCTCCAGCCGCTTTGGCGAGCGGCTTCATGGCGGACGAGGGTCAGCTGCTGGCACCCCAGCGCACCGCCTGCAGCCTGAGTCCCCAGGCCACCGCCCAGCTGCAGACGGCCGTGCTGCAGTTCAGCGCCCTGGGGGAGCCGGTGCAGCGGCAGGCGCCTGGGGTGGTGCCCGCCTGGCGCCTGCGCCTGGAACGGCAGGCCGTGCTGATCCAGCCCCTGCTGGAGGACATCCCCACCCTGTCGCCGGCTGAAGGGGCTCGGGTGGGTCCCCGCAAGCCACCGCTGTTTCACCGGGGAGCCTTCAATCTGCTTCGCGGCATCTTCTGAGCGGCCGGGCCGGCTGGATCGGCTCTGCCGGACGCAGACCATGCTGGTCAGCAGTCGTCCCCGCTTGCCATGCGTTGGCTCTCCGCCCTGCTGTTGCCGGCCCTGGTCCAGGTTGTGCAGCCCACCGCTGCCCTCGCCCAGGCCCAGGTGCAGCTCCAGTGCAGCGGCACCCTGCTGGAGGCCCGCGGCTCAGCGGAGCTCCGGCGTGAAGCCAGTCGCTTCCGCTTCTCCCTGGCCCTGGAGGCCGAGGCGGCCAGCAGTGACGAAGCCCTGGCGGCCCTCGAAGCTCGGCTGGTGACCCTGCGGCAGGAGCTCAGCACCCTGGCCGCGGATGAGCTGGAGGTCAGCTCCCCCAACACCTGGGAGCGGGGTCGCCGCGGCAGGGATCCCGCCGCCTGGGTGGCCAGCCTGCAGGTGAGCGGCAGCCTTGCCCTGCCGCAGCTGCAGCCCCTGGTGCGCCGGGTGGGGGGCCTGCCGGGGGTGCGGTTGTCGCCGGTGAGCACCGAGGCCAACCCCGAACAGGACCGGGCCGCCCGCCAGCAGTTGTTGCGGGCCGCTTACCAGGACGCCCAGCAGCAGGCCCGTGACCTCACGGCGGTGATGGGCCTGGAGGCGTTGCGGCCGATCCAGGTGCAGGTGGAGGGCGCTCAGCGCCCGGTGCCGCTGCGGGCGATGGCGGATGCCGCCCCTGCCGCCTTCGACCCCGCCGAACTGCCGCCCCCGATCGACCGCCTCAGCCTGCAGGTGTGGTTCTGCGCCCGCTGACGGGCCCCATGGCGCCGAACAGCTGCTGCATCCGCTGCAGCAGGTTCAGCTCCCGCTCCGCCTCCTGCTCCGCCGACACCTGCTCCTGTTCGCAGCGGCGGCGGTTGACCAGATGGGCCAGCTGCTCGAGGAACTGCGGTTCGGCCTCCACCAGGGGCAGCAGGTCGTCGCGTTCCACCTCCAGCAGCACGGTGTCCGCCGTGGCGCGCACGCTGGCGCTGCGGCGGGCGCCGGTGCAGAGCCCCATCTCTCCGAACACGTCGCCCACCTCCAGCCTGGCCAGGCGGGTCTGACCCCCCTGGGGGTTGGTCTTGAGCACGTCCACGCCGCCCTGCACCACCTGGAACAGGGCGGTGCTCGGATCCCCCTCGCGCATCACCAGTTCCCCCGGCCCGAAGCGCAGGCAGCGGGTGAGCGGCGCCAGGCGCGCCAGCTGCTCAGCCCCCAGCTCCTGGAACAGCCCGTTGCGGCCCAGCAGCCTGGCCCGGGCGGCCACATCGATCAGGGCGGGATCATCTGCCGCCGGGGCCGGGTCTTTGGGCCTGAGCTCCCGCACCGGGTAGGGAATGCTGTGGCCGGCGCGGCTGAGGGCGTACCAGATGTGCTGCAGCACGGCGCTGCGCACCTCCAGCCGTTGCAGCTCACCGGCACCCTGGTGCCACACCATCAGCTCATAGGTGATGGCGCTGTCGGCGTAGCTCCCCACCCAGGCCCGCGGCGGCGGCTCCGTCAGCACCCCGGGGCAGTCGGCCATCGCCGCCTCCAGCAGGGCGCAGGCCTGGCCCGGCGGCAGGGCGTAGTCGAGACCGATGCTGAAGCGGTTGCCCACCGGCGCCCGCGGCGCGAAACAGCGCGCCATCGCCTGGGCCACGGTGTCGTTGGGGATCACCAGCAGGCTGCCGTCGGCGGGCTGCAGGTAGGTGTTCATCAGGGTGACGCTCTTGACCACGCCCGCCTCTCCATTCACCTCGATCCAGTCGCCCTCACTGAAGGGGGCATCGAGTTGCAGGCTGATGCCGGCGACCATGTCCTTGAGCGTTTCCTGGGCGGCCAGGCCCACCACGGCGGTCAGCACCGCCGAGGTGGTGAACAGCCCCACCAGATTCACCCCCGCCCGCTCGCGCAGCACCAGGGCGGTGTAGGCGGCGGCCAGCACCAGCATGGCCAGGTCGCGCAGGATCTTCGGCGGCTGGGGCCACCAGCCCAGGCTGCCGGGCACCTGCACGCCGGCCCAGGTGGCCAGCCGGATCAGGGCATAGCCCAGCAGCAGCTGGTCAAGGCTGGCGAGCCAGCGGCTGGCCGTGGCCCCCACCAGGCCGGCCGGGATGGTGGCAACGGCGCCGTGCACCAGGGCCGCGCCCAGGGGCAGCAGCAGGGGGAGATCCGGCAGCCGGGTGCGTCGCCTCAGCCAGGCGTGCAGCCCCAGCAGCCCGAGCACCAGCAGCGGGGTGAGCACCAGCCCGGGGATCGCCATCGGCAACAACGCGCTCATACCGCCGTACCCAGCCTGGGTCAGAGTGGAACCACGCTGCAACAGCCTCCCCGCTGGCCTCCATTCCGATCGCTGTTCCGTTTCCTGTGGCCGATCTCCAGGCAGGCCTGGATCTGTTTCTGCTGCTGGCCATGGGCCATTTCCTCGGCGACTTCGCCCTGCAGAGCGACCGCATGGCCCTGGAGAAGTGCCCCGGTGTCAGGGGGGTGCTGCCCTGGGGCTGGTGGCTGGTGGCCCACGCCGGCATCCATGGCTTCCTGGTGGCGGTGATCACCGGTGTGCCCCTGCTGGGCCTCGCCGAGTGGATCCTCCACGCCGGCATCGACCTGGGCAAGTGCCGTCGCCTCTACAGCATCGGCATCGACCAGATGCTGCACCTGGGCTGCAAGCTGCTCTGGGTGGCCGTGCTGCTGCTGCGCTGAAGCCCTCAGGACTGCAGGTAGGTGGTCTGCCCCAGGCTGTGCTCCAGGTGGGCCATCAGCCGGCGCGCGTCGCTGATCTTCAGCTGGCCGCCATTGATCGCCTCCTCGCTGGCCAGCCGCAGCCGCTCCAGCAGTTGGCGCGGGTCGTGCTCCATCACCTCGAGCACCTCGGCATTGGTGTCACCCCGCACCACGTGATCCACCACGTAGTGCCCTGATGTGCCGAGGCGGATGTGCACCGCATTGGTGCTGCCGAACAGGTTGTGCAGGTTGCCCATCACCTCCTGGTAGGCCCCGGCCAGGAACAGGCCCACCCAGTAGGGCTCCCCGGCGCGGGGCGGGTGCAGTTCCAGCAGCGACTTCACCTGGCCCCGGTCGATGAAGCGGGCCAGCTTGCCGTCGGAATCGCAGGTGAGGTCGGCGAAGCTGCCCAGGCCCGTGGGGCGCTCGTCGAGGCGCTGGATCGGCAGCACCGGGAACAGCTGGTCGATGGCCCAGGTGTCCGGCGCCGAGCGGAACACCGAGAGGTTGGCGTAGTAGGTGCTGGCCAGGGCGGCCTGCAGGGCGCCCAGCTGCTCGGGGATCTCGGTGCCCTCCGGCAGCGCGGTGAGCCGGGCGGCGATCGCCTCGGCGCAGGCCCAGGTGAGCTGCTCGGCCCGGGCTCGCTGGGGCAGGCCCAGATAGCCCAGCCGGAAGGCGGCCAGGGCATCGTCCTTGAACTTGAGCGCATCGTTCCAGGCCTCCTGCAGCAGCTCGCAGCTCAGCTCAGGCCTGGTGCCGGCCCCAGGCGCGGCGCTGGCCTCGATCGTGGCCAGCGTTTCGCGCAGGTTGTGCACCGTGAGCGGCTCGTCGGCTTCCTCAGGGGGCACACCGCCGGGGGGGTGGCCGGTGCCGAGCACGTCGAACACCAGCACCGAGAAGTGGCTGGCGATGGCCCGGCCGCTCTCGCTCACCAGGGTGGGCACGGCCACTCCATGGGGGGCGCAGCACTCCCGCACCGTGGCCACCACGTCATTGGCGTAGTTCTGCAGCGAATAGTTCTTGGAGGCGGCGGTGGCCGTGCGGCTGCCGTCGTAGTCGATCCCCAGGCCGCCGCCCACATCCAGCAGGCCCATCGGCGCTCCCAGCCGGGTGAGCTCCACGTAGATCTGACCCGCCTCCTGCAGGGCGTCCTTGAGCACGGCGATGTCGTTGATCTGACTGCCGATGTGGAAGTGCAGCAGGCGCAGCTCACCGAGCAGATCGGCCTGGCGCAGGGCCTCCACCGTGCTGAGCAGATCGGGCACCGAGAGGCCGAACTTGGCCCGCTCCCCCACGGAGCTGCCCCAGCGGCCGGTGCTGCGGCTGGAGAGCTTGGCCCGGATGCCGATCAGCGGCGCGGCGCCCAGCTCACGGCTGGCTCGGATGATGCGCTCCACCTCATCGGCCTGCTCGATCACCACCACCGGCTGCCGCCCCAGCCGCCGCGCCAGGATCGCCGTCTCGATGTAGCGCTGATCCTTGTAGCCGTTGCAGATCAGCAGGGCCTGGGGGTCGTCCACCAGGGAGAGGGCGATCAGCAGCTCGGCCTTGCTGCCGGCCTCCAGGCCGAAATGCCAGCGCCGGCCGCTCTCCACCAGCTGCTCCACCACGTGGCGCTGCTGGTTGCACTTCACCGGGAACACCCCCTGGTAGCGACCGGCATAGCCGTACTGGGCGATGGCCCGCTCGAAGGCGGCGTGGAGCCGCTCCAGCCGGTCTTCGAGGATGTCGTCGAAGCGGATCAGCAGCGGCAGCGACAGATCGCGGCCCTGCAGCTCCCGCACCAGCTCCACCAGATCCAGGGAGCCGCCCCTGTCGCCGCGGGGCTGCACGATCACGTGGCCGCGGGCGTTGACGGAGAAGTAGGGGTCGCCCCAGCGATCCAGGCCGTAGAGGCTGGCGCCGTCCTCGGCGCTCCAGGTGCTGGGAGGAGCGGTGAGCACCATGGCCCGGCACCGTGCGTGTGGCGTTAAGGAATGTAGGCAGGGCGCAGCAGAGCCGCTGAGGCCGGGCCACCGCTTGCCAAGCGGGCTGCTTGCCACGGACGATGGCGCCACCCCCTTCGATCACCCCATGGCCGCCGAACGCACTTTCATCGCCATCAAGCCCGATGGTGTTCAGCGGGGCCTGGTGGCTGAAATCCTGGGCCGCTTCGAGCGCAAGGGCTTCAAGCTGGTGGGCCTCAAGCAGCTCACCCCCAGCCGTGAGCTGGCCGAGAACCACTACGGCGTGCACCGGGAGCGTCCTTTCTTCGCCGGGCTGGTGGATTTCATCACCTCGGGGCCGGTGGTGGCGATGGTCTGGGAGGGCGACGGCGTCATTGCCAGCGCCCGCAAGCTGATCGGCGCCACCAAACCCCTCGAGGCCGAACCCGGCACGATCCGCGGCGACCTGGCCGTGAACATCGGCCGCAACGTGATCCACGGCTCCGATGCCCCTGAAACGGCCCTGTTTGAGATCGGTCTCTGGTTCCAGCCCTCCGAGCTGAGCGACTGGACCCCCTCAGACCAGGGCTGGCGCAGCGAGGGCTGAGTCGCCAGGGCGGCCATGGCGGCCCCGCGTGGCCTGGCCGCCCAAGCATGATTCACGGGTGAGAATGCCCCTGGTTCGGTTCAGGGGCTGGAATGCCGACATCTCTGCCGCAGCGGCTGTCAGGGCCCCAATGGCTGCCACGGCCTCAACGCCTGGCTTCAGGGCTGTTGGTGCTGCCACTGCTGCTGGTTCCCCTCGCCCCCGCCCAGGCCCGGGAGGCGGCCACAGTGCAGGAAATCCTCGATGGCCGCGAGTTCTACATCGACAGCCGGGAGGCCCGGGTGAAGCAGCGGGCCACCGCGCCCCAGGAGATCAGCACCCGCAAGAGCCGCGGCCAGATCCGCTTCGACACCGGTGCGGCGGGCCGGGTGAACCGCTTCTCCCAGCTGCGCCTGGGCAGCGGCTGCTTCCTGCTCAAGAAGGGGCAGATCCTGGTGTCCGGCCCCCAGAGCGGCTGCACGCGCTCATCACGCATGAGTGTGCGGGGCACCAACTACCTGCTGGAGGTGCGCGACGACGGCGAGGCCGAGCTCTCCGTGCTGGAGGGAGCGGTGGAGATCGAGCCGCTGCGGGACGGCGAGCCGATCCCCGCCGATGAGCCCGGCGCTGCCCCCCCCACCCGCGTGGAGGCGGGCCAGCGGGTGACGCTGTCGCCTGCCGGGGTGGTGCTCACCCTGCTGCGGCTCAGCTCGGGCGACTACAGCTCGATCCTGGGCGGGCCGTTGTTCAGGGGATTCAGCGTCTCCCTGCCGGGGATGGGCTCCCTGGAGAGCCATCTGCGCCGGGCCATGCCGGGTGTGCCCCTGCCTGGCTCCTCGCTCACGCCCTCCCTGCCGATCTTCGGCTTGCCCAGCTTCTTCTGAGGCCCGCTCTGCCCCACCCCGTCTTCGCCATGCGCCGTGCCCATGCTCTGGCCCTCGCCTCCGGCCTGGTGGCCGCGGCGGCCGGCTGGCTGACGGCGCGCCCGCCCCAGCCGCTGCGGGTGGTGGAGCGGGGTCTGGAGGATCAGCTGGTGCGCCTGCGCGGCCGCCGGGCTGGGCCCCAGGCCGTGGTGCTGATCGCCATCGACGACTCCACCCTGCAGCAGGGGGCCTGGTTCGCGGACCAGCCCCAGGGGGCCGCGGCGATCCCGCCCTGGGCGGAGGGGCTGAGCACCCTGCCCTGGCCGCGGGCCCGCTATGGCGACCTGCTCGATCGCCTCGGTGAGGCCAGCCCAGCCGCGGTGGCGATCAATGTGGTGTTCGAGGGCCGCAGCGGCGAAGGTGACGCCGACGATCAGGCCCTGGCCGCGGCCATTCGCCGCCGGGGTGGGCAGGTGGTGCTCGCCGCCGAGGTGATGGAGGTGCGCGACACCAGCTACGTGGGCCTGAGCATGGCGCCCCCCGCCGACCCCCTGCGCCTGGCGGCCGGTCCCGACGCCATCGGCATCACCAACACCCTGCCCGGTGGCCATGGCGAGGCCCACCCACACCCGCGCACCTACAGCGAACGGGTGCTGGCCCTGGTGGGGGCCAGTCCCCAGAAGCCGCTGTCCGAGGCGGTGCTGGAGCGCTCCGGGCGCCGCAGCCGCCAGGACGATGCTCAGCGCCAGCTCAGCTTCTACGGGCCCGAGGGGTCCTTTGAGAGGATCCCGGCCTGGGAAGTGCTGGATCCTGAGCGCTGGCGCAACCACCCCAAGCGCAGCCTGATCCGCGATGCCGTGGTGCTGGTTGGCCCGGTGGGCGCCCAGGGCGGCGCTGGCACCGCCACGCCGTTCGGCAGCCTCTCGGGGCTCGAGATGCTGGCTACGGCCACGGCCAACTCCCTTCAGGGCGATGGCCTGCGCTCGTGGCCGGAGCGCCCCCTGCAGCGAGGCCTGCTGGCGATGCTGCCGCTGCTGCTGGTGGGGGGCCTGGCCGTGGTGCGGGGCGGGGTGAGCTGGCGGCTCGGGCTGGTGGGGACGGCCCTGGCCCTGCAGCTGGGGGTGGCCTGGTTCAGCTTTGATCGCCTCGCCGTGTGGCTGCCCCTGCTGGTGCCCGGCTCCGCCCTGGTGCTGCTGGGCGTGCTCTACGGCGGGGATGCCTACCTGGCGGAAGAGGGCGAGCGGCGGCGGCTGCGGCGCACCTTTGAGCGCTACGTGGCCCCCAGCGTGGTGGCCGAGATCCTCTCCGACCCCGCCGAGGCCGAGGGCATCCTGCGGGGCCGGCAGCTGCCGGTCACGGTGCTGTTCTCCGACCTCAAGGGCTTCACCCAGCTCACCAAGGCCCGCAGCAGCCGGGGCCAGATCGAGCTGCACGTGCGCCAGCTCAACCGCTACCTCGGCGAGATGGTGGAGGTGATCAATGCCCATGGCGGCACGGTGGACAAGTTCATCGGCGATGCCGTGATGGCCGTGTTCGGCTCCCCGATCGGCCGCGGCCCCGAGGCGGAGGCCACCGCCGCCGTGCGCTGTGCGGTGGCGATGCGCCGGGCCCTGCAGCGGCTGAATGGGGCCTGGCGCGCCGAGGAGCTGGAACCCCTGGACAGCGGCATCGGCCTGGCCTCAGGCGAGGTGATCGTGGGGCAGATCGGCAGCCCGCGGCGCATGGAGTTCACCGTGATCGGCGACAAGGTGAACCTGGCCAGCCGCATGGAGGGCCTCACCCGCACGGCCGGGGCGCCGTTGCTGTTCGATGCCGCCACCGCCGAGCTGGTGCAGGCGGTGCTGCCGGTGCAGGCCCTGGGGGAGCAGGCGGTGAAGGGGATGGGGGCGCTGCCCGTGTTCACCCTCAGCAGCCTGCCGCAGAGCTGAAGCGGTCCCAGCGGAAGTGGCTGAGCAGCTCGGCGGTGTCGGCGTCCAGCGAGCGCCCCAGCAGCTGCTCCCCCACCAGTTCGGCTGTGATCGCGGCCAGCAGCACGCCGTTGCGGTGGTGGCCGGTGGCCAGCCACAGTCCTGGGATGGGGCTGGCCCCCAGGATCGGCGCCTGGTCGGGCGTGCAGGGCCTAAAGCCCCACCAGCGCTCCATCGGCGGCCAGTGGCTGGCTTCAGGCAGCAGGGCGGCGATGCCGGCCTCCAGCTGCCGCTGGCCGTCGGGGGTGAGCCCGCCGGCGAACCCCGCCCGGGGTTCCGAGGTGGCGCCCACCACCAGCAGACCGTCCTGGCGGGGCACCAGATAGGTGCCTGGCCCGAAGATCACCCGCTGCAGCGCCTGGCGGGGCCCCTGCAGGGAGAGCATCTGCCCTTTCACCGGCGCGATCGGCAGCTGGGGCAGCAGCCGGCCGCTCCAGGCGCCACAGGCCAGCACTGCCTGGTTGCAGCGCAGCAGCTCCTGGCGGCCGGCGGCACTGCGCCAGCCCACGGCCTCCAGCGCTCCTGAACCGTCGCGCTGCAGCGTCAGCACCTCACCGCCCTCCTCGAAGCCCACGCCCCGCTCCACGCAGGCCCGCTCCAGGGCCCGCATCAGGCCGCGGCGGTTGTCGATCTGGCCGTCCTGGGGGAACAGCAGCCCGGCCTGCCAGCGGGGCCCGAGGCCCGCCACCTGCCGCTCCAGGCCGGCGCGATCGAGGGCCTCCCCCTGGGCGGCCGTGGGGTAGCGATCCCGCTCATCAGCCGTGGCGAAGGGCACCACGATGCCGCAGGGGCGCAGGCCGCAGCGCAGGCCGGCGTCGGCCTCGACCCGCGCCACCCAACCGGGAATGGCGGCCAGGGAGCGCTGTCCCAGGCTGAGCAGGGGCCCTTCCAGGCCTTCCGCGTGGGGCGCCAGCATCCCCGCCGCCACGAAGCCGGCGGCCTCCTGGCGGCGGCGGCTGAGCACCCGCACGCGCCCGCCTGCCTGGGCCAGGTGGTGGGCGATGGCCAGGCCCATCAGGCCCCCACCCAGGATCAGTGTTTCGCTGGCTGCGCTCACAGGCGGGGTCGGCAGGCCCCAGGCATCCTGCCAAGCGCAGGACCGGTGCCCGGGTTCCATAGGATCGCTCCACGCAATGGCGCTGGAGAGTTCAGATGGCAGGCACAGCCCATGCCACAGCCCTGGAGGGGCCGGCACCCGGGACAATGGCTGGACCAGCGGCCGGTTCCGAGGGTGCTGGAGCGGCCTGGGAGGCCGTGATCGGCCTGGAGACCCACGTGCAGCTGGGCACCGACAGCAAGATCTTCACCGGCGCCTCCACCACCTACGGCGACGAGCCCAACACCCACATCGACCCGGTGGTGTGCGGCCTGCCGGGCACCCTGCCGGTGCTCAACCAGAAGGTGCTCGAGTATGCGGTGAAGGCCGCCATGGCGCTCAACCTGCACATCGCCGAGCACAGCAAGTTCGACCGCAAACAGTATTTCTATCCCGACCTGCCCAAGAACTATCAGATCTCCCAGTTCGATGAGCCCATTGCCGAAGACGGCTGGATCGAAGTGGAGGTGGCCGAGAAGGGGAAAGACACCTACCTGAAGCGGATCGGCATCGAGCGGCTGCACATGGAGGAGGACGCCGGCAAACTCGTGCACGCCGGCAGCGACCGCCTGGCCGGCTCCACCCACTCCCTGGTGGACTACAACCGCGCCGGGGTGGCCCTGGCCGAGATCGTCAGCAAGCCCGATCTGCGCACCGGCCGTGAGGCGGCTGAATATGCCTCGGAGATCCGCCGGATCATGCGCTATCTGGGCGTGAGCGACGGCAATATGCAGGAGGGATCACTGCGCTGTGATGTGAACATCTCGGTGCGCCGCGGACCCGAGGCCCCCTTCGGCACGAAGGTGGAGATCAAGAACATGAACTCCTTCTCGGCGATCCAGAAGGCGATCGATTTCGAGATCCAGCGCCAGATCAAGGCCTACGAAAGCGGCGAGCCGGTGCTGCAGGAAACCCGCCTCTGGGATGAGAGCAAGCAGCTCACCAAGAGCATGCGCTCCAAGGAGGGCAGCAGCGATTACCGCTACTTCCCCGACCCCGATCTCGGCCCGATCGAGGTGAGCACCGAGCAGCGGGAGGGCTGGCGCGCCGAGTTGCCCGAACTGCCGGCTGCCAAGCGGCACCGCTACGCCGACACCTTGGGCCTCTCCCAGTACGACGCCCGGGTGCTCACCGATGAGCGCCCCATGGCCGCTTACTTCGAGGCGGTGGTGGCGGCCGGCGCCGATCCGAAGGTCACCGCCAACTGGATCACCGGCGACATCGCCGCCCACGTGAACGCCAACCGCCTGGCCTATGGGGAGCTGCCGCTGCGCCCCGATCAGCTGGCCGAGATGGTGCAGCTGATCGAGAACGGCACGATCAGCGGCAAGATCGCCAAAGACCTCCTGCCCGAGCTGCTGGAGCAGGGTGGCTCCGTGAAGGCGATCGTGGCCGAACGCGGCCTCGGCATGATCTCCGATCCCATGGCGATCAGCGCCATCGTGGAGGAGCTGCTGGCGGCCCACCCTGCCGAAGTGGAGGCCTTCCGGGGCGGCAAGACCAAGCTGCAGGGCTTCTTCGTGGGCCAGCTGATGAAGCAGACCGGCGGCAAGGCCGACCCCAAACTCGCCAACCGGATCCTGGCCGAGAAGCTGAAGGGCTGAGCCTGTCGCCGAGGCCAAGCGTCCAGCCCCACCGGGCAGGCTGTCCGAGCTGCCCACGGGTCTTGAAGCGGTTCTGCGGATGCGTCGGCAGGTCCAGGGATGTGTCAGCTGTCGCTAGGCGGGCGAACCTGGCTGGGCTCTGACAGAACCAGGTTCCAAGGCATCCGCCAAGGCAGCCTCCAGGGCGCTCACCTCGCCCCGGTTAGCGAGCACCACATCCGTCAGCGTTCGCTTGCGCTCCAGGGGCCACTGCGCATCGATGCGGGCGCGAGCCTCGGCTTCGCTGAGCCCGTCTCTATTCATGAGCCTGCTCAGCTGTTGGTCCGCGTCGCAGTCCACCAGCCACACTTCACTACAGAGCACCTCCAGACCGGCTTCGAACAGCAGGGGGATCATCAGCACCACCACCGGGGCCTCCGCCAGCCGGGCCAGTTCCGCCTCGAACCGCTCGCGCACCAGCGGATGCACCAACTGCTCCAGCCAGGTCCGCTCCACCGGGTCATGGAACACGATGCGCCCCAGGGCGGCGCGGTCGAGCTGGGGGGGTTCCCCGCCGGCCGTGGCCTCCTGCACCTCCAGCCCATAGCGTTTCAGCACCGCCGCCTCGCCGGCAGTGCCTGATGCCAGGGCTGCACGGGCGTAGAGGTCAGCGTCGAGCACCGGTAGCCCGGCCTGTTGCTGCAGCCAACGGCCTGCAGTGCTCTTGCCGCTGGCGATGCCACCCGTGAGGCCGATGCGCCGCTGGCGGCCGCTCCAGCGACGGCGGTTCAGCCCATCGAGCATGGCCGTCGGGCCGAGCGGCTCGGGCCTGAAGGGCTCGCCCTCACCGGTGGAGGGGCTGGCGCAGGTGTTCAGCTCCACCACGGCGGCTCGGCAGGATGGGCCCATTCATCCTGCCGCCGTGACCCCCACCTGGCACCCGATCCCCGGCGGCGTCACCGCCCCCGCTGGCTTCCTGGCCGCCGCCGTCACCGCCGGCCTCAAGCCGTCGGGCAATCCCGATCTCTCCCTGCTGCTGGCCCCGGAGGGGGCCGTGTGCGCCGGCAGCTTCACCACCTCGCTGGTGCGGGCGGCCTGCGTGGACCTCTGCGCCGAGCGGCTGGCGGCCAGCGGCGGCCGGGCCCGGGCGGTGCTCACCAACGCCGGCCAGGCCAATGCCTGCACCGGCGATCGCGGCCTGATCGACAGCCTGCGCGCCACCGCGGCCTTGGCCGATCGGCTGGGGCTGGCAGCCGAGCATGTGCTGATCTGCTCCACCGGCGTGATCGGCGTGCCGATCCCGATGGACACCCTGCTGGCGGGCCTCGATCCCCTGGCCGAGGCCCTCAGCCCCGAGGGCGGCGAGGCCGCGGCCACCGCCATCCTCACCACCGACCTCACGGCCAAGCAGATTGCCCTGGAGGCCGACTTGGGCGGCCGCCGGGTGCGGATCGGCGGCATGGCCAAGGGCTCCGGCATGATCCACCCCGCCATGGCCACGATGCTGGGCTACCTCAGCTGTGATGCCGGCGTGCCGGCGCCCCTGTGGCAGGCGATGGTGCGGCGGGCGGTGGATCGCTCCTTCAATGCGATCACGGTGGACGGCGACACCAGCACCAACGACACGGTCCTGGCCTTTGCAGCCGGCGAGCCCCTGAGCCCCGAGCACCTTGAGGCGCTGGAGGCCGGCCTCACGGCGGTGTCGCAACACCTGGCCCGGGCGATCGCCCGCGATGGCGAGGGGGCCACCTGCCTGATCGAGGTGCAGGTGGAGGGGGCCGCCGATGAGGCCGGCGCCATCGCCGTGGCCCGCACCGTCTGCGGCTCCTCGCTGGTGAAGTGCGCTGTGCATGGCCGCGATCCCAACTGGGGCCGGATCGTGGCCGCCGCCGGCCGCGCCGGGGTGGTCTTCGATCCCGAGGCGGTGGCCCTGTGGCTGGGGGAGCACCAGCTGATGGCCGCCGGCCAGCCCCTGCGCTTCGATCGGTCCGCCGCCTCCGCCTACTTGCGCGATCGCGCCGCCGGCACTTACCTGGGCGGCAGAGGGCCTGGCGGTGACACGGTGCTGATTCGCCTGCGGCTGGGGCAGGGCCCTGGCAGCGGCAGGGCCTGGGGCTGCGACCTCTCGGATCAGTACGTGCGCATCAACGCCGATTACACCACCTGAGCGCGGCACGTAGCCTCTCCCCATGGCCCAGTCGAGTCCAACTGCTGTCCCTGCCAGGCGCGCCCGACCCCGCCACCGCTGGCGGGGTCCGCTGCTGGCCGGTTTCTGCTTCGGGCTGGGCTATGGCATCACCCAACGGATTCTGGTGCTGCAGCTGCCGGGGCTCGTGCAACTGCAGCAGGGCTTTGACGTGCGGGAGTTTCCCGGCACCAGCCTCGAGAGCCTGCGCCTGCGCTTCGGCACTGGGCAGGAGGAGATCCGCGGCGACCTGGAGCTGCTCGAACTGGAGCGCCAGGCCAAGCAGCGCCAGCAGGAACGCCTGGACGCCGAGCGCCGGCAGGCCGCCGAGAGGCAGCAGGCTGCCGAACGCCAGCGGGATGAGCGGCGAGCTGAGCAGGAGCGGGCTCTCCAGTCTCTCCCTGAGATCCCGCCCCTCAACCCTGTTGCCGACCCAGGCGCGGATGCCGCCGCCGAGCCCGACTCCTTCGCACCCCCAGCTCCGGCCCTGCCGGAGCCCAGCCCCTGAGGCTCTCTCCCGTTGAAGCCTGCGGCTGGCCGCGCAGTGGGAGCGCCCATCTGGCACAGTTCCAGCAGCAGCTCAGGCCCCATGACGGCCCCCCAGATCCTGATGCAGGCCGCGGTGGCCCGGCTGGGCGCCCGCCTCGGCAGCAGCCTGGTGGATGCCGCCGCCAACCTGGCCCTGGTGGTGCAGGACGCCCCTGAGAAAGTGCGCCAGGAGCTGCAGCTCTTCTGGGAGGAGGTGGAGCTGGAGGCCGGCCGCCTGGAGCGCGATGGCCGGGGCGGCGCAGCTGGCTCTGCCTCCACAGCCGTTGATCCAGATCCAGGCCGCCCCGGCGATGGCTTCCCACGCCGCGCTGCTGCCGCTCCTGGGCTGTCCGTCCAGGAGCAGATCGATGCCCTGCGGGCCCAGGTGGCAGGGCTGGGTCAGCGTCTGGATCGGCGCCCGTGATCCAGCGCCCCCTGCGCATCTGGTGGCTGGCCCTGCGCCTCAGCGCCGGACTCTGGTGGGATGGCAAGCGCTGGACCTACCCGGGCGGCCCCACCCCTGAACGGCGCAGCCGCCGCGCCAGGCGACGGGCCCGCTGGCTGACCCGCGAGTTCCTGGCCCTCGGCTCGGCCTTCATCAAACTCGGCCAGCTGCTCTCGGCCCGGCCGGACGTGCTGCCCCCTGAACTGGTGGAGGAGCTGGCCTCCCTGCAGGACCAGGTGCCCGCCTTCCCCTTTGCCGTGGTGCAGGCCCTGCTGGAAGAGGAGCTGGGCGAGCGCTGCGCCGAGATCATCGACCTCGAGGAGCTGCCGCTCGGTTCGGCCAGCCTCGCCCAGGTGCATCGCGCCAGCCTGCGCAGTGGACGCCAGGTGGTGCTCAAGGTGCAGCGCCCTGGGCTGGAGCGGCTGTTCCGGCTGGACCTGGAGGTGCTGCAGCAGCTGGCCGCCGTGGTGCAGCGTCACCCCCGCTGGGGCCGTGGCCGCGACTGGGTGGGCATCGCCCAGGAGTGCCGCCGCGTGCTGCTGCGCGAGCTGGATTTCCGCCTTGAGGCCGAGCACGCCGCCCGGTTCCGCCAGCAGTTCCTGGACGACCCCGGCATCCGCATCCCGGCCGTGGTGTGGGAGCTGAGCTCCCGCCGGGTGCTGTGCCTCGACTACGTGCCCGGCATCAAGATCAACGACCGCGACGCCCTGCTGGCCGCAGGCATCGTGCCCGCCGCCGTGGCTGAGAAAGGGGCGGCCAGCTATCTGCAGCAGCTGGTGCGCTTCGGCTTCTTCCACGCCGATCCCCACCCCGGCAACCTCGCTGTCGCCCCAGACGGCACCCTCATCTATTACGACTTCGGCATGATGGGGCAGCTCTCGGGCCGGCTGCGCTCCCGCCTGGGGCGCATGGTGCGCGCCGCCGCCGCCCGCGATGCCTCCACCCTGGTGAAGGAGTTGCAGGCTTCCGGGGTCATCGCCCCCGAGGCGGATCCAGGCCCCGTGCGGCGGCTGGTGCGGGTGATGCTCAACGACGCCCTCACGCCGCCCTTCTCCGCCAACGTGCTGCAGAAGCTCTCCGGTGACCTCTACGACCTCGTCTATGGCCAGCCCTTTCGGGTGCCGCCCGAGCTGATCTTCGTGATGCGGGCTCTCTCCACCTTCGAGGGGGTGGGCCGCAGCCTCGATCCTGGCTTTAGCCTGGTGGCGATTGCCCGCCCCTACCTGCTCCCCCTGATGACCTCCAGCGGCAACGGCGGCGGTGACCTCCTCGGCGAACTCTCCCGCCAGGCGGCCGAGGTGGGCAGCCGCGCCCTCGGCATTCCGCGCCGCCTCGACGACAGCCTGGCCCGCATCGAGCAGGGGGACCTGCAGGTGCAGATCCGGGCCGGCGAAACCGACCGGCTGCTGCGGCGCCTCGCCCTGGCCCAGCAGTCCGCCGGACAGTCGATGCTGCTGGCCGGGCTGGCGGTCGCGGCGTCGCTGCTGGCCACCAGCCGCCAACCGGCCCTGGTGGTGATCCCCGCCGTGGCCTCGCTGCCGGTGGGGCTGGGCTGGCTCAAGCTCCAGGCCCGGCTGTCCCGCGATGGCCGCCTGGATCAGCTGCCTGGCATCGCCACCAGCACCACCGATCCAGACTGAGACCTCAGGCCCTGCCGCGGGGGCCCCGGTCCACGGCGCCGGCATAGACGGCCTGGCTGCCCAGTTCGTCTTCGATGCGCAGCAGCTGGTTGTACTTGGCCACCCGCTCGCTGCGGCTGAGGGAGCCCGTCTTGATCTGGCCGGCGCGGGTGGCCACGGCCAGGTCGGCGATGGTGGTGTCTTCGGTTTCGCCGCTGCGGTGGCTGATCACGCTGGTGTAGCCGGCCCGGCCGGCCAGATCGATCGCCTGCAGGGTTTCGGTGAGGGAGCCGATCTGGTTCACCTTGATCAGGATCGAATTGGCCAGGCCCAGATCGATGCCGCGCTGCAGCCGCTGGGTGTTGGTCACGAACAGGTCGTCTCCCACCAGTTGCACCGTGGCGCCGAGCTTCTCGCTCAGCAGGGCCCAGCCATCCCAGTCGTCCTCCGCCAGCCCGTCCTCGATCGACACGATCGGGAAGCGGCCTGCCAGCTCGGCCAGCTGGTCCACCATCTCGGCGCTGGTGTAGCTGCCGCCGTCGAAGGCGTAGCGGCCGTCCTTGAAGAACTCGGTGCTGGCCACATCGAGGGCCAGGGAGATCTGATCCCCCGGCCGGTAGCCGGCCTGCTCGATCGCCTGCACCAGCAGCTCGCCGGCGGCGATGTTGGCCAGGTCCGGCGCGAAACCGCCCTCGTCACCCACGGCGGTGCTGAGGCCCTTGTCCTTGAGCAGGCCTTTGAGCATGTGGAACACCTCGGTGCCCATCCGCAGGGCCTCACTGAAGCTGTTCGCCCCGTGGGGCACCAGCATGAACTCCTGGAAATCGAGGCTGTTGGCCGCGTGGGCGCCGCCATTGATCACGTTCATCAGCGGCACCGGCAGCAGGCTGGCCATCGGCCCGCCCAGGTAGCGGTAGAGCGGCAGCCCCACCCCATTGGCCGCGGCCCGGGCGGTCGCCAGGCTCACCGCCAGGATGGCGTTGGCGCCGAGCGCGCTCTTGTTGTCAGAGCCGTCGAGCTCGATCATCGCCGCATCCACGGCCCCCTGGTCGAGGGCGGAAAGGCCGCAGAGCATCGGGGCGATCTTCTCCTCGATGTTGCCTACGGCCTGCAGCACGCCCTTGCCCATGTAGCGGCTGCCGCCATCGCGCAGCTCGTGGGCCTCGTGGGCGCCGGTGCTGGCGCCGCTGGGCACTATGGCCCGGCCGCTGGCGCCGCCTTCGAGCAGCACTTCCGCCTCCACCGTGGGGGTGCCGCGGGAGTCGAGCACCTCCCTGGCCACCACGGTGTCGATCACGAGGTCGAGGGAGTCGATCACTGGAGCCGGCCTGGTGCTGTCAGGGCAGGATCCTATGGGTCACCCCCTCCCGCCCATGTGTGGCAACGGGCACTGTGGGCCGGCTTGCTGGCCAGAATGGAACCACGACCTCTGCCTCGGCCAGCCGATGCGTCTGCTGCACACCATGCTCCGGGTGGGGAACCTGGACCGCTCCCTCGCGTTCTACACCGAAGTGCTGGGGATGACGCTGCTGCGCCGCAAGGACTACCCCTCCGGCCGCTTCACCCTGGCCTTCGTGGGCTATGGCGAGGAGAGCGACCACACCGTGCTGGAGCTCACCCAGAATTGGGACACCGAGCGCTACGACCTCGGTGAGGGCTATGGCCACATCGCCCTGGGCGTCGACGACATCCATGGCACCTGCGGCGCGATCGCGGCCAAGGGAGGGCGGGTGGTGCGGGAGCCGGGCCCGATGAAGCACGGCACCACCGTGATTGCCTTTGTGGAGGATCCCGATGGCTACAAGGTGGAGTTGATCCAGCTGGGGTCCAGATCCGATGCCGGCTGAGCTGGGTCGCGACGTGTCCTCCGTGGTGCGTTCCGGGGGCAGAACCGCTGCGGCTCCTGCGGCCCCGGCCAGCCTCACCGGCGAGCCCGAACGCTTCAGCGCCGAGGCCTGGGAGCTGCTGCTGGCCGGCCAGGACGGGGCCCGCCGCTGGCGCCACGGCGTGCTCGATGTGGAGCACCTGCTGCAGGCCCTGCTGCTGGAGCGGCGCTTCGGGGCCTGGGCCGACCGCCTGCCCCTCGATGCCGATCAGCTGCTGGACCAGCTGGAGACCTTCTGCGCCCAGCAACCCACCAGCACGTCCGATCAGCTGTTCATCGGCGATGCCCTGGAGGATCTGCTTGAGGAGGCCGACCGCCGCCGCGCCGGCTGGGGGTCGCGGCTGCTCGATCTGCCTCACCTGTTGCTGGCCCTGGTGGAGGAGCCCCGCATCGGCGCCAGCCTCCTGGCGCAGCAGGGCCTCACCGAGGAGCTGCTGCTGCGCCAGCTGCGCCCGGGGGCCCTGGCGCCCCCTCCGCCGCGTCGTCCCGACCATGCCCCCGCCGCGCCCGTGGCGGCTCCACCAGCTCCCGTCGCCCCCACCCCAGCCGCGGAGCGGGCGCCAGCCGCCGCTCCGCCGCTGCAGCTGGAGCCGGAAGGCCCCGAGCCCACGGCACTGGAGCGCTACGGCCGCGACCTCACCGCCGCCGCCCGGGCCGCCGAACTCGATCCGGTGATCGGCCGCGACGCCGAAATCCGCCGTCTGATCCAGGTGCTGTCGCGCCGCAGCAAGAACAACCCGGTGCTGATCGGCGAGCCGGGCGTAGGCAAGACCGCCGTGGCGGAGTGCCTGGCCCAGCGGATCGTGGCCGGGGAGGTGCCCGATGCCCTGTTGGGGCAGCGGCTGGTGGCCCTCGACCTGGGGGCCCTGATCGCCGGTGCCAAATTCCGCGGTCAGTTCGAGGAGCGCCTGCGTTCGGTGCTGGCGGAGGTGCGCGATGCCGACCCCGGCGTGATCGTGTTCATCGATGAGCTGCATGCGGTGGTGAGCAGCGACCGCTCCAACGCCGATGCCGGCAGCATCCTCAAACCGGCCCTGGCCCGCGGCGAGCTGCGCTGTGTGGGGGCCACCACACCGGAGGAATACCGCCGCAGCATCGAGAAAGACCCCGCCCTGGAACGTCGCTTCCAGCAGGTGGTGATCCGCGAGCCCGGCATCGAGACCAGCGTGGAGATCCTGCGCGGCCTCAAGGAGCGTTACGAACTCCACCACGGCGTCACCATCACCGATGCCGCCCTGGCCGCCGCCGCACGGCTGGCGGACCGCTATCTCGCCGATCGCTGCCTGCCCGATTCCGCCATCGATCTGGTGGATGAGGCCGCCGCCAACCTGCGCATGGAGGTCACCTCCAAACCGCGCCCGGTCGAGGAGGCCGAGGTGGCCTTGCGGCGGGTGGAGCTGGCCCTGCTCTCGGCCGAGGCGACGCCGGAAGCCGAACGGATTGCCCTGCAGGAGCAACGGCGCCAGGCCTCCGAGGCGCTGCAGGGCCTCAAGCAGCGCTGGCAGGCGGAGCGGCAGCGGGTGGCGGAACTGCGCGAACTGCTCCAGCAGGACGAAGACCTGCGCCATGCCATCGCCGAGGCGGAGCGCTGCGGCGATCTCGAGGAGGCGGCCCGCCTCCAGTACGACCAGCTCCACGGCGTGCAGCAGCGCCGCCGCGACCTGGAGGAGGCGATGCAGACTGACGCCATGCTGCGCGAGCAGGTGGAGCCCGGCGACATCGCCGATGTGGTGGCCCGCCGGACCGGCATTCCGGTGCAGCGCCTGCTGGCCGGCGAACGCCAGAAGCTGCTGGAGCTCGACAGCCGCCTCGGCGAGCGGGTGATCGGCCAGCTGGAGCCCGTGGCGGCGGTGGCGGCCGCGATCCGGCGCGCCCGGGCCGGCATGCAGTCGCCGCGGCGGCCCGTGGGCTCGTTCCTGTTCCTCGGCCCCACCGGTGTGGGCAAGACCGAGCTGGCCAAGGCCCTGGCCGCGGCCCTGTTCGACGAGGACGAGGCCCTGGTGCGCCTCGACATGAGCGAATTCATGGAGCGCAATGCCGTGGCCCGGCTGGTGGGGGCCCCGCCCGGCTACGTCGGCTACGAGGAGGGGGGGCAGCTCACCGAGGCCGTGCGGCGCCGTCCCTATGCCGTGCTGCTGCTCGATGAGGTGGAGAAAGCCCACCCTGAGGTGTTCAACCTGCTGCTGCAGGTGCTCGATGACGGCCGGCTCACCGATTCCCAGGGCCGCACCGTGGACTTCCGCCACACGGTGGTGATCATGACCAGCAACCTGGCCAGCCGGGCGATCCTCGACCATGCCCGCGGCGCCTTGGACGGGGCCCAGGTGGAGCAGGCCATGGACCAGGCCCTGGCGGCCAGCTTCCGGCCCGAGTTCCTCAACCGCATCGACGAGGTGATCCGCTTCCGGCCTCTCTCGGAGGCCGATCTCGAGCGCATCGTGCGGCTGCAGCTGGCCGAGCTGGCCGCCCTGCTGGCGGAGCAGCAGCTCCAGCTGGAGGTGGAGGAGCCGGTGGTGCAGGCCCTCGCGGCCCAGGGCTATGAGCCGGAGTACGGCGCCAGGCCCCTGCGCCGGGTGCTGCGGCGCCGTATCGAGAATCCCCTGGCCACTGAGCTGCTGGAGGACCGCTACGAGGGGGCCCGGGGCGTGCACATCAGCCTCGGAGAGGGCGCCGGCGCTGGTCTGTGCTTTGAACCCCTGGGGAAGGGCGTCCGGTAGGGTGACTGTTTGCCGAGTCGCGCGGATGCCCGCGTGCGTCAGCGCCCGTGTTGTCCGACCCCAACAGCCCCGATCCCAACAGCTCCGACCCCAACCGCTCCCCACGCAGCGTTGCGGCTGAGCAGGCTGCCTCTGAACAGGTGGCGGCTGAGTCCACTGCAGCGGCCGAGGCGGCCAGCCCCAAGGGTTTCGGTGCCGCCACCCTGGCGGAGCTGCGCCGGGTGGTCTGGCCCAGCCGCCAGCAGCTGTTCAGTGAGTCGGTGGCGGTGATCCTGATGGTGGGGCTCTCGGCGGCGGCGATCGCGGCCATCGACCGCTTCTACGGCTGGGCCTCCTCCCAGGTGTTCGGCTGACCCTCCGCCAGTCCTGTCAGACCTCCAGCCCCCAGCCGCAGCGCCCACTCCCCCCTGTTTTCCTGAGCCCCCAGCCTGAGCACCGTGTCCGAGACCCTCTCTGAACCCCAAACCGACGCCGCTGCCGACTCGCTTGGCCCGGAGGCAGAGACGCGCTCTGAGCCCGCGGCTGAAGCCCCCACCGAGAAGCGCCAGGTGGCTCGCTGGTATGCGGTGCAGGTGGCGTCCAGTTGCGAGAAGAAAGTGAAGGCCACCCTGGAGCAGAGGGCGGTGACCCTCGGGGTGGACAACCGCATCCTGGAGATCGAGATCCCCCAGACCCCCGGGGTGAAGCTGAAGAAGGATGGCAGCCGCCAGAGCACCGAGGAGAAGGTGTTCCCCGGCTATGTGCTGGTGCGGATGATGCTCGACGAGGACACGATGATGGCGGTGCGCAGCACCCCCAACGTGATCAACTTCGTGGGGGCGGAGGAGCGTCGGGCCACGGCCCGCGCCCGCGGCCACATCAAGCCGCGGCCGCTGAGCCGCCAGGAGGTGGACCGCATCTTCAAGCGGGCGGCTGAGAAGAAAGCAGTGGTGAAGGTCGATCTCACCGAGGGCGATCAGATCCTGGTGACGGCCGGGCCCTTCAAGGACTTCCAGGGCGAGGTGATCGAGGTGTCGGGCGAGCGCAACAAGCTCAAGGCCCTGCTCTCGATCTTCGGTCGGGAAACGCCTGTGGAACTCGAATTCGCCCAGATCAGCAAGCAGAGCTGAGCCCCTGGCTCTGCTCAGCGGCCGTCTCCCTGCGGAGGATGGCCGTTCCCGTCACGCCTCCCTTCAGGAGGTGATCCGCAGCTCCGCCCAGTAGTTCGAGACGATGGCCAAGAAAATCGTAGCCGTGATCAAGCTGGCCCTCCAGGCCGGCAAAGCCAACCCGGCGCCCCCTGTGGGTCCTGCCCTTGGTCAGCACGGCGTCAACATCATGGCGTTCTGCAAGGAGTACAACGCCCGCACCCAGGAGAAGGCCGGCTATGTGATTCCGGTGGAGATCTCGGTCTTTGAAGACCGCAGCTTCACCTTCATCACCAAGACCCCTCCCGCCTCGGTGCTGATCTCCAAGGCCGCCGGCATTGAGAAGGGTGCCGCCACCTCCGCCAAGGGGGCGGTGGGTGCCATCAGCCGCGCCCAGCTCGAGGAGATCGCCAAGACCAAGCTGCCCGACCTCAACTGCACCAGCGTCGAGTCGGCCATGCGCATCATCGAAGGCACCGCCCGCAACATGGGCGTCGCCGTCAACGACTGAGTCCTTCCATCCCTCCCCAGGGGGAGATCCAGCCAGCGGCCCACCGCGCCTACGGCGCCCCAGCCCTGCCCTGCATCGCCCGCACCCCATACCCGCCATGCCAAAAGTTTCCAAGCGTTTTTCCTCCCTCCAGGCCAAGGTCGCCGAGCGAGCCCATGAGCCCATGGAGGCCATCGAGCTGGTGAAGGCCAACGCCACCGCCAAGTTCGACGAGACGATCGAGGCCCACGTGCGCCTCGGCATCGATCCCAAGTACACCGACCAGCAGCTGCGCACCACCGTGGCCCTGCCCCACGGCACCGGTCAGAGCATTCGCATCGCCGTGATCGCCCGGGGTGAGGCCGTGGCTGCCGCCAAGGCCGCCGGCGCCGAGCTCTCCGGCGACGACGATCTGGTGGATCAGATCGCCGGCGGCACGATCGACTTCGATCTGCTGATCGCCACCCCGGACATGATGCCCAAGGTGGCCAAGCTGGGCCGGGTGCTGGGCCCCCGGGGCCTGATGCCCAACCCCAAGGCCGGCACCGTCACCACTGACCTGGTCGGCGCCATCGCCGAGTTCAAGGCCGGCAAGCTCGAGTTCCGTGCCGACCGCAGTGGCATCGTGCACGTGCGCTTCGGCAAGGCCAGCTTCGATTCCGCCAAGCTGCTCGACAACCTCAAGGCCCTGCAGGAGACGATCGATCGCCAGAAGCCCAGCGGTGCCAAGGGCCGCTACTGGCGCTCCCTCTACGTCACCTCCACCATGGGTCCCTCGGTGCAGGTGGACTTCGCCGCCCTGCAGGACATCAAGCAGGAGGGCTGAGCCGGAACCGGTGGGTTCAGCATCAAAGGCTGGCCCCACGCTGAGTTATGTTTATGAGCTGGCTTAGGCCAGAAGGGCACGCGCCCTACCCCAGACAGCAGGTGAGAACGGCTTCCGGTTCCCCGGATGATCCGTTTCTGTAAGTCCTGCCGAGGTGTACGCGACAGGTTTTCGGCCTCCAGGCCGCCGGTGGGTTGATCCACGGGTGTCTTGATCGGGTCAGGAGCATGCAGCGGCCTCGAGCCCTTCGGCAGTCACTCTCGGAGTGGTTGGCGTTGGCGTCCAGGGCCGCGTACCCGGCTTGTTCCCCCGATCCGATCCTTTCCTATGGGCCGCACGCTGGAGAACAAGCAACAGATCGTCGAAGAGCTCAAGGGGCTCCTCGGCGAGGCCGAACTGGCGCTGGTCCTTGATTTCAAGGGTCTGTCCATCAAGGAGATGTCTGATCTGCGGACCCGTCTGCAGGCCAGCAACGGTGTGTGCAAGGTGACCAAAAACACCTTGATGCGTCGGGCCATTGATGGCGACAGTGCCTGGTCGAATCTCGAATCCCTGCTCACCGGCACCAACGCCTTCGTGCTCGTCAAGGGCGACGTGGGTGGTGCGGTGAAGGCCGTGCAGTCCTTCCAGAAGGACAGCAAGAAGTCGGAAACCAAGGGCGGCCTTTTCGAAGGCAAGCTCCTCTCCCGGTCCGACATCAAGGCCATCGGGGATCTGCCCTCCAAGGAGGTGCTCATGGCTCAGATCGCCGGTGCGATCAACGCTGTGGCCACCAAGGTGGCCGTGGGCATCAACGAGGTTCCTTCCGGTCTCGCTCGGGCGCTCCAGCAACACGCCGATGGCGAAGGCCAGGCCTCCTGAGGCCCGCCTCAATGCCAGCGGCTGTTGCCGAGTTCAACCGATCCGACTGTTTCCCACAGATCTGTTGCTGATTCCCAACCATGTCTGCTACGACCGACCAGATTCTCGACCAACTCAAATCCCTCTCCCTGCTTGAGGCTTCCGAGCTCGTCAAGCAGATTGAGGAGGCCTTCGGCGTCTCCGCCGCCGCTTCCGCTGGCGTGATGATGGCCGCGGCTCCTGCCGCTGCCGCTGAGGCCGCTGAAGAGCAGACCGAATTCGACGTGATCCTTGAGGGTTTCGAAGATTCGGCCAAGATCAAGGTGCTCAAGGCCGTGCGCGAAGCCACCGGCCTGGGCCTGGGCGACGCCAAGGCCCTCGTGGAGGCCGCTCCCAAGCCGGTCAAGGAAGGCATCGCCAAGGCCGATGCCGAGGCCCTCAAGAAGGCCATCGAAGAGGTGGGCGGCAAGGTGTCGATCAAGTGATCACCCTGGGGTCGGCTTTGCCGGCCCCGCGCCCACCGGCGCCCAGGCGGCGCCTTCAGTAGCCGGCTCCTTCGTGGGCCGGCTTTTTGCTGGGCCGCTGGCAGCTCCCGCGCCCGACCTGAAGCCTGCTGGTCCCCAACTTCAGGAACCTTGATCTGCAAAAAAAAAATGCCCCGCCAAAGGCGGGGCAGGATTGTGGAACGGTCTTTCGGAGTCTGTCCTCGTTTCGACCCGGAAGAGTCGTTCCCCACTCCTCACAAACATGACGTTAACGAGGGAATCTCAGGGTGCCAGGGGGCGTCGGTCACTCGTTGAACTGGCCTGGGGGCGGCTCAGCTGCCGTAGGGCACCACCTCAAGGGCAATCACGCCGCTCTGGCGGGGGCGCTGGGAGCTGGACTGCCTCAGCAGCCTGGATCGACTGGACAGCACCGATGAGCGCTCCACCCTGGCAAGGCCCCGCCGCGTGCTGCTGGGGCTGGACTCCGCCACGGGGCCAGGTTGGTTCAGCAACGGGGGTGGGGCCAGGGACGGCAGCGCCGCCAGCTGACCGCCGCCCCGGGCCCGGGCCAGCAGGACTGGAAGCGGCTCGGCGTGGGCCATGTAGAGATGCCTGAGGGTTTGCTCGCCGTAGGTACGGCGCTGGAAGGTCCAGCCCGGCTCCAGCTTGAGGCTGGCGAGGCCACTGGCAGGAGCCTTGCCGCTGGCCACCGGGATCAGGGTGGTCTGCTGGGGGTGGGAGGCCAGCAGCCGCAGGCGGCCGTTCTCGCTCTCCACCCGCAGCCGCCAGGGGTTGTTGAGATCGTCGTTGGCCACCCTCAGCGAGTAGGCACTGCTGGAGAGGTAGCGGCCGCACACGCCCTCGGCCACGTCGTTGTCGTAGGAGATCACCGAGCCATCCGGGTACTCCCGCCAGCAGGGCGGGGCCGCCTGAAGCTGCTCGAGCACGATCAGGTTCCAGCGGTTGCCGGCCAGGGGCTGGGCTACGGCGATGGCCTGACCGGGAGCGATCGGCTCGCTTCCGAACAGAGCCGCTGCCCTGGCGCCGCTGGCCTGGCGGCCCATCAGCCAGCTGGAACTGAGGATGGCGGCGGCACCTGTGGCGGTGATCGCCGTGCCGGTGACAGCGACGCGAAGCGCCATGCAGGCACGCCTGCTGACTGAGGCTCGGCTGCTGATCATGGCGACGCTCTGCCCTGATGGCAGCTCAGAGTAGAAGATCTGTCTAGCGACGATCTTGAGGATGTCCAGTGGCTGATCGGCCAGCGCGGGTGGTGGCGGCGGCCTGTGACGGGGCCTGCAGTGGCAACCCCGGCCCGGGCGGCTGGGGGGGGCTGCTGCGCTTTGAAGATGGTTCCGTCCATGAGCTGGGCGGCGCCGACCAGCACACCACCAACAACCGCATGGAGCTCACGGCGGCCCTGGCGCTGCTGAACGCTCTGCGCGATCTGCCCCGCCATCCCGACCTGGCGATCCGAACCGACAGCCGTTATCTGATTGATGGCCTCGGCAAGTGGATTCACGGCTGGAAGCGCAAGGGCTGGCGCACTGCCTCCGGTGGGCAGGTGCTGAACCGTGATCTCTGGGAGCAGCTCGACCGGGCCCGCCTTGCCGATGTGTCCCTGCGCCACGTGAAGGGCCACAGCGGCGATCCGGACAATGAGCGTTGCGACACCATCGCCGTGGCCTTTTCCCGTGGCCAGATCCCGCCGCTGATGGCCGGAGAGGTGCTGGCCACCGCCAGGCTGGAGGCCGAAGTGCCGGCTCCTTCCGGACAGGCCGAACAGGTCGTTCCCGGCGCTGATGGATCCGACGCCCCCGAGGCGGGCCTTGCCCCGGCGCCACTGCAGCAGTTGCTGACGCGGCTGGAGTGGGCCGACCGGGTGGCGGATCGGGGCTACGGCCTCTCCCTGCTGGAGCTTGCCCAGCTGGTGGAGCAGCCCCTGCGCACGCTGGAGCGCCGCAGCCGTGCCTGGACCTGGCGGGACTGGCGGGTGGAGCCACTGGAGGATGGCCGCTGGCGCCTGCGGCGCGGGACGGCAGGATTGGACGATCGGCCGTAGGCGGGTGTGATGGGAGATGGTGAGCAGGCCGGCGCCAAGGCTGGAGAGAGCGCCACAGGGGCGCTGTACGACCGCTTCGTGGCTCCTTTGCTCAGCCGCGATGCCGGGGCCGACGCCGAACAGCTCAGCCGCCTCACCCTGACGACCCTGGGCCAGGCCTCGTTGCGGCGGCGCTGGCCCCTGCTGAGCGGGGCCCTGGCCGGCCTCGGCCAGGAGCTGTGCCGGCCTGACCCGCGCCTGGAGCAGACCCTGTTCGGCTGCCGCTTCCGCAACCCGCTTGGGCTGGCAGCGGGATTCGACAAAGACGCCGTGGCGGCGGCGATCTGGCACCAGTTCGGCTTCGGCTTCGCCGAGCTGGGCACGATCACCTGGCACGCCCAGCCCGGTAATCCCCGCCCTCGTCTGTTTCGGCTGGCTGAAGAGCGGGCTGCCCTCAACCGCATGGGCTTCAACAACCAGGGGGCGGCCGCAGCGCTGCGCACCCTGGAGCGCCAGCGGCTGCCTGCGCCAGGCCAGCGCCCCGCGGTGCTGGGCATCAACCTGGGCAAGTCGAAGCTCACTCCCCTGGAGCAGGCCCCGGACGACTACGCCGCCTCTCTGGAGCTGCTGGCGCCCCAGGCCGACTACGCCGTGATCAATGTGAGCTCGCCCAACACCCCAGGGCTGCGTGATCTTCAGGACGAAGTGCTGCTGCGCCGCTTGGTGGAGCGGCTGCGGCGCTTGCCCGCCTGCCCCCCGCTGCTGGTGAAGATCGCTCCCGACCTCGAAGACGATGCCATCGACGCCATTGCCCGCATGGCCTACGAGGAGGGTCTGGCCGGGGTGATTGCCGTGAACACCAGCCTCAACCGCCTCGGGCTGGAGCAGCGGCTCCTGGCCCAGACGGGGCGCAGCCTGGCGGAGGAGGCGGGGGGGCTCAGCGGCGCTCCGTTGCGACGGCGTGCCCTGGAAGTGCTGCGCCGGCTCAGGGCCACGGCGGGGCCTGCCCTGCCGTTGATCGGTGTGGGAGGGATCGACTCCCCAGAGGCCGCCTGGGAACGGATCTCCGCCGGCGCCTCCCTGATTCAGCTCTACACCGGCTGGATCTATGGGGGCCCAGCTCTGGTGCCCAGGATTCTGGAGGGCCTCAGTCGGCAGCTCGGGTGTCACCGCCTGGCCCATCTGGGCCAGGCGGTGGGGGCCGGCCTGCCGTGGAGAGTTGGCTGATTGGTTAGATCCAATTGAGCAAGGATGGGTTAATTTCTGAAACGTTCATGGGCTCCCTGACGTGGTGCTCGTCGGGATCAAGGAGCGCTGGCGGCAACTGCGGGCTGAGCTGTTGCCCAGGATTGTGCTGCTGGACTTCACCGATCCGCAGTTGCTGGTGGGTCAGGGGTTGCGCAACGGCAAGCCTCAGGCACAGAACTGGAGTGCACCGGTTCCGGCCCGCACCCTGCGCGATGGCATGCCGATTGCTGCCGATGCCTTTGGGGATTTTGTCGGAGACCTGTTGTTGGAGCAGAAGGCTCCCAATGCGACTCTGGTGGTGGCTCTGCCCCGCCAGGCCTGTGAGTGGCGCCTGATCAGCTGGCCCGGCGGCGTCAGCCCTGAGGACCCCATCGAAGCTCTGCGCGAGCTCAATCCCGATCTGAAGCTCCCTTATCCCTTGGGCGCGGCCCGCATCGATGTGCAACCAGTGCCCGGTCGGGAGGGAAGGGCGGTGGTGGTCGCGGCGCCGCGGACCACGGTGGAAGCCTGGATCGACCTGTTCGCCATCGCCGGCTCAAGCCTGCGCCACCTGCTGCCCTCCCAGGCCTGCCAGATGCTGGCCCTGCGTGAAGAGCTTGACGCGATGGCCCCAGGCGATCTGCTTGGCGTGCTGCAGCCCACCAGCAGCGAATGCCTGCTCGACGTTTGGGTGGACGGGGCCCCCCACTTCCAGCGGCGGCTTCCCCTGGAGGCCACCCAGCTGGTGCCTGCCCTGCAACGCTGTCTGCAGTTCTGCCGTGATCAGTTCGGCATCACCCATGACCGGCTGCTGGTGAGCGACGAGCTGAGTGCCGCCGCAGCGGTGGAGCAGGAGACTGGCCTGGAGCTGGAACTTGTTGATCGGCGCGGTTTCGGCACCCTGGCGCTGGCAGGATTGGCTCAGGTGGCGTTGGCCCGATGAGCAGCGCCCCCTTCGATCTGTTGCGCGAGAAGCGCGAGGAGCTGGGCCTTCAGCAACCGGCGCTGGCCAGCCAGTCCGATCGCCAGACCATGCTCAAGGGCGCGGCGATCGGTACTGGCCTCATCGGCTTGTTGCTTGGTCTCACCGGTCTGGCGGTGCTGCGTGGCCTGTTCGTGGAGGCGGAGATCGATCGGCTCGCCAGGGCGGAGGCAGAGGAGCAGCAGCTCCAGGGCAAGTTCACCGCCAGCGCCCAAGGCCTCCGGACCCTGGAGCAGAGCAACACGGCTCTGGTCAACGGATTGATCGGAACCCGCTCCTCCTCAGCCCTGATGCGGGATCTGCAACAGAGGGTGCCGCAGGGGATTCAGCTCACCGACGCCCTCCAGCAGAACGACCAGCAGCAGATGCTGCTCAAAGGACTGGCCAACGATCCGGAAGCCTTCGTTCGGATCAATGCCCTCCAGCTTGTGCTCGAACGTTCGCCCCTGGTCGACGCCGACAAGGGGGTGACCCTGATCAAGGCCGCCCGTGACCGGACGGCGACCAACAACAACAGGGTGTCGCCTGCCGTGGAGTTCGAACTTCGCTTTGCATTTCGCGAGCCGATCCCTGCGGCGGCTGAAAAGGTCGTCCTCGAAGACCTGGGCGCCGAGGGCCTTTCCCGCCGCCTCGACCTGCTCCAGAAGGAGGGACTGCTGCCATGACCAATCTCCAGTCTTCCCAGTCCCATGAGGAGCAGATCCTGCGCCAGCGCATCCTGCTGGGTGTTCCGATCGGCGTGGGGGTCTTGATCGCTTCGGTGCTCAGCGCAGGCTTGCTGGTGCCCCAGTTGCTGCGTCTGCGTTCGGACTCCCAACGGCTTGCCGAGCTCCAGGTCCTGGAACAGAGGATCCCGCTGATCCGCCGCCAGCTCGATCAGACCGCCCTGGACAGGGACAAGGCCGAGCAGCAACAGCGCAAAATCCTGGCCCTGATTCAGGGCAGCGGCGAGTTTCTCACCTTTCTGAGCCAGATCGACCGCGAAGCCATCCGCAACGGCGTGCAGCTCGAGCTCTATGAGCCGGTGGCGACCCGTGCGGCTGCTCAGCCAGATGGCCAGGCGGAAGGGGAGCAGGTTCCACCGTCCCAGACCCCGCTTGAACAGGCCGGATTGACGGCGGAGCAGGTGCTGCTCAGCGCCAGGGGAAGCTATCCGCGGTTGCTCGGCTTTCTCCGGGCCGTCGAGAAGCTCAGCCTGCTGGCCATCCCCAGTGACTTCAGGATGGTTTTGGTCAACCCCGCAGCCGCCACGGGAGCCAATCAGCAGGGCCGCCTCCCACCCGGAACTCCGGCCGTGCCCGAGCTGAAGCTGCTGCTCACCTACTACAAGGTGCCCGAAGGAGGATTGAAGCCCCGGCCTGTCGAGGCTGCCGCCGATGCCCCTGAGGCGCCTCCGGCTCCCAGCGCTCCAGCACCTATTCCGCCGGCGCCGCCCGGGGTCGAGTAGGGCTCTAGCAGAGCAACACGGCAGGTTGACGTACTCACAGAGAAGCGAGTCGCTGCCGCATTTGCTACCGGTTTACTGGGATGGAGGCCTCCGTTTTTGTACAGCAATTGACTGTATTCGCCTCCTGAACGCGCGTAGGCTCACGCTCTTCCAATCCCGCTTTAGGTGATGGTGGTGCTGCGCGGTACGCGTTTAGGGCCTGCCGCTGGAAAAACCTGCTGGCCATTGATCCTCGCATCTGGCTGTCTTACGCTTCTACTGCTCCAGACAGCGGCTGGGTCAGCTCCGAGGGTGCCATCGGCGGGCACCATCCCTCCAGCCGAGGAGCTGACTGGCGCTGTTCAGCTCAAGGTGCGGCGCCTGCCGGACACGGTGGAGCTGGTGATTGAAGGCACTGGGATCTCGCCCCAGCTGCAGCAGAATTCGGATGGTCCCGGATGGCAGGGCCAGCTGTTCACCGCTGAGCCTGCGGCCTTGATGGTGGGTCCTCAGCGTCTGTCGTTGCCGGAGGTGGGCTTCCAGGCGATCAACTTTGATGGCGGGGGCACCTCGTTCTCGATCAGCGTCACCCCCATGCCCGGGGTCACCCTGGGCAGGCCTGTGGTGAGTGCCGATGGGCGCTCCCTGATCCTCTCCTTCCCCTCGCCAGTGCCCCAGGCCTCGTTGCAGGTCAACAGCTTCAACCTGGCCAGCCCAGGCGCCGTGCCCTTGCCCACCTATGCGCCGCCCCTGCAGCCGAGGGCCGTGGCGCCACCCCTGGGTGACATGGCCGTTGGCACCATGACCCTGCGCAACCCCGGCTTCGTCAATGTCTCTGGTCCGCCGGTGACGATGACCCTCAAGAATGCGCCGGCCCGCGACGCGCTGATGGCCCTGGCCAGTCTGGGGGGTTACGGCTTTGCCTATGTCGATGAGCCCTCTGTCGCCGCGGCGCCCGCTGGAGCACCGCCCAATCAGAATAATCGGCCCCTGTCGATTGCCTTCCGCGGCGAGTCCTATGCCCGCGCCTTGAATACCACCCTCCTGGCAGCAGGCCTGCAGGGAAAGCTTGAGGGCAACATGATCCTGGCGGGTCCGAATGCCCTTTCGAAGAGCTTCGGCGCCCAGGTGTCGAAAGTGTATCGTCTCAACCAGGTGGGCCCGAATGCCGCTGCGGATTATCTGGCCAACCTGGGAGCCACGGTCACCAAGACCAACACCGTCACCACCTCGGTCACCCAGGGTGTGACCCAGGCCGATGCGATCTCCTCCGCCCCCAACGCCCAGACCACCCAGGCCAGTTCAATCACAACCGTGGAAGCCTTCGGCGCCACCACTGGCCCCCTCATCGGCCTGCGAGCCACCACTGATACGCGCCTCGGCACGATCACCATGGTGGGTGATCCATCCGTGGTGGCCATCGGTGAGCAGTACCTCAGACAGTTGGACCTCAGGCAACGTCAGGTTGCTTTGAATGTGAGGATTCTCGATGTTAATCTCGAGAATGAAGCCTCGATTGATAATTCCTTCGCTTTCCGATTCGGTAATAACTTCATCGTCAACGATAATGGCCAGCTGCTGGGGGCCTTCGGTCGTTTCTTGCCTCCCGGGCAGGCCGACTTCGCACAGGCGGAAACCGTTACCCGTAACTCCTCCAACAGTCTTGCCATCACGCGGGGGCTGGGTAGGACTCTCACCAACAGCCAGCTACGGGATGTCAATCGGGCATTGTCAAGTGAAACCGGCTCACGCCTGGTTGAGCAGGACGGGCAGTTCATCGTGGAGCCGATTAACAATTCCACCAATCTCAGCTCCGACTCTCTGCAGAGAAATGTCAACAGGGTGCTCTCCCGCACCCTCGGACGCAATGTAGAAACATCCACTATCTCATCCTCAACCTTTACGGGCACCAGGAGGATCAACCCTGGTACCAACTACCCTGCGGATACGTTCTTTGATTTTGTCAGGGCCCAGATCGTCTCGGGTTCGACCAAGCTGCTGGCTAGCCCCACCCTGATCCTGCAGGAGAATCCTTCCTTGCTAAGGGAAGGGAATGAAATGTCCAGCGGCACGAATTCAGATGAAGTGCGGCAGGGTATCCGTGAATTTGGTGTTGATTCACCGATTGGGCGGCGCCGGGCCAATGAAGGCGTGGTGAGGGTAGGAACGAACGTGGTGACCAGCTACGAGACGGAAACTCCCGCCCAGGGCGGAAATGTGGTGTGCACCCCGGGGCTGGCGACCGCGGGGCTTGTGCTGGGAGCACGGGTGGAGAAGATTGATGACAACGGCTTCATCACCTTTGTACTTTCTCCGAGCGTTTCTGCCGTGACCGATCGCGAACCGGCTCCTGCAGGTTGTGGCTCGGATCTCAACATTCTCAGCATCCGAAGTCTGGATACCGGCGCCTTGCGGGTGCGCGATGGTCAGACACTCATTCTCACCGGTGTGATTTCAGACTTTGATCGCTCGGTGGTCAGCAAATGGCCGATTCTGGGGGATATTCCCTTGATCGGTCAGTTCTTCCGCAGTACTGGCAACCAAAAAGAAAAGCGTGAACTTGTGATCATGGTCACACCACGTATCATCAACGACGAAACGGGTGGCACGTTTGGCTATGGCTATCAGCCGGGTACCCGGCAAGGCCGTGAATTCCTCGGCAATGGAGACTTCTAATGGGCTGGTTTTACTTGCGGCGGCGCCATCGCTTAGAGGCTGATCTCTGCTCTTGCCTCTGATGATCCATCCGCTTTGAAGGCCCAACCCTCCCCAGAATCACCCAGCCATCAGTCCTCTGTTGGCGAGGAAGCTGCACAGCTTCTGGAGCAGGAGTTGGAGCGGGCCAAGGCTGAACTGGTGGAATACCAGACCCTGATTAACGAAATCCCCTCCATCTACGAGACGAAGTTTCGTCAGCAAGTTCAGCTCCTTGCCCTAGAAATCCGGCGGCTGCTTGAGGAGCGACGCTGCCTGTATCAGCAGCTCCCCTCCGGCCAGTTGTCCCTTGCTGAGAGCCCTGCGCCCCCTGTGGTCCTGTCCTCTCCAAGGCCTGAAGTCACAGCGGATGCTGCCCCAGCCAGGTCCGATCCACTGCCTCCCAGGCGCACACGGTGTTGGCGCATCGGCCTGCGCCGGCGCTGGAGATCGGCCACTCGGCGGTTGTCGCTGCGACAACAGTTGCCGCTGCTGATGACCACCACGACGGCAGTTGTCCTGCTGGTGGTGGGCGTCGACTCCCTGGGGCGTAGGGGCCAGGATGCCCGTAGCGCAGGGCGGTCCAGCGGGAGCAGGGTAGACAGCAAGCCTGCGAGCAACGTCCAGGCCGAAGGGGCGGACTCGGCCACTCCCAGCCCCAATGACCCGCCGGTAAGCCCAAAACCTGGCACGCAGGATCTACGGCTGAAAGCCGATGGACCCTGCTGGGTGGAGGTGGAGACAGTGAGTGGACGGGTTGTTCTCGCTGAACTGCTCAACAAGGGCGATCAGCGCAGCTTCCCCCTGGGGAAAGGCTTGCGGGTGCGGGCTGGCCGCCCTGATCATCTCGGGGTGGCGGCGGCCGGAGACGACGACTTCCGGCCACTCGCGGCGATCAACAATCTGGGCTGGAAGACCTTTTTGCCAGCCGAGGCCGGCTCAGCCTCTGACAAGCCAACGCCAGGCGGGTAAAGCGGAGCATGAAAACACTGAATACAATCGACTTCTGAGTCAAGTTCCCATGGCGGCCACCCTTTTGGGCCGAGAGTTGGCTGTGGGTGAGAGTCTCATGTTCACGCTGGCCTCCTTGACCGTGACATCTCGCTCGACCCGTACTTGACCTGTCGCTAACCGTTGCTGGAGACGGTGCCCTCGGCTTCACGATCTCAAACCTCAGCGACAAGGCGATCACGGCCGACGCCCACACGGCGGTTCGCTGATGCCGACCCCCACCGTCTCCAGCCAGCCATCTCGCGGACCGGCTCGCTTACCGCGCGGCACCTTCGGTGGCAACTTCCTGTTTGGTCCAGGGGGCTTCGGCGAGCTCTGAGCGCCAGGAAACGCCTGGCGTAGCGTCATCGGATTCCAGGTGTCTTCCCTTGGCAGCACAGCTACCCCGTCGCATCTGCTGCATCGGCGCGGGCTACGTGGGCGGACCCACCATGGCCGTGATCGCTGATCGCTGCCCACAGATCGACGTGACCGTGGTGGACCTCAACGCCGAGCGCATCGCCCTCTGGAACCACCCCGACCTCAGCCGCCTGCCGGTCTACGAGCCGGGCCTCGACGCCGTGGTGGCCCGCTGCCGCGGCCGCAACCTCCACTTCAGCACCGCCGTGGAGGAGGCCATCGCCGCCGCCGACATGGTGTTCCTCTCCGTCAACACCCCCACCAAGACCAGGGGCCTGGGCGCCGGGCAGGCCAGTGACCTCAAGTGGATCGAGGCCAGTGCCCGCACCGTGGCCAAGGCCGCCCGCGGCCACACGATCGTCGTGGAGAAGAGCACCCTGCCGGTGCGCACCGCCGAGGCCGTCAAGGCGATCCTCGGCTGCGCTGAGCCCGGCCAGAGCTTTGCGGTGCTCTCCAACCCCGAATTCCTCGCCGAGGGCACGGCCGTGTCCGATCTCGAGGCCCCTGACCGGGTGCTGATCGGCGGTGAGGATCCCGAGGCGATCGAGGCCCTCGCCGCCATCTACGCCCACTGGGTGCCCCAGGAGCGCATCCTGCGCACCAACATCTGGAGCAGCGAACTGGGCAAGCTGGCCGCTAATGCCTTCCTTGCCCAGCGGGTGAGCTCGATCAACAGCATCGCCGCCTTCTGCGAGGCCAGCGGTGCTGACGTCAACGAGGTGGCCCGCGCCATCGGCAGCGACAGCCGTATCGGTCCCAAGTTCCTCAAGGCCGGCCCGGGCTTTGGCGGCAGCTGCTTCCAGAAGGACATCCTCAACCTGGTGTACCTCTGCCGCCACTACGGGCTGCAGGAGGTGGCCAGCTACTGGGAGCAGGTGGTGACCCTCAACAGCTGGCAGCAGCACCGCATCGCCCGCCTGGTGGTGCAGCGCCTGTTCGGCACCGTCACCGGTAAGCGCCTCGTGCTGCTCGGCTTTGCCTTCAAGGCCGACACCAACGACACCCGTGCCTCACCCGCCATCCAGATCGCCCGCGACCTGATCGAGGAGGGCGCCCACCTGCAGATCCTCGATCCCAAGGTGAGCCCAGCCCAGATCGAGGCCGACCTCGGCCAGCCCCCCGGCGACGGCGAGGCCAGCTGGGCGCCCTGTGCCGCCCTTGAGCAGGGCGCGACAGGAGCCGACGCCCTGCTGCTACTCACCGAATGGCAGCAGTTCAGCCGGATTGACTGGGCCGCCACCGCTGCCCTGATGCGCAGACCCGCCTGGCTCTTTGATGCCCGCGGCAGCGCCGATCAGCAGGCCGCCCGCGCCGCCGGGCTCAGCGTCTGGCGCGTGGGGGAGGGGTGAGGCCATGCCGGAGACGCTGCAGCGCAACCTGATCACCGGCGGAGCCGGCTTCGTGGGCTCCCACCTGGTGGATCGGCTGATGGAGGCTGGCGAGGAGGTGATCTGCCTCGATAACTACTTCACGGGCCGCAAGGCCAACATCGCCCAGTGGATCGGCCATCCGCGCTTTGAGCTGTTGCGCCATGACGTGACCGAGCCGATCCGGCTGGAGGTGGACCGCATCTGGCACCTCGCCTGCCCGGCCTCGCCGGTGCACTACCAGCACAACCCGATCAAGACGGCCAAGACCAGTTTCCTGGGCACCTACAACATGCTCGGCCTGGCCCGGCGGGTGGGGGCGCGGCTGCTGCTGGCCTCCACCAGCGAGGTGTATGGCGATCCTGAGGTGCATCCCCAGCCCGAGAGTTATCGCGGCTGCGTCAACACGATCGGCCCGCGCAGCTGCTACGACGAGGGCAAGCGGGTGGCCGAGACCCTCTGCTTCGACTACCACCGCATGCACGGCACCGAGATTCGGGTGGCGCGCATCTTCAACACCTACGGGCCGCGCATGCTCCCCGATGACGGGCGGGTGGTGAGCAACTTCATCGTGCAGGCCCTGCGCGGCGAGCCGCTCACCCTCTATGGCGATGGCTCCCAGACCCGCTCATTCTGTTTTGTGGATGACCTGGTGGAGGGCCTGATCCGCTTGATGAACGGGTCCTCCACCGGGCCGATCAACCTGGGAAACCCCGGCGAATTCACGATTCGGCAGCTGGCTGAACAGGTGCGCGATGGCATCAACCCGGCCCTGGAGCTGATCTGCCTGCCGCTGCCCCAGGATGATCCGCTGCAGCGGCAGCCCGCGATCGATCTGGCCAGGCGGGAACTGGGCTGGGAGCCCAGCGTGTCCCTCGAGCAGGGTCTCGAGCCCACCATCGCCTTCTTTCGCGCCAGCCTCCCCATACCCACCCCATGACCACAGCTGTTCTGGTGACAGGGGCGGCTGGCTTCGTCGGCGGGGCCCTCTGCGAGCGCCTGCTGGCGCGAGGGGAGCGGGTGGTGGGCCTCGACAACCTGAGCCCCTACTACGACCCGGACCTCAAGCGGGCGCGGCTGGCGCGGCTGGAGCCCTTTGCCGCCTCGGGCGCCTGGCGCTTCGTGGAGGGGTCCATCGAGGAGCCCTCCCTGCTGAGCGCCCTGTTCGAGCGGGAGCGCTTTGACCGGGTGGTGCATCTGGCCGCCCAGGCCGGCGTGCGCCACTCGATCACCAATCCGGCGGCCTACATCCAGAGCAATCTGCTGGGCTTCTCCCAGGTGCTGGAGGCCTGCCGAGCGCAGCAGGTGGCCCACCTGGTGTATGCCTCCAGCAGCTCGGTGTATGGCGGTAACACCCAGCTTCCCTTCACGGAATCCCAGCCGGTGAACCACCCGGTGAGTCTCTACGCCGCCACCAAGAAGGCCAATGAACTGATGGCCCACAGCTACAGCCATCTCTACGGACTGCCGGCCACGGGGTTGCGCCTGTTCACGGTCTATGGCCCCTGGGGACGGCCGGACATGGCGCCGATGCTGTTCGCCAGGGCGATCCTGGCCGGCGAGCCGATCCGGGTGTTCAACCACGGCGCCATGTGGCGCGACTTCACCTACATCGACGACATCGTGGAGGGGCTGGTGCGTTGCCTCGATCAACCCGCCACCCCCAACCCGGAGTTCGATCCGGCCGCTCCCGATCCCGCCACCAGCTGGGCGCCCCATCGCCTGTTCAACCTGGGCAACAGTGAGCCGGTGGAGCTGCTGCGCTTCATTCAAGTTCTGGAGGCGGCCCTGGGCCGCCGGGCCGTGCTCGATCTCCAGCCCATGCAGCCTGGCGATGTGAAGGCCACAGCGGCCGACACCTCCCGGTTGCAGGCCTGGGTGGGGTTCGAGCCCTCCACCAGCCTGGAGCAGGGAGTGGAGCGCTTCGCCCGCTGGTATCTGGACCATCACGGCTCAGCGCGGGTCCAGAACCCTGCAGCGCGGCTTCGCCAGGCAGACTCGGTTCCCTTCGCCTGAACCGGGATTGGCTTCGCTGCAGAGTCTGCGCGGCATGGTGGACCTCTTGCCTGGGGCCACGGCCCTCTGGCAGTACGTGGAAGGCCGGGCCGCGGAGCACTTTCGCCGCGCCGCCATCCAGGAGATCCGCACGCCGCTGCTGGAGGCGACTGAGCTGTTCGCCCGTGGCATCGGTGAGGCCACCGACGTGGTGGGCAAGGAGATGTACTCCTTCGTCGACCGGGGCGAGCGCAGTTGCACGCTGCGGCCGGAGGGCACGGCGTCGGTGGTGCGGTCCGTGCTGCAGCACGGGCTGCTCAGCCAGGGGCCCCAGCGGCTCTGGTATGGCGGGCCGATGTTCCGCTATGAGCGCCCCCAGGCCGGCCGCCAGCGCCAGTTCCATCAGATCGGCCTGGAACTGCTCGGCTTTGCCGACCCCCGCGCCGATGTGGAGGCCATCGCCGTGGCGTGGGATCTGCTGGCCGATCTGGGGGTGGGGGGCCTGGCGCTCGAGCTCAACAGCCTGGGCAGCCCGGAAGACCGCGCCGGCTACCGCCAGCAGCTGGTGGCCTGGCTGGAGCAGCGCCGCTCTCAGCTCGACCCCGAGTCCCAGGCCCGCCTCCAGAGCAACCCCCTGCGGGTGCTGGATTCCAAGCACCCCGATACCCAGGCCCTGCTGGCCGAGGCACCCAGCCTGCTGGAGAGCCTCTGTGGGGCCAGCCGCGAGCGCTTCGAGGCGGTGCAGGCCGGTCTGGCGGCGCTGGCCATTCCGGTGCAGCTCAATCCCCGCCTGGTGCGGGGCCTCGACTACTACAGCCACACGGCCTTCGAGATCACCAGCGATCAGCTCGGGGCCCAGGCCACCGTCTGCGGCGGCGGCCGCTACGACGGCCTGGTGCAGCAGCTGGGCGGCCCGGCCACACCGGCCATCGGCTGGGCGATGGGGCTGGAGCGGCTGGTGTTGCTGCTCAGCCGCTCTGCCACCGCGGGCCTGCCCAGCCAGCCGCCGCCGGATCTCTACGTGGTGAGCCGCGGCGCTGAGGCCGAGGCCCAGGCCCTGCCGCTGGCGCGGCTGTGCCGCCGGGCCGGGCTGGTGGTGGAGATCGATCCCAGCGGAGCCGCCTTCGCCAAGCAGTTCAAGCGGGCGGATCGCTCCAGGGCCTCCTGGGCTGCAGTGATCGGCGAGGACGAGGCCAGCGCCGGCGTGGTGCTGCTGCGCGAGCTGCGCCCCAGCGGGGTGGAGGGCTCCCCTGCCGCCAGCGCCGATCAGCGGCTCAGCCCCGAGCAAGTCGCGGCGCGGCTGGCCCGATGACGACTGAGGACGTGTCCACTCCAGGCCGTCAGTGACCACGTGCTGGCAGTTGACTGCCGCCAACCACGACTGGACTGTGACCGCCGGCCTAGATGGGTGACTCGACCCTCGCGATCATTGCCGGTGCCGGCGTGCTGCCCAGGATGCTCTCGCAGGCCCTGAGGGCGTCTGGGCGGCCTCACCTGGTCTGCCGGCCCCATGGCCTGGAGGTGGAGCTGGAGGACGCTGAGGAGTTCTACTTCGAGCGCTCCATCTCCTTTTTCCGCTCGCTCGAGAAGCGCGGCATCCGCCAGGTGGTGATGGTGGGCAAGTTCCACCGGCCCCGGGCCCTCAACATCATGCGTTTCGAGGGCTCCACCCTGATGGCGGCGCCCCGCATCCTGGCCTCGCTGCGCAAGGGCGACGACGCCTCCCTGCGGTCCCTGGCGGAGATCATCGAGGAGCTCGGGCTGGAGGTGGTGGGTGTGGAGGACGTGGCGCCCAAGCTGTTGCCCGAGCCAGGCGTCTACGCCAGCCGCCTGCCCACAGAGATGGACCGGGCGGATGTGGAGCGCGCCGCCCAGATCGTGGAGGCGATCTCGATGGTGGACGTGGGCCAGGGCGCAGTGGTGGCGGGGGGGCTCTGCCTGGCCACCGAAGCCCTGCCCGGCACCGACGCCATGCTCGAGTGGGTGGCCAGCAGCCGGGCCCTGCCACCGGAGGCGCCCCGTTCCGGCGTGCTCTACAAGGCCCCGAAGCTCCAGCAGGACCGCCGCATGGACCTGCCCGCCATCGGCCCCACCACGGTGGCGAAGGCCGCAGCAGCAGGCCTTTCCGGCATCGCCTGGGAGGCCCGCGGCGCCCTGCTGCTCGATGCCGAGCGCACCATGGCCGATGCCGAGCGCCTGGGGCTCTTCCTGTGGGCGCGCCAGCAGATCCGCTGACACTTTGAGGCTGGATCGGCCCAGGCGCCGGTCCGACCTGCTTCAGGCCGCGCCAGCCCGCTCCAGCACTCCCTTGCTGCTGGGAATGGCGCCGGCGCGGCGCGGGTCGATCTCCGTGGCCAGCCGCAGGGCCCGGGCGAAGGCCTTGAAGCAGGCCTCCACGATGTGGTGCGAGTTCGAGCCCGCCAGCTGGCGGATGTGCAGGGTGAGGCCGGAGTTGTTCACCACCGCCACGAAGAACTCCTTCACCAGTTCGGTGTCATAGCTGCCGATCCGCTGGGCCGGGATCTCCAGGCCGTAACTGAGGTGGGGCCGCCCGGAGCAGTCGAGGGCCACCTGCACCAGCGCCTCGTCGAGGGGGGCCACGAAGTGGCCGAAGCGCTGGATGCCGCGCCGGTCGCCCAGGGCCTGGGCCAGGGCCTGGCCCAGGGCGATGCCCACGTCCTCGTTGGTGTGGTGATCATCGATGTGGGTGTCGCCCACGGCGCTGATCTCCAGATCCAGAAGGCCATGGCTGGCCAGCTGGTGGAGCATGTGGTCGAGGAAGGGCACGCCGGTGCCCACCTGGCAGCGGCCGCTGCCATCGAGGCCCAGCCGCACGCTCACGTCGGTTTCGCCGGTGAGCCGGTGCACGGTGCCACCGCGGCCGCCGCCGGGGCCGTCGTGGTTGAGGTCCGGAAGGGAGGACACGGGCCAAAGGGGCGGGACTGTACCAATCATGCCGAAGTTGACGGCCGCTATCCGTCCACAATCACGCCCACCGCTGCGGCCGCCGCGAGCGCATGCTGGAGGTGGAATCGGGTCAGCACCCCACCGCCGCGGTGCTGGGCTGCGCCGACTCGCGGGTGCCGGTGGAGCTGCTGTTCGACACCGGATTCGGCGACCTGTTCGTGGTGCGCAACGCCGGCACCCTCTCCACCACCGCCGCCATCGCCTCGCTGGAGTACGCCGTGGCTCACCTGGGCGTGCCGGTGATCGTGGTGCTGGGCCATGAACGCTGCGGCGCCGTGGAGGCGGCCCTGAACCCGGCGCTCACGCTCACCCCGAGCCTGGCCCAGCTGGTGGGCCAGCTGCGCATGGAGCTGATCAACCTCGGCGGCCACCACGACCTCGATCAGGCCTCCCGCCACCACACCCTCAATGCCGCCCGCAACCTGGTGGATTCCAGCGTGCTGCTCACCGACCTGCTGCGCGCCGGGCGGCTGAGCGTGGAAGCGGCCTTCTACAACCTCCACACCACCACGATCGACTGGATGGGGGCGGTGATGCCGATGCGCACGGAGCAGTTCATCAGCACCCCCTGAAGGGGCGGGTGCTCACATGCCGGTGATGCAGTAGCCGGCGTCCACGTAGAGCACCTGGCCGGTGATGCCCGAGGCCAGGGGGCTGGCCAGGAAGGCGGCGGTGGCGCCCACTTCGTCCTGCGTCACGGTGCGCTTGAGCGGGGCCTTCTCCTCCACGTTGTGGATCATCTCGAGGATGCCGCCGATGGCGGAGCTGGCCAGGGTGCGGATCGGCCCGGCGCTGATGGCGTTGACGCGCACCTGCTTCTCGGGACCCAGCTCGGCGGCCAGATAGCGCACCGAGGCCTCCAGGGCCGCCTTGGCCACGCCCATCACGTTGTAGTTGGGGATGGCGCGCTCGGCGCCCAGGTAGCTGAGGGTGATCACGCTGGCCCCCTGGCTGAACAGGGGCTTGGCGTGGCGGCAGAGGGGGGCCAGGGAGTAGGCGCTCACCTCCAGGGCCCGGGCGAAGCCCTCGGGGCTGATGGCGGAGTAGTCGCCCACCAGCTCCTCCTTGCCGGCGAAGGCCAGGCAGTGGATCAGCACATCGATCTGCCCCCACTGCCGCTTCACCTGCTCGAACACCGCTTCGATCTGGGCGGGGTCCTGCACGTTCAGGGGCTCGAACAGGCTGGGGTTCAGCGGCGCCGTGAGCTCGCGCACCTTGGCCTCGAAGCGGCCCTTCTCATCCGGCAGGTAGGTGACCCCCAGCTCACAGCCAGCGGCGGCGAGCTGCTGGGCAATGCCCCAGGCGATCGAGCGGTTGTTGGCGATGCCGGTGACCAGGGCCTTCTTGCCGCGCAGATCAAGGAGCATGGGGGGGAGCCGAGGTGGCACAGCGTGGGCCTGTCATCTTCCCGCAGCACCTCGCCTGGTGACGAGGCGGCTCAGCGAGCTGAACCCGTGAGCTTGTCCATGAGCCCCCCTGCTTCTACATCAGAGTTTTCGGTGCTCGCGATCATCTGCTGACTGGATGATCCCATTCACGTGTAGATAGGCCATCTGTCATGCGTCGTAGACGCATCCTCACAACGCCTTCAGCACTCTCCTGGCAAAGGTGTTGGGATTAAATCCCTTGCCGGGTGTCTGGCCCAGCCGCACGATCACCACGTTGCGGGAGGGCACGATCATCATCAGCTGTCCACTGAACCCCCTCGCATAGAACGTATCGCGGGGTAGATCAGGGAAACGGCCGCCCTGATTCAGCCACCAGTGAGCACCGTAGTTTCCCTCAGAGCCGGGGGTGGGTGTGATCGCCTGCTTGACCCAGCCGTGGGGGAGAAGGCGCCGATCGCCCCACACGCCATCGTGGAGGTAGAGCAACCCGAAACGAGCCCAGTCCCGGGCCGTGGCGTAGGCAAGTGAAGAGCCCACAAACGTACCGGAAGGATCGGTTTCGACCACAGCGCTGTGCATCCCCAGGGGCTGGAACAGGTGCTCATAGGGAAATCGCCAGTAGGCAGCATCATCCGACAAGGCCAGTCGCAGACCCCTGGAGATGAGATTGCTGTCGCCGGAGGAGTAGTGCCACAGCCTGCCGGGCTCCGCCTCCAGCGGCTTCCCCGCTGCGTAGGCAGCGGCATCCTCGCTGTGCAGGAGCATCTTCACAACATCCGTCTCGAAGTCGCCGTAGACCTCGGTAAACGCGAGACCGCTGCTCATGCGCAGCAGCTGGTCGAGGGTGATCGCCCGCCTGGGATCCTCAGGCAAGGTCCACTCGGGAACCTGAACCGGCTTGTCCAGCTGCAGCAGCTCCTCTTTCACGGCGATGCCGACCAAGGCGTGGGTGAGGGCCTTGGTGACTGACCAGCCGATCAGTGGTGTGGCGGGACTGACACCGGGGGCATAGCGTTCCGCCACCACCCATCCGTTGTGCACCACCACGACAGCGCGGGTGCGGCGTGGGTTCTGGGGATCGGGCTCCCGGAAGGCTTCATCCAACACCTCTTGCAGTTCCTGCACGTCTGGAGCTCCAGGAGGTGCGTCTGGCGAGGCGGGATCCAGGCGCCAGGGCATCGATGGGCTGGGCTGATCTGAGCTCACTGGCCTGGGTTGCTCCGGCAGGGAAACGGGAGGCATGTCCTGGTGGTACAGCGAACACCCCAGGTTCGATTGCCGCGTCGCGCGGGCTGAGACCAGCCCCCACAGGGCATCGGTGACCACCTCTCCCCGATCAGGAATGAATCTGGCGTTCACCAGACCGCGGGCCCGCGAGAGTTCAGCCGCCCAGAGCTGGGCATCGTCCATCTCTGCCATCAGGACCCCGCTGCAGAGGGTCTTGGCCACGTAGGCCGATCCAGCCTGGGCCAGAACGAGCCGGGCGCGAACCTGGATGTAGAGCGTCGCTGCGACCGTTCCTGACAGCCCGAGCAGCACCATCGAGGCCAAGACCATGCCTCGCCGCGTTCGTAGCCAGGTCCGGCAGCGATCAGGCATCTCTGGATCGTGTTGATTTTGGGATAGTTTCTTGCCCCGATGTTGGCAACAGTGTGGGCGTGGTCAGACCATGACCATGGCTCAGAGGGCAGCTGGTCCTGATTCATGCCGTCAGGCAGAGTTCTCCAGGGTTTCACGCGTTGTTTCCTGGAAGACCTTGACCCGGCCCCATGGCGCAGGCCACTGATCTGACACTCCTCAAGCCCATCCCGTGGTTTCCGGGGCTCTCCCTGCCGGAACTCCTTGCTGCGGATGGCTGCTCTCAACAGGATCAGCCCCTGCTGCTGGCCGTGAATCGTGGGGCTGGCATCAGCGCTCCCCTGCTGGCTGGTTTGGCCTGCACGCTGACGGCAGAGGAGAACTGCCGCCTTGGCGGCTTTCGCCACAAGGCGGATCAGGATCGCTTTCTGCTGGGCCGTGGCCTGCTGCGCCAGATGTTGGCTCTCTGGATGGATCAGCAGCCGCAGCACGTGGCGATCGCCCTGGGTCCGCGAGGCAAGCCCTATTGCCCCGGGGGGCCGCAGTTCAATGTCAGCCATTCCGGGGATCTGATTCTCCTGGCCCTCCACCGCTGCCGGCCTTTGGGGGTCGATGTGGAGCAGGAGCGGCCGGCGCTCAACTGGCAACCCATTGCGCGTCGCCTGTTGTCGAGCCAGCAGGTTGACGCCCTCCTGCAGCAGCCTGTTGCAGAGCAGGCCACGGCGTTTCTGCAGGCCTGGTGTCATCTGGAAGCCGAACTGAAGGCCGGTGGCTGGGGCCTGGCCGCGCCACCTGTGGGCGGATCGGCCGGCCTGATGGGCCACTGGAGGCTCTGCCTCGGCAGGGGCTATGTGGGGGCCCTGGCTGCCGGCCAAGCGTCAGATCCCTCGCTGAGCGGCTGAGGCCGATGCGCTGCAATGGCCTCAGGCTTCGTCGTTGGGCGAGCCGCTCGACGGACCCTGTTGCCTCCCGATGCCTCCCGCCAATGCTGCGGCTGATCTGCCCAGCACCTTCCTGGATCGGAAGGATTTGGAGCAGACCATCACCGAACTGTTCCCCTCGGCCTGGGGTGGGTTGAGCCCGATCCGCGGCGGCGGCGTGGCTGCCCTGGCCCAGCTCGCCCAGCTGGATCCGATCGCCTATGGCTGCAGCCGCAACCACATCGACGGCGCCGTGAGCGGCCTCTCGCCCTACATCCGCCATGGGGTGCTCAGTCTGGCTGAGGTACGCGACGCGGTGTTCCGCTGGCTGGAGGAGCGGGGCTACGGACGCAGCGGACAGCGGGCTGAGGGCCGGCAACTTGCCGGCAAGTTGATCAATGAGCTTGGCTGGCGCGACTATTGGCAGCGGCTCTGGAAGCAGAGAGGCGATGCCATCTGGAACGACCAGGAGCCCCTCAAGACGGGTCATCCCCCCGGTCGCTATGCCGACGCGCTTCCCGCTGACATCGCGACGGGCCGCACCGGTCTGGCCTGCATGGATGCCTTCGCTGGGGAGCTGCTGGGCCGCGGCTGGCTTCACAATCACGCTCGGATGTGGCTCGCCAGCTATGTGGTGCACTGGCGCCAGGTGCAGTGGCAGGCGGGCGCCCGCTGGTTTCTGCAGCACCTGCTGGATGGAGATCCGGCCAGCAACAACTTCAGTTGGCAGTGGGTGGCGAGCAGCTTCAGCCAGAAGCCCTACATCTTCAACCGCGCCAACCTGGAACGCTTTGCGGGAGACCGCCACTGTCGCGGCTGCCTGCTGGCTGGGGCCGGCTGTCCTTTCGAGGCCAGCTATGAAACCCTGCAGCAACGGCTGTTCGCCCCCTCGCCGGTGGGCCTGGATCAGAGCCTCCCAGCACCGGTGCAGCGACTCGCGGCTCCCGCTCCGCCTACGAGATCAGGCCCACTGCTCGGCCGCCCGCTGGTGTGGGTGCACGGTGAGGCACTGGGGCCTGCCAACCCTGCCCTGCGCGCCTGGCCCGAGGCGCCGGCGCTGTTCGTGTTCGACACCTCCCTGATCGCGGCCTCTGGCCTCAGCCTCCAACGGCTGGGCTTCCTCTACGAATGCGCCCTGGAGCTGCCGGTGAGCCTCAGGCAGGGGGATGTGGCCGAGCAGGTGCTTGCCTTCGCCGCTCGTCATGGGGCTGATGGCGTGGTGACCTCCGCTGCAGTGGATCCCCGCTTCGAGCTGATCCGTCGCAGGATTGCCGTGGTGCTGCCCGTGCAGGTGCTGGAGCCGGAACCCTTTGTGCGGCTGGAGTCGCCCCCCGATCTGCGCCGTTTCTCGCGCTACTGGCGCCAGGCCGAGCCCCTGGTGTGGCGCCGCTTCCTCACGGGCTGATGAGCTCAAGCCCTGGGCTCAATCCCCGGGTTCCGTGGCCTCCTTGAGAAAGGCCTCCTCCTGCTCGAGCACGGCGGCGGGATCGCTGAGCAGATCCGGCTCCTCCAGCAGCGGGAAGGCCTCCACCTGCACCTGTTCGGGTGTCAGGGGCGGCTCCAGCCAGCGGAAGCTGCGCTTGGGATCGGCCTCCTGACAGAGGGCCTCACTCTGCTGGCGCAGGGCCCGGCGCACATCGCTGCGGGCCACGGCCTGGAAGAACTCCTGGCGGCTGGCCAGCCCCGAACTGAACGGAGCCGTGCCGTTGCCGTTGAACAGCCGCGCCGGGTCGGGCGTCCAGCGGGGCTGGCAGATGCCGCTCTCGCGGGTGTCGGTGTCGATCCAGATGTGCAGGCCGTAGCCATCGGGCTGGCTCACCACCGCCAGGCCGTCGTGGGGCACGCTGCGCTGCAGGGGGAAGATCGCCCAGCTGGCCTGGCGGTGGGCCGGCACGCAGCCGGCGCTGAGCAGCAACCCCGCCAGAGCCGCGCTGGCTTGCAGGGAAGAGTTCTTTAGCGTGAGGGCAGGCATCGATGAAGGAACAGGCCCATGGCGCTGACGCCATCCACCATGCTGCCGTTGGGCACGCCCCTGCCGTTCGGAGTGATCAGCGCCCAGCTGGCCACTGGTGCTGCCCAGCAGGTGAGTGGCGAACCGCTCGACCTCGATGGCCTGGCCAGGGGGCCCGTGTTGGTGTTGTTTCTGTGTGAACACTGCCCCTTCGTGAAGCACGTGGAACAGGAGCTCAGCCGCCTGCAGGCGGATGTGGCCGGCCCGCCGCTGCGGCTGCGGATCCTGGCGATCTCGAGCAACAGCCTGCAGACCCACCCCCAGGACGGCGCCGAGGGTCTAAGGGCCCAGGCGGCTCGCCACGGCTGGACCTTCCCCTACCTGCTGGATGGCCACCAGGAGATCGCCCGGGCCTTCCGGGCCGCCTGCACCCCCGATCCCTACCTCTTCGCCCCGGCCGCCGACGGCGCTCTGCGGCTGGTGTATCGCGGCCAGCTCGATGACAGCCGCCCCGGCCAGGGCCGGCCCGCTGATGGCAAAGATCTGCGCGCTGCCCTCGCGGCCCTTGAGGCTGGAGGCACTCCGGCAGGGGAGCAGCGCCCCGCCATCGGCTGCAACATCAAGTGGCATCCAGGTTCAGAACCGGAATGGGCCCGCTGATCCCTGCCGCTCATTGCGTTTATGGTGAGCCGCATGCAGGTGCCACCCTTCAGCCTCGGTGAGCAGATCCAGGAGCTGGGTGGTGCCCTCGATGACGCCGTGTTGACCGTGCTGCGTAGCGGCCAGTACATCGGCGGCCCCACCATCGCCGCCTTTGAGGCCGCCTTTGCCGAGGCCTGCAGCGTGCCCCACGCGGTGGGCTGCAACAGCGGCACCGACTCCCTGGTGCTCGCCCTGCGCGGCCTCGGCATCGGCCCCGGCGATGAGGTGATCACCGCCTCCTTCAGCTTCTTCGCCACCGCCGAGGCGATCAGTGCCGTGGGGGCCACGCCGGTGTTCGTGGACGTGGACCCCGCCAGCTACCTGATCGATCTGGACCTGATCGAGGCAGCGATCACGCCGGCCACCAGGGCCTTGCTGCCCGTGCATCTGTTCGGCCGGCCGGTGGACATGGAGCGCATTGGCGCCATCGCTGCGCGCCATGGCCTCAAGGTGGTGGAAGACTGCGCCCAGGCCACCGGCGCCCGCTGGGCCAACCGGCCGGTGGGCAGCTGGGGCGATGCGGGCTGCTTCAGCTTCTTTCCCACCAAGAACCTTGGCGCCGCCGGCGATGGCGGCGCCGTGGTGTGCCGCGATGGGGCCCTGGCCCAGCGGGTGCGGGAGCTGGCGGTGCACGGCATGCCGCGCCGCTACCTGCACACCGATCTCGGCTACAACAGCCGCCTCGATGCCCTGCAGGCGGCGGTGCTGGCCGTGAAGCTGCCCCACCTGAGCCGCTGGCTGGAGAGCCGCCGGGCCATCGCTTCCCGCTACCTCAGCCAGCTGGCGGGGCTGCCCGGGGTGGCCCTGCCGGCGGCCGGGCCTGAGGGCCACAGCTGGAACCAGTTCGTGCTGCGGGTGCCGGCCTGCCCGATCGGCGCCCCGGCCTGTGGCGCCCGCGGAGAGGCGCCCTGCGACCCCGCTGCCAACACGGACGCGTTCGGCCTGCCGCAGGGCCGCTGCCGCGACTGGCTCAAGCAGCAGCTGCAGGAGGCGGGCGTGAGCACGATCATCTACTACCCGATTCCCATTCACCGCCAGCCGGCCTATGCCGCCCTGGGCTATGGGCCCGGCAGCCTGCCGGTCACCGAGCGGCTCTGCGCCGAGGTGCTGAGCCTGCCGATCTTCCCGGAGCTCTCCCAGGCCCAGCAGCAACGGGTGGTAGAGGCCCTGGGCCAGCTGCTGGCGCGCCCCGGCGACGCTGCCGCGCCCAGCAGCCTGCCGGATCGGGCCAGCTGCGCGGTCTGAACCCAAATCTGCAGGTGCCGTGTTCAACGATTAGCAAGCCGAAGCGCTTGTCGTCTACCAAGCCTCGTAGGGCGAGCGCTGCATAGAGCTTGCCCATCTTCTTTGGGGCAGCCCTCGGTTAACAATTAGCGCCCCAGTGCCGCAACCAGCCCCTTGAACCTGGCCTGTTGTTCCTTGTGGTTCACGATCGGCTCGGGGTAGCCGCGCCGCTCCAGGGTGGGGATGGCACCGCTGATCAGATCGGCCGTGGCCACATGGCGCAGCTCCGGCAGCCAGGTGCGGATGTAGCTGGCCTCCGGGTCGAACTTGGCGGCCTGGGTGAAGGGGTTGAAGATGCGCAGCGGTTTGGGGTCCATGCCGCTGCTGGCGCTCCACTGCCAGCCGCCGTTGTTGGCGGCCAGGTCGCCATCCACCAGATGGCGCATGAACTGGCGTTCGCCCATTCGCCAGTCGCAGATCAGGTCTTTCACCAGGAAGGAGGCCACGATCATGCGGCAGCGGTTATGCATCCAGCCGCTGGCGTTGAGCTGCCGCATCGCCGCATCCACGATCGGCACGCCGGTGAGGCCGTCGCACCAGGCCTGGAACCGCCCTGCATCGTTCTCCCAGGGGAAGCGCTGCCACTTGGCCCGGTAGGGGCCATCGGCCAGCTCGGGGAAATGGAACAGGGCCTGCTGATAGAACTCGCGCCAGGCCAGCTCCTGTTCCCACACTGTGATCGACTGCTCGGCCTCGCTGCTGCGGGCCAGCTGGCGGGCCTGCTGGGCGGCGGCCCAGGCCTGGCGCGGGCTGAGGCTGCCGAACTTCAGTGCTGCGCTCAGCCCGGAGGTGCCGGCCTCACCGGGCAGGTTGCGGCCCGGCTCGTAGCCCAGCAGCGGCCCGCCATCGCAGAAGGCCTGCAGCTGCTCCAGGGCGGCGGCTTCGCCGGGGCGGCAGGGGCAGAGATCGCTGCCCGTGAAGCTGTGGGGCAGATGGAGCCCGGTGTGGGGATCGGGGCGCACGAGCGCCAACGCCTCGTTGGCGCCCTCCAGCAGCGCTGCCAGCTGGGACGGAGCCAGATCGAGCAGAGCGCTGGGCGCTTCCACGGGCTCCAGGCCGCCGCTGCTGGCCTGCCCCTGGCCGGAGCGGGCTGCCACCTGAGCACGCCAGTTGAGCCAGAAGGGGCCATACACCCGGTAGGGATCACCCTGGCCGGTGCGCAGCGCCTCCGGCGGGATCAGCACTTGGTCCCAGTCCACCAGCAGCCGCTGACCCTGGTTCTGCAGGGCCGCCGCCACCCGTCGGTCGCGCTCGCGGCCGTAGGGCTCCACATCCTTGTTCCAGGCCACCACCGCCGCGCCGAGCTGTTGGGCCAGGGCCGGCAGCACCAGCGCCGGCTCGCCCCGCAGCACCAGCAGCCGGCTGCCGGCCTGGCGCCAGCGCTGCTCCAGCTCCCTGAGGCTCTCGGCCAGGAACCACAGCCTGGCGGGGGCCAGGTCCGGCGCCTCCAGCAGGCCGGGATCCAGCACGAACACGCCCGTCACGGCCGGGGTGGCCCGCGCCGCGGCGGCCAGGCCGAGGTTGTCGGCCAGGCGCAGGTCGCGGCGATGCCAGAACAGCCAGCGCTCAGAAGTCTTCTGCGCTGTAGCCATCAGAGCCCCAGCAGCTGCTTGGCCCGCAGCCAGGCGCTCACGCTCTTGCCATCGAGGTATTCATCGCCGCTGGCCAGGGCCGCCTCCAGCTCATCGGGCTGCAGCAGCAGCACCTCCAGGTCTTCGTCGTCGTCGCCGGGCGGCTGATCGGTGAGGGCGGTGAGCTGGCGGGCCAGGAAGAGGTGGATCACCTCATCGGAATAGCCGGGGCAGGGCAGCAGGGTGCCGAGCGGATCCCAGCGCTCAGCGCTGTAGCCCGCCTCCTCCTGCAGCTCCCGGCGCATCGTGCTCAGGGGCGTTTCGCCCGGATCCAGGGTGCCGGCGGGGAACTCCAGCAGCCTGGTAGCCACCGCGAAGCGGTACTGGCGCAGCAGCACCAGGCGGCCGTCGTCGAGCACCGGCACCGCCAGGGAGGCTCCCGGGTGGCGAATCACGCCGAAGCTGGCCTCAAGGCCCATGGGCAGCGCCACCCGGTTCACCTCAAAGCGCAGTTTGCGGGCCTGCAGGGTGGCGATGGTGTCGAGATGGCGCGCGGGCTCGGGAGCGGGCAGGGGCGCCATGGCAAGCGAGGTGGGGTTGGTCCCCAGCATGGCGCTCGGGGGCGATCAGCAGCCCTCAGGGTTGTTGCCAGGCCGTCCAGCGCCCGTCGCGGTAGGCCGGCGCCCAGCCTTCGGGCCCGCTGTGTTGGGAGCTGGTGATCAGCACGCTGGCGCCCTGGTCGTAGGCCAGGCGGCCCAGGGCGGCCGGCGGCAAGGCGCCGTAGGCCGCCAGCAGCCGATCGCGGGCCTGCCAGCCGCCCGGGCCTTGCCACACCCCGCGATCGCCGCCGGCGAGGGCCGTGAGGCGTTCAAACCAGGTCTGAAGGGCCAGGGCGGAAGTGGGGATCTGCTTGAACTGCACGAAGCCGGGCCGGCCCGTCTGCAGGGAGAGGTCCTCAAAGCCGGAAGGTGGTGCCAGCACCAGAGCGCTCCTGGGGGTGTGGCCCCGGATCCAGGCGTACAGCTCCGCCTGCTCCAGGCTGGCCACGAACTGGCGCGGCCAGCCCGCCGCCGCCGTGGGCAGCTCGCGGGCCAGGCCCCCCAGGCTGATCAGCAGAACCACTACCACCAGTGCCGCCTGCAGCCGCCGCTGGGCTTTCCGGCCCGGCCCCCAGCGGCGCACGGCTCTGACCAGGACGGCGGCCAGCAGCAGCCACAGGCCCAGCATCAGCAGCGTGTCGGCCAGGCGGAAGAGGTAGAGGCTGAGCAGGGCGTGCTTTGGGGCGGCGGGGAGGCGGCTGGCCAGCAACCCCAGCAGCGCCAGGGGCCAGCTCATCGCCACCCAGAGAGCGAGGTCACGGCTGGCCCTCTGGCACGGATCGTTTGGCTGCAATGGCCCCTGCCAACGCGCCTGCCAACGCGGGCGCCACCGCCCTGGCCACCAGCCGCCAGCCGCCACGGCCGTCAGCACGAACAGCCCCAGCAGCAGAGCGATGCGGGCCCAGTCGCCCGCCGACCAATCGCTCGGCAGCAGGTGGTGGGGATTGCGCAGCACCACGTAGATCCAGCCCGCGGAGGGCAGGGAGGCGCTGCTGTGAGGGGTCGCTGTGACGCTGGGCGCCAGCAGCTTCTGGGCCACGGCCAAGCCCGCCGGCAGCCCCATCAGCACCGCCCCGGCGCTCCAGCGGCCCAGTCCAGCCCAGCCCGGCTCGCGCCTGGTTCTGGTCTCCAGCACCAGCCTGGCCAGCGCCATCCCCGCCAGCGACACCACCGCGAAGCTCCCCACCAGCAGGTGGAGGGAGCAGGCCAGGCCGCTGTAGAGCCCGCAGCGCCACCAGCGCCGCTCACGCCAGGCCGCGTAGGCCAGCAGCACGGCGGCGTAGGCGAAGGTTTTCGGCTCGGCGCTGCCCACCATCCACTCGGCAGCCACCACCCCCTGCTGCAGGCTGAACAGAGCCGCCGCCAGGGCCGCCAGCGCCGGCGTCAGCCCAAGCGGCACGGTGAGGCCCGCCAGGGCCCAGGCCCAGGCCCCGTAGCCCAGCAGCCGCACCAGCAGCGAGCCCGGCACGAAGCCCAGCAGGATCACAATCCGGCCGCTCAACTGCTGGAACAGCCACTGGTAGCCCTGGCTGTTGTTCAGGTACCAGTCCGTGGGGATCCAGCCGGGTTCGATGGCCTGTCGGGCCAGGGCCAGCTTGCCGGCCTCGTTGTCGCCCAGATTGCCGCCGAACAGGGCCAGGGCCGTGATCACCAGGCCGATGGCCAGGGCGCTGCGCCAGCGGCTGGGTGGATGGGAGCTGGTGATCGGGGCAGCGGGAACGGTTGCTCCATTGAAGAGGGCCGTCGCTGCCCTGGCCGTCTTCCGCATCACCCGCGTCCGTGGCACCCGGGCCAGCCTCACTCCGGCCAGCCCACCTGGGGGGCCAGCCGTTGCGGTGGCGGGCTGCCGTCATCTTGCCCAGCAGCGAGCAGCTCGGCCAGCAGCTCGTCCACCCGGCGCCCGGCATCTGGCGGCACCAGCTCCGGTGCCAGGGCCGCCAACGGCGCCAGCACGAAGGTGCGCTCCAGGTAGAGCGGATGGGGCAGCCACAGGGCGGCGCTCTGGCGCCGATGGCCGCCGCACCAGAGCAGATCGAGATCGAGGCTGCGCGGCCCCCAGGGCTGCAGCCGCTGCCGTCCGAAGGCCGCCTCCAGGCTCTGCAGGGCCAGCAACAGCGGCAGCGGATCGCCCCCGCTCGGCGCCCCCGCCGCGCCTTCGTCGCCAGGGCCGCTGGCCAGCAGCACCGCATTGAGATAGGGCGGCTGGCCGGCTGGCCCCCCCACGGGAGCGGTGCGGAACAGCGGCGACCAGCGCAGCCGCCAGGAGCCCACCGCCGGATCCGCCCCGGCCCAGTGCTGCAGCACCTGGCTCAGCAGCGGCCGTACCGCCGTGAGGGTGGCCAGCGGGTCGCCCAGGTTGGCCCCCAGGGCGATGGCCGTGGAAGGCCCGGGCGCCGCGGTGCTGGCAGCGGCTGGATTAACCCCGCCTGCGTTCAGGGCTCCCCCAGGAAATCGCGCTTGCCCAGCACCACGCCGTTGTGGCGCAGGATCCCATAGGCGGTGGTGGTGTGGAAGTAGACGTTGGGCAGCACGAAGCCGGAGAGGAATGGCCAGCCGATCATGGTGATGCTCTGCCCGCGGCCGATCGGCACGCTCACCTCCCGCTCGGCGCTGTCCTCCAGCTGGTTGGGGGCGTAGCCGCCCAGCTCGTTGACGGCGGCCTCGAGGCGCTCGATCAACTGCGCAAAGGTGGTCTCGTCATCGGCCACGGCGACGGCCTCCACGCCGGCGAGGCGGGCCACCCCGCGGCGGGCGATGTCGGCGGCGATCTGCACCTGCCGGGTCAGGGGGAACATGTCTGGGTAGAGGCGGCTGGCCAGCAGCACGGCGGGATCGATGCCGCCGGCCTCGGCGTGCGCCTCCGCCTTGGCCAGCACCGCCGCCAGGTTGGTGAGGGTGCGCTGCAGGGGCGGCACCGCGGCCGCATGCATGGAGAGGGACATGATTCGGCCCGGCCGGTGAGCAGATCCTGAGGCTAAGGGCTGTGCCGTTGTCGAGTTCCTGCAGGCCCATCGGCCAGACTGACCTCCCTCCCCCTCCGGCCCGCGCCCCATGGTTGTCAGCGGCTCAGCAGCGTCTCCGGCTCCGGCCGGCCAGGGTGCTGATCGCTCCTTCCCACTGGCGGCGATCACCGGCCACGGCACCCTCAAGCTCGCCCTGCTGCTGGCCGCCGTGGATCCGGGCCTCGGGGGCGTGGTGATCGCCGGTGGCCGCGGCACCGGCAAGTCGGTGCTGGCCCGGGGCCTGCACGCCCTGCTGCCGCCCATCGACGTGCTCGATCTGGGCGGCGCGGCGGTGCAGGCCCTCAACGTGGATCCCCAGCGCCCCGACGACTGGAACGAGGCCGTGCGCGAGCGGCTGCAGCAGCTGGGCGCCGACCCCAGCGGCCGCGACACCCAGGCCCTGCTGCCCACCCGTGTGATCCCCGCCCCCTTCGTGCAGGTGCCGCTGGGCATCACCGAAGACCGGCTGCTGGGCTCGGTGGATGTGGCCGCCTCCCTGGCCAGAGGCCAGGCGGTGTTCCAGCCGGGGCTGCTGGCCGAGGCCCACCGCGGCGTGGTGTACGTGGATGAGCTCAACCTGCTCGATGACGGCATCACCAACCTGCTGCTGGCGGCGGTGGGCAGCGGCGAGAACCGCATCGAGCGCGAGGGCCTCAGCCTGGCTCACCCCTGCCGCTGCCTGCTGATCGCCACCTACAACCCCGAGGAGGGGGCGGTGCGCGACCACCTGCTCGATCGCTTCGCCATCTGCCTCAGTGCCAACCAGGCACTGGAGCTGGAGCAGCGGGTGGCCATCACCCGCTCCGCCCTCGACCATGCCGAGTCGGGCCAGGATTTCCGGGGCCGCTGGCAGGAGGAGACCGACGCCCTCGCCACCCAGCTGCTGCTGGCCCGCCAGTGGCTGCCCGATGTGCAGATCAGCCGCGAGCAGATCGCCTACCTGGTGACCGAGGCCCTGCGCGGCGGTGTGGAGGGCCACCGCTCCGAGCTCTACGCCGTGCGCGTCGCCCGGGCCCATGCGGCCCTCAGTGGCCGCGATCGCGTCGAGGCCGACGACCTGCAGGTGGCCGTGCGGCTGGTGATCGCTCCGCGGGCCCTGCAGCTGCCGCCCCCCGATCCCGACCAGCCCCTGGAGCCGCCGCCGCCACCGCCGCCCCAGGGCGAGCAGCCGCCAGAGCAGCCGCCCGAACCCGACCAGAGCGAGCCGGAGCCCGAGGACGACACTGATCCCGAGCAGCCCGACCAGGAGGACGACACCCCCGAGGACCAGGCGCCCCCCTCGGTGCCGGAGGAGTTCATGCTCGATCCCGAGGCCGTGGCGATCGATCCCGAGCTGCTGCTCTTCGGTGCCGCCAAGGCCCGCTCCGGCGGCAGCGGCAGCCGGGCCGTGGTGTTCAGCGACTCCCGCGGCCGCTACGTGAAGCCGATGCTGCCCCGCGGTCCGGTGAAGCGCATCGCCGTGGATGCCACCCTGCGGGCCGCGGCCCCCTATCAGAAGAGCCGCCGCGAGCGCCAGCCCCACCGCAAGGTGGTGGTGGAGGACGGCGACCTGCGGGCCAAGCAGCTGCAGCGCAAGGCCGGTGCCCTGGTGATCTTCCTGGTGGATGCCAGCGGCTCGATGGCCCTCAACCGCATGCAGAGCGCCAAGGGCGCCGTGATCCGGCTGCTCACGGAGGCCTACGAAAACCGCGATGAAGTCGCCCTGATCCCCTTCCGCGGCGAGCAGGCCGAGGTGCTGCTGCCCCCCACCCGCTCGATCACCGCTGCCCGCCGCCGGCTCGAAGCGATGGCCTGCGGCGGCGGCTCACCCCTGGCCCACGGCCTCTCCCAGGCGGCCCGGGTGGGGGCCAACGCCCTGGCCACGGGCGACCTGGGCCAGGTGGTGGTGGTGGCGATCACCGATGGCCGCGGCAACGTGCCCCTGGGCCGCTCCCTGGGGCAACCGGAGCTGGAGGGGGAGGAGCCAGTGGACCTCAAGGAGGAGGTGAAGCAGGTGGCCAGCCGCTACCGCGCCCTCGGCCTCAAGCTGCTGGTGATCGACACCGAGCGCAAGTTCATCGGCAGCGGCATGGGCAAGGAGCTGGCCGAGGCTGCCGGCGGCAAATACGTGCAGCTGCCCAAGGCCAGCGATCAGGCCATCGCCGCCATCGCCATGGAGGCGATCAACGCGGTGTAGGCATCGGGAAGGCCTCAGCAGCCTGCTCCGGAGCATTCGGACGCCGCTGGGTTCCGCGGCCGTGCCGCGCTTTGTCGCCGCCGCTGGCCGCATCCGCTGCAGGTTCCCGGGCGGCTCCCGTCTGGGCGGGGTAGAGCTCCTCAAAGAACTTGCCCAGGCCCACGGTCACATTGCGCAGCCCATCCATAAAGCGGGGATCGGAGGTGAGCTGGTTCACATCCCCGCCCACGGCGTCCCAGCGGGCCGTGAGCTGTTCAGCGTTGCTCACCGTCCGCTGCAGTTCGGCCACGGTCTTGGGATTGTCCAGGGCGGCAATCAGCCGTCGCAGGTGGGCTGAGCTGGCATTGAGGTTGGCGATGGTGGGCTGGGCATCCTGCACCGATCGATCCAGGCTGTTCACCAGCGATTCGCCCTGACCCACCAGCACCTGGCCATCCTTAAGGAAGGCGGTGGCCTGCTTGGAGGTCTGATCCACGCTGATGGCCACCCCGGCCAGTTTCTGGATCAGTTGCTCCCGGTCGCCCTGCTCCAGCAGTTGCTGCATCAGGTTGGTCACGGTCGACAGGCTGGCAGCCTCACTGCCTTTGATCGAGGAGCCGTCGCAGAGCATCTGCTCGCGAGGACAGTCGGGCGATCGGGGCGGTGGCGCCGAGGCGTTCGGGGCTGGTCCGGTGCTGATCAGGGCCACCTGGGCCTCGCCGCCCAGCAGCGATCCCTGCACCACCTCAGCCCTGACCGGCAGGGAGAGTCTCAGGCTGGGATCGGTGATCTCCAGGTCGGCCTCCACCGCCCCCGGGGTGACGCGCACGGAGCGCACGCTGCCCACCATCACCCCTCGGTACACCACCGGGGAGCGTGCGGCCAGCCCCGAGGCCTGCTGGAAGCTGGCGTTCAGCGTCCAGAACTGGCGGGTGAGGGAGAGGCCCCGCAGCCAGAACGAGAAGCCCACCGCCGAAACGATCGCTCCCACCAGGGAGAATCCCACGATCGCCTCACGCACAGAGCGGCGCATTGCTCAGGCCTCTGCAGGCTGGATGGGCCCGCGCAGGCTACCGCTCCTGAACTGCATCACATAGGGATTGTCGGTATGGCGGTAGGCCTCCAGATCGCCGGCCCAGCGAAAAATGCCGTCGTAGAGCATCACGATCTGGCCGCCGGTGCGCTCGATCGTGCTGTGCACGTGGCTCACCACCACGGAGCTGGCCTGGGCCACGGCTGTGGTGCGCACGATCAGATCCTCGATGCGGGTGCAGGCCACCGGATCCAGCCCGGCCGTGGGTTCATCGAACAGCAGCAGGGGCATCTGGGGCGAGTCCAGCAGCTGGGGGGCCGGAATCAGGGCGCGGGCAAAGCTCACCCGCTTCTGCATACCGCCGCTCAGTTCCCCCGGCAGCCGCTCCTCGATCCCACTCAGCCCCACGGCCTCCAGGGCTTCCGCCACCCGCTGGCGGATCTCGCCCTCCTTGAGCCGGCCGTAGCGATAGAGCAGGAAGCCCACGTTCTCGCGCACCGTGAGGGAGCCCAGCAGGGCCGGGTTCTGGAACACCAGCCGCACGTCGGGCGGGTTCTCCTGATCGATGCGCAGGTAGGTCTGGGGCTCGCCGTGCAGCAGCAGGCTGCCACTGCTGGGCAGCAGCAGGCCGGCGAGCAGCCGCAGGATCGTCGACTTGCCCGCCCCTGAGGGCCCCACCACCACCAGCTGCTCGCCGGGTTGCAGGCTGAGGTTCACGCCATCCAGCACGGTGGTGCGGCCCCAGCGCATGCTGAGGTTGCGGAGTTCGGCCAGGGGTGGGGCTGGGGAGTCCAGCGGCGGCAGCGCAATCACCTCTCATCCTCGCGCCTGCAGCCCGATCTACACTGGATTGGCTCCTTGAGCACAGTCCCACGCCCTCGTCTTCCCCTGCGCCGGCTTCCAGGCCGCGGCGGCCCCGCCGGCTCAGACCACGGGCCAGCTGGGTTGGCCGGGGGGAGCTGCGCCAGCGCGATCTGGTCAGCCGTTCGCGGCGCGCGGTGCGCTGGCTGCAGCCCGGCCTGGTGGTGAAACGCTGGGTGCTCACCTCGGGGCTGGGCCTGTTGATCGCCCTGTTGGGGGCCGCGGTGTGGGCCGATCTGCAGCCCATCTACTGGACCATCGCCGGCATCCAGTGGCTGCTCAAGAACCTCACCACCGTGCTGCCGAGGGGGATCACCGGGCCGTTGGTCCTGGCGATCGGCGCCGCCATGATCTGGCTGGGACAGAGCCGCAGCTTCGGCGCCATCCAGCAGGCCCTCGCCCCGGATCGGGGCACCCATCTGGTGGATGCCCTCGCTGCCCAGGGCCGCCTCAACCGCGGTCCCAGCATTGTGGCCGTGGGCGGCGGCACCGGCCTCTCCACCCTGCTCAGTGGCCTGAAGCGCTACAGCAGCAACCTCACCGCCATCGTCACCGTGGCCGATGACGGCGGCAGCAGCGGTGTGCTGCGCCGCGAACTGGGGGTGCAGCCCCCGGGTGACATCCGCAACTGCCTGGCCGCCCTGGCCCGGGAGGAGCCCCTGCTCACCAGACTCTTCCAGTACCGCTTCCAGTCGGGTGTGGGGCTGGAGGGGCACAGTTTCGGCAACCTCTTTCTCTCGGCCCTCACGGCGATCACCGGCAGCCTCGAGTCGGCGATCACCGCCAGCAGCAGGGTGCTGGCGGTGCAGGGCCAGGTGGTGCCCGCCACCAATGCCGACGTGCGCCTCTGGGCAGAGCTGGAGAGCGGTGAGCGGATCGAGGGCGAATCGGCGATCGGCCATGCCCACAGCCCGATCGTGCGGCTGGGCTGCTCGCCCGAGCGCCCGCCGGCCCTGCCCCGGGCGATCGAGGCCATCGCCCATGCCGACCTGATCGTGCTCGGCCCTGGCAGTCTCTACACCTCGCTGCTGCCCAACCTGCTGGTGCCGGAGCTGGTGGCGGCGATCGCCCGCAGCAAGGCGCCCCGCCTCTACATCTGCAACCTGATGACCCAGCCCGGCGAGACCGACCACCTCGATGTCGAAGGGCACCTGCGCGCGATCGAGGCCCAGCTCGGCAGCCTCGGTGTCGAGCAACGGCTGTTCAATGCCGTGCTGGCCCAGGAGAACCTGGCCGACACGCCGCTGCTGGATCGCTACCGCCAGAAAGGGGCCGAACCGGTCCGCTGCGAAGCCCGCAAGCTGCAGCGCCAGGGCTATCAGGTGATGCAGGCACCCCTGCAGGGGGCTCGGCCCACCGCCACGCTGCGCCACGACCCCCGCAGCCTGGCCTTGGCGGTGATGCGGTTTTATCGCAGCTACCGCGGCAACAACCTGCGGCGGGCGAGGGCCCAGCGCCAGGATCCCTGAGCCAGCCAGGTAGCCTCCGGCCATGGCGGCTTCTGACCACCACTTTCTGCACCTGCCCGGCCACCATCTGCTCTATGGGCGCGTGCCCAAGGCGGCCAACAGCAGCGTCAAGGCGGCCCTCACCCGACTGATCCGACCGGAGCTGCAGCGCAACCGCCATGGCCTGGGCCAGCGGTTGCTGCGGGCGCTGCAGCCCCATCGCTCCTGGCAATCCCTCTCCTCCCAGGTGGACCAGTTCTGGGATCTGCTGCCGAGCAGCATCGCCCGCCCCGTGGACCGCGCCACCGCCAGACAGCTGCGGGCGCACTGCTTCAGCTTCGCGGTGGTGCGCAACCCCTTTGATCGCCTGCTCTCGGCCTACAACAACAAGGTGATCGAAAACCCCAGCTGCACGGCCCGGCTGCGGGCCATCGGCGTGGAGCGGGGCATGGCGCTGCCCCAGTTCATCGAGCGCCTCTGCGCAGCGGATTCGGCGGCTCTCGATGTGCACGTGCTGCCCCAGGCGGAGATCCTCTGCCTGGATGCGGAGCCCCTGCCCACCTGGGTGGCCTATGCCGAGAGCCTGGAGCTGCATTGGCCCTTCCTGGTGCAGCGGGCCCGCCGCGCCGGCGTGCCGGGCCTGATGCGTCAGCTGCCGGACAAGAACAGCCGCCGCCAGGGCCAGAGCACCGATCTCGAGCAACTGCTGGCCCAACCGCAGCTGGTGCAGCTGCTGCGCCAGCGCTACGTCGACGACTTCAGCTTCTTCTACCCCTGGCTGCTGGAGGGGAACCTGACAGTGGCGCAGGTGCGGCAGGGAGGCCCGCGCCGGCCGCGCCACTTCGTGCCGGCTCAGTAGGCGTCCTGCATCTCGTAGAAGTCAGGCTGCACGTAGTCCTTGCGCAGCGGCCAGCCCTTCCAGTCCTCCGGCATCAGCAGCCGTTTGGGATGGGGATGGCCTTCGAACTGGATGCCGTACATGTCGAAGGTCTCGCGCTCCTGCCAGTCGGCGCCGCGGAACAGGCCGTAGAGGCTGGGGATGGTGAGGGCGCCGTCGCGAGCCAGAAACACCTTGAGGCGCACCTCCTGGGGCCGCACCTCGGCGGGCAGCTTGGCCAGGCCGGCGCTGCTGTCAGCGAGGACACCCAGCTTCACCAGGTGGTAGAAGCTCACCAGACGGCCGCCTGGCCCCTCGTCGTAGCCGCCCTGGCACTGCAGGTAGTCGAAGCCGTCGGCCTTGAGGGCGGTGGCCAGAAGTGGCAGGAAGGCCGGCTCAACGCCGAGCACTTCCACGCCGAGGTGATCCGGGGGCAGCACCGTGTGGTCAAAGCCCTGGCTCTGCAGCCACCGGCTCACTGGCCCGGGCTCCACGGAGGCGAGCGCTTCGGGGCTGGGGGCGGACTCAGGCATCGCTTGACTCGGCGGTGGGGGGGGGGCTCTCAGCAGCGGGCACGGGCTCCGTGCTGGCTGCCTCGGCTTCGAGGCTGCCGAGCGGCAGGCCGGCTGCGGCGGCCAGGGCCCGGCGCTGGGTTTCGGCCTCGAGATAGGCGCCGGTGACGATCGGCTCGACGGGCGTCATCTGGTGGGCCACGGTGCAGTAGCGGTGGGTGGGCCGCAGGTTGCCGCGCTCAGCCAGCGCCTCATTGCCCACCTTCTTGCGCAGCTTGATCACCGCATCGAAGATGGCCTCGGGCCGCGGCGGGCAACCGGGCAGGTAGAGGTCCACGGGAATCAGCTTGTCAACGCCCCGCACCGCGGTGGTGGAGTCGGCCGAGAACATGCCACCGGTGATCGTGCAGGCCCCCATGGCGATCACGTACTTCGGCTCAGGCATCTGCTCATAGAGGCGCACCAGGGCCGGGCCCATCTTCATGGTCACCGTGCCGGCCACGATCAGCAGGTCGGCCTGGCGGGGGCTGGAGCGGGGCACCAGACCGAAGCGGTCGAAGTCGAAGCGGGAGCCGATCAGGGCCGCGAACTCGATGAAGCAGCAGGCCGTGCCGTAGAGCAGGGGCCAGAGGCTGCTGAGCCGGGCCCAGTTGTGCAGGTCATCGAGGGTCGTGAGAATCACGTTCTCCGACAGATCCGAGGTGACAGCCGGGCTGCCGACGGGGCCGCAACTGGCGGCACGCACGTCCCGCAGCGCGTCGATGCTGGGGCTGGTCTGGGGGGTGAGGGTCATGGGTTCCGTCAGCTCCACTCGAGGGCGCCTTTGCGCCAGGCATAGGCCAGGGCCACCACAAGGATGGCAATGAACACCAGGGCTTCAATGAAGGCCAGGAGCCCCAGCCGGTGGAAGGCCACCGCCCAGGGATACAGAAACACGGTCTCCACGTCGAAGATCACGAAGACCAGCGCAAACATGTAATAGCGGATGTTGAACTGAATCCAGGCTCCGCCAATGGGCTCCATCCCGGATTCGTAGGTGATCTCCCGTTCGCCGCCGCGGCTGGTGGGCGACAGCAGCTTGTTGGCGACGAGGGCGAGCACGGGAACGGCAGCCGAAATCAGCAGAAAGCCGAGGAAGGCGTCGTAGCCGGAGAGCACGAACATGGGGGCGAGCCCAACGTGGCGCGCAGTCTGGCATCTGCAACCGGAAAGCCACGGCCTCGCTTGCAGCATGGTTCCTAGAGTCAGGTCCCCCAGCCCGACTCCGGTGACCGAAGAGATCACTCCGCAGGGGCAGGAGATCCCTGCCCAGCAGCCGGCTGAGCCGGCCGCTTCTGCTCCGCAGGCGGTTCCGGCTCCACCGGACTCGGTTCCCGGCGAGCCCGTCGACGATCCCGACAGCCACCGCTTCGAGTGCCGCAGCTGCGGCTTCGTCTATGACCCGGCCGAGGGCGTCAGGAAACTGGCGATTGCCCCGGGGACGCCGTTTTCCGATCTCGACCCCGTTGCCTTTCGCTGCCCGGTGTGCCGCAGCAAGGTGGGGGCCTTCATGGACATCGGCCCGCGCAGCAAGCCCAGCGGCTTTGAGGAAAACCTCAACTTCGGCCTCGGGGTCAATCGGCTCACCCCGGGGCAGAAGAATGTGTTGATCTTCGGGGGATTCGCCCTGGCCTTCGCCTTTTTCCTCTCCCTCTATTCCCTGCGTTGATGCCCGCGCCGATGAACCGCTCCTCCTCCAGCTTCCCGCTCCGCCCCCGCCTGCTCTCCTCGCTGTGCTCCCTGCTGCTGGTGCTGGGGATCAGCCTGGGGCTGGGTGGCTGCGTCACCACCGGCCTGGCCCGCACGGTCGACAGTCCCTGGGAGTCCGTACCCCTCAACACCACGGCCAACCCGCTGGCCGTGGCCTTCTCCGACGCCGACCACGGCTTCCTGGTGGGCAGCAACCGGCTGATCCTGGAAACCAGCGACGGCGGTGCCAGCTGGGAGGAGCGGGCCCTCGATCTGCCCGAGGAGGAGAACTTCCGCCTGATCAGCATCGACTTCCGCGGCGACGAGGGCTGGATCGTGGGCCAGCCCGGCCTGCTGCTGCACAGCTCCGATGCCGGCCGCAACTGGAGCCGCCTGTTCCTCGACACCAAGCTGCCCGGCGAGCCCTACCTGGTCACGGCCCTCGGCCGGGACACGGCCGAACTGGCCACCAGCGTGGGAGCCATCTACGACACCAGCGATGGCGGTGCCAGCTGGCAGGCCCGGGTGGGGGATGCGGCCGGCGCCGTGCGCGAGCTGCGCCGCAGCCCTGATGGCCGCTATGTGAGCGTCAGCAGCCTGGGCAATTTCTTCTCCACCTGGAATCCCGGCCAGGAGGTGTGGCAGGTGCACCAGCGGGTGAGCAGCCAGCGCCTGCAGACCATCGGCTTCCGCCCTGACGGCACGCTCTGGATGCTGGCCCGCGGTGCCCAGATCCGCTTCGGCAGCGATCCCGCCGAGCCCGAGCAGTGGAGCAAGCCGGTGATCCCGATCACCAATGGCTACGGCTACCTCGACATGGCCTGGGATCCCCGTGGTGGGATCTGGGCCGGCGGCGGCAGCGGCACCCTGCTGGTGAGCAGCGACGACGGCCGCAGCTGGGAGCAGGACCCGGTGGGGGCCCAGGAGCCCTCCAACTTCACCCGCATCGTGTTCAGCCGCGACGGCAGCAAGGGCTTCGTGCTGGGCGAGCGCGGCTCGCTGCTGCGCTGGGTGGGCTGAGGGACGGCCCGCGATCCAGCGGCGTTTCTCAGGCTCGCCAACTTCTGTAACCAAGGGGGACGGCCGCTCCCGCAGGGCCAGACCCTCCCCCTAGGATCGCCGAGCTGAACGCTTGTCGCTATGGCTGCCGGCTCTACAGGGGAACGCCCGTTCTTCGAAATCATCACCAGCATTCGCTACTGGGTGATCCACGCGGTCACCTTGCCAGCGATCTTCCTTGCTGGCTTCCTGTTCGTGTCCACCGGCCTGGCCTATGACGCCTTCGGCACGCCTCGCCCCGACGCCTATTTCCAGGCCCAGGAGAGCAAGGCTCCCGTTGTGAGCCAGCGCTATGAGGGCAAGAGCCAGCTTGACCTGCGTCTGCCATAAATCCCCATGACCCAGTCTCCCGTCTCGACCACGCCGCGCAACTATCCGATCTTCACGGTGCGCTGGCTCTCCGTTCACGCCCTGGGTATTCCCACGGTGTTCTTTCTGGGGGCCCTGGCGGCCATGCAGTTCATCCGTCGCTGAGGTCTCCTGCCATGCAACGCAACCCGAACCCCAACAACCTGCCGGTTGAGCTCAACCGCACCAGCCTCTACCTGGGGCTGCTGCTGGTCTTCGTCACCGGTGTGCTGTTCACCAGCTACTTCTTCAACTGATCCGGAGGGCACCCCATGAGCGGCAAGAAATCCAACATCCCAGATGGCCGGATCCCGGATCGCCTGCCTGACGGCCGTCCGGCTGTGGCCTGGCGCTCCCGCTGGACAGCAGGCGTTCTGCCCCTGTGGCTGGTGGCCACCGCCGGTGGCATGGCTGTGATCTTCGTGGTGGGCCTGTTCTTCTACGGCTCCTACACCGGCGTCGGCTCTGCCTGAATCCTGGCCCGATTCCCGGCCCAAGCCATCCCCAGCAATGCCTCTCCCCCGGTGGACAGCCTGGCTGCCACCGGGGTTTCCTGTGGGAGACGGTTTGGCTGAAGCCTCGACCTCCGGCCCGTTCCCCGCTCTCCGGTGAAGAAGCGCACCCTCCTGAATCACGGGGCCCTGGCCTGGTTTGCGGGTGCTCTGCTCAACGCCTACGGACAGCTGATCCTGCTCACCTCCCGCGTCGTGGTGCGCCGCGACCAGCTCAGTGCCCGTTTGATCGGCGCGCAGGGGCGGCCGGTGATCTATGCGCTCTGGCATTGCCATGTGTTCTTCATGCCGATGCTGCGCATCAGCAGTGGACGCCCGGTGGCGGTGCTGCTCAGCGCCCATCGCGATGCCCAGATCGTGGGGGTGGCGGCCCGCATGCGCGGCGTTGAGCTGGTGGCCGGCTCCTCCACCCGGGGGGGTGTGCGCGCCTATCTGCAACTGATTCAGCTGCTGCGCCGGGGACGCTCAATCTGCATCACCCCGGACGGCCCCAGGGGCCCTGCCCGGCGCGTCAAGCCCGGTGTCGTGCACCTGGCCCAGCAGTCGGGGTGTGCCGTGGTGCCGGTGGGCCTGGCCGTGCGCCGGGGGCGCCGGTTGCGCTCCTGGGACCGCACCCTGCTGCCCTTCCCCTTCTGCTCGGCCGTGCTCAGCCTGGGGGCGCCCCTGTGGTTGCCGCCGGTGGAGGATACCGAGGCCCTCGCCCTGCAGGCCGAACAGCTGGAGGCGGCCCTGGAAGCCGCTTCGGAGCAGGCCTCCCGTGCCCTCTGAGCCGGTGACACTGCCGTTGCTGGGCCTGCGACTGCTGCAGACCCTGCTCACCCCCGGGATCCTGCTGCTGCTGCTGCTGCGGCTGTTGCAGGGCAAGGAGGAGTTGCGCCGGTTCCCGGAGCGGCTGGGCTGGGCGGGCCATCAGCGCCCCCCCGGCCCCCTGATCTGGATGCACGGCGCCAGCGTCGGCGAGCTCACGGCACTGTTGCCCCTGCTGCGGGAGCTGGGCGCAGCCGCTGCCGAATCGGGCCTGGAGCCACCGGCGCTGCTGGTCACCTCAGTGAGCCGCAGCTCCGCCCAGCTGGCCCAGCGGCTGCTGCCGGAGGGGGTGATCCATCAGCTGGCGCCGGTGGACCACTGGCTGGCCCTGGCCCTGTTCCGCCGCCACTGGCGGCCCCAGCTGGGGTTGCTGGCGGAGGCTGAGCTGTGGCCGGAGCTGGTGCTGGCCATGCCGCGGCTGCACCTGGTCAATGCCCGCATGAGCGAGCGCTCCTACCGCCGCCACCGCCGCCAGCCGGCCTACGCCGCCTGGCTCTATGGCCGTGCCCGTCTCTGCTGGGCCCAGTCGGAGCCCGATGCCGCCCGCCTGCGTCGGCTGGGCGCCACCCAGGTGGAGGTGGTGGGCTCCACCAAGCGGGACGCCGATCCCCTCGCCGCGGACGAGGCGATCCTGGCCCGGCTGCAACCGCTGCGGCGCCGGGGGCCGGTGCTGCTCCTGGCCAGCAGCCATGCCGGGGAGGAGGAGCTGCTGCTCCAGGCCCGCCAGCGGCTGCAGCAGCAGCTGGGCCCGCTCACCCTGGTGCTGGTGCCGCGGCACCCGCCGCGGGCTGCCGCCGTGCTCGAGCTGGCCCGGCGGCAGGGCCTTGTGGCCATTCTCTGGAGGGAGCTGGCCGCCAGGGGCCCGGCTGACCATGCTGATCTCGACGTGCTGGTGGTGGATGTCCTGGGAGCGATGGGCAGCTGGATTGGGGCGTCGGATCTGGTGGTGATGGGCGGCAGCCTGGCTGCGGGGCGACACCGGATAGGGGGCCACAATCCCCTGGAGGCCATCCGCGCCGGCAAACCCGTGGTGTGTGGGCCGGACATGGCCAACTTCGCTGGCCTCAGCGAGGAGCTGCAGGCCGCCGGTTGGCTCCATGCCTGCCCCACCGACGAGCTGCTCTGGGCTCGGGTGGTGGAGCTGCTGAGCCGGGGGGCGCCGGCGCCACCCCCCTTGCGTCTGGAGGGTCCCTCGCGCCGCATCGCCAAGCGCCTGATCGCTGAACTGGGCACTGCTGATCTCACCGACGCCGGGCTGGCCGACGCCCACCTGGCCCGGGAGGCGCGCTGATGCTGATCCGGCCGCCTGCGTTCCTCTACCAGCGCGGTCCCTCCCTGAGGGCACGGCTGCTGCGTCCACTGGCCGTGCTCTATGCCCTCGCCAGCGGGCTGCACCGGGGCTGGGTGCGACCCCTGCGCCCAGCGGTGCCGGTGGTGTCGATCGGCAACATCACGCTGGGCGGCACCGGCAAGACCCCCCTGGTGATCGGTCTGGCCCGGGAGCTGGGCAGGCGGGGGGTGCGCCTGGCCGTGCTCACCCGCGGCTACGGCAGCGGCCGCCGCTCGCCGATCCGCCTGGAGGGCGGCCGCGGCCGGGAGCCGCTGGCGCCGGAGGCGGGGCGCCGTGCCCCCCTGCGGCAGGTGGGGGATGAGGCCCTCGAGCTGATGGGCAGCCTGCCCGGCGTGCCGGTGTGGGTGGGTTCTGATCGCCGCTCCGCGGCCCGCCAGGCGGTGGCCGAGGGGGCCGAGCTGCTGCTGCTGGATGACGGCCTGCAGCACTGGTCCCTGGCCCGCGACTGCGACGTGACCGTGCTCGATGAGCGCCATGGCCTCGGCAATGGGCTGCTCTTTCCCGCTGGACCCCTGCGCGAGCCGGCCTCCCAGCTGGGGCGCGCCGACCTGCTGGTGCTCACCGGCAGCGGCGCTGCTCCCATGGCCGGCGGCGACCCCAGCGTGGACCTGCCTGATCTGGGGGGCCGTCTTGCCCCCGAGCAGTTGGGCTGGCCCGCCGCCAAACCCTGGTTGCGGGTGCCCGCCAGCCTGCAGCCGGCCCCCAGCCTGCGGGGACGGCCGCTGCTGGCCTTCTGCGGCATCGGCTTGCCGGGCAAGTTCTTTGCGGCGCTGCGCCAGGCGGGGCTGCAGCTGGTGGGGAGCCAGGCCTTCCCCGACCACCACCCCTATGCTCAGGCCGATCTGGAGCGGCTGCTGGCCATGGCCCAGGCCCGGGGAGGAGCCACGCTGGTGACCACCGTGAAGGACTGGCATCGCCTGCCCCCCCATTCCCGCAGCGTGGTGGCGGCCGTGCCCCTGGTGCTGGATCCTGAGGCGCTCAAGGCCCTGGCCGACCTGGTGCAGGAGCGGTTGCGGCTGGCATGGAGCTGAGCCCGGCCCCATTGCGGCTGCTGGTGGTGGCGGGTGAGGCCTCGGGCGACCTGCACGGCGGTGCCCTGCTGCGGCAGCTGCGCTCTCGCCTGCCCGAGGCCGAAATCCTGGGCGTGGGGGGGGAGCGGATGCGGGCCGCCGGCCTCTTGCAGCTGGCCGATGTGCGCCATCTCTCCGCTGCCGGGGTGGTGGAGATCCTGGGCAGCCTGGGCCGCCACTACCGGGTGATGCGGCTGCTGAAGCGCCAGATGGACCGCCAGCGCCCGGCGGCCGTGGCCCTGATCGACTACCCGGGCTTCAACCTCCTGGTGGCCCAGGAGGCCCACCGGCGCGGCATTCCGGTGTTCTTCTACATCGCTCCGCAGGTGTGGGCCTGGGGCCAGGGCCGGGCGCGCCGGATGGCCGGCTACATCGATCGTCTGGCGGTGATCTTTCCCTTCGAGGCGCCGCTGTTCAATGCCCACGGCCGGGCCTTCGCCCGCTACGTGGGCCATCCCCTGATGGATGGGCTGGCGGTGACCTCCAGCCGGGAGGCCACCCTGCGGCGCCATGGCTTCCGGCCCGATCAGCGGCTGTTGCTGCTGTTGCCGGGCAGCCGCCGCGCCGAGATCCGGCTGCTGCTGCCGGCCCTGCTCGCCGCCGCCGCCGCGTTCCGCCGGGAGGGCTGGCAGGTGGGCCTGCTGCGGGCCCCCACGGTGGACCAGGCCTTTCTCGAGCAGGTGGCCGGGGAGACCCCCCTGCCCCGCTGCTGCTCCGGCGAGGACACCAACAACCTGCTGCACGCCGCCGATGGCGCCCTGGTCAGCTCCGGCACCGCCACCCTGCAGGCCGCCCTGCTGGGTTGTCCCCACGTGATCGTCTACCGCTTCTCGCGGCTCACCTATCTGTTGGCCAGGCTGGCCACCCGCCATCGGGTGATCGGTCTGCCGAATGTGATTCTGGGTCGGGTCGCCTTCCCGGAGCTGGTGCAGCGGGCCGTGACGCCGGCCAACCTGGTGCGGGAGCTGCGCCAGCTGCTGGCCGATCCCGCCGGGGTGCGCCAGGCCGTGGAGGAGCTCCGCAGCAAGATGGGGCCGCCGGGCGCCTCGGCCCGGGCGGCCGACGAACTGGTGGATCTTGTGCGATGAGCAGGCCTGTGTACCGGCGCTTCCTGGCCTACGGGAAGCCCTATCTGTGGCCCACCTTTCTGCTGGCCCTGCTGTTCAACCTCGGCTATGGGGCCTCCACGGGCTTCGTGCCTCTGGTGATTCGCCACCTCTTCGACGACGTGCTGCCCAGCAGTGATCGGGGCCGGCTCTACAGCGCTCCGGCCGTGATCCTGGGGGTGATCGTGCTGCGGGCCGTCTGCCAGTACCTGGGGGCCTACCTCACCGAGACGGTGAGCCAGTCGATCACGGCGGATCTGCGCTCCGATCTGGCCGCCAAGGTGATGGTGCTGCCGCAGTCGTACATCGACCGCCATCCCTCCAGCACCCTGATCTCGCGTCTGCTCAGTGATGTGACGCTGGTCAAGACCGGCATCGTGGACGGCTTCTCCTCGATCTTCAAAGATGCGCTCACCCTGCTGGCCCTGGTGCTGGTGGCCTTCTACCAGGACTGGCTGCTGGCCCTGATCGCCTTCATTCTCTTTCCAGTGGCGATCCTGCCGGTGCTGCGCTCCTCGAAGAAGGTGCGGCGCCACTCCAGCCGCGGCCAGTCAAGCCTGGCGCGGCTGGCCAGCTACCTGCAGGAGTCGCTGGTGGGCTCCCGGGTGGTGAAGGTCTTCGGCATGGAGGCCTATGAGCTGAAACGCTTCCACGAGGAGAACACCGCCGTGCTCAAGGCGGCCCTGCGCACCACCAGGGCCAAGCTCGCCAACCAGCCCCTGATGGAGCTGCTGGGGGCGGTGGGGTTCAGCGCGGTGCTGGTGTACGGCGGCGAGGCGGTGATCAGCGGCAGCCGCACCACCGGCAGCTTCTTCGCCTTTCTCACCTCCCTCTACCTCTGCTACGCGCCGTTCAAGGGGCTGGCACGGGCCAATGCAGTGCTGCAGCAGGGGGTGTCGGCGGCCCAGGATCTCTTCGCCATCCTCGACACCCCAGTGGATCCGGTGGAGGCTCCGGTGCCGCGGCAGTTGCAGGGGGTGGCCCGGGAGCTGCGGGCTGAGGCCCTGAGCTTCGGCTACGGCACCGACCCCGTGATCCGCCAGTTGGCGCTGAGGATCCCCGTGGGCAGCACCGTGGCCCTGGTGGGCCCCAGCGGCGGCGGCAAGAGCACGATCATCGACCTCTTCTGCCGCTTCTACGACCCGGACGCCGGCCGGATCAGCATTGACGGCATCGACATCCGCGAGCTCTCCCTGGCCTCGTTGCGGAGTCTGATCTCGGTGGTGGATCAGAACACCTTCCTGTTCAACGACACGGTGGCGAACAACATCGCCTATGGCCATGCTGCCGCCTCCCGCGCGGCCGTCGAGGCCGCGGCCCGGGCCGCCAACGCCCATGGCTTCATCGCCCAGCTGCCCCAGGGCTATGACACCCTGATCGGCGAGAACGGCACCCTGCTCTCAGGCGGCCAGCGGCAGCGCATCGCCATCGCCCGCGCCCTGATCAAGAACGCCCCGATCCTGTTGCTCGACGAGGCCACCTCCGCCCTGGATTCCGCCTCGGAGCAGGTGGTGCAGGAGGCCCTGGATCGCCTGATGAGCAACCGCACCACCCTGGTGGTGGCCCACCGGCTCTCCACGGTGGTGAACGCCGACCGGATCTGCGTGATCGAGGCCGGCGCGATGGTGGAATCCGGCACCCACCGGGAGCTGATGGCTCGCGGCGGCCGGTATGCCGCCTTATTTTCGACACAATTCGCAAACCCTTCCGTGGTGTCGTCCCGATGACCATCGCCCCCAGCCGTTCCCCGGCCCCCTCCGGCGCCACCTGGCAGCGGGCGGACTGGGCCAGCTCCTTCCGCAACGTGGGCACCGAGCTCGCCGATGTGGCCGTCACGGCGAGCCGGGGCACCATCCCGGCCGAGCTCTGCGGCAGCCTCTACCGCAACGGCCCGGGCCGGCTGGAGCGGGGCGGGCAGTGGGTGCACCACCCCTTCGATGGCGACGGCATGATCACGGCCCTGCGCTTTGAGGGCGGCGAGGCCCGGCTCAGCAACCGCTTCGTGCGCACGGAGGGCTGGCAGGCCGAGGAGAGCGCCGGCCGTTTCGTGTACCGCGGCGTGTTCGGCACCCAGAAACCGGGGGGGGCTCTGGCCAACGCCTTCGACCTGCGGCTCAAGAACATCGCCAACACCCACGTGGTGCGCCTCGGCGACCAGCTGCTGGCCCTCTGGGAGGCGGCGGAACCCCATGCCCTCGATCCCCACAGCCTGGAAACCCGGGGCCTCAGCCGCCTCGATGGGGTGCTCAAGCCGGGTGAGGCCTTCAGCGCCCACCCCCGCTTTGATCCCGGTCACCGGGGGGCGCCACGGATGGTGACCTTCGGTGTCAAGAGCGGGCCGCGCAGCACGATCCGGCTGATGGAGTTCGCCACGGCCGACGACCCTGCCGCCGGCGTGCAGGCGGGCCAGCTGCTGGCGGAGCGCCACGACACGATGGCGGGCTTCGCCTTCCTGCACGACTTCGCCATCACCCCCAACTGGGCCGTGTTCCTGCAGAACGCCATGGCCTTCAATCCCCTGCCCTACGTGCTCGGCCAGAAGGGGGCAGCCCAGTGCCTGGCCTCCAAGCCCGGCGAGATCGGCCGCTTCTTTCTGGTGCCCCGGCCCGGCAGCGCCGCGGCGGAGCGCCATGCCAAGCCCCTGGAGGTGCCAGCCCCCGAGGGCTTTGTGTTCCACCACCTCAATGCCTTCGAGGATGAAGCCACGGGCGAGCTGGTGCTCGATTCGATCTTCTACGCCGACTTCCCCTCGATCGGCCCCGGCGACGACTTCCGCTCGGTGGACTTCGAGGCCATTCCCGAGGGGCAGCTGAAGCGCTGCCGCATCGACCTGGAGCGAGCCGCCACTGATCCTGCCGGGGCCGTGAGCTCCGACTGGCTGGAGCAGCGCTGCTGCGAATTCGCCACCGTGCATCCGGCCCGCCAGGGCCGCGAGGCCCGCTTCGCCTGGATGGCCGTGACCGAGCAGGAGCGTGGCAATGCGCCCTTGCAAGCGATCGAGAAGCTGGATCTCAGCAGCGGCGAGCGGCGCGTGTGGTGCGCCGGGGCGCGGAGCTTCGTGAGCGAGCCCGTGATGGTGCCCCGCGCCGGCACGGGCTCTGAAGCCGCCAGCGGCCCTGAAGACGACGGCTGGCTGCTCTGCGTGGTGTGGAACGGCGCCCGCTGCGCCAGTGATCTGGTGATCCTCAACGCCCACGATCTCTCCGAGCAGGCGGTGCTGGAGCTGCCGCTGGCCATCCCCCATGGCCTGCACGGCAGCTGGGTGGCGGCCTAAGGGCTGGCGAACAGCTGGCGCAGCTGGGGTGCGAGGGCCGCGAAGGCGCGGCCCCGATGGCCCAGGCGGGCCTTGGTGGCGCTGTCCATCTCGGCGAAGGTCTGGCCGGCCTCGGGCACGTGGAACACCGGGTCGTACCCAAAGCCCCCCGTGCCCCGGGGCGCCTCCAGAATCACGCCCGGGCAGTGACCCTCCACCGCCAGCCGCACCCTGCCTTGGGGGTCGGCCACGGCCAGGGCGGCGCTGAACTGAGCGCTGCGCTGCTCGGCCTTGGCGGCGCTGGAGCTGCCACCGACGGCGGCCAGTTCGTCCAGCAGCCGGGCGATGCGGGCGGCATCGGTGGCGGCGTAGCGGGCTGACTGCACTCCCGGGGCACCGCCGAGGGCCGCCACGCAGAGGCCGGAGTCGTCGGCCAGGGCCCAGCAGCCCGTCAGGCGGGCCACGGCGGTGGCCTTGATGGCCGCGTTCTCGGCGAAGCTGCTGCCCGTTTCCTCCACCTCCAGGCCTGCGGGCTGGGGCCTCACCTCCAGGCCCAGCCCCGCCAGCAGCCGGCTGAATTCGCGCACTTTGCCGGCGTTGCCGCTGGCGATCACCAGCACGCCGGGTTTGCTGTTCGTGGTTTCCATGGCCAGAGCCTCACACCTGCTCGGCCAGCTGCTGTGCCCAGGCGAGCACACAGGCCACCCGCTCCGGAGTGGGGGCCTCGCAGTAGAGCCGCAGCAGTGGCTCGGTGCCCGAGAAGCGCAGCATCAGCCAGTGGCTGGGTCCCAGCCGCAGCTTCACGCCGTCGGTGCGGATCACCTCCTGCACCGGCACTCCGGCCACCTCGGCCGGCGGCTGGGCGGCCAGCAGGGCCTCCAGCCGGCCCCGGGCGGCCATGTCCGGCAGGCGCAGATCGAGTCGGTCGTAGGCCGCGGCTCCGCCACAGCGCTGCTGCAGGGCATCGAGGCGCTGGCCCAGGGGCACGCCACCCTCCACCAGCGCCTCGATCAGCAGCAGGGCGGCAAAGGGGGCGTCCCGTTCCGGCAGGTGCATGCCGAACCCCACGCCGCCCGATTCCTCGCCCCCCACCAGCACCTCGCCAGCCAGCATCTCGGCGGCGATGTACTTGAAGCCCACCGGTTTTTCCAGCACGGTGCGCCCCAGCCCCTCCGCCACCTGCTGCATCAGGTCGGAGCCGCTCACGGTCTTGATCACCAGCCCCGGCAGCTGGCGGGCCCGGGCCAGGTGGTCGATGAACAGGGGCATCAGCAGCTGGGTGCTGCAGAAGCGGCCCAGCTCATCCACCGCCGCGATGCGGTCGCCATCGCCGTCGAACACGATTCCCATGGCCGGTTTGCCGGCCGCCGTGCTGGCGCGCACCGCGGCAATGAGCTCCTGCAGGTAGGGCGCCAGGGGCTCGGGGGGATGGCCGCCGAACAGGGGGTCCCGCTGGCTGCGGATCTCCTGGATGGCCCCGCTGGCCAGGGCCTGGGGGCCCAGCAGGGCAGGCAGCACGCCGGCGGCGGAGCCGTGCATCGGATCCACGATCACACTCAGGCCGAGCCGCTCCAGCCCTGCCGCCAGGGCGCCGGTGTCCACCTTGGCCCGCAGGCCCGCCAGGTAGGGGCCGAGGGCATCGAAGCGGAGCGTTTCGCCCGGCCGCGGCACGGTGATGCCGCCGGCGGCCAGGCGTGTTTCCACCCGCTGGGTGAAGTCCCCCTCCACCGAGCCACCGAAGGGCCCCTTGATCTTGAGGCCGAGCCATTCGGGCGGGTTGTGGCTGGCGGTGATCACCAGGGCGCCGAGGGCGCCGCGCTCCACCACCGCCCAGCTGCTGGTGGGTGTGGGGGTGGGGGTGTCGGCGAGCACGGGCTCCAGTTCGGCTCCCCTCACGGCGGCGCAGATGGCCTCGGCCAGCTCCGGCGCCAGGAAGCGGCGGTCGTAGCCGATCACCACTTCGCGGCTGCGCAGCTCCGCCGGCGCCGAGGCGGCCAGTTCGCGGGCGGCGGCCGCCGCCACCGGCAACAGCCGCTCCACGGTGATGTCCACGCCGAGGATGCCCCGCCAGCCATCGGTGCCGAAGCTGATCGGGGCCGCGTCCAGGGGCAGCGGGGCTGAAACCATGAACCTTGGGTGTGGTGCCCGCCAGCTTGCCGGATCCCCCAGCTGACTAGCGTTGCCAGGCCGCTGGGCCCTGGTGCCGGGCCCCTCCGCGCCTCAGCCCCCTCCCCCAGCTGACGATCCGCCGATGACCCAGGTGGTGCTCACCGACCGGCTGTTGCGCAGCTGGCTGCGCTGCAAGCGCCGGGCCTGGCTGGATCGCCATGGCGATCCGGAGGCCAGGCGCTGGACGGCCCATCGCAGCCTGGCCCTCAGCGACCAGCTGGCCAGTTTCCAGAGCCTTCTGGCCCAGAAACCCGGCCATGGCGAGGCGGCCTGTGCAGCCGCTGCCCCGGGGGTGGTGGGGCTGCGGCTGCAGGGGGAGGGGCCCGCGGGTCTGCAGCTGCAGGCCCATCCCTCCCTGCTGGAGCGGCTGCCGGGCCCCAGCCGCTGGGGCGACCATGCCTACCGCCCGGTGCTGGGGCGCCAGGGCCGTAACCTCACCCGCGAGCACCGGTTGCTGCTGGCTCTGTGGGGTCGGCTGCTGGCCGAGTACCAGCGAGCCCCTGTGCCCCAGGCCCTGGTGGTGGCGGGCTCGGGCCGGAACCTGCAGCGAGACACCCTCAGCCTCAGCGCTGGCCTGCAGCACCAGCTCGATGACGCCCTTGTGCGCCTCGCCGAAACCATGGAGAGCCCAGAGCCACCGCCCCTGGTGGCCGACCGCAAGAAGTGTGTGCTCTGCAGCTGGCGCGGCAAGTGCGATCAGGAGGCGGCGGCCGAGGGCCATCTCAGCGAGGTGAGCGGCATTGGCGGCAAGCGGCGCGAGATGCTGCTGGGGCTGGGCATCACCAATCTCAAGGAGCTGGCGGCCGCCGATCCGGCCTGGCTGGGGGAGGCCCTGGCCGTGCACGGCGAGCAACATCGCCACAACGCCGCGGTGCTGGTGGCCCAGGCCCGGGTGCAGGCCCAGGGGCGGCCTGAGCGGCTGGAGCCGGAGCCCCCTGCGGCCGAGGGGGCAGGCGGCCTCGATCCGCTCCCCGAACTGCGCCACTGCCCCGGCGTGCTGCTCTATGACATCGAATCGGATCCCGATGCCCGCGACGACTTCCTGCACGGGTTCGTGATCGTGCCCCGCGGCGCCGACGGCGCCTGGCCGGCAGGCCCTGTGCCCGCCCAGGGCAGCTGGCGCTATCAGCCCCTGCTGGCCCTGTATGACCACGGCGAGGCCCTGCTGTGGCAGCGGCTGCGGCGGCTGCTCGGGCGCTACCCGGCCTGGCCGCTGCTCCACTACGGCGAAACCGAGTCGATCGCCCTGCTGCGCCTGGCCCGGCGCCAGGGGGCTGGGGAGGCCGAACTCACGGCTCTGCGGCAGCGGCTGGTGGACGTGCATGCCAGGGTGCGGCGCCACTGGCGCCTGCCGGTGAACAGCTACGGCTTGAAGGCCGTGGCCAGCTGGCTCGGCTTTCGCTGGAGCCAGAGCGGCGTGGATGGCGCCCGCTGTCTGCTGTGGTGGCGCCAGTGGCGCCGCGACGGCGGCGGCCAGCGCCTGCAGCGGATCTTCACCTACAACCGCGACGACAACCTGGCCACCTGGGCGGTGGTGCGCTGGCTGCTCGACGGCCCAGGCTGACTCAGCTGGCCCCGGATGCGCTCCCGGAGCCGGCCCCCACCGGCGGGGCCATGAACCCAGCCGGGGTGGACATCTGCACGCAGGGCCCGCCGGGGCCGAGTCGCAGTTCGGTGGCGGCAAGGGCCTGGCGGCGCACCAGGGCCAGGCCGATCCAGGCGCCCGAAGCGAGCTGCAGGGCGGAGGTGACGCTGCCGCAGCGGCCGCCATCGGATTCCTCGGCACTGAGCAGCACCGCGCCGATCGGAGCTGCCGCCAGTGGCGTGGGCTGCTCCGCCCCGGAGCCCTCCGCAGGCTGGGGCAGATGCCAGCGGCGCAGCTGTTGTTTGACGCCGTCGTAGGTGGCCAGCTTGGCCAGGGTTTCCTGGCCCACGTAGCAGCCCTTCGAGAGGCTCACCCGATCCGCCAGGCCCAGCTCAAACGGGTTGGTGCCGTCGTTGAGTTCAGCCGGTTCGGCCGGCAGGCCCTGCTGCAGCCGCCAGCGCTCCTGCTCGTCGGCGCCCAGGGGCGGCAGGGCCTCCAGTTCCGCGGGCAGAGCCGTGAGCTGGTGGAGCAACCAGCCTGGCCCCAGCCGCCAGCCCTGATCCGCGGGCAGGGCCTGCCACTGCAGTGCTGCTGGCGGGCCGGCCGGGGTGGGTGTGGCGACGGCGGGGCTGAGGCTGGGCAGGGGCGTCAGCAGCCAGGCGGGCTGCAACGCGCCCAGCTCCACCTGATCGGCGGGGAAGAGCACCCGGTCGAGACCGGCGCGGACGGCGGCGGCATCCCCGTGGGTGATCACCAGCCAGGCGCCCTCGCGCTCCACGAGCACCTCCGCCAGGGCCCGCATGCGGCCGGTGGGGGAAATGCAGCAGGTGCGGATCCAGGCCCCCGCTGGGGCGCGTTCCAGATCAGCGCTGGTCTGTCCATGCAGAAACCGCAGGGTGTCGGGCCCGCGCAGGTGCAGCAGGGTCACGGCTTGCTGCAGCCGTGCCGCGGGGGCGGGTTGCCAGGTCCAGGGATCGTGCATGGTGGAGTTCAGGGCAGAGCGCTGGCCGTGGCCGCCAGCTCGTCGAGCAGAAACAGGCTGCGCAGCTCCAGGCCGGCGGCCGTCATGGCCTCAAGGCCACCCTCCTGCCGGTCCACGATGGTCACCACCCGCTCCACCGCATAGCCCGCCTGCCGGAGCTGGTTCACCGCCAGGAGTGAGGAGCCGCCGGTGGTCACCACGTCCTCCAGCACGGTGATCCGGTTGCCGGCCGCCGGCAGCGGACCCTCCAGCCAGGCGCCCGTGCCATGGCCCTTGGCCTGTTTGCGCACGATCAGGGCTGCCAGGTCCCGGCCCTCCAGGGCCGCCCGCAGGGCCACGGCGCTCACGAGGGGATCGGCCCCCAGGGTGAGTCCGGCCACGGCTGCCGCCTCGGCTTCCACCTCGGCCAGCAGCAGCGATCCGAGCAGGGCCAGCCCCACGCCGCTGAGGCTCACGGGCTTGCAGTTCACGTAGTGATCGCTGCTGCGACCCGAGGCCAGGGTGAAACTGCCGCGCCTGTAAGCCTGGCGGGCCAGGCGCTGCAGCAGTTCCTGCCGCATGGCCGACGGCGTTGCGGACGGGGCCAGACAGGTGGGGGGAGAGGGCAAGAGCACGGCTTGGCGATGAACAGGCGGTTCGCTGTGGAAGAAACGAATCTCAGTCGGTAGTCTGCGTTGTAACTGGCATGGGCATGTAGATGAATGCGCGCGCAAGGCTGGTGATCCAACTTCGGGGTGGCCGGCCAGGTCCCGACCACCTCAGTGCGCCTGCTGGAGTGGCCGTGTCCGCCGGACTGGCCGCTTCGCTGGGCCTGCTGGCTGGCGCACTGCTGGGGGCCCAGCCGGCCCAGGCCGGCCCGATGATCTGCACCACCACCCTGGAGGCTCCTCTCGACCAGCCCTCCAGGTCAGGCCTTCCCTCGGCTCCGGTGGAAGTCACCCGTTGCAGCGCCGTGCAGACGGTGCCTGATCTGGTGCAACGGCGCTATTACAGCTACGCCGCCCCTTTCGCCCAGGCCGTGAGCCTCGGCAATCAGATCACCGAGCTGTTCGGCATCGCCATGGGCGGTGGTGATGGCACCCGGGTGATGGGCCTGGGCTTTTCCGACCAGGCGATCGTCTGGGACAGCACGGCGATCGAAAACACCTTCCGGGCCCTGAACGAGCGTCAGAGCGACCCCATGCCGCTGCGTACGGCGGATGTCTCGAGTGGCTTCAACGGCCACCTCGGCTCCGAGCAGGCCCTGCCCACCGTATGGCAGGACCCCGGCCCCACCTGGTCGCCGCCGCCGCCGGTTCGTGGTCTCTGGTGAGCCCGGCTGTCAGCGAGCGATCCACCGCCTCAAGCCACTCCCCGGGGGCCTAGCAATCTGGTGAATGCAGCGGGCTCATAATCCGCCTTAGGCGAGTTCGATCCTCGCGACCCCCATCAAGGCTGGCGACCTACGCCGGCGACCGGCCTTAGCGTCAGCAGACGACACCCCCCAGGACGCCCTCTCCGCGTGCCCCACCCGCTGTTTCCTCCGCCTCGGCCGGCCCGGCTGCACGCCTGGTGATCCTGCTGCTTGCCCTGCCCGTTCTGCTGCTGCTGCAGGCCTTCTTCTCGGCCGGCGAGCTGGCGGTGATCAAGCTCCGCCCCAGCCGTGTGAGCCAGTTGCTCGAGAGTGGCGAACCCGGGGCCAGGGCCGTGGCCGCGCTGCAGCGGCGGCTGCGGCGGGTTCTGGTGGCCACCCAGCTCGGCGCCGTGCTCGCCCTGGTGGCGATCGGCTGGGCTGGCCGCGCGGTGGCCGATCGGTTCACCGAGGCCTGGGCGGCCCTCGGGCTTCCCTCAGCCTGGCTGGATGGAGGGGTGTTTCTGGCCCTGGTGCTGGCGGCCACCGTGCTCGGCGGCCTGGCCCCCAAGGCCTGGGTGCTGCACAGCCCCGAGAGTTCGGCCCTGCGCCTCTCGCCCCTGCTGGTGGCGGTGAGCAGGAGCCTCGCCCCGGTGATTGGCCTGATCGAGCGGATCTCGGCCATCGTGCTGCGGCTGCTGGGCCTGCCCAGCAACTGGGATGAGCTGGTGCCGATGCTATCCGCCGGTGAGCTGGAAACCCTGATCGAATCGGGCAGTGTCACCGGGCTGATGCCCGATGAGCGCAACATCCTCGAAGGTGTGTTCTCCCTGCGCGACACCCTGGTGCGGGAGGTGATGGTGCCCCGCTCGGGCATGGTCACCCTCCCCATCGACGTGACCTTCGCGGAGCTGATGCGGGCGGTGCATGACACAGCCCACGCCCGCTTCCCCGTGCTGGGCAGCTCCCTCGATGATGTGAAAGGCCTGCTGGATCTGCGGCGCCTGGCCGATCCGATCGCCCGAGGATTGCTCAGTCCCGACACCCCCCTGGCCCCCTTTGTGGTGCCGGTGGCCCAGGTGCAGGAGAGCACCCCCCTGGCCGAGCTGCTGCCCCTGATCCGCAGCGGCCAGCCGCTGCTGGTGGTGGTGGATGAGCACGGCGGCACCGAGGGCCTGGTCACCGTGGCTGACCTCACCAGCGAGATCGTCGGAGATGACGACGACCCCCGGGAGCGGCTCGACGAGCTGCAGCAGCTCAGGGAAGGCTGCTGGTTGGCGGTGGGCGATCTCGAGATCGTGGAACTGAACCGGCAGTTGCCCGTGCCCCTGCCTGAGGCGGAGGGCCACCACACCCTGGCGGGCTTCCTCCTGGAGCGGCTGCAGCACATCCCCGCCGCTGGCGAGAGCCTGCGCTGGAAGGGCTACCACTTCCGCATCCTGGCCATGGAGGGTCCGCGGATCGCCCAGGTGGAGATCGAGCGGCGCCCCGACAGCAGCCCAGTGGCGGCAGCCCAGGAGGCCGATGGCTCAGAGCGGCAGCAGGGGAGCGGCGATCATTGATAATTCACGCGGTTTGCACGCCCCTGCCATGAACCCTGTGCGCGTGGGTGTCATCGGCATCGGCAACATGGGCTGGCACCACGCCCGGGTGCTGAGCCTGATCAAGGATGCCCACCTGGTGGGGGTGGCCGACCCGGATCCCCGCCGCGGCGCCCTGGCCACCGACCAGTTCGGCTGTCCCTGGCACGCCGGCTTCGAGCAGCTCCTGCCCCTGGTGGATGCGGTCTGCATCGCCGTGCCCACCCTGCAGCACCACGCCGTGGGGATGCGCTGCCTGGAGGCCGGCAAGCACGTGCTGATCGAGAAGCCGATTGCCGCCAGCCGCGAGGAGGCCGCTGCCCTGATCCAGGCTGCCGAGGCCGCGGGTGTGCTGCTTCAGGTGGGCCACATCGAGCGCTTCAATCCCGCCTTCCGCGAACTGATGAAGGTGGTGGCCAGCGAGGAGGTGGTGGTGCTGGAGGCCCGGCGCCACAGCCCCCACCCCGACCGGGCCAACGACGTGTCCGTGGTGCTGGACCTGATGATCCACGACATCGACTTGGTGCTGGAGCTGGCCGGTGCGCCCGTGGTGCGCCTGGCGGCGGCAGGGGGGCGCTCCGCCGAGGGCCCGATCGACTACGTCAACGCCACCCTGGCCTTCGCCAACGGGGTGGTGGCCAGCCTCACCGCCAGCAAGATGGCCCACCGCAAGATCCGCAGCCTCAGCGCCCACTGCCGCTCCTCCCTGGTGGAGACCGACTTCCTCAACCGCACCCTGCACATTCACCGCCGTGCCCATGAGACCGTGAGCGCCGAGCACGGTGAGCTCGTGTACCGCTCCGATGGTGTGATCGAGGAGGTGAGCACCACCTCGATCGAGCCGCTCTACGCCGAACTCGAGCACTTTCTGCAGTGCGTGAGGGGCCGGGAGGTGCCGGCGGTGGATGGTCTGCAGGCGTCGCGGGCGCTGCTGCTGGCCGATCTGATCGAGGACTGCGTCGAGCAGCCCAGCCTCTCGATGACCCTGGAGCAGCCGATCTGAACCGCCTGCTCAGGCCTCCAGGGTGAGCTGGCGCAGAGCTTCGAGCTGCCAGGCGCGGCAGTCGGCTGGAGAGGCCTGGTAGAAGGCCTCCCAGGCTCCGGCCTTGAACTGGCCGTAGTCCTCGGGTGGCACCTCGGGATGGCGCTGTTGCCAGCCCACCCGCACGGCATGGCCGATCACCACGTCGAGGGCGAGGTCGTCGTCGAAACGCACCTGGGGGTTCGCCCCCACGAAGGCCATCAGAGTCATCAGGGTTTCGGTGCAGAGTTGCCGGTATTCCGGGGCCTCGATCTTGCTGAGCAGGTGCTCGATCAGGGCGGCGAAGTTCTTCTCCCCGGGCGTTTTCTCACTCAGCAGCGGCCCGCTGGCCAGGCGGTTGCGGCGCTCCAGCTTGTCGCCGATCACGATGCCGCGGCAGTGGTGCAGCAACTCCCAGACCCCGGCATAGAAGTGGCGTGGCACCTGGCTGAGGGCCCCCAGGCGGATGCGGTGCTGCAGCCAGTTTCCGGCCTTGGGCAGCTCCTCCAGCGGTGGCGGCACACTCCAGCGCACCCGCCCGCTCAGGTGCAGCTGCTCCTTGCGCATCAGCGAGGCCTTGGCGTGCTCCACATCGGCCAGCAGGGTCTGCAGCCGACGCCGCACGGCGTGGGGTGGCTGGGCGCAGAGGGCCTCGAAGGCCTCGCTGGGGCTGAGGTCGGCCTCGGCGGCCAGCTCACTGGTGAGCAGCAGCACCAGCTGGCCGAGCTGCAGGGTGAGGCTGCCGCTGAGCAGCCGGGGCTCGTGGCGGGCCAGGCCGTCGAGGGCCAGCAACAGTTCCTGCTGCAGCATCCACTCGCGGCTGTCCTCACCACTGAAGCGCCGGATCATCGCCGCGATCGCGGCGCTGCCCTGGGGCTCGCTCAGCAGCGAATCGCCGGTGTAATTGCGGCCCACCACCACCTGGCGCTGCCGCACCAGCAGGTCCGTGAGGGCATCCTCCAGCTGGGGGTGCACCAGCTCCAGCCAGCCGGCCGTGCGGCGCACCACGTCCCAGTCGGCCTCCACCAGGGCCCGGTGGTACACCTCCTCCAGCAGCCTGCGCACGGCCACAGGCTCGCTGCCTTGGGGCCCGTGCAGCTGCGCCCCCAGCCCGAGACGGCGCACCAGCTGTTCCAGCACCTCCGCCTGCTCCTCAAGGGAGGTGCTCTGCCAGAGCCGCTCGCCCAGCTCGCCGATGGAGAGATCGTCGCGTTCGAGGTCCTGTTCCTCTGCGGCCGAGAGCGGTGCCTGGCGCCGGCTGGCCTGCAGCGGCAGGTCCGCCGCTGGCTCAGGGCCTGTCGCTGCGGCGCCCGTGGCCGCCTCGGCGGGCAACGACACCCAGTGGGCCTGGTCGGCCAGGTCCTCAAGGCGGGCCAGCTGCACCGGCACGCCCCCCACTTCTCCTGCCTGCAGCTGGGCCCCCAGGGCCAGAAACGCCTCCGGTTCCCGCCCGAAGACGGCCTCGGCCACGGGGATCAGCAGCAGTGGGGCGCCCGTGCCGCGCCACTGGCGCTGCAGCATGCGCAGCTCGGCCTGCACTGTGTCGACCAGCTGCTCGGCATCGTCGGCCAGGTAGAAGGTGCCCTCCTCCAGTACGGCCGGCACGAAGGCCAGGGCATCCTCTTCGCCCGCTGCACCTGGCCGTGGGCAGCGGTAGAGCCGGGCCGTGGCGAGCGTTTCCATCCGCACGGGGGGGTGCCCGGTGAGGCCCAGGCGGGCGTTGGCCCCCACCTGAGCCAGGCGCCTGCCAAGGGCCGACGATCCCTGGACTGCGATCCGGCTGGCTTGCTCAGCCGCCCCGCCACTGCTGGGCAGGCCGTGCTGCGCCAGCACAGCGGCCACGGAGGCGCTGCCGGGCACCAGGGCCACCAGCACCTGCTCCGCTCCTGCCGGTTCCGGCCTGCGGCGGCCGCAGGGGTCGAGGTCGGCGGGGGTGATCAGCCCCGCCAGCAGCAGGTCCCCCAGCCAGGTGAGGCTCTGGGTCCAGAGCAGCGGCACGTTGGCGTTCGGCTGGCGCGGCTGGCTGCCCGGCTGGCGCCGCTCCCGCTCCACCGCCTCCGCTGGCACCAGGTAGAGCTCCGGCAGCAGCGGCACGTCGCCCTGCAGCACGCTCACGCTGGCCAGGCGGCCGCGCCACTGGCGGGCCTCGCTCCAGCGCTCCTCGCAGCAGGCCGTGACCAGCTCGTAGGCCCAGAACAGCGGCCATTCGCACTCGATGTGCTCGAACTGGGCCAGCTCCTCGCGCTCGTAGTGGAGGCGGGTGTGGTCTTCCACCACGGTCTGGTGACCGTCACGGCGGAAGCGCTTGTAGCCGTAGGCGCCGCCCAGCTCGGCGCGGATCTTGTTGCGGGTGCGCTCGGCCAGCTCGCGGTCTTCCACGGCCCAGGCGGGGTAGCCGATCACGGCCAGACAGGCGGCATCGGCCTCCTTGCTGCCGGATTCCCGCGGCAGCATGCCATCGAGGGCCCGGCGCAGGCGCACGATGGCGTCGTGGGGGATCACCAGGCAGCAGCTGCCGTCGCCGTGGGGCCCGTAGAGGTCGAGGTCGTCGAGGGCTTCAAGGGCCGCCTTCACCAGTCCGATCGAGCTGGCATTGCGCTCCGGCAGGCCGTGGTTGCCCTTGTCGCCGCGCTCCCAGATGCCGTAGTCGGCCACCCGGTAGGCCCGGGCCACGTAGTACACCAGGTTCTGCACGAAATCTCTCTCGTGGCTGCTGCGCACCACCACGAGGCCGCTGCGGGTGAGTTGGGCGAGCTGCAGCAGGAACAGGGCGGTGGCGTCGAGCTGCAGGTGGCCCCAGCCGTCGTCAGGCACCACGGTGGAGCCGCTGCTGGTGTCGAACTTGGCGTGCAGGGCGTCGCGGCGGTCGAGGCTGTGCTTGAAGCGCTCCACCTTGGTGGCCTGACGCTCCATGGCATTGAGCAGGCCCCGCATCAGCAGCAGCACCCGCTGCTCGAGCTCGAAGGCCCGCCGGCAGGGACCGCGCAGCCGCCGGTGGGCCAGGGCCAGCCCCCACACGCACTGGATCGAGTACACGCCATCGCGCACCCAGGCATCGCCGTAGTTGCCGTGCACGGTGTTGGCGGTGCTGGCCGGCAGCAGCCCGCTGATCGGGTCCTGCCGGTTGAGCACCACCGCAGAGATCTGCTGGTCCAGCTCCGCCAGCAGCTCGGCGGCAGGGTGGTCAACCATCGCCACCGGACTGGGCGGCTTGGGGGCCATCTCGGACTGGGGCATGCGGGGCAGCGGGGAAGGCCAGGGCAAGGGGTGGCCATAGATTCTCTCGCGCAGCGGCACGCTCCATGGCAGCAATGGCAACGGCAGCCCCATCCCCGGGCCGTCGCACCCGGGTGCTCGGCGTGCCCATCGACGCCTGCCCGGATGTGCGGGCGGCCGCCCTGGCCCTGCACGCCCGCGGCGGCGGTCAGATCGTCACGCTCAATGCCGAGATGACCATGGCCGCCCTGGCCGACCCGGCCCTGGGCGCCGCCATCGCCGCCGCCGACCTGGTGATTCCCGACGGGGCCGGCGTGGTGTGGGCCCTTGGGCGCCAGGGGCTGCGGGTGCCTCGCGCTCCCGGCATCGAACTGGCCCATGCCCTGCTGGAGCATGCCGCCGGGGCCGGCTGGCGGGTGGCCCTGGTGGGCGGCTCGCCCCAGGTGATGGGCTTACTGCGCCGGAAACTTGAGGCCACGCTGCCCGCTCTGCAGCTGGTGCTGGCTGTGGATGGCTACCAACCCGCCGAGGCCTGGCCTGGCCTGGAGCGCCAGCTGTTGGCTGCTCCTGCGGATCTGGTGCTGGTGGCTCTGGGGGTTCCCCGGCAGGAACTCTGGATCCGGCGGCTGGCGGGGCAGCGCACGGGCCTGTGGATGGGGGTGGGCGGCAGCTTTGACGTGTGGGCCGGAGTCAAGACCCGGGCACCCCGCTGGATGGGCAGGCTGCACCTGGAGTGGCTCTACCGGCTGATTCAGGAGCCGAGCCGCTGGCGTCGCATGCTCGCCCTGCCCCACTTCGTGTGGAAGGTGCTGCGCCAGGGCTGAAGATCAGCGGAAGCCCACGGAGGCCTGCCACACGAAGGCGAGCAGCAGAAAGAAGAAGGGGATGATCGGCAGGATGTCCACCAGGGGACCGAAGGCCTGGTAGGCCTCAGGCAGCTGGGCCAGGCTGGAGCCCGAAAGGTGGTGCATTGAAGCGTGAGCCAGCAGCGCGGAGACGACCATCCCTGCAGATCCATCAGCGAGAGGCGGACGCTACCACGTGTGGGCGGCCTCAGAGTGCGGTTCCCAGGGAGCGAAATCCTCTGCAAAACAGCCCTCGCGGATCGCCTGGGCCATGGCGTTGCTGAACCGCTGCAGCTGGGTGATGTTGTGGAGGCTGAGCAGGATGCGGGCCAGCATCTCGCCAGCGCGGATCAGGTGGTGCAGGTAGGCCCGGGTGTGGCTGCGGCAGGCGGGGCAGGGGCAGCCGCTGTCGAGGGGGGTGTGGTCGTGGCGGAAGCGGGCATTGCGCAGATTCCAGCGTTCGCCACCCACCAGCGCCGTGCCGTGCCGGCCCAGCCGGGTGGGCAGCACGCAGTCGAACAGATCGAAGCCATGGGCCACGGCCACGGCCATCTCCCGCAGGCTGCCCACCCCCATCAGGTAGTGGGGCGTGTGCTCGGGCAGGAGCGGGCCCACCTGGCGCACGATCCGATGCATCTCCTCCACCGGTTCACCCACGCTGACCCCACCCACGGCGATGCCGGGCAGGTTCATCGAGGCCACCACCCGGGCTGACTCGGCCCGCAGCCGCGGGTAGCAGCCGCCCTGCACGATGCCGAACAGGGCCTGGCCGGGCTGCTGATGGCTGGCCAGGCAGCGCTCCAGCCAGGTGTGGGTGCGGCGGCAGGCGGACTCCACCTCGGCCTCGCTGGCCGGGTAGGGGGGGCACTGGTCGAAGGCCATGGCCACGTCGGCGCCGAGGGCCATCTGGATCGCCATCGCCCGCTCCGGCGTGAGCACGATGCGGCTGCCGTCCCGGGGCGAGCGGAAGGTCACGCCGTCGTCGTCGATGCGGTTGATGCCGGCGAGGCTGAACACCTGGTAGCCGCCGGAGTCGGTGAGCAGGGGGCCGGACCAGCCCATGAACCGGTGCAGCCCGCCTGCTTCGGCCACGATCGCCTCACCGGGCTGCAGGTGCAGGTGGTAGGTGTTGGCCAGCACCATCTCGGCCCCGGTGGCGGCCAGCTGGGGGGGCATGACCCCCTTCACCGTGGCCAGGGTGCCCACCGGCATGAAGCGGGGCGTGGTCACCGGACCGTGGGGGGTCTGGAAGCAGCCACAGCGGGCCCGGGTGCGGGGACAGCGGGCTGTGGCCGTGAAGCTGAAGGGTGGCGGTGTGAAGCTGATGGGGCCGCGCCGGCGATGCTCCGACGCTAGAGGTCGTCTGCCTGTGTCCAGGGAACCCCGCCACACGTCCCGCTCCGCGCCCGACTGGCTGCGGGACCTGGCCGGCGCCTGGATCTTCTACACCGTGCTGCCGGGCTGGCCCTGGATCCGCCCGCGCTTCGAGCGCATCGCCCGCTTCGCGCCGCTCATCGGCCTGGTGCTGGGCGGTCTGCAGGCCCTGGTCTGGCTGGGCACCGCCGGTTGGCTGCCGCTGGGGGCGCAGGTGCTCCTGGTGATCGCCCTCGCCCTGGGGCTCAGCGGTGGGCTCCACCACGACGGCGCCCTCGACACCGCCGACGGTCTGGCGGCCGGCCCCCGGGCCCTGGAGGCCATGGCTGACAGCCGCGTGGGCGCCGCCGCCGTGCAGGCGGCCCTGCTGCTGGCTCTGCTGCGGGGGGCCGGCCTGGTGTGCCTGGCGGGCGCGGCCCCCATGGCCCTGCTGTGGACGGGCTTCTGGGGGCGGCTGTCGCCGCTGCTGGCGATGGCCCGCTTCCCCTACCTGCGCCAGGATCCCGCCGCCGGCGGCAGCGCCGGGTTCCACCGCCGCCACTGGCGAGGCCTGCGCCGGGAGCTGCTGCCGGCCCTGCTGGCCGGGCCCCTGGTGGCTGGCCTGGCGCTGGTGCTGGATCCGCCCCGGGCCCAGGCAGCGGGGAGCTTCGGCTGGCTGCCGCTGCTGGGGCTGGTGCCCGCCGTGCTGGTGCCGTTCTGGCTGGGGCGCCGCCTCGGCGGCCACAGCGGCGACAGTTACGGCGCCTGCGTGGAGTGGAGCGAAGCCCTGGCCCTGCTGCTCATGGGGCTGGTGCTGCGGGCGCTGGCAGGCTGAGGCAGAAGGCATTGCCGTGCGCCGGCAGGGCAGGGTCAAGGTCTGCCGGGGCATTGCACAGCACCAGCTCGCCACCGAGGTGGCGGGCCAGATCGGCGGCCAGCGCCAGGCCGAGGCCGCTGCCGGGCTGGGCGGCGCCCGCCGTGCCCCGCTCCCCCCTGCGAAAAATCCGCTGGCGCTCCGGTGCAGGGATCGGTGGCCCCCCGTCCCACACCACCAGCTGCCAGCCCCCTGCTGGCGTGGGCCGGCACTGCAGCCCCACCGCCGAGCCGGAGGGGCTGTAGCGAAAGGCGTTCTCGAGCAGGTTGGCCACGATTTCAGCCACCGCCCCGCTGTCGCCCTGCCACTGGGGCAGGGCCTGGGGCCCCTGCCAGGGGCGCCCCTGCAGGGCCGCGGTGGCGCAGGCCCGCTGCACCAGGCGCTCCAACAGGTCCGCCAGGGGCTGGCTGGCGGCCCCGCCGAGGCTGGGCGGCAGCAGCAGCGGCCCCGGTCCCGGCTCCTGGGCCGGCTCGAGGTTGCCACCGCCGAGGCGATCGATGGCGTCCACGTAGCGCTGCAGCTGCCGCTCCTCCTGCAGCAATCCCTCCACCAGAGGGCGGTTGCGCTCATCCCCGTCCAGCCGCCGCAGCAGCAGCTGACCGAAGGTGCGCAGGGCGGCGAGGGGATTGCGCAGTTGATGCAGCAGCACGGTGAGTTGCTCGTGCTGGGCGAGCAGCTGCTGTTGGAGGCGCTGTTGCTCCAGGTCGAGGCAGAGCCCCTCGGTGAGGCAGAGGGCCACGGCCTGCAGGCGCTGGCGCAGCGGCTCGGGCCAGGGCAGTGCCGCGGTGTCGACCTGCAGGGCACCCAGCAGCACACCGCCGTGACGCAGCGGCAGCCAGCGGCGCAGATCGGCCACGGCGGTCAGCGGATTGTCGAGGGCCACCGCCGCAAGTGTGCGATTCGCCATCGGCCACTGGCCTACTGGCAGCAGCTGCGGGCTCTTGCCCTCACCCACGTCTGCCACGTACACCACCAGCGAGGTCACGTCGGGCCGGTCGGCGAACTGGGCGAGCTGGAACTGCAGCAGGCTGAGAAAGCGCTTGGAGACAGCCATCACCTCGGCCCCGGGCAGCAATCCAGAAACAAATTTGGCGGAACGTGAAGCAAACCGAGAAAAGAAGCTTAATATCTCGGTATCGACCACTACTCCCTGAGCCGTCCTGGGCCTGGAGCAGCGTCTGGTCCGCTTCAGTTGCGCTTTTGCTCAAACGAAGCTACAGCAGTGGCAGGGCAGTCCGTCCAACGGGCCGTCCCTCCTGCTGGGTTCCGCGCCTTAAGGGCTTTGCGGAATCTGCCGACGCTGCTCTGCCAGTTCTGCGGCCACGGTCGGTTGCGCCACCCTTTGGATGCTGCCCAGCGTCCATCCAGTCCGCCAGCCCCAGGGCTTCCGGGTTCACCCCTTCCGGCCTCCATGCGCCGGTTCCCTTCCCTCGGTTCCACGCCGCCGGTCCATGGCCATCGGGTCCTCCCCGCCCGGCCTCTCCAGTCCCCTCTCTCTCCCCGCCGCGGGAGCTGCCTCCATGTCGAAGAAGCGCAAGCGGATCAGCCGCCGTCGTCTTGCCGGTCAGCGCGTCCTGGCCCATGTCTCCACGTTCAACCTGGAGACCGGCTCCCACAAGCCCGTGACGGCTGCCCGCCGTTACATCGCCGAACAGGCCCTGGTGCCGCCGGCCCTACTCAACGTGCGCCGCAACGAGCACACCACCGACCGCTTCTTCTGGGGTGAGAAGGGCCTGTTCAGCGCCCAGTACGCCGAGGAGAACCACTTCCTGTTCCCGTCGCTGCGCTCCATCGTGGACAGCATCGGTGAAGAGGTGCTGTTCGAGGGCATCGAGGCCCTCGCCTCCGACGACTGGGAGGAAATGGAAGAGTACGAATACGCCTTCGTCTGATCCACACCTGCTTCTGAGTCAGCTCAGGCCTCCATCCAGGCGTCCGTGATGGCGCTGCGGATGGAGGGAATCAGGGCCATGTCGATCGTGTGGCCGCCCGGGAAGCCCAGCAGTTCCACGCCATGGCCGCCGGCCCGCAGCCGATCGGACAGTTCGACGCTGGCGGCGAAGGGCACCACCGGATCCTGCTGGCCGTGGGTGAGCAGCACAGGGAAGCTCTGGCGGTCTCCGCCGCAGAGTTGCCAGTCAGGGTGGGGGTAGCCGCTGCAGCCCACCACCCCAGCCACGGGCAGGCCGGCCCCGCCGCTGGCCACGTCCAGCGCCATGGCGGCACCCTGGGAGAAGCCCAGCAGCACCGTGCGCCGCAGCGGCACCTCCTGACCCAGGGCCTCCAGCCGCTGGCGCAGGCCCTCCAGGGCCCCAGGCAGTTCGGGCCAGCCGCTCTGCTGCAGGTCGTACCACTGCCGCCCCGCACCGCTGGGGTGCAGGCCAGGGGCCCGCAGGGCCACCACGCTGGTGTCTGCGTTCACCAGCAGGTCGGCCAGATCGAGCAGGTCGTCGGCGTCGGCGCCCCAGCCGTGCAGCAGCACCAGCCGCCGATCGGCGCTGCTGGGCCCCCGACGCAGCAGCGCCTCGGCCGGTGGCGGTTGGGGTGCGGGCACGGCGTGGAGCAGGGCTGGCGGCAGCAGTCTGGGCCACGGGCCGCTGCGTAGGTTGGCCTTCTGCCCCTGCCCAGCTGCCACCATGGCCCCCACGGCTCTCCTGAGCGTCTCCAACAAGGATGGTCTGGTGCCCCTGGCCCAGGGCCTGATCGCGGCGGGCTACCGGTTGATCTCCAGCGGTGGCACCGCGGCGGCGCTGCAGACCGCGGGCCTGGCGGTGACCCGGGTGGCCGAGCACACCGGCGCTCCGGAAATCCTGGGGGGCCGGGTCAAGACCCTCCATCCCCGCATCCACGGCGGCATCCTGGCGCGGCGCCAGGACCCCTCCCACCAGGCGGATCTGGACGCCCAGGCCATCGATCCGATCGACGTGGTGGTGGTGAACCTCTACCCCTTCCGCGAAACGGTGGCCGACCCGGCCGTGCCGTTCGACACCGCCATCGAGACCATCGACATCGGAGGGCCGGCCATGGTGCGGGCTGCGGCCAAGAACCATGCCGATGTGGCGGTGCTGACCAGCCCCCAGCAGTACGCCGCCTTTCTCGAGGCCCTGGCCGCCGGCCCCCTCAGTCATGATCTGCGCCGCCGCCTGGCCCTGGAGGCCTTCGCCCACACGGCCGCCTATGACGCGGCAATCAGCCGCTGGCTGGCCGAGCGCCTGGCCGCTGAGCCGGAGGCCCCACCAGCGGCTCAGCCAGAGCCGGAAGCCACAGCTGAGCCCCTGCAGCTGGCGCTGCCTGCTCGCCAGGCGCTGCGCTACGGCGAAAACCCCCACCAGCCGGCCACCTGGTACAGCGCAGCCAGCGCCGGCTGGGGCGCGGCGCGGCAACTGCAGGGCAAGGAGCTCAGCTACAACAACCTGATTGATCTCGATGCCGCCCTGGCCACGGTGCGGGAGTTCGGCTATGGCCTGGCCGCCCAGCCCGCGGCGGTGGTGGTCAAGCACACCAACCCCTGCGGTGTGGCCACCGGCAGTGGCTGCGCCGATGCTCTGCACCGCGCCCTGGAGGCCGATCGCGTGTCGGCCTTCGGGGGCATCGTGGCCCTCAACACGCCGGTGGATGGCGACGCTGCCGCCCATCTCACCAGCCTCTTCCTGGAGTGCGTCGTGGCCCCGGCCTTCGAGCCTGAGGCCCTGGAGCAGCTGAGCGCAAAGGCCAACCTGCGCCTGCTGCAGCTGGCCCCCGAGGCGATCGAGCGGGCCCCACGCCAGCAGCTGCGCACGGTGCTGGGCGGGGTGCTGGCCCAGGAGCTCGACGATCTGCCGGCCGAGCAGAGCAGCTGGCAGGTGGTGAGCCAGCGCCAGCCCACGCCCCAGGAGCTCGCCGACCTGCACTTCGCCTGGAAGCTGGTGCGCCACGTGCGCTCCAACGCCATCGTGGTGGCCCGGGACGGCCAGAGCCTGGGGGTGGGGGCGGGCCAGATGAACCGGGTGGGGTCGGCCCGGCTCGCCCTGGAGGCCGCCGGGGAGCGGGTGCGCGGGGCCGTGCTGGCCAGCGACGGCTTCTTCCCCTTCGACGACACGGTGCGGCTGGCGGCCGGCCTGGGCATCCGCGCGGTGATCCAGCCAGGCGGCAGCGTGCGGGACAAGGACTCGATCAGAGCCTGCGATGAGCTGGGGCTGGCGATGCTGCTCACCGGCCGACGCCACTTCCTGCACTGAGCCCCAGGCTGGGCTGGACAGCGAGGGGGCGGGGCTCAGTTGTAGTTTCGCTGCATCGTCTCCGCCCCGGCCACGCCATGCCTGAGTCGCTCGCCTACGGCCTCAACTTCCTGCATCCGCTGATGATGTGGAGCCTGCTCGGGCTGTCCGGCTATGGACTGTTCCTGGGCATCAAGGCCAAAAAGCTGCGCACGGCACCCGATGCCGAAACCCGCAAGCAGCTGATCAAGGGTCAGTACGCCAAGCGCCATTTCCAGGTGGGCAGTGTGCTGCTGGCCCTGGTGGTGATCGGCTGCTTCGGCGGCATGGCCGTCACCTACCTCAACAACGGCAAGCTGTTCGTGGGCCCGCACCTGCTGGTGGGGATCGGCATGACCTCCATGGTGGCCCTGGCCGCCTCGCTCACTCCCTTGATGCAGCAGGGCAACCTGATCGCCCGCAAGGCCCACGTGGGGCTGAACATGCTGATGGTCACGCTGTTTCTGTGGCAGGCGGTGAGCGGGATGCAGATTCTCAACAAGATCTGGGAGAACCGCCCAGCCTGAGCTGGCCGTTCAGAATTGCGCCCGCCGCCTGGGGGGAGGCTCCAGCCCGTGGCTGTTGTGGAAATCGTCCTGCACCTTCCAGGTGAGCTTGCGGGACACCTGGCGCACGATCTGGCGCAGCAGCCGCTCGCCACTGCTCTGCACCAGGCCATCCGGCAGCAGCGTGATCACCCCGGGCAGACGGATCCAGACGCTGAGGGCCAGATCCCAGCGCACCAGAGTGAGGGGCGCCTCCAGCTCGGCAGTGTTGTCGAGCCGCAGGGACGCCTGGAAATCCACGTCATAGAGACCCTCCAGGCCGGTGTCCCCCGCCGGGCTCGGCACCGTGAGAATCCGGTAGACCCCCTCGCTCTGGGGCAGCAGCTCCAGGGCGATGGTGGGCTCCACCTCGAAGCCGAAGTTGCCGAAGCGCCCCAGGGTGAGACTGTAGCCATTGGCGCCGAGGGGCTCCACGGCCATCGGCGCGGCGCAGCGGCTGAACCAGCCCTCGTGGCGATCCAGATAGTGGGCCACCGCCTCGCTGGGCGCCCGCATCTCCATGAGATCAGCGAAGCTGCTCTGGTACAGGCGCACCCGGGAGTCGTCAGACTGGCGCAGCGGCGGAATGTCGTCCCGCTGGGCCGACCCGAGTGGCGCTGTCGACAGGGGGGTGGACGACAACAGCGACGGACGCAACGACAGGTTCAACCGGAACCGGCTCGGCGGACCCAGGTCACGAGCGCATGGCTCCAGCCCAGGGATCGCTGTGCTCACAGTTCTACAGGCACCAATCTAGAGGCCCAGCCTCAGGCCTCGCTCAGCTCGATCAGCCGCTCGATCACCGCCTCCACGATGCGATCCGGGGTGGAGGCCCCGGAGGTGATCCCCACCCGGATCGGTCCCTCCGGCAGGAAGGGCGACTCCTCGGTGAGCTCACCGCCAAGGGGCATGTGCTCGATGCGGTTGCCCGGACCGATGCGTTCGGGGGTGTCGATGTGGAAGGAGCGGATGCCGCGGCTCACGGCGATCTCCTGCAGGTGGGTGGTGTTGGAGGAGTTGTAGCCGCCGATCACCACCATCAGGTCGAGGGGCTCATCCACCAGGGCGAACATGGCGTCCTGGCGCTCCTGGGTGGCATCGCAGATCGTGTTGAAGGCCAGGAAGTGCTCGTTGAGCTCGGCGGGACCATGGCGCTGCAGCATCGTGCGCTCCACCAGCCGGCCGATCTCCTCGGTTTCGCTCTTGAGCATGGTGGTCTGGTTGGCCACCCCGACCCGGATCAGGTCGCGGTCGGGATCGAAGCCCGGTGAGCAGGCCTTGGCGAAGCGGGCCATGAAGGCCTCCCGGGCGGCGGTCCGCTGCTCGGCGCTGAGGTTCTGGTTGCCGAGCAGCACGTAGTCGCACACCAGCTGGGCCTCGGCCAGGTCGAGCACCACCAGGTAGGTGCCGGCAAAGGAGCTGGTGGCCAGCGTTTCCTCGTGCTTCACCTTGCCGTGGATGATCGAGGTGAAGGCATGCTTCTTGTGCTTCTCCACGGTGTTCCACACCTTCGACACCCACGGGCAGGTGGTGTCCACGATGTGGCAGCCGCGCTCATTGAGCAGCTGCATCTCCTGCACCGTGGCGCCGAACGCCGGCAGGATCACCACGTCGCCACCGGCCACGTCGGAGAAGTCCTTCACACCCCCCTCCACGGCGATGAACTGCACGTTCATCTCGCGCAGATGGTCATTCACCGAGGGGTTGTGGATGATCTCGTTGGTGATCCAGATCCGCTCACTGGGGTAGTGGCGGCGGGTCTCGTAGGCCATGGCCACGGCGCGCTCCACACCCCAGCAGAAGCCGAAGGCCTCGGCCAGGCGCACATTCAGCCGACCGCGCTGCAGCGCGTAGCCGTTGCCCCGCAGCTTGGCCACCAGATCGCTCTGGTAGGCCTGCTCGAGGCTGCCGGCCACCTCTTCGCCCAGGCCGAAGCCGCGGCGGTTGTAGCGCTCCGAATGGTGCAGGGATCGCTTGAAAGCACGGGTATCCACGGCGGCCCACAGCAGTGGCCGAACTCTATGGGCCTTCGCGCACGGCTGCCGAATCGCCGCAGCAGGGCCGTTCACCTGGCTAGTGATCTGGCTGGCGCGGCTCCACACCGGCCAGCCCCTGCCAGTGGACGCCGCTGGCCGTGAAGCGGAACACGCAGGGCAGCACCTCCACGCCCGCCGCCAGGGCGGCCCGAAACAGCTCTCCGTAGCGGGGATCGGCGGCATCCCCAGGGGCAAAGCGCTCCACGTCGCCCCGGCTCAGGCAGGGCAGCAGCACGGCGCGGGCCTCCGGCAGCAGGGCCGTGAGCTCCACCAGGTGCTTCTGCCCCCGCTCGGTCACGGTGTCCGGAAAGAGGGCCAGCCGGCCCTGGGTCCAGGTGGTGTTCTTCACCTCCACGTAGATGGGGCGCGGATCGGCGGCCCCTGCCGCTGGCGTCAGCAGCAGGTCGATGCGGCTGCGGCGGTTCTGCCCGTAGGGCACCTCGGCCCTGATGGCGCCGATCGGGCCCAGCTGGGGCTCCAGGCAGCCCGCCTCGATCGCCGCCCGCACCAGCCGGTTGGGCAGGGCCGTGTTGATGCCCACCCAGACCGGCTGGCCATCGGCGCCCTCCACCTCGGCCTGCTCCCAGGTCCAGGCCAGTTTGCGGCTGGGTGAGGGGGCGTGCCGCAGCAGCACCCGCCCGCCGGGCTGCAGCACCCCGGTCATGGGCCCGGTGTTGGGGCAGTGGGCCGTCACCACGCTGCCGTCCTGCAGCTGCACGTCGGCCAGGAAACGCTTGTAGCGCTTGAGCAGCACCCCCTCCACCAGGGGGCCCAGCTCCAGGATCAGCGGGGCCATGGCGCAGCAGCCGGGGCGGCGAAGGGACGCCCGCCATACTGCCGCTCAAGCCAACGGGCCCAGGGGCCCGGATCCATGCCCCAGTCCCTGCGTCGCATTGCCCTGATCGTGGCCGCTGCCACGGCGATCAGCAAGGTGGCCGGCCTGGTGCGCCAGCAGGTGATCGCCGCCTCCTTCGGGGTGGGCATGGCCTACGACGCCTACAACTACGCCTATGTGCTGCCGGGCTTCCTGCTGATCCTGCTGGGCGGCATCAACGGTCCGTTCCACAGCGCCATGGTGAGTGTGCTGGCGCGGCGGCCGCGGCAGGAGGGGGCCCACGTGCTCGCGGCGATGAACACCCTGGTGGGGGCGGGCCTGCTGGTGGTGACCGTGCTGCTGCTGGTGGCGGCTGGCCCGCTGATCAGCCTGGTGGGGCCGGGCCTCGATGCCGAGCGCCACGCCATCGCTGTGGTGGAGCTGCGCTGGATGGCGCCGATGGCCCTGTTCGCCGGCCTGATCGGCCTCGGCTTCGGGGCGCTCAACGCCGCCGATGAGTTCTGGCTGCCGTCAGTGAGCCCGTTGCTCTCGAGCGTGGCGGTGATCGCCGGCCTGGGGCTGCTCTGGTGGCAGCTGGGGCCGGCCATCACCCTGCCGGAAAACGCCCTGATCGGCGGCGTGGTGCTGGCGGGCAGCACCACCCTGGGAGCCGTGCTGCAGTGGCTGATCCAGCTGCCGGCGCTGGCGCGCCAGGGGCTGCACCGCTTCCGGCTGGTGTGGGACTGGAAGGATCCCGGCGTGCGCGAGGTGATGCAGGTGATGGGCCCGGCCACCCTCTCCTCCGGCATGTTGCAGATCAATGTGTTCGTGTCGCTGTTCTTCGCCTCGGGAATTCCGGCGGCGGCGGCGGGGCTGGGCTACGCCAACCTGCTGGTGCAGACCCCCCTGGGGCTGATCTCCAACGCCCTGCTGGTGCCGCTGCTGCCGGTCTATGCCCGGCTCACCGCTCCCGAGGACCGCCCCGAGCTGGTGGCGCGGATCCGCCAGGGCCTGATGCTCTCCAATGCCTCGATGCTGCCGCTCGGGGCCCTGATGACCGCCCTGGCGGTGCCGATCGTGGCGCTCGTCTACGAGCGGGGAGCCTTCGATGCCGGTGCGGCCACGCTGGTGGGCCAGCTGCTGATGGCCTACGGCATCGGCATGCCGGCCTACCTGGCCCGCGATGTGCTCGTGAGGGTGTTCTATGCCCTCGGCGACGGCGTCACCCCTTTCCGCTGGTCCCTGGCGGGGATCGGGCTCAATGCCATCTTCTGCTGGACCTTTGTGGGAGGCCCTGTCCCCGGGGGCGGCCAGTTGCTGCCGGGGCTCTATGCCGGTGCCGCCGGGCTGGTGCTGGCCACCGTGGCGGTGAACCTGATCACCTGCGCTGCCCTGCTGCTGGCCTTGCAGCTGCGGCTCAACGGCCTGCCGCTATGGCGCTGGGGGCGCGACACCGCCCTGCTGCTGGCCGCCGCCGTGGCCGGAGCCGCGGCGGCGCGGGCCCTGGCGCTGCTGGTGGGCTGGCCCGACAGCCTGATCGGCAGGGCCCTGCAGGTGGGTCTCAGCAGCGGACTGGGAATGCTGGTGTACGCCAGCCTCTCCCACTGGGCCAGGGTGCCTGAGGCCCAGCAGGTGGTCAGCCAGCTGAGCCGCCGCCTGGCCTGGCCCGGCCGTCGCTGACAGGCTTGGCCGGTCAGGGCCTGAATCAGGGCCTGGGCCCCACCTGACGCTCCTCGCGCACCTGCAGTGGCAGCTCCAGATGGGAGCGGCCCAGCAACTGGGGGCCCTGCACCGACACGATGCGGGCCTCGATGCCGAAGTCGCGGAAGGCGGTTTCCAGCTCCTGGATCAGGGCCTTCTCAACCTGGGCCTCCGCATCCACCACCTTGCCGATCAGGCGGCTGCCGAGCTTGCCGATCCGTTTGCCGACGACATCGCGGGCATTGGTGACCTCAATCAGCAGCACGGCCCAAGAGCATGGGGCGCAACCTTATCGGCCTTCACCACAAAATCGGTCGACTCGGCAACAACAAGCGCTCAGCGGCAGAAGGGTTCGATCACGTCTTCCAGATCCCGCAGCTGCCCGGGAGGCACCAGCCGGGCCAGGGGCAGGCGGGTGCTGCCCCCGCCGATCGGCACCTGCACGGCCTCCAGGGCCTGGCGGGCACACACCCCACTGCCGGCGTCGAGCCGGGCCGCGCACTCGATGGCCAGGGTCTGGGCCAGGCCGGCATCGCCCAGGTACAGGTGCCAGCCGGCCACCTGCAGGTAGAGCCGGTCGGCCAGGGCGAGTTCCAGGTCCTTCAGTTCACTGGCGGAGAGACTCATGCTTCGGGGGCCGGGCGCATGGCGATGACCACCCCAGCGTGCATCAGCAGGCCCGTCAGCCACAGCAGGCTCACCAGGTTGAGGTGGGTCCAGGGGTGACGCAGCTCCTGCACCACCCAGAGGCCGCTGTTGATGGCAGCAAACAGGGCGGCGTGCAGGGTGAGGTTCACGATCCGCTCGAAGTGCCGGAAGGTGGGGTCTTCCGGGTTGGAGGGGCCGTACCAGCGGATGGGCATGGGAGAGCTCTGGGGGATCAGGGGCGGACCGATTGACGGATGGGCCCTCCGTGCGCTGAGAATGGTGCCATGCGCTTGTAGCTCAGCGGATTAGAGCATCTGACTACGGATCAGAGGGTCGGGAGTTCGAATCTCTCCAGGCGCGCTTTCAACCCACCCTGCTCCGGCTCCGCCTGGAGCTGTTTTTTTTGGTGCTGTCCTGGGCGGGGGGCGGCCTCGGCTGACGTGTCTTTACGATCGATGCAAGACCCAGAACTGCTTCGATGGCCGACCCCGCGATGGCTGCCTCTGTGATGGCTGCTTGCGCCAGCCACGACCAACCCCTGGCGGCCGCCGACCCCGCCATCGCCGCCCTGATCAGCAAGGAGCTGGAGCGCCAGCAGACCCACCTCGAGCTGATCGCCTCGGAGAACTTCACCTCCCGCGCTGTGATGGAGGCCCAGGGCTCGGTGCTCACCAACAAGTACGCCGAGGGCCTGCCCTCCAAGCGCTACTACGGCGGCTGCGAGCACGTGGACGCCATCGAGGAGCTGGCGATCGAGCGGGCCAGGCAGCTGTTCGGAGCAGCCTGGGCCAACGTGCAGCCCCACAGCGGCGCCCAGGCCAACTTCGCCGTGTTCCTGGCCCTGCTGCAGCCCGGCGACACGATCCTGGGCATGGACCTCAGCCACGGCGGCCACCTCACCCATGGCTCGCCGGTGAACGTGAGCGGCAAGTGGTTCGAGGCCGTGCACTACGGCGTGGACCCCGAAACCCAGCAGCTCAACTTCGACAGCGTGCGCCAGCTGGCGCTGCAGCACCGGCCCAAGCTGATCGTGTGCGGCTACTCGGCCTACCCCCGCAGCATCGACTTCCAGGCCTTCCGCGCCATCGCCGATGAGGTGGGCGCCTTCCTGCTCGCGGACATGGCTCACATCGCCGGCCTGGTGGCCGCCGGCGTGCACGCCAACCCCGTGCCCGTGTGCGATGTGGTCACCACCACCACCCACAAGACCCTGCGCGGTCCCCGCGGCGGCCTGATCCTCTGCCGCGATGCCGAGTTCGGTAAGCGCTTTGACAAGGCGGTGTTCCCCGGCAGCCAGGGCGGCCCGCTGGAGCACGTGATCGCCGCCAAGGCGGTGGCCTTCGGCGAAGCCCTGCTGCCTTCCTTCCGGGCCTACAGCGAGCAGGTGGTGCGCAATGCCCAGGCCCTGGCGCAGCGCATCCAGGAGCGGGGCATCGCCGTGGTCAGCGGTGGCACCGACAACCACCTGGTGCTGCTGGATCTGCGCAGCATCGGCATGACCGGCAAGGTGGCGGATCTGCTGGTGAGCGACGTGCACATCACCGCCAACAAGAACACGGTGCCCTTCGATCCCGAGTCCCCCTTCGTCACCAGTGGTCTGCGCCTCGGCACCGCCGCCTGCACCACCCGCGGCTTTGATGCCGAGGCCTTTGCCGAGGTGGCCGACGTGATCGCCGACCGCCTGCTCAACCCCGAGGATGGGGCGATCGAGGAGCGCTGCCGGCAGCGCGTGGCCGGGCTCTGCGAGCGCTTCCCGCTCTACGCCCCTACCCGTGAGCTGCAGCCGGTCTGAGCCCCTCCCCTGCCCGTAATGTGGCGGCCTACGCCCTGCCCCCAGGCGCCTGCGTCGGCCCGCTGTCGTGACCCTTGCCTACAGCCCCAACGCTGCAGCGCTGCTCACCTTTGCCGTGGCTGCCGTGCTCACCGCCCTGGTGGTGCCGGTGGTGCGGCGGCTCGGCCTGAGCTGGGGGCTGATCGACGCCCCCGACGCCCGCAAGCAGCACACCACCCCGATGGTGCGGCTGGGGGGGGTCGGCATCGTGATCGCCTTCAGCCTGGCTCTCGCCCTCACCTGGCAGCTCGGTGGCTTCGCCCAGCTGGAGGCCAGCAAGGATGCCCTGATCTGGACCACCCTCGGCGGCTCGCTCTGTTTCTTCGTGATCGGCCTGGCGGACGATCTGTTCGCCCTGCCCCCCTTGCCGAGGCTGCTGGGCCAGCTGCTGGTGTCGACGGCGGTGTGGCTGGAGGGGGTGCGGATCGGCAGCATTGATCTGCCCTTCGGCTGGATGGGGGCACCCTCCGCCGTGCTGCAGCTGCCTGACTGGCTGAGCCTGCTGGCCACCCTGGTGTGGCTGGTGGGCATCACCAATGCGATCAACTGGCTCGATGGCCTCGATGGTCTGGCCGCCGGCGTGAGCGGCATCGCGGCTGTGGGTCTGCTCTCGGTGAGCTTCAGCCTGGATCAACCTGCCGCGGGCCTGCTGGCCGCGGCCCTGGCCGGCAGCTGCCTCGGCTTTCTGCGCCACAACTTCAACCCCGCCCGCATCTTCATGGGGGATGGCGGCTCCTACTTCCTGGGCTTTGCCCTGGCCGCGATCAGCATCGTGGGGCCGGCCAAGGGGCTCACCAGCGTCAGCCTGCTGCTGCCGCTGCTGATCCTCTCGCTGCCGGTGGCCGACATGTCAGCGGTGATCATGGGCCGCCTCCGGGAAGGCCACTCGCCCTTTTATCCCGATCGCCGCCATCTGCACCACCGCCTGCTGCGCACGGGCCTGAGCCATCGCCGCACGGTGCTGCTGATCTATGCCTTCACCCAGTGGCTGGCCTCCCTGGCCCTGGTGCTGGTGAATGCCGAGATGCGCTTCCTCTGGCTCGCCCTGGCCACGGCGGTGCTGATCTGGGTGCTGGTGAGCACCCGCCGCGCCCTGCAGCGCCAGGACAGGCCCGTGGCGCGGCTGCGATGACCTCCGACCTTTCCGGCAGCCCACAGCCGGGCAGCGCCGAGATCCTCTGCGTCGGCACCGAACTGCTGCTCGGCACGATCACCAATGGCAATGCCCGCTGGATCGCCGAACAGCTGGCCGTGCTCGGGGTGCCCCACCTGCGTCAGGAGGTGGTGGGAGACAACCGCGCGCGGCTGATCGCCGCCGTGCAGCAGGCCTCGCGCCGCTGCCGCCTGCTGATCACCACCGGCGGCCTTGGGCCCACCCCCGACGACCTCACCACTGAGGCCATCGCCGCGGCCTTCGCCACTCCCCTGCAGGAGCGGCCGGAGGTGTGGGCCGACATCACCGCGAAGGCCCGCAGCCGCGGCCGGGAGCTCTCGCCCAGCCTGCGCCGCCAGGCCCTGCTGCCGCAGGGTGCGGTGGTGCTCCCCAACCCCACCGGCACAGCGGCCGGAATGATCTGGAGCCCTCTGCCCGGCTTCACGCTGCTCACCTTCCCGGGGGTGCCGAGCGAGATGCGGGCCATGTGGCAGGCCACGGCGGCCCCCTGGCTGCGGCGGGAGGGTCTCTCCCAGGGGGTGTTCGCCAGCCGCTTGCTGCGCTTCTGGGGCGTGGCCGAATCAGCCCTCGCCGAGCAGGTGGGCGACCTGCTGGCGGGCAGCAACCCCACCGTGGCCCCCTACGCCGGCGCCGGCGAGGTGAAGCTGCGGATCACGGCCCGGGCGGCTTCACCCGAGCAGGCCTCCACCCTGCTGGCGCCCGTGGAGGCGGAGATCCGCCGGCGCGCCGCCGAGGCCTGCTTCGGTGCCGACGACGACAGCCTGGCCTCGGTGGTGCTGGCGGCTCTGCAGCAACGCGGCGAGAGCCTCGCCGTGGCGGAGAGCTGCACGGGGGGCGGCATCGGCGCTGCCCTGGCGGCGATCCCCGGGGCCTCCGCGGCGTTCCTCGGCGGGGTGATCGCCTACGCCAACGCGGTGAAGCAGGGGGTGCTGGGGGTGCCGGAGGAGTTGCTTGAGCGCCACGGGGCGGTGAGTGATCCGGTGGCGGCGGCGATGGCGGAGGGGGCCTGCAGGCTCACCGGAGCCCACTGGGGCGTGGCCGTGAGCGGGATTGCCGGTCCGGGGGGCGGCAGCCCCGACAAGCCCGTGGGGCTGGTGCACATCGCCGTGGCGGGCCCCGATGGCACCCACAGCGCCGCGGTGCGCTTCGGCAGCAGCCGTGGCCGCGCCTGGATCCAGACCCTCACCACCGGAGAAGCGCTTGATCGGTTAAGGCGGCGTTTGTCAGCCAGCTGAACGATCTGCCTCCCTGCAGGGGGCGACCCGCGTGCCAGCGCCTGGATGAAGAGGAGGTCGAGCGGGATAACGAATCAATGTGACTAGGGATACCATCGAACGGCTAAGAACCGGTTAAGGCCTGTTCTCCCGACGACACCCGCATGCTCCATCTCGACGCCTCCACCTATGTGGGCAGGGGTCTGCACCGCGAATGCCACCGCCATCCAGAGGATCCGAGCCTCTGCGTCAAGGTGGACATCGGCGGCGACCCCCACGACAGCCGTCGGGAGCAGCGCTTCTACCGCCACCTGCAGCGGCGCGGCATCAGCTGGGATGCCGTGCCGCGCTGGAACGGCACGGTGCCCACCAACCTGGGAGTGGGGTCGTGTTTCGAACTCATCCAGGACACGCCGGGCGTGGTGGCGCACACGCTGCAGCATTACCTCGAGTCCAATGAGGCCTCAGGTCTTCACTGTCGTGGCCTGCGCGATGGGCTTCTGGCCCTGAGGCGCACCATGCTGAGCGACGGCATCGTGACCCTGGCCCTGCGCCCCAAGAATGTGGTGTGCCAGCGCCTGGGCCCCCAGGCCTTCCGGCTCTACATCGTGGACAGCATCGGCAACACCGACTTCATCCCGATCGCCACCCACAGCGGCTGGTTCGCCCGCCGCAAAGTGGCCCGCAAGTGGGCGCGCTTCGATCAGATCCTCCTGGTGCGCTACGCGCAAAATCCTTTCCTGGCGCAACTTCTGGGCCGGCTGCCGCTGAGCAGGGTGGTGACGAACGCGCTGCCGGATGCGGCGCTCGCTACCCAGAGGGTGGCCCCCTGACGGGCGCCATGAGGAGCGCCTTGGCGACCTTGACCTCCAGGTGGCATCCTGGGGCCTTTGAAGCACCGATGCGGCTGTCGCTGCTGCTGGCTGCCGCGTTGATGACTGCGGTGCAGGGTCAGGCCAGGGCCTCTGCCACGGACTGGCAGCGCTACCGCGACTTCTACCTCGGCGAAGGCCGCCCCCAGCTGCTGCTCTTCTGCGACGTCTGGCGCGACGCCAACGCCCAGGGACACTCGCTCTGGGAGCCGGGGTTGGTGCGCCAGCTCAACGCTCCCCTGGCCCGGGATGGCATCACGGAGGTCCAGATCGATGCCATCACCGCCGGCCAGGTGGTGGCCATGAGCCAGGTCTGCCCCGGCATCCGCTGAACAGGGAACCCGCGCAAGGGCGGGCCCGGCCCCCCAGGTGGGGGAAAGCCATTGACTACCCTGGCCCATTGCGCCTCAAGAGGGATCCGGTGAGCGCCGCCACGCTGTACGACAAGGTCTGGGACCTGCATCGGGTGGCCGAACTGCCCGGGGGGGCCACTCAGCTCTTCATCGGTCTGCACCTGATCCACGAGGTGACCAGCCCCCAGGCCTTCGCCGCGCTGCACGACCTGGGCCTGGCTGTGCGCCACCCCGAGCGCACGGTGGCCACGGTTGACCACATCGTGCCCACCACGTCCCAGGCGCGGCCCTTTGCCGATCCCCTCGCTGAAGCGATGCTCGCCACCCTGGAGCGCAACTGCGCCCAGCACGGCATCACCCTGCATGGCCTGGGCAGTGGCCGCCAGGGCATCGTGCATGTGATCGCCCCCGAGCTGGGCCTCACCCAGCCGGGCATGACCGTCGCCTGCGGCGACTCCCACACCTCCACCCACGGCGCCTTCGGGGCCATCGCCTTCGGCATCGGCACCAGCCAGGTGCGCGATGTGCTGGCCAGCCAGAGCCTGGCGATGGGCAAGCTCAAGGTGCGCCGCATCTGGGTGGACGGCCGTCTGCAGCCAGGCGTCTACGCCAAGGATCTGGTGCTGCACATCATCCGCAGCCTCGGGGTGAAGGGCGGTGTGGGTCACGCCTATGAATTCGCCGGTCCGGCCATCGCCGCCCTCTCGATGGAGGAGCGCATGACCCTCTGCAACATGGCGATCGAGGGCGGTGCGCGCTGTGGCTATGTCAATCCCGACGCCACCACCTTTGCCTACCTCAAGGGCCGCCCCTATGCCCCTGAGGGCGAGGCCTGGGAGCGGGCTGTGGCCTGGTGGAGCAGCCTGGCCAGCGGCCCGGAGGCGCTGTTTGACGACGAGGTGCGCTTCGATGCCGCCGCCATCGCCCCCACCGTGACCTGGGGCATCACGCCGGGCCAGGGCATCGGTGTGGACGAGGCGATTCCCACCCTGGAGCAGACCCCCGCCGATGAGCGCCCCCTCGCCGAGGAGGCCTACCGCTACATGGATCTGCTGCCCGGTGCCCCGATCGCCGGCACCCCGGTGGATGTGTGCTTCATCGGCAGCTGCACCAACGGCCGGCTCAGTGATCTGCAGGCGGCGGCCGCCGTGGCCCGCGGCCGCCGGGTGGCCCCCGGCCTCAAGGCCTTCGTGGTGCCGGGTTCCGAGCAGGTGGCGGCCGCCGCCGAAGCTGAGGGCCTTGACGCGCTGTTCACGGCCGCCGGCTTCGAATGGCGCGAGCCGGGCTGTTCGATGTGCCTGGCGATGAACCCCGACCGGCTCGAAGGCCGTCAGATCAGCGCCAGCTCCAGCAACCGCAACTTCAAGGGCCGCCAGGGCTCAGCCTCGGGCCGCACCCTGCTGATGAGCCCCGCCATGGTGGCCGCCGCCGCCGTGACCGGCCGGGTGTGCGACGTGCGGCAGCTGCTGGCCGCCGCGCCGGCCACCCCCGTACCCGCCGCCTGAATCCCCCCTCATCACCGTGACCAGCGCCATGACCACTGCCCCCTTCCCCAGCGGTCCGATCAGCCAGGTGGCCGGCACCGCCGTGGTGCTGCGCGGCGATGACATCGACACCGACCGGATCATCCCGGCCCGCTTTCTCAAGTGCGTCACCTTCGAGGGTCTCGGTGAGCAGGTCTTCGCTGACGACCGGGCCGAACTGCGGGGGGCCCATCCCCTGGACCGGCCCGAGCACCGCGGCGCCAGGCTGCTGCTGGTGAACCGCAACTTCGGCTGTGGCTCCAGCCGCGAGCACGCCCCCCAGGCCCTGATGCGCTGGGGCATCCGCGCCCTGGTGGGCGAGAGCTTCGCCGAGATCTTCCATGGCAACTGCCTCGCCCTGGGCCTTCCCTGCCTCACCGCACCCCATGGGCTGATGCTGACCATCCAGGAAGCCGCCGCCACAGCCCCTGCCACCCTCTTCAGCCTGGATGTGGCGGAGGCCACGCTGCGGGCTCCAGGCCAGAGCTGGTCCCTGGAGCTGGACGCCGGCCCCCGCCAGATGCTCAGCACCGGCCAGTGGGATGCCACCGGCCAGCTGCTCTCCCACCACGAGGCGCTCAGCCGCACCCTGGCAGCCCTGCCCTATGCCAACGGCTTCAGCCGCCGCGGTGCTGGGGGCGAGGCACGAACGGGGTCCCGCTGCCGGTGAAGTCGAAGTCGTTGAGGCGGATGCGAATGCCGCCGATGCCGTCATAGGGGCTGTAGAAGATGCCCACCTCGTAAGCCCGCTGCTGCAGCTTCAGCTCCACGTAGGAGTAGCTCACATCGCCGTTGAAGCGGGAGCGGCTGTCGATGTTGATCGTGGCGCCGGCCTCCAGCACCAGGGGGCCGTAGATCTGCTGGGCGGCGTTGAAGCTCACCGTGCGCAGGTCCACGGCCCGATCGAAGCCGAAGGGACTGCCGCCATCGAGCAGGGTGCCCGCCAGGGAGGCGGAGAAGCGGGTGTAGTCGAGCACCGGCCGCTCGAAGCGGCCGATGGTGAACGACGGGCCCGCCGCCAGGGTGAGGGTGTTCTGCTGGGCCCCGTCCTGGTAGAAGGCCGTGCTGCCGTTGATGCCGAAATCCAGCCCGAGGCCTGGAATCACCGGGATCGGCGCGTAGCGCAACTGGGCCATGGTGTCGGGGTTGGCGCCATCGCGGTTTTCCCATAACCGCAGGGAGCCGTTCACGCCCCCCCGCAACACGCTGCGCCACTGGGTGTCGAGGTTGTCAGTGTCGAAGAGGGCCGCCTGGTAATTGCCGCTCAGGGCCCGCCAGTTGAGGCGCAGCGGGGTGAAATAGGGGGTGCCCTGAGGGGGCTCGTCATCGGCTCGGCTGCCGGTCAGCTGAGCCTCGCCCTGGAGCTCGGCCCCATAGGAATACACCAGGGTCTGCAGTCCAAGGCTGCCGTTGTAGATGCGCTCCCGGTAACTGCCGAACAGCGCCCCCTGGGAGCTGCTGTGGCCCGGCAGGCTCAGAGGGGTGCTCAGCTGGGCGTTGCTGCGGGTGCCGGCGCGGAAGTTATCGGGATTGAAGGTGGACAGGCTGGCATCCCCGAGCAGGCGGAAGCGCCCCGCGGGCACATCCAGCAGGGCGGCCAGGCCGAAGAGGTCACCGAAGCGGGCTTGCTGCAGCACGTCAGGCCCCGCCAGGGAGGTGCCGGGGCGCACATAGCTCTCGGTGCGATCTTCGATGGCGCGCTGGATCATCAGCTGGGGCTGTAGCCGCAGCACCCCTTCCCGACCCAGCCGCAGCGGCGGCAGGTTGTAGCCCAGGTAGACGCCGTCCCGGTCCCGGCGGTCGGAATCCAGGCTGAAGGCGCTCTGCTGCTGGCCGATCTGGGCGTCGCGCAGGCCTCGCACCGAGAAGCGATCCCCAAGCAGGATGCGGCTGTCGCGACTGCTGATGCTGGTCACCCCGTCGGGGCGGATCCGGGCCTCCACCCCCCGCGCATAGATCCAGGCCTTGGCGGGGGTGAAGGGGTCGTTGGTGAAGGCCACCGCATCGGCGAACCAGCCATCGCGCTGGATGCGGATGCTGGTGGCCTGGAAGCGCAGGCGCGTCAGCGGGCCTTCCTTCGGGGGCCGGGGCCGGTAGCTGCCGAATCCCCCGGGGGCGTCGTTCTGCTGCTCGATCAGGGGGGCCAGGTCGAGCTTGATCGTGGTGTCCTGGCTCTGGCGGTAGCGCACGCCGCTCACCCGCTGGTCGATCGGAACGTCGGGCACTGCTGGCCCGCTGCGGCTGCCCGGCTGTTGGCCCTGCTCGCCCGCCGATTGCTCGCCCGCCGTCTGGTCCGCGGCAGGCAGGTCGCCCGTGCCGACGCTCTCGCCGGGGGCGCGGGGCTCCAGCGCCACGTCGTTGAGGATCTGGCCCAGGGAGCTGTTGCGCGGGCTGGCATCACCCCCGGGGCAGCCCACCGGTGCGGGCATGGTGGGCTGCGGGCGTCGCCGCGGGGGCAGGAGCTCCAGCAGCGGGCGGGCCTGCGGATCGGCGGTCAGCTCCGGGCAGGCGAAGCTGTCGTCGAGGGCCACGGCCGCTTCGCCGGGATCCGGTGCCGGCGCGGCAGCCCCTGGTTCGGTCGCCGGGGCCTCGGGCAGTCCCTTCAGCCCCACGCCCATTGGCCGCAAGGCCCCGAAGTCGCGGGCGAGGGTCTCCTGATCCACCACCCCATAGACGTCGGTGATGCTGCCGGAGCCCTCCCAGTCGTTGTAGCGGAGGCTGCCGGCCTGCAGCATCTGGTCGCCGCGGATCAGCCGCAACTGGCCCGTGGCCAGCACGCTGCGCCGGTCGTCGCGCAGCTCGATGCGGTCGGCCAGCAGCCGCCAGCCGTCAAAGCGGGCCTCCACGTTGCCGCTCACTGTCAGGGTGCCGGAAGCGCGGTCGTAGCTCTGCCGATCCGAGCGAACCACCAGCAGCCTTGGCTCGGCGGGTTGCTGGCCGGCGTCGGCCGGGGCCTCCGCGCTGGCTGGGGGCAGAACGTCGGCGGCCTTCTCCGCTTCGCTCGGGTCACGCGGTGAGTCGATCGGGGTTGGGGCGGCGGTCCCCACGGCAGGGGCCAGAGCACTCAGCACCGCCAGGGCCGCCAGCCAGGTCCCGCGCCGCAGGCGCAGGCGCCCTGGGTGGGGCCTCATGCTCATCAGGATGATGGCTGGCAGACGACGGGCATCAGGGCCGGGGGGACGGGGCATCGGCAGGACCCACAGTGCTGGCTCATGGGCGGAGCAGGGCCTGTCGGGGGACGGGCATTCAACTGATCGCCCGCTGACGGGGCGTCCGGTTGCCGAGCAGGCCCCATGCGCTGCTCAACCCTCTGGGGGGTGGAGGCCCGACACAACCCGTGGCTCCCCAGACACAACCTTCAGAGACCTCGATCCGAGGCCTCCCTGTTCCGGCTCAGATCCGTAGCCCAGAGGGTTCGCCCAGCCCTGGCTCCATCCGGTGAGCGCAGCGCTGAGGCTGGAGGTCACTCTTCGAGGTCTTTGCGGCTTGGGGTGCGGCTGGGGTCGCTGGCCAGGAAGCCGAAGACGAAAACGCCGATGAAAAAGAAGACGACCGAATAAACCGAGATCTTGAGAGCGAGCATGGTTCGGTCTTGTGCGGAGCGGGCAGGTAACAGGGAGTGACGGCCAGCTCTGAGGACCTCATCGACCCTCTGCCAGCGGCATCATCCTATGGGACCTGGCCCGCCATCCAACGACGCCCAGGGCCCGGACCGCAGGCCTGCAGCCTCACAAGCCTCACTTTGAAACGAATCAGCCCCGTTCCCGCTCCGCTCGATCTGCAGGCCCGCTGGCACTGTCCCCAGCCAGGCGGTGGCGCCGGTCCGGCCCTGGAGCATCCCTGGGGAGCGCTGCACCGGCCGGATTGGCAGGCCCGAGGTCTGGTGATCTGGCCCCGGGGAGGTCACTGGACCTGCCTCACCCTGCAGGTGCCCTGCCCCGGGACGTGGCAGGCGGCCCAGGCGGAGACTGCCGGCCTGCGGGCCCGGCTGGCCCTGCGCTGGTGGGCCGATCAGGCCGAGCTCTGGGTCGATGGCGCCCGGGTGCACTGCGGCGACCTCTTTGATACCTCCTGCCGCTGGCCCCTGCCCCAGCGCTGGTGGCGGGGGGAGGCGCTGCGGCTGGAGCTGCGGCTGCGCAGCCCCCTGCACGACGACGGTGCCCTGATCCACAGCAGCATCGAACTCGAACCCCTGGATCTGGAGGATCCCCTCGGGGTGCTGCAGCCGGCCCGCCAGGCCCTGCTGGCCCTGCGTCAGCAGGCCGGCCAGCCCGAGGCGCTGCCCCCTGGCGCGGGGCTGCATGTGCTGGGCCACGCCCATCTCGATCTGGCCTGGCTGTGGCCGGTGGCCGACACCTGGCGGGCGGCTGAACGCACCTTCTGCTCCGCCCTGGACCTGATCGATCGCTTCCCCGACCTGCACTTCGCCCACTCCACCCCGGCGCTCTACGCCTGGCTGGAGCGCCAGCGCCCTGCCCTGCTGCGCCGCCTCCAGGCGGCCGTGCGCGCCGGCCGCTTTGAGCCGATCAACGGCCCCTGGGTGGAAAGCGACTGCGTGCTGATCAGCACCGCCTCGCTGCTGCGCCAGTTCCAGGAAGGCCAGCACGACAGCCGCCGCCGCTTCCCGGGCCTGAGCCATCAGCTGGCCTGGCTGCCCGACAGTTTCGGCTTCGGGGCGGGTCTGCCGGCCGTGGCCGCGGCCACCGATGTGCGCTGGTTCTGCACCCACAAACTGTTCTGGAACGCCACCAACCCCTTCCCGCACCGGCTGTTTCGCTGGCGCAGCCGCTGCGGCAGCGAGCTGCTGGCGCTGATGAGCGCGCCGATCGGCACCGATGGGGATCCCCTCGCCATGGAGCGGCACCGGCTGGAGTGGAAGGGGGCCACCGGGTTGCCCCAGGCCCTCTGGCTGCCGGGGGTCGGCGACCACGGCGGCGGTCCCACCGCCGAGATGCTGGAGCAGCTGGAGCTGTGGCGGCACCAGCCCGAGGCGGCGCCCCAGACCCACGGCAGCCTGCGGTCCTTCCTGGCGGGCCTCGAGCCCCTGCGCCCCCAGCTGCCGGTGTGGCGCGATGAGCTCTATCTCGAGCTGCACCGGGGCTGCGCCACCACCCGGCCCGACCAGAAACGCCACAACCGCACCCTGGAGCGGCTGCTGCGGGAAGCCGGGCTGGCCGCCGTGCTGGCGGGGGGGCGCCAGCAGCCCGACTGGCAGCCCCTGCTGTTTCAGCAGTTCCACGACATCCTGCCGGGCACGGCGATCCCGGAGGTGTTCGAGCAGGCTGAGCCCGTCTGGAGAGCCGCCCGCCGCCAGGCCCGGGCCAGCCGCGATCGCCACCTCCAGCAGTGGCTGGGCCTCACCCCTTCCGGACCTCCGGACACTGGCCAGGACGGCCCTGAGCGGTGGTGGGCCGTGCAGCTGCAGCCGCTGGCGGCGCGGCGCCGGGTGCGGCGCCTGCCGGCCGGCTGCTGGAGTGCCGCCGGTGCCCTGTTGCCCCAGCAGGGCGCTGCCGCCGGGGGCAACTGGGTGCAGCTCCCCGCCCTGGCCGGCGTGGTGGCCCAGCCTCTGGAGTGCCATGCGGCCGTGGCTGCCGCCCAGCCGCCGCAGCCGCAGTCGGCCTTGGTGGACCAGCCGGTCTGGACCGCCGGCCAGCGGGCCGGCAACGGCCTGATTGCCGTGGAGCTCGGCCAGCACGGCATCGAGCAGCTCTGGGACCAGGCCGGCCGCAGCCTGCTGGCCGAGCCCCTGCGCTGGTGCCGCTACGCCGATCGCGGTCAGTTCTGGGATGCCTGGGACCTGGCCCCCGACCACGCCGACCATCCACTTCCGTGGCCATGGCAGGGAGCACCCGTGTGGCGCGAGCGGGGGCCGCTCTGCGCCAGCTTCGTGTGGCGGGGCCGTTTCGGCCGCAGCCGGGTGCGGCTGGAGGGGCGGCTTCTCGCCGCCACCCCCTGGCTCGAGCTGACATTGAGCATCGACTGGCACCAGCGCCATGAGCTGCTGCGGCTGGAGCTGCCCCTGGCGGAGCCGGCCCAGCGCTGGGCGGCCGATACGTCCGGTGGGGTGCTGGAGCGTCCGGCCGTGGCCGTGACCGCCCGCGAGCAGGCCCGCTGGGAAGTGGCCGCGATCAGCTGGCTGGCCACGGCGGGCCGCGGTGGTGGCCTGGCGGTGCTGCTGGACGGGCCCCAGGGGGTGTCCTGTGACGCCGGGCGGCTTGGCGTGTCCCTGCTGCGGGCTCCCACCTGGCCCGACCCCGGCGCCGACAACGGCCGCCGCCGCCAGCGGCTGGCCCTGATGGCTGCAGCTCCCACCTGGGCCCAGGCCGCCATCCCCGACCACGCCCAGGTGTTCCGCGAGCCCCTCTGGCTGGGGCGCGCTGCGTCAGCGGGGGATCGGCGGGCGGCCCCCCTGGATGGTTTGCCCCCCCTGGCCGAGGGGCTGGCCCTGCTGGGGCTGTGGCCCAGCCGTGAGACCAGCAAGGGGACGCCAGCCCAGGCCGTGATCGCCGTGGCCAACCAGTCGGCCTGCCGGCGCCGGCTCGAGCTGGGTCCAGGCTGGACCGTGCTGGCGAGGGTCAATGGACTTGAGGAGACCGTTGCAGCGGGCCAGGACCGCGAGCTTCAGCCCTGGCAGCTCGGGTTCTGGCGCCTGAGCCGCAACGACTGAGCCCAAGCCCCAGTGGAGGCCTCAGTCCTCGTGGTCGTCGAAGGGATCGGTGAGCTGGCGGGAGGGCGGCCCAAACGCCATGTAGACGCCGAAGCCGGTGAGCCCGAGCAGCACGGCCAGCACGGCCAGGGCGACGGAGAGGGCAGGGGAGCCGCTGGTGCTGGGATCCATGGGGGAGGGCAGGGGGGCTGGCGAACGGCAGGGAGGGCCCCAACGATCCGTCACATCTCTCGAAAGCCTGGCGCGCAAGGCCTTCGAGAGCCCTAGAGTAACGATCCCGACACCTCAGGCGAGAGGCCCAAGCAGCCATGGCTCAACGCACCCCTCTCGGAGATCTGCTGCGTCCACTGAACTCCGAATACGGCAAGGTTGTGCCCGGTTGGGGCACCACCCCGGTGATGGGCATCTTCATGGCCCTGTTTCTGGTCTTCCTGCTGGTGATCCTGCAGCTGTACAACCAGTCGCTGCTGCTCGAAGGCATCAACGTGAACTGGAATGGTGCAGGCTGAGCCTGACCCCAGCAGGTCCCTGCGATGAACATCTTCGGAATCGGCCTCCCCGAGATGGCGGTCATCGCCGCCATCGGTCTGCTGGTGTTCGGCCCCAAGCGTCTGCCTGAGCTGGGCCGCACCCTGGGCCGCACGCTCAAGGGCTTTCAGTCGGCCTCCTCCGGGTTTGAGCAGGAGTTCCGCACCGCCATCAACAGCTTCGAGGCCAGCGCTTCAGAGGCCCCATCTGCTGCAACCCCGGCTTCTCCTGCCCAGCTCTCGGCACCGGCAGCAAGCGCAGAGTCAGACTCTGCTCAGCACAACACACCTGAGCCCCAGACCCCTGAACCCGGCAGTGCGCCAGGGCCAGGCGGGATCTGATCCCAGCCGCCGGCCTGAGGCTAGGGTCGCCAGCCTTCCTCCAGCGCCATCCTTGCCAGTCGAGCCAGCCACCAGCAGCCCGTCCCTGCAGCTGGTGGTGGGGCTGGGGAACCCCGGCTCCCGCTACGCAGGCACCCGTCACAACGTGGGTTTCATGGCCCTGGAACGTCTGGCCGCGGCAACGGGTGTGACCTTCCGCCACCAGGGCAAACTCCATGGTCTGCTGGCGGATCTGGGCCAGGGGGATCGCCGCCTGCGACTGCTGATGCCCCAGACCTTCATGAACGAGAGCGGCCGCTCCATTCGGGCCGCCCTCGGCTGGTTCTCCCTGGAGCCCGCCCAGCTGCTCGTGCTCGTGGATGACATGGACCTGCCCCTGGGCCGGTTGCGCCTGCGCGCCAGCGGCAGCGCCGGTGGCCACAACGGCCTGCGCAGCACCATCAGCCACCTCGGCAGTCAGGACTTTCCGCGCCTGCGCATCGGCATCGGTGCTCCGGCTGACACGCCAGCCGAGCGTCGGGCCCGCACTCTGGGTCATGTGCTCGGGCGCTTCTCTCCTGCAGAGCAGCCCTGCCTTGAGGACGTGCTCAGCGAGGTGGAGGCGGGCATCGGCCTGATCCAGCGCCTGGGGCTGGAACGGGCTGGTAATCGTTTGAACAGTTTTCAGCCCCAGCACCCCCCAGCCTGAGCGGATGGCCTCTCTGCCCCTCACCACGGCCCAGTTGCGGGTGCTGCACCAGAGCTTCAGCCATCGACGGCTGGAGGGGGAGGTGAGCGCCGGTGGCTTCCACTGGACCTTCAGCTGGGCCTTCGACCGGGGTGAACTGCAGGTGGAGCCCTCCCTGGGCCGGGCGCTGATTCAGGACGCCCTGCTGCGCTTCCTGCTCAAGGCCGACTACCAGCTCGAACCCGGCGGCGATTACGCCTTCACCGTGCGCGCCCGCTTCTAGGCGGGCCAGTGGCGCAGCAGCGGCACGTCATCCCGGCTGAGGGGGCGCCCGAGCCAGCGCTCCAGCAGCAACTGGGCCACCACGTCGTCCAGATCCCGGGGGGGCAGGCGCAGTCCCGGAGGCAGCAGCCGGCGCCAGCTGCCGGCCCCCTCCAGTTCCCAGAAGCGGCTGCGGGCCGCCAGGGTGGTGCCCCGCTCATCCACGGGATGGGGATCGAGCCCGCAGCCCTGCAACTGGGCGGGCCAGGGGCCACTGCCGGTGCCGTTGCCGAGCACCACCTGGGTGAGGCCTCGCTGGGATTGCCAGTGCCGCAGCAGGGCCAACGCCTCCGCCGGCGCCAGAATCGCGGCCTGCACCAGCACCGACGCCCTGGAATCGGCCAGCACCAGCCCGCACTTGCTGCGCCCGGGATCGAGCCCCGCCAGCAGCGACGCCCCCCTCACGGGCGGCCGGCCCCTCTGTTGCCCGAAATCCTCAGTTCCACGGAGATCGGGTCGGGGGTGTCGGCGTCGCGCAGCGCCACCGCCTCGAGTTGCACCACCGCGTCGCTTGGGCGCTCTGCCAGCCGTTGGGTGAGCTGGTTGAAGCTGGCGGCATCGAACTGCAGCCCATCCTCCATCGTGCCCTGGCGCTGGGCCTGGGCATAGGCAGCCGCCAGCAGCAGGTTGAGCCGGCGGGCCAGCTGATCGGGGCTGCGCAGGCCGGCCTCGATCGTGGTGCGGGCCATCACCTCACCGGCGGCCACCACCCGCCGATTCGGACGCAGGTCGGGGAAGGCCAGCACCTGTCTCTCGCCGCGCAGCACGTTGGCGGCCGAGAGGATGCTCACCACCCAGGTGCCGGGTCGAGCCAGCAGCCCCTCCAGACGGCTGATGTCGTTGCTGGGCACCAGCAGGATCTGCCGATCGACCGCCTCCCCCGGCAGCACGCGCCGGAAGGCGTTGAGGTTGGCCTGCTGCAGCAACGCCGTGATCACCTCCTGGGCCTGGCCGGGGTTCTCCAGCTTCACCTTGGCGCTGGCCAGGGACTGGCCGGTGGTGATCACCACGTCGCCGCGCCGCAGGGCGATCAGGTTGTTTTCGAGCTCACGCAGCTCCTGGGCCCCTGCTGCGATCCGTTCCCGCACTGCGGCCAGTTCAGCCTCGGTGCGCTGGATTTCAGCGTCCCTGCCCCGCACCACCTCGCTGAGGCGAGCGCGTTGACCCTCCAGGCTCCGGTTCTGTTGTTCGAGCGCCACCTTGTCGCGCTCCAGCCTGGCCCGCTGGGCCTGCAGGGGGGCCAACTCCTTGCGCAGGGCGGCGCTGCGCCGCTCGGCCTGGGCCAGCTCCTGCTGCACCTTGCGCTGGCCGGCCTGAGCCCGGGCCACCTCCGCCTGGCTGGTGCTGAGGCGCTGGCGACTGGCCTCGAGCTGGCTGCGGGTGCCACTGAGCCGCTCCTCCAGCTGGTCGAGCTCGAACAGTCCCGTGCGCAGGCGCTCACTCACCAGCAGCATCAGCCCGAGGGACATGGCACTGATCAGGCTGCCTGTCAGCACCGTGATCAGCACGGCGGTGCGCCGCGGCCGCAGCTTGAACAGACTCAGCCTGGCCTTGCCGACCCGGCTGCCCAGGCGGTCGCCCAGGGTGGAGAGCACGCCGCCGAGAACCAGCAGCGCCAGGATCAGCAGCCAGCCCGACACAGGTGTCCTCGTATGGAGCCAGTATCCCGCCTTGGCCGCTGGGCTTCAGGCCGATGTCAGCTGAAGCGCTTGGCCAGGGCGATCGGATCGAACACGGTGATCTTCTTGCGGTCGATCTGAACCAGCCCTTCGTTGCGCAGGTCTCCCAGCAGGCGGGTGATCGTCACCCGGGTGGAGCCAATGGCCTCGGCGATGGCCTGGTGGGAGAGACGCAGGTCGATGGTGATGCCCTCCGAACCCGGCACGCCGAAGTCGCGGCAGAGCACCAGCAGAAAGCTCACGAGCCGCGAACTCATGTCGCGGTGCGTGAGGGTCTCGATCATGGTTTCGGTCTGCAGGATCCGTGAGGAGAGCCCCTGCAGCAGCAGCAGGCCCACGCTGGCGTCCTGTTCGATCGCCTTGCGCACAGAGGTGGCCGGTGCGCTCAGAAGCTCCACGCGGGTGAAGGCGATCGCGTGGTAGAAGCGGTCTGAGCGCTGGCCAGTGAGCAGGGAGAGCACCCCGAACAGGCTGTTTTCCCGCAGCAGCGCCACGGTGATCTCCTCTCCGGATTCGTACACCCGCGAGAGGCGAACGGCTCCGCGCCGCAGCAGGTAGACCCGCTCGGCCGGATCCCCCGGGAAGAAGATCGTCTTGCTGCGCTCGATCGCCTCGACGCTGCTGCCTCCCAGGGCCCGGATCACCTCCAGCAGGGTCTGGTTGCCCTGGCCGGCGGCCCCCATGCCGCCCACCACCCCTGGTGCACCGCTGCTGGGTGTGTTGGCCGTACGGCTGAACCCGCGTGTGGCGCCAACCATGGCTGGGTCAGGCATATGGGCGGACCCTATAGATGCGATGGGGGCCCCCATGTAGCAACAGGCACCTTTTGGGGGCCGGTGAGTCCGGGCGCACCGGCGTGCGTGTGGGTGGACCCACCACAGGTGGTGGTTGTGCCCAGCGCTACGCCACGCGACCGCTACATTCAGTCCTGCGTCGCTGCAGGGTCCATGGCCGCCAGTCTCTCGAGCAGCCCCGGTTCCGGAGTCCGGCTCGAGGTGGTGGGTTCCGCGCCTGCCGAGGCCGCTGTGCACACGGCCCATCGGCCCGTGGCCCCTGTGGCTCTGCCTGCGGCGGCCCTTCCGGCGACCGTGCGTCCGCTGCGCCGGCTGGCCCAGCCGGAGGGCATGCTCCAGGTCCACACCGCCCCGTTCCGGGGCAGTGTGGCGGCGGTGCTCAGCCTGGCCCTGCGCAGCGCTGGCCTCGGCAGCCGGGTGCTGGTGAGTCAGCTGCTCAAGGGTGGGGTGGAGCAGGGGCTTGCCGCCAGCCCCTGGCTCTGCGGCCGCCTCCAGTGGCTGCGGCCGGCCGTGGCCACCTGCCTGGCCGAACCGGCTCCAACCCATGGCGGCGAGATCCTGGAGGCAGTGCAGGAGGTCTGGGCCTTCAGTCGCCAGCAGCTGCTCCACGGCAGCGTCGACCTGATGGTGCTCGATGAACTCGGCCTCGCCGTGGAGCTGGGCTACCTGCCCCTCCAGGAGGTGCTCACCACCCTGGAGCTGCGGCCCCCCCACCTGGATGTCATTCTGACCGGACCCTCCATGGCACCTGAGCTGATGGCCCTGGCTGACCAGGTCACCCAGCTCCGCCGCGGCTGTTAGGCCGGCCTCCGATGCTCAAGAACGACCGTTGGATCAAGCAGCAAGCGTCCGGCGGCATGCTGGAGCCCTTCCAGGGCACGCTGGTCCGCCACCTCGACCCCGCTCAGGCCAGCAGTCCGGTGCTCAGCTTCGGCTGCTCCTCCTACGGCTACGACCTGCGCCTCTCGCCCCAGGAATTCCTCATCTTCCGCCATGTGCCCGGAACGGTGATGAACCCCAAGCGCTTCAATCCTGCCAACCTGGAGCCCGCATCCCTGCACGAAGATGCGGATGGGCGGTATTTCATCCTGCCCGCCCATTCCTATGGCCTCGGGGTGGCTCTTGAGCACCTCAGGGTGCCGCCCAACATCACGGTGATCTGCCTGGGCAAGAGCACCTACGCCCGCCTGGGCATCATCGTCAACACCACTCCCGCCGAGGCCAGCTGGGAGGGCCACCTCACCCTGGAGTTCAGCAATTCCTCAGGGGCTGACTGCCGCATCTATGCCGATGAAGGCATCTGTCAGCTGCTCTTTTTTGAGGGTGATCCCTGTGAGACAACCTACGGCGACCGGGCAGGAAAGTATCAACACCAACCTGAACGCGTGACCCTGGCCAGGGTGTGAACCCCTCTTGGGACCTCATTCAGGGGGCCAGTCTGGCCTTGTGCAGGCGGCTGAGCTCGTACCATTCGGCAACCTGAGGGGCCCACAGCTGCAGGTGAGGCCAGATCAGATCGCAGAGGGAGCGGATCTCCTGCTGGGCATCGCGTTTGGCCCGCAGATCAAGGAAGTGCAGCAGCGCCCGCAGGGTGAAACTCACCACGAAGTGCTGGCGGTAGTCGAAGGGCAGGATGCCGCGGGCATGCTCCTCGGCAAAGCCGGCCGCCAGCAGCTCGGCGTAGCGCTCGGCAGCCCGGCGGCAGAGGTCCAGGTCGATGGCCCGCTGTTCGGTGCTGTAGGCATATTTTTTGCCCTGACGGTCGCTGTAGTTGCCGAGCGGGCGCAGGTAGAACACCTCTTCCAGGTCGAGCTCGCCGCTGGCGGCCTTGGTGATGCGATCGCCCGTGTAGCGCATCGACTGCACATCAAAACTCACGCCCACCCGGTGGGTGCGGGCCTGCTGCATCACCGAGTGGGGAAACCAGCCCACGTTGAGCACGATCTGGGCGTGCTCCAGCGGCCCGTAGTGCCCCCGCTCGCCGGCCAGCAGGCGCTTGACGCAGATCTCGCCCGCTGTCGCCTCATCGGGCCAGGCGGCGCGCTCGGCCGCCACGAAGCCCTCGCTGTAGTCCTGGTGCATGGCGGCATACACACACAGCTGGGGGCTGGGGGTGGCGGCCAGCAGCTCGACGCGAAAGCGCGGGTCCATGCCGGATGGGGTGGGGGAGGGGGCAGGCATGGCAGACCTCAGCCGTGGCTGCGCGGGCCTGCCATCGTGCCAGGCGTTGCATCGCCGGCGGCCTGCTGGGCCTCGGCTGCCGTCAACGGGCTCACGGCTCCCACCCCGGCCAGGACCGGCAGGTTCGTCCCCTGGGTGAGGGCCTGGGCGAGGGCCTCAAGTTCCTCGGCGCTGCGGGCCCCGATCGAACGGCCCACCGGTTGGCCGGCCCCATTGAACAGCTCCAGCTGGGGGATGCCGTTCACCGCGTAGCGCTCCAGCTCCGGCTGCCAGCGGGGGTTGTCCACATTCAGGAGCACCAGATCGAGCTCGCCGCGGTAGTGCCGCTCCAGGCCGTCCATCGCCGGGGCCATGGCGCGGCAGGCCTCACACCAGTCGGCGTAGAACTCCACCAGGGTGGGGCGCCCGTTGGCCAGGGCCACGGAGAGCTCGGGGGAGCGGCGGGCCAGGGCATCCAGCGGCGCCTGGGGTTTCAGGCCGCCCCGCAGCCAGAACACCGCCGCCGCCAGCACCACGCCAACCAGCACGAGCACCAGGCGTTCGCGCTGGCCGAGGCCCTGGGCTGGTGAGGAGCTGCTCATCGTGGATAGGGTTGGGCAGATGTGCGCCGCCTGCCGTGCACTCTGCCAGCCCTGCCCCGCCACCGGTTCCGTGAAGCGGCGACTCACCCTCCATTTCCCCCGCGAGGCTGTGCACCAGCCGATCACCTACCGGCTGGCGGTGGATTTCGACGTGGCGGCCAAGATCCTCCGCGCCCAGATCGCTCCCAACCAGAGCGGCACCATGGTGGTGGAGCTCTCCGGTGACATCGACGAACTCGAGGCGGCCGAGGTGTGGCTGGAGAGCCAGGGGCTCGGCCTCAACCGGGCGCCCGGGCAGATCGCCGTGAACCGCGATCGCTGCATCGACTGCGGCATCTGCTCCAGTGTCTGCCCCAGCGGCGCGCTCGGCTTCAGCGCTCCGGCCTGGACCCTCCACTTCGATGCCCCCCGCTGCCTGGTCTGTGAGCAGTGCATTCCCAGCTGTCCGCTGGAGGCCATCGCCCTGGTGCTGGACCCGCTGTGATCGCCTCGCTCTCTGCGGCGCTGCTCTCGGTCCTGCGCCTGCTGGCGCTGCCGTTCCGGGCGCCGATGCTGTTGGTGCTCGGGGCGATCGCGGTCTATGAGGGGCTGCACTGGAGCCGGCCACTGGCCGCCGGCTCGCTGCCGCCGATCGGTGCCCTCGATGCCGATGCCATCGCCAGCCTGTTCTGGTCGATCGACTGCCTCCACGCCCTGGTGGTGGTGGTGGTGTGCACCATGCCGGATCTGCTGCTGCGCCAGCTCTCCAGCCTGATGGCCTCCAGCCGGGTGATGACCCTGGTGGTCACCTTGCTGCTGGCCATCACCGGTGGCCTCTACCTGCTGCATCTCAACGCCCTGGCCAACATGTTGATCCTGGCCTCAGCCGTGCTGCTGGCCCGCCTCGATCTGGCCCGCGTGCGTGTCGTGCCGCCTCCCCAGAACCTCGCTCTGGCCCTGGGGGCCCTGGTGTTGCTCGGGGCGACACTGGGGCGCTGGCTGGCCGGCTAGGGCTCGTTCAGGGACACACGGGCAGCTTCTGGCTCTGGACATCCCAGAGATTGCCCAGCACCTTCTTCACGTAGATCCGGGTTTCGGGGAAGGGGATCGCCTCCACCCACAGCTCCGGGAGGGTGTCCAGCCAGGGGCCCAGCCAGTCCGCCACGGCGTTGGGGCCGGCGTTGTAGCTGGCCGTCACCAGCAGGGGATTCTCCTCCCAGCGGGCCATCAGCTGGCTCAGATAGAGCGCCCCGAGATCGGCGTTGCGCTGCGGATCTTCCAGAGCCTCTGGGGCGAGGGGCCCAGACGTCAGCTCGTCGGCAGTCTCAGGCAGCAGCTGCAGCAGGCCCACGGCCCCGGCCGGTGAGCGCACCGCCGTGCTGAAGCGCGACTCCTGCCGGGCCACCGCCGCCAGCAGGGTCGGCGCCACGCCGATCTGGCGCCCCGCCTGGTTGAGTTCGGCGCTGAAGGCACTCTCCGCCAGGCTTTCAGCCACTTGTTTCACGGTGGGGCACTGGTCGGCGCGCAGCTGCAGGTTGGCCTGCTCCAGCTGGCTCAGCCCTGTCCAGTGATCACCGACGCCACGGCGCAGGCGGCCCTCCAGCAGCAGGCGCTCAGGGCCCTCCAGGCTCTGTTCGGCGCGCGCGTCGCGCCATTGCTCCCAGGCCTCCAGCGACTGGCCCAGGCGCCAGAGCTGGTCGAGATCCTCCAGGCCGCTGCCCAGGGGCCGCCATGGGGGGGCGAGCAGGGGCGGCGCCGTGGCGGGGTCGAGGTCGATGTCGCCGCGGCCGAGGCGCAGGGAGGCTCGCCAGCCGTAATAGCCGCCGGGATGGCGGGCCAGCAAGGCCGCCCAGCCTGCTCTGGCTTCAGGACGCTGCCCCTGCTGCCACTGGCTCAGGGCCAGCCAGAAGCGACGCCGGGCATCTACGGGTGCCGGCAGGGCCGCCGTATCGAGGGCGCTGGTGCCCAGCAGCACCGCCGCCGCCCGCCAGTCCTCCTGCAACAGCCGCTCCCGGGCCAGCCGCCACTGCAGTTCCCAGCTCGCCGGATCCCGCGGCCAGCGCTGCAGCACGGCCACGGCCGAGGAGGTCTGTCCCACCACCAGGGCGCGGCGCGCCTCAACGGCTGCGCTCTCCTGCAGGGGAGCGGGCAGCTCCCCGAGGCGCTCCAGGCTGGAGCTGCTGGTGCTCTCCGCCAGCAGCTCCGCGGCCTGGCCGGCGGCGGGGCTGGCGGGGTGCTGCTGGGCCAGGGCCAGCAGCAGGGCTTCGCCCTCGTCACGGTTCTCAGGGCTGCGGAGCAGCAGGCGTCCTCTCTCGAGCTGGGTGGCCGGGCTGCCGGCCTGGCCGTCCAGGCAGCGCTCGGCTGCCTCCAGGTTGCCCAGGCTCACCAGGCTGCGAGCCAGCAGGTCCCGGTCCTGGCCGCTGAGGCTCGACGGGTTCTTCCGCTCCGGGTCGCAGGCTGAGGCGATCACAGGGTCAGCGCCGGGCCAGCGGGCTCCCCAGCGGGCCAGGTGCACGGCTCCCGCTGGCCCGGACTCCAGGGCGGCGGCCAGGGCGGCGGGGTGGGCCGGGAAGCTCCTGAGCAGGCGCTGGCGCAGGGCCGGCTGGTCCCGGCCCAGCCTGTAGAGGGCATCGGCGCTGGCGGGGTGGCTGGAAAAGCGCGCCAGCAGCTGCTGCCACAGACGGCTGCTGCCGGCCTGGTCGCCCGTGCGGTCGGCGCTCTGGGCGGCCCGCTTGAGCACCACGGCCGCGAGGGGATCGCGGCCCCAGCCCTGGTTGCGCAGCAGCTTGGCGATCCGTTGCGGGTCGCCGGCCTGGCCATCTCCGGCTGGCTTGGCGTCGGTGCGGCCCGCCCCGCTGCCAAGGCTGACCTCCTGGCGCTGCTCCTCGGCAGCCACCAGCAGCAGCGCCGCCTCGCGGCGGCGCACCGGATCGGGCTCAAACCGCCGCTGGGCCTCCAGGGCCGCCGCCGGGGCGAGGGGATCGGGCCAGGCCCGCTGCTGCAACAGCTGCCGCCCGAGCACCAGGGCTGCGCCGCTGCCCAGACAGGTGAGCGAGAGCAGCAGAGCGAGGGATCGCAAGAGCGCGGTGGCGAGTGCAGGGCATTCTGGAGAGCAGTGACGCGGGCGCTCCGGTGCGGTTGCCTTCCCTGCCCCCCCTGCTCTCGACCCTGCCGGGGGCGGGCCAGCGGTTGCGGACCCTGAGGGTGTGGGCCCTGGCTGGGGGCGTGCTGTTGCTGCGGCCCTTCTGGCCGCTCAGCCTGCTGCCTGGCTGGGTGGTGGGGCTGCTGCTGCTCTGGGCCGTGCTGGAGCTGCAGCGCTGGATCTGGTGGCCGCGGCGCTGGCGCTGAGCGGCATCGGCCTCCCCCTGGGCTGCACGTAGCCTGCGGCGAATCGATGCGTTGCGATGGCCGACACGGCTCCCCATCCGCTGGGTCAACCCCTTGGCGACGCGGTGGCCGGATTCGGCACGGACGGCATCCGAGGCCATGTCGGCACCCTGGTGACACCGGCTCTGGCCCTGCAGCTGGGCTACTGGGCCGGCCAGGTTCTTCCCCCTGAAGGGCCGGTGGTGATGGGCATGGACAGCCGCCGCAGCGGGCCGATGCTCACGGCGGCCCTCACCGCTGGCCTCACCGCCGCCGGTCGCAGTGTCTGGCAGCTTGGCCTCTGCCCCACACCGGCGGTGCCCGGGGAGATCCGTCGGGCCGGTGCCGCCGGCGGGGTGATGGTGTCAGCCAGCCATAACCCTCCCCACGACAACGGCATCAAGTTGTTCGGGGCCTCAGGCGCCAAGATCAGCGCTGCCCAGCAGAGCGCCATCGAGGCTGGCCTGGCGGGCGAAGCCCCGCCCGTCGGTTTCAGCGGCAGCGGCACCGTTCTGCAGCGGGCCGACCTGATGGCCGACTACCGCCAGAGCCTGCTGGACAGCGTGGAGGGCCGCCGGCTGGATGGCTGCCGGATCGTGCTCGATCTCTGCCATGGCTCGGCCACCGCCTGTGGCGAGGACGTGTTTCGGGCCCTGGGCGCCGAGGTCACCGTGCTGCACGGCGAGCCCGATGGCTCCAGGATCAACGTGAACTGCGGCAGCACCCACCTCGAGCCGTTGCGCCAGGCGGTGCTGGCCCAGGGCGCCTCCATGGGCTTCGGGTTCGATGGCGACGCCGACCGCATGCTTGCCGTTGACGGCCGCGGCCGCACCGTGGATGGTGATCAGGTTCTCTACCTGTGGGGCTCGGCCCTGCTGGGCAACGGCCTGCTGCCGCAGCAGCGGATCGTCGCCACGGTGATGTCCAACCTGGGCTTCGAGAGGGCCTGGCAGGCCAAGGGCGGCGTGCTGGAGCGCACCCCCGTGGGCGATCAGCACGTGCACCGGGCGATGGAGGAGCTCGGGGCAGGGCTGGGCGGTGAGCAGTCGGGTCACATCCTCTCGGCCCGCCACGGCATGAGCGGCGACGGCCTGCTCACCGCCCTGCAGGTGGCCACCCTGCTGCACGGCGAGGGCCGCAGCCTGGCCGACTGGCTGGACGCCAGTTTTCAGCCCTATCCCCAGCGGCTGGTCAACGTGACCGTGCCGGATCGCCGCCGCCGCCAGCAGTGGCAGCTGTGCGAACCGCTGCGCCAGGCCGTGGAGCAGGCCGAGAGTGCCATGGCCGGCCAGGGCCGGGTGCTGGTGCGCGCCAGTGGCACTGAGCCCCTGCTCAGGGTGATGGTGGAGGCCTCCGAGCCGGCCGCGGTGGCCCATTGGGCCGAGCGGCTGGCGGGCCTCGCCGCCCAGCACCTCAACCCGGCCTAGCCCCCGCTGCCACCAGCCGGCTGGATGGCCCGCTCAGAGCAGCCGTGAGCCGCTGGCCCGGCGGCTTTGCTGCGGATCGAACACGGCGGCGATGCTGCGGATCAACCAGCGGCCCTGGGTCGTCACCTGCGCCTGGCCGCGGCCGCCGCTCTGCTGCAGCTGCACCAGACCATCCCGCTCCAGGGCCTGCAGCCGCTGCCATTCAGCGCCGAAGCGCTGCAGATCCATCTCCACCGCGAAGCAGCACATCACCTGGCGGATCAGCTCGCGCCGCTCCAGCACCTCCGGCTCCCGCACCTCCAGACCCCGCTCCACCGGCAGCCGGCCCTGCTCCAGGGCCGCCGCCCACTGCTTGAGATCGCGCAGGTTCTGGGAGAACAGATGGGGGAACTGGCTGATGGCCGTGGGTCCCACCCCCAGCAGCTCCAGCTCGCCGCCGGTGGTGTAGCCCTGGAAGTTGCGATGCAGGCGGCCCTGCCGCGCAGCCCGGGCCAGGCTGTCGCCGGCCAGGGCGTAGTGGTCCATGCCGATCGCCTCGTAGCCGCTGCCGCCGAGCTGCTGCTGGGCGTCTTCGAGCATGGTGATCCGATCGCGGGCCGTGGGCAGATCGGCCGCGGCAATCCTGCGCTGCAGCGGCAGCTGCTGGGGCAGATAGGCGAAGGAGAACAGCGAGATGCGATCCGGATGCAGCTCCTGCACGAGGTCCAGGGTGTGGCGGAAGCGCTCGGGGGTCTGCAGCGGCAGGCCACAGATCAGATCCACATTCACGCTGGCGAAGGCGGCCTCCCGCAGCCAGCCCATCACCCGGCGCAGCTGCTCCACCGGCACCACCCGGTTCACGGCCTGCTGCACGCGGGGGTCGGCATCCTGGATGCCGAAGCTGAGGCGGTTGAAGCCCAGCTGCCGCAGCTGCAGCACGGCATCGCGGCTGAGGAATTCTGGGTTCACCTCGATGGAGGCCTCCAGCTCCGGCTCCAGATCGAAGTGCCGCTCGATCAGGGCCCACAGCTTGGCCGTTTCCTGGCAGTTGAGGTAGTTGGGTGTGCCGCCCCCCCAGTGCAGCTGGGCCAGCCGCCGCCGCTGGGGCAGCACGGCGCTGATCAGCTCCAGCTCCCGGGCCAGGGAGGCCAGGTAGGGCTCCACCACCCTGGAGCCCAGCTGGGTGGTGACCCGGTTGCAGCCGCAGTACCAGCAGGCATGGCGGCAGAAGGGCACGTGCACATACAGCGACAGCGCTGCCCCGCTGGGCTGGGCCAACTGGGCCTTGAGCTCGCCCTCCCCGACGGCGCCGCTGAAGGCTGCTGCCGTGGGGTAGCTCGTGTAGCGCGGCACGGGCTGGTCGTACTTGAGCAGCAGCTCAACCGGGCTGAGCGGGGAGGCGACGGGTGGCATCGGGGCGAGGGGGGGGGAGAGGTGGATGGGGGTCAGGCGGGCAGGGGAGTGGGCGCCAGGTCGCCCAGCTCCGCCAGCAGCCGCTGGGTGGCGTGGAAGGCCAGCTCCGCCTCCTCCAGCAGCTCCTCCTCCTGCTGCGGGGTCAGCGTGAGGGCTTCGATGCCGTCGTGCAGGGCCTGCTTGAGGGAGGGGATGTCGCGCCCAAAGGCCCAGAAACTCACATCGCTGAGCCCATGGCGCCTGAGGATCGCCCTGGCCTGCTCGGCCAGTTGCTGGCCGCCGGAAAGGTCGCCGCCGTAGCGCACATAGACGTGGGCCATCAGCCGGTGGGGAGCCTGGGCTGCCAGCGAGCGCAACTGCTCCAGCCAGATGGCGGCCGCCGCTGAGGGGGGGGTGGCCGGCAGGTGGTTCAGCAGGGCCAGGTCGTGGGCCAGGGCGGTGGAGCGGGCCAGGTCCGGCCAGGGCAGCTCGGTGGCCCCCAGGGCTGCGGCGAGGGCCGGCGCGTTCTGCTCCAGCAGGGCGTAGGCGGGAGCCAGGGCCCGCAGCAGGGCGGCCAGCTGCAGGGGATGGGCTTCCCCGGCCAGCAGGGCCCGCGAGAAGTGCATCCCCTCGGCGCGGTGGTGGGCCTTGCCGATGCGGGCGTGCAGCTTGCGGACCCGGGGGCCGAGCTGCCGCCGCCGCCGGGCGTCCTCAGCGCTGGCGTGGTCGGAAATGGAGGCGGGATGGGTGGTGGACATGGGGAAAACGGCAATCAACGACATAACGATAGCGTTGTAAAGCCCTGGCGCAACAATGGCAGGGGTGCCTGTTGTCTTGCGTCACGTGCCGGGGGGATTGGCCGTGCGGCCTCACGCCGGGGCCGAGCCCGCAGCCACCATCGGCTGGCAGAACTGGCGCAGCAGCAGCGTGGCGAAGCGTCCCTGCAGCACCAGGCGGCGCAGAGGCCTGTTCCTGGCCTGGCGCAGCTCCCGAAAGGTGGTCACCAGGCGATCACGCAGGGCCAGGAACGCGCTCTCCTCCAGATCAAACACCACCGGAAAGGCCCGGCGGGCGGTGCGGTTGGTCTGCCGCATCACCTCGGCGTCGAACTGGTTGGGATCGAGGCCCAGCAGCTGGTAGAAGTCGCCGCGCTCACACACGGTGAGGCTGTGGGTGAGAAACACGCTCCAGAGGAAGAAGCGGCTCAGCAGGCGCCCGTGCCAGCCGCTGTTGAGCCCGGGCCAGCAGCGGATCAGCATGTTGAAGATGTCGCCATGGCGGTTTTCGTCCTGACACCAGGGCTCGAAGAAATCAAACAGCGGCGCGAACGAATTCTCCGGATGGAGCTTGAGGTGCCGATCGATCAGGATGTAACGCCAATAGCCGATCTTCTCGGAGAGGTACACCGAATAGAGCACCCAGTTGAGGGGGAACCAGGTGATCGGGCGCTTGCCGCCCATGGCCGGCAGGTCGATCTCGATCCCCTCCGCCACCAGGGCCCGGTTGAGAAAGCCGGCGTGGCGGGCCTCATCGCGGGCCATCAGGCTGAACAGGCGGCTGAGCTCCGGGCGCTGGGCACGCTGTAACTGGCGGGAGAGCTCCTTGAACAGCAGGAAGCCGGAGAACTCCGACACGCAGGAGCGCACCAGATAGCTCTCGTAGGCCGTTTGTTCAGTCTCGCTGAGGCTGGAGAGCCGGCCCAGGCCAGCCCGACGATCGAAGTGGTCGCGGTTGTAGTCCGTTTCCATCTCCTGGAGCATCGCCTCGAACGACGCCCGCTGAGGGTCCAGGTCGGTGCGGGCGGCCTTGCCGATTTCCGTGGTGTAGAAGCGCGGCGTCAGCAGGTCTTCGCGCAGGTGCGGAGCGGAGCCGGCTGCCGCCGTGGCGGGGGCTGTGGTCATGGCCGAGACATGAGCAGGGAGGAGGAGGAGCGGCCAGGCAAGGCCTGCACACCCGCCTCAACTTATAACGTCATCGTGATGCTGCGTCATCTGCATGACGCTGAATGGCGTTACAATTCAGCTCTTGGTTCCTGCTCCAACGCGCTCGCCCTGCGCCGCCCACCCCTCACACCCACCCCGCTCGCCCACCGATGGACCACCTGGCCGACTACTTCAAAGTGTTTTCCGAGCCCAACCGCCTGGCGGTGCTCGAGGCCTTGCGGGCCGGCCCGCTCAACGTCACCGCCGTGGTGGAGGCCACCGGCCTCAGCCAGGCGCTGGTGTCGAAGCACCTGAAGCTGCTCACCATCGCCGGCGTGGTGCAACGCCGCCCCGAGGGCGCCCTGGTGTATTACGCCGTGATCGATGCGGCCGTGTTCCAGCTGATGGCCGAGGCCCAGCGCCTGCTGCTGGAATCCCGGCGTCAGCAGCTCAACGCCCTGGCCGCCATCCTCTGATGGCACCGAGCCCCGGCGCCAGGTCCCTGCCGAGCACGCTGGGCGAGCTGCGCGCGGCCCTGGTGGCCGGCGTGCGCGAGCTCGGCGGCCTGCAGCTGGCTGAGCTGGATGCCCACGACCTCGACCTCTCCCACTGCAACCTGAGCCGTGGTTGCTTCAAGGAGGCCCGCTTCGGCCGCGCCAGCCTCCGCCAGGCGCGTGTGGAGGGCTGCTGCTTCCAGCGGGCCCTGATCTGGGGCGCCGACCTCTCCGGTCTCAGGGCGGCCCAGTCCTTCTGGCAGGAGGCCGACCTCTCCGGCTCCCGGCTTCAGGCCGCCGATTTCTCGGCGGCCCAGTTGCACCGCTGCTGCCTGCGCGGGGTGGTGGCCGCCGGCAGCTGCTGGGCCCAGGCCAGGCTGGTGGAGGCCGACTTCCGCTCCGGTCTCGACCAGCTCACCGACCTGGGCCAGGCCGATTTCCACGGCGCCGACCTCTGCTTTGGACTGCTGCAGGGGGCCAACCTGCATGCCGCCAACCTGCGGGGCTGCAGCCTTTATGGCGCCAGCCTGGCCGGCGCCGACCTGCGCCAGGCGGACCTGCGTGGCTGTGACCTGCGGGACACTGACCTGGCGGGGGCCCAGCTGGAGGGCGCTCAGCTCGATGGTGCCCTGCTGCCGTGCCATCTCACGGCCTAGGCCGCTGCTGGCTGCTGGACGTGCGCCGTCGCGCTCAGAGCTGTTCAGCCGCGAGGGCCAGGGCTCCGGCGCAGGCGTCGCCAGCGGGCGTGGCGAGACTGGCCTGGGGCAGTTGGCTTTCCAGGGCCAGCTCCAGCTGCCGGCGCAGGCCTCTGAGGTGCTCCAGGGCTCCACCCATGGGCCAGATCCGGGGCTGCTCCAGGTCCAGCTCCCGGGCGATGGTGGCCGCCATCGCCGCCAGGGCCCCGGCATGGCGGCGCACGATGGCCCGGGCGGCGGCATCGCCGTCTTCCGCGCAGGCCACCACCACCGGGGCCAGCCGCGCGAACCCCGCCGGGCCGAATTCCGGCGTCACCACCAGGGCCTTGATGGCCTGGGGACTGTGGGGCTGATCCGGATCAAGGCCCAGCTCGTCCCACAGCCGCCTTCTCAGATCGCTGCCTGGCCGGCGGCCATCGGCCATCTCCAGGGACACGCCCAGCCCATCGCGGCCGATGTCCATGGCCGAGCCCATCCCATCCAGCAGCCAGCCCCAGCCGGCACAGCGGTGCTCGCGGCCCTCACGGTTGCGGCCCACGGCGATCGTGCCGGTGCCGCTGATCAGCACCAGCCCCTCCGGGGCGGTCCCCATGGCGCCCCGCAGGGCGGCGCGCTCATCGCCGGTCACCAGCAGGCGACCGTGGGGCAGCTGCAGGGCCTCGGCGGCCAGCCGGGTGCCCTCGGCCTGGATGCCGCTGCCCACTTCGATGCCGCTGGCGCCGATGCCCACCGCCGCCAGCAGGGGATGGTGGCCCGGCAGGTGCTGCTGGCGCGCTCCAGCGGGCACTGGGGCCCCGTCGCTGAGGCCGGAGGCCGCCAGGGCCAGAGCCAGGCTGGTGCGCAGGGCCTGGCAGAAGGCCTCGGGACCGCCGGGCGCAGCGAGGTGGCGAACGCCGGGGCCCTCTCCCTGAGCGAGACAGGTCCAGCTGCCGCCGGGGTCGCGCTGGGCCAGCCGACAGGTGGTGTGGGTCTGGCCGGCGTCGAAGCCGGCGATCAGGGCTGGGGGTGCCATCGCCGCCTCTGCCATCGCTTCAGCCCTGCAGGCGGCGCCGCTGGCTGGCGGCAGCCAGGGTGGCCACGCTGAACCAGGCGCTGAGCTGCACCTCCGGCCGGAAGAAGATCGTGTCGGTGAGTCCCTGCACCGCCAGGCCTGCGATCACGGCCAGGGCGGCGAGGGCGGGCAGGGCGTCGTTGCCGGCCGCGTTCCAGCTGCGCAGCCCCTCCCGCAGGCTCGTGAGCACCAGGCCCACCCCCGCCAGCAGGCCTGGAATGCCCGCTTCCACGGCCAGCTCCAGGGGGATCGAGTAGGCGCTCAGGGCGTTGAACTTGGGCTGCTGGAACAGCGGGTAGATGCGGTTGAAGGCCTCGTTGCCAGGGCCGATCCCCAGCCAGGGCCGGGCCTGAATCATGTCCAGGGCGGCCAGCCACACGTTGATGCGGAAGTTGTTGGAGCTGTCCTCGCGACCCGCCACCAGGCTCATCACCCGCACCCGCAGGGGCTCCACCTGGGTCACCAGCACCACCAGCAGGGCCGTGGCCAGCAGCAGCAGCAACAGCGGAACCAGCCGCCGCCACAGCAGCGGCCAGCTGCGGGTGAGCCCCAGGGCCAACAGCAGCAGCACCACCGCCGCCTGCACCACCAGGGCCATCCAGGCGCCGCGGCTGTAGGTGAGCACCAGGGCTGCGGTGCCCAGGCCCAGGGCGCTGAGGGCGAACAGCCTGGAGGGCCAGCCCTGCCAGCGCAGCAGGGCCGCCACGGCCAGGGGCAGGATCGGCAGCAGGTAGCCGCCCAGCAGGTTGGGGTTGCCCAGGGTGCTGTAGATGCGCACCGTGCCTTCACTCACGGAGTTGGGATCGGCCCAGCGGGCCAGGGCGCTGGTGTCGGCGTAGAGCTGGCGCAGCCCGATCACCGAGGCCAGCAGCTGGCCGCCCAGCAGGGCTGCCACCAGGCGGTCCCACCAGGCAGGCGCCTGCACCAGCAGCTCCTGCATCAGGGCGTAGACGCCCAGATAGCTCACCAGCTTGAGCAGACCCTTGGTGGCCTCCACCGGCACCGGTGAGAACCCCGTGGCCAGCAGGGCCACCGCCAGGATGGCCAGGATCCAGCCATGCAGGGCGCCGATCCCCCCCGGCGGCCGGCGCAGGGCCAGCAGCAGCCACAGCAGGCCACAGGCCAGGATCAGGAGCGACATCCCCGCCCTTGTGAGGAAGGGGAGCCCTGCCAGCAGGGCGCAGAGCGTGAGGCCGGCGATCGGCACCAGGCGCTGGGCCAGCGGGCCACCGCCATGCCCCAGCAGCCCCTGCCAGCGCAGCAGCAGCGGGGGAGAGGCGGGCCGGATGGAATCAGCCACGGCGGCGATCGAGGTGTCTGGCCGGATTATGGGTGGGAGGCACTGGCGGCCATCGGACCCGGCTCCAGCTCCGCCAGCGACGGCACTGGCTGGTCATTGCGCCGGTAGAGCACCCGGTAGACCGGCAGGCCCCGGTCCAGCACGAAGCGTTCCCGTTCGGTGGGCACCGGCAGCGGGTTGGTGGGGCGCCAGGGCCGCGGGTCGGCAGCGGGACGTGTGAAGCAGCCGCTCGCCTCAATCAGCGCCACCATCGGCAGCACGACCGCCTCCACATCGCTCTGGATGAACAGCTCCCGGCCCGGCAGCAGCGCACCAGCCAGGGCGTTCAGCAGGGCGGGTTGCAGCACCCGTCGCTTGTGGTGCCGGTGCTTGAACCAGGGGTCGGGGAACTGGATCGAGACGCGCTCCAGTTGCCCCGGCTGCAGCTGGGCCAGCCAGGGCCCCAGGCTCACGTTGGCGTTGGCGTAGAGGATCCGCGCCTGAGCCAGCTGAAGGGCTTCGCGCTCGGCCTCGGCGGCCTCCACCAGCGGCAGGCGGATCTCCAGGCCCAGGTAGTTGCGCTGGGGTTCGGCCTCGGCCATGGCCAGCAGAAAGCGGCCACGGGCACAGCCGATGTCGAGATGGATCGGCCGGCTGGGCTGCTCAAACAGCTCAGCCGGCGGCGGCAGCGGCCGGGGAGCCTGGTGGTAGCTGCTGAGGGGGTTGACGTGCTGACGCACCATCAGCCGCCGGCCTCCACGCGGGCGCTGGGCGCTGCGCTGTCGGCACGGGGCACCAGGAACCCCCAGCTGGCGGTGTAGCCATGCAGATGGGTGCCGCCGGCGATCGGGCCGATCTCGCCGTTGCAGAAGGCTCCGGCCACCGGCAGGGTGCCGAAGGCCTCGCGGCACAGCGTCACATCGCCATCGGCCTCGCCATAGAGCCCCTGGCCCCTGCCCAGGCAGGCGAACAGCAGGGTGGCCAGCGGCTGAGCCTGGCGGTCTCGCTGGCTGGCCAGCAGCTGGCGCAGTTCCTGGCGTGAGGCGGTGGCATCCCTGAGCTGGAACTGCACCTGCTGGCCCACCCGCATCCGCTCCGCCACCGCCACGGCGCCGTTGCGGGGATCCACCCCGATCAGATTGCGGACCAGGAAGGCCGTGGGCTCGTTGGTCTCACTGCTCTCGAGGCTGAAGCTGTTGCGGCCCACGCCGAGGAAGAGGGAGTGCTTCACCAGGTCCCGTTCCTGGGGTGAGAGGCCGATCAGGATGTCCTGCAGGGCGGCCACCGGGCTGTTGCGGCGGCTGTTCTGGCTGACCTCCAGCACCACGTTGCGCTCGGCCTGCTCCACCTCGAAGACCGGGCCGATCGGCCGGCAGCCCTGGGCCACCACTGGATCGATCCCCCAGGCGCCGCCGATCAGACAGCCCACCACGCCGCTGAGCACCTGATCACCGAGCAGGAGCGAGCCGTGGCGGGCGCTGTGCTGGCCGGCGATCCCACCCACCTTCACGGCAGCGGGACAGGCGTAGTCGAGGCCACTGATCAGGTCGTTGATGGCGGGGAAAGCCGGGTCGATCAGCAGCAGCATCGAGTGGGCGGCCCGGGGATCGGGATCACCCAGCAAGGCCAGCCAGGGCTCGGCTGGCCCGTCGAGATCGGGCAGGGCGTCGCCCTGGATCGCGAAGGGCTGCAGCGTCGCCCCCGGCAGCCCCAGCAGCATCAGGCTGATGCCGGGCTCCTGCTCCAGCTCGCAGCTGAGTCCGTCGGCCGGGGTGCCCACCACGCCGCCGCCGAGGCAGCCGAGCCAGTGGTTGGCCCTGAAGCGCTGCTGCAGCAGGGGCAGCAGGCGGGGCAGATCGCTGGCGTAGCTGGAGGACACGAACACCAGGGCCAGGTCGGCAGCGCCGACCCCGCGCAGCTGCTGGCTGATCTCCTGAAGACTGCCGTCCAGGGAGGTCTCTCTGGACAGGGCTGTGCGGCACCACGGGGCGTTGGGGCCGGGCCCCTGACGCGGGATCAACCAACGGGGCAGTGAGAACGCAGCCATGGGCGGACCCTATCGCCAGCAGCACATGCGGATAATGGCGCCTTACCGAACCATGCCTGTGCCGGATTCGCTGTACCGCTCCCTGGTGTGGCTGGACGTCCGTTTGGCGGTGTTGTTCACCGTGGGACTGCCGCTGGTGCTGCTGCTCTGGGCCGCCCTGCGGCGGGAGCGGGCGCTGCTGCGGCTGCTGGGGATCTACTGGAAGGTGTCGAGCCTGCTGCTGATCGCGGTGCTGCTGCTCACCGACCGCCGCCCCGCCGGGCTGCTGCTGGCGCTGATCGGCCCTTTGCTGCTGGTGGTGAGCCTCTGGCTGTGGGTGGATCTGAATGAGGAGCTCGCCGACCTGCCCCCCTGGCGGCCCCTGCCCCTGACCCTGCGCATCTGGCGCTGGTCGATCACCTTCTGGGCGCCGCTCAGTGCCCTGTTCAGTGCCACGGCCCTGGGCTGCATGGCCCCCGAGCGGCTGGGAGACGCCCGCTGCCTGGCCTGGCTGCAGGCCCCCCAGGAGCTGCATCGCCATGGGGCCGCCGTGTTCGGCTTCGTGTTCGGGGGGCAGTGGACGCCTGCCGTGGCCGCTTTCGTGGGCTATCTGGCTCTGGTGGGCTACGCCGTGGGCCTGCTGCAGTGGCTGCTGGTGCGCCTGCCGCGCCAGGGGAGGGTGGCCGGTGACTTCTGAGCTGCTGGCCCGCCTGGAAGAGCTCAGCCGCGCCCGGCCGGATCGGGTGCTGCGCCTGCGGGGCAGCCTGGAGGCCGACCCGCTGGAGCTGCTGATCTTCCGGGGTTTCTCCTGCAGCACCACCCACCCCACGGCCTTCGATCCCGACCAGCCCGTGCTGCCGGCCGCCGCCAGCCTGGAGTCGGCTGAGCTGCTCCAGGGTCCTCTGACCCCAGGCTCAGAAGTGGTGCTGGCCGGGCCGCTGCCCGCCAGCACCTTTCTGGAGCCCCAGGCCTGGCTCTGAGACGCGCCGGCCCTGGGCCCGCTCAGCTCAGGGCGGTCACACAGCGGCCGCAGAGGCTTGGGTGGGCGCTGTACTGGCCGATGTCCTGGGTGTAGTGCCAGCAGCGCTCGCACTTCTGGCCTTCGGCGCGGGCAATCGCCACGCTGATGCCCTGCTCCTGGTCCGCGGCCAGAACGGTGTCGAAGGGGCTGCCGCCGCGCTGCAGGGAGGACACCAGCAGCCAGTCGGCCAGGTTGTCCACCTCGGGGCAGGGGCTCGCCTCCAGCCAGGCCAGGGCCTGGCGCAGGGGGGCGGCGTCGCTGCCGAGTTCCAGGTGCACCTGAGCCTCCAGCGAGGCCCCCAGGCCGTCAGCGCCTCCCTTGGACTCAGGCCCCTTGCCGCCCTGCTTGCGGCAGCTCTCCAGCTGGCGGTTGACCAGGGCACGCAGGGCCAGGATCTGGTCCATGGGCTCCTCCAGGGCCGGCTGGCGCCAGCTGGCCGGCGCCGTGGGCCAGCCCCGCTCGAACACCGAGGCCTCCGCCACGGCATAGGGCAGGTTCTGCCAGATGTCTTCAGCCATGTGGCACAGCACCGGGGCGATCAGGCCGGCCAGCCGCTCCACCACCAGGCTCAGCACCGTCTGGCAACTGCGGCGCCGGAACGAGCCTGCCGCGCTCACGTAGAGCCGGTCCTTGGCGATGTCGAGGTACACGTTCGAGAGATCCACCACGCAGAAGTTCTGCAGGGCCTGGAAGAAGCGATAGAACTCGAAGCGCTCGAAATCGGCGGTCACCGCATCGATCAGTGAGGCCGTGCGCTGCAGCATCCAGCGATCCAGCAGGGGCAGCGCGTCGTAGGCCACCGCGTCACCTCCGGCCGTGGCGGGCCGCGGGTCGAAATCGTGCAGGTTGCCCAGCAGATAGCGGGCCGTGTTGCGCACTTTGCGGTACACGTCGGCGAGTTGCTTGACGATGCCTGGGCCCAGCGGCACGTCGGCGGAGTAATCCACCGAGCTCACCCACAGGCGCAGCACATCGGCGCCATAGGCCGGCTCCTGCTTTTCATTCCTGCCGCCCTCCACCAGCACGGTGGGATCCACCACGTTGCCCAGGGATTTGCTCATCTTGCGGCCCTTCTCATCGAGGGTGAAGCCGTGGGTGAGCACCCGCCGGTAGGGGGCTGTGCCGTTCACCGCCACGGAGGTGAGCAGGCTGCTCTGGAACCAGCCCCGGTGCTGGTCGCTGCCTTCCAGGTAGAGATCGGCGGGATAGGTGAGCTCCGGGGCCCTCGCCTGGCTGCCGTCCAGGCCGCCCAGCACGCCGGCCCAGGAGGAGCCGGAATCGAACCACACGTCCATGGTGTCGGTGCCCTTGCGCCACTCGGCCGCTTCGGCGGCATAGGCGGGTGGCAGCAGCTCGGCTTCATCGCGCTGCCACCATGCGTCGGCGCCGTGCTCGGCGATCAGGGCCTCGATGTGGGCAAGGGTGTCGGCGTTGAGCAGCACGTCGCCCCGCTGGCGGTGGAAGAACACCGGAATCGGCACCCCCCAGGTGCGCTGGCGCGAGATGCACCAGTCGCCCCGCTCACCCACCATCGCCTCGATCCGGTTGCGGCCGCTGGCGGGCAGCCACTCCACTGCGGCGATCGCCTCAAGGGCCTGGCTGCGGAACCCCTCCACGGAGGCGAACCACTGTTCAGTGGCCCGAAAGATGGTGGGTTTCTTGGTGCGCCAGTCGTAGGGGTAGCGGTGCGCGTAGCGCTCCTGCTTGAGCAGCAGGCCGCTCTGCTCCAGGGCCGCCAGGATGGCGGGGTTGGCGTCCTTGAGCACGTTGGTGCCCGCGAATGGCCCCGCCTCGGCCGTGAGGGTGCCGGCCTCGTCCACCGGACAGAGCACCGGCAGGCCGTATTTGCGGCCGGTGTTGAAGTCGTCCACGCCATGGCCGGGGGCCGTGTGCACCAGGCCGGTGCCGGCCTCGGTGGTGATGTAGTCGCCGCCGAGCAGCACGGGGCTGGTGCGCTCCAGCAGGGGATGGCGGTAGCGCACACCCTCCAGCTCGGCCCCCTTGAGCTGCAGCAGGGGCGCCAGGCCCAGGCCGAGGCTGGTCTCCAGCTGCTCCCGCAGGGCGCTGGCCACCACCAGATGGCTGGCCCCCGCAGCAGGCCCGCTCGCCTCCCCGGCCGGCTGGCTCACCGCGCACACCGTGTAGTCGAGCCGGCCATTCACGGACACCGCCAGGTTGGCCGGCAGGGTCCAGGGGGTGGTGGTCCAGATCGCCACCGCCAGGCCGCCGGGGGCGGTGGCGGCCTCGGCGGCCAGCCCCGCCTCGCTCAGGTGTGCCGCCAGGGAGGGCGGCAGTTCCACCACCGGAAAGGCCACATAGGCGCTTGGCGAGGTGTGGCCCTCGGGGTAGTCCAGTTCGGCTTCGGCCAGGGCGGTGCGGGAGCTGGGGCTCCAGTGCACCGGCTTCAGGCCCCGGTAGATGTGGCCGGCCAGCACCATCTGGCCGAACACCCGGATCTGGGCCGCCTCATAGCTCTTCTGCAGGGTGAGGTAGGGCTGCTGCCAGTCGGCCCAGATGCCCCAGCGCTGGAAGCCGCGCTTCTGACCCTCCACCTGTTCGAGGGCATAGGCGTGGGCCTTCTGCCGCAGGCTCAGCGGCGTCAGGGCGGCCCGCTCGGCGCTGCTGAGCGCCTGCAGCACCTTCAGCTCGATCGGCAGGCCATGGCAGTCCCAGCCGGGGATAAAGCGCGCCCGACGGCCCTGCAGCAGGGCTGTCTTGTTGATGATGTCCTTGAGGATCTTGTTGAGGGCGTGGCCCACATGCAGGGCCCCGTTGGCGTAGGGGGGGCCGTCGTGGAGGGTGAAGGTCTCACCGGGGTTGTTGCGGCTGAGGCGCTCGTAGAGCTGGGTTTCGGCCCAGAAGGCCTGGATCTCCGGTTCGCGCTGCTTGGCGTTGGCCCGCATCGCAAACGCCGTCTGCAGCAGGTTGAGCGTGTCCTTGTAGGAGGCAGGCGCGGAGCTGGCGGTCACGGCGCCTCGGGCAACAAAGGGGGATTATCCCGTTTCGCCTGGAGCGAGCGGAGGGTCTGCGGGGGGGCGCGGGCTGGTCTGAGGGTCTTCTGGGGATTCGGCTGGGGCCGCGTCCGGGGGGCCTTCCAGCTCCTGCAGCAAGTCCTCGACACCATCGAGGCCGTCGACCACCACCACGTCGGCCGGGGGATCTGAGGCCTCGGCGGCGGCGGCTGGCGCCGAATCTTCAGCGTCTTGAACCACCTCTGGCGTGCAGGCAGCCCCAGGCCTGCTCGTTTCTGCCTTCTCGGCCTCCTCTTCGCTCGGCGCCGCCTCGGCTTGCTGCGTGCCCCCGACCGCTTCAGTGGCGCCTTCGACGGCTGCCGCGTCCGCCCGCTCAGGCCTCTCAGCCAGCAGGTTCGCCGCAGGAACCTCGCTCACCTGATCCACGCCCTCTGGCTGCTCCTGAGGGGGCTCAGCGGCCTGGTCAGGCTGGCTGGGGCCGGGCTCAAGCCGTACCCAACGCTTGGTGGTCTGGCGAGGCTGCCGCATCTGGCGCATCCACCCCAGCACTCCAGCCCCCAGGCCGCCGGCCAGCTCCAGCAGCCGGGCCAGGCTGGCGCCCAGTTCCGCCAGGCTCTTCTGCCAGCGTTCCGTTGACCACAAGCGCTGCTGCTCCTCGGGCGTCAGCTGGCGCCAGCGGGCCTGTCCCACCTCCAGGCCCAGCCGGCCCACCAGCAGTCCACCGCAGAGCACGGCCAGCATGGGCGCTCCCCTCAGCCGCTCGGCGCTGGTCACCAGCACCAGGCCCAGCAGGAGCACCACGCCGCCCCAGAGCGAGTCCCTGGGACGGCTCAGCTCTGAGGCCAGCACGGGTAGCAGCAGCACGGTGAGCCCGAGCATCAGGGCCAGGGCTCCCCCCAGGGTCGCAAGCATGGCTTCGGGGCAAGAGTCCCCATTCTGAGCCGACCCCTTGGCGGGGGCCTGCGGTTGGGATCTGGGATCGCGGCCCTGCTTACAGTTCCTCTACCAGCCCACCTGGCGGAATTTGGTAGACGCGCTGGGTTTAGGTTCCAGTGGCCTTGGTCGTGGGGGTTCAAGTCCCCCGGTGGGCATCAACCTTTTCTTAAGTTGCAGGCCATCTGAATTGCTTCGCGGCCCGTCCCAGCCCATGACCCAGGCTCCCGCCGCAGAGCGCCACCTGGCTGTGGGCACGCTCGGTCGGTCACCGTCCAGCTCCGTTCCCCGGCAGTACCTCGATGCTCCGGCCGCCTGGAATCCCACGGTGGGACTCTTCCTGGGTGGCTTTGCCCTGGCGGGGCTGACGATCTGGGGCTGGTTCGTGGGGCAGTGGCCCCTTGGCGTGCTGCTGATCACCGGCTTTCTGGCCCTGCACCTGGAGGGCACCGTGATCCACGACGCCTGCCATAACGCGGCCCACCCCAGCCGCTTCTGGAATGCCGTGATGGGCCATGGGGCGGCCCTGCTGCTGGGCTTCAGCTTCCCGGTGTTCACCCGGGTGCATCTGCAGCACCACGCCCATGTGAACGACCCGAAGCACGATCCCGATCACATCGTGAGCACCTTCGGGCCTCTGTGGCTGATTGCGCCGCGATTCTTCTACCACGAGTTGTTCTTCTTTCGCCGCCGCCTGTGGCGACGCTATGAATTGCTGGAGTGGGGAATTGCTCGTGCCGTCTTCTTTTCGATTGTTTTGGCGGGCGCCAAATATGGATTCATGCCGTTCATCTTCAACTGCTGGTTCGCGCCGGCGCTGATGGTGGGTGTCACCCTGGGGCTGTTCTTTGACTACCTGCCCCACAGGCCCTTCCAGTCGCGTAACCGCTGGCACAACGCCCGGGTGTACCCCGGCAGGCTGATGAACTGGCTGATCATGGGCCAGAACTATCACCTGATCCATCATCTGTGGCCCTCCATCCCCTGGTTTGAATACGAGCCCGCTTACCACGCCACCAAGCACATCCTGGATGCGAAGGGATCCCCGCAGCGCCTGGGCTTGTTTGAAACCCGTGCAGACGCTCTCAACTTCCTCTACGACATCCTGCTGGGGGTGCGCAGCCACCGCAAGCGCCGCAGCAAGCTGCGCCCCCTCGCCGCCCTGATGCCCACCCGCCATGCCCGGCGTCGCGTGCTTGAGGTGCTGCACCGCACAGCTGTTTCGCCCGTGCGTTGACCCTGGCCCTGTGCCCAGAACGACGGAGCTGACCTACTTAACAGGCTCAAGTCGATGGAGCTCGACAGGATTGAAAAGGCCGCTCATCGCGCCGGTAGGTGTCAGCCCGCCAGGATCTGGGGCACCCGGAAGAAATCGCCCTCCCGCTGCGGCGCCAGATCCAGCAGCTCCTCGCGCACAGGCGTTGGCGACACCGCATCCTCACGGGTGACATTCACCACTTCCACGGCCCGGGTGGTGGCAGGAACCCCTTCAGTGTCCACAGCTTCCAGGTGGGCCACGTACTCGAGGATGCGCTCGAGCTGGGCGGTGTAGGTGGTGATCTTATCTTCCGGCAGGGCCAGCCGGGCCAGCTGGGCCACCTTGCGCACGTCATCGGTGGTGATCTGGCTCATGCGGCGCTCCGATCCGGCAGGGGTGCTGAGTTCTGAAACTAGCTGTCGGTTGCCAGGAAGCGCTCCAGATCGGCGCTGAGGGCAGTGGCGGCCAGTTCCAGGAACTCCTGTCCATGCTCTGGGCTGGCCAGGAATGGGTCGGAGCCCATGCGGCCGTCGGGGTGGCGGCGCCGGAAGTCGGCGGGGCCGTGGATCGGCCCGGCGGGAGCCGCCTCCGGCAGGGGGCGCTGCTTGCTCTCCAGGCTGGGCTCGAGGTGCAGGGTCAGGGCGATCTCACTGGGGGTGGCGTGATGGCCCTCCCGATCGCCATACAGCTCCCGCGCCTTCTGGAACACCGGGGCCGCCATGAACCAGTTGGCCATGCGGCAGCGCAGCCGCTCCGCCCCCGGCAGCCCCCGGCCTGCCGCCGTGGCGTAGGCCTGGGCGAAGGCGGCCTTGCCGGTGGCGATGTTGCCGCCGTGGCCATTGACCACGAAGATCCGCTCGAAGCCATGGCCCGCCAGCGAGAGCACGATGTCGTGCAGCACGGCGATCAGGGTGCTGGGCTGGAGGCTCACCGTGCCGGCGAAGCCCAGGTGGTGTTCCGCCATGCCGAAGGCCTGAGCGGGCGTCACCAGCACGCCCGTGCGGCGGCCCACCTCCAGGGCCACCGCTTCAGCTGTGAGGGCATCGGTGCCGATCGCGCCCGTGGGGCCGTGCTGCTCGGTGGAGCCCAGCGGCACGATCACGCCGCGGCAGCGCTCCAGGTAGGTTTCCACCTCCGGCCAACTGCGCAGTTGCAGGCGGATCGCCTCAACACTGGTGGAGCCGGCGTTGGAGGGGGCGGCGGCGGGCGAGGTCACAGGCAGAACAGAGCTGGCTTCATCCTGGCGGGGTCATGGTGAACAGCGGGACTCCGGCCTCCTCTGCCTAGACTTGAGAAGCGCTGCGCCGCCAAGCCCATGCTGCACCGCAAGCTCTCCCAGTTCTGTGCTGAACAACGGCCCGTGTGGGTGTTCCTGCGCGATCAGCAGCGCTGGATCGAGGAGGCCCTGATCACCGAAATCGAAGGCGATCTGGTCACCCTCCACTACGACGCCGAGGAGGACGACGAGACCCACAGCTGGGAGGAGAGCGTGCGCCTGGACTCGATCGGAGCCGTGAGCACACGCCTGTCGTATGTGAGCCGCAGTGGCATGGATGACCTGCCCACCGCTGAAGACTGCCCGGAGGCCGAACGACTCAGCAGCTGATCGCAGCGGCTGAGCCGTTCGGCTGATCAGTGGGCGGTGCCGTTGCCGTCGTAGGCATCGGTGTCGTAGTAGCCGCCCTTGGTGCCGAAGAACAGGGTGGAGAGGCAGAACAGGCCACTGGTGAGCAGCAGCACGGTGGCCAGCGTGAAACCGGAGGAGTCCATGGCGAAGCGGGAAGAGTGGGCTGAGCTTGCCACCAGTGTGCTCCCTGCCACCTTCTTTGGCAGGCCCGCCGAGCAGGTGGCCCCGGAACTGGTGGGCTGCTGGCTGATCCGACGGCTGCAGACGGGCGAGCAGCTGCGCGGCCTGATCGTGGAAACGGAGGCCTATGCCCAGCAGGAGCCGGCCTGCCATGGGTCCCGCCGCCGCTCGCCCCAGAACGAGACGCTGTTCGGGGAGCCCGGCCGGTTTTACGTGTATCTCACCTACGGCATCCATCACTGCGTGAATCTGGTGACCGGCTGCCTCGATGAGGCCAGCGGAGTGCTGCTGCGGGCGGTGCAGATCCCCGATGAGCCGGCCCGGGTGGCGGCCGGCCCAGGACTGCTGGCCAGGCGCTTCGGCCTCGATCGCCGCCATGACGGCTTGCCGGCGCGGCCTGACTCGGGCCTCTGGCTGGCACCGCGCCTGCTGCCGCCTGGGATGGATGGCCAGCTCACCCAGACCACGCGCGTCGGCATCAGTCAGGCCCAGGAGCTGCCCTGGCGCTGGTACCTGCGCTCCAGCCCCTGTGTCAGCCGCCGGGCCCGCGGCGACCGCCTGGTGCGCCCGGGGGCAGGCCTCTAGGTTGATGGTGTTTGCGCCTCCCGGGATTGGGCAGCTGGGCTCATCGCCATGTGATTGATCTGGCGGCCTTCTCGCTGGACGATCTGGCCATGGTTCTGGAGTTGGCCCAACGCTTCCGCGCCATGCCGGTCAGCGGCGCCCGCAAGCTGCCGGCGCTGCAGGGGCGTCTGATGACCAGTCTGTTCTTCGAGCCCAGCACCCGCACCCGCAGCAGCTTCGAGCTGGCGGCAAGACGCCTCTCGGCCGATGTGCAGAGCTTCTCACCGTCATCGAGCTCCCTGGCCAAGGGGGAGAGCCTGCTGGACACGGCCCGCACCTACGTGGCCATGGGGGCCGACGTGCTGGTGGTGCGGCATCACTGCGCTGGCATCCCGCAGCGGCTGGCGGAAGACCTCGATCAAGCCGGTGAGCGGGTCGCGGTGCTCAATGCCGGCGATGGCCTGCACAGCCACCCCAGCCAGGCCCTGCTCGACCTCTTCACCCTGGCGCGCCACTTCAATCCCCTTGCCCCCACGCCCGAGAGCCTGCGGGGCCGGCGCATCGTGATCGTGGGGGATGTGCTCCATTCCCGGGTGGCCCGCTCCAACCTCTGGGCCCTCACCGCCTGTGGCGCCGAGGTGGTGCTGTGCGGGCCGGCCACCCTGCTGCCGGAGAGCTTTGCGGCCTTCGTGGCGGCTCCACCGCCCGGCCAGGCCAGCGATCCGGTGCAGGAGCGGGGCGGCGTCACGGTGCTGCGCGACCTCGACGCCGCCCTCGACGGCGCCGACGCCGTGATGACCCTGCGACTGCAGAAGGAGCGCATGCGCAGCCACCTGCTCACCAGCCTGGACTCCTACCACCGGGCCTATGGCCTCAGCCACGAGCGTCTCAGGCGCTGCGGCCGTGCCGTGCCCGTGCTCCATCCGGGGCCGGTGAACCGCGGCGTGGAGATGGCCTCGGCTCTGCTGGATGACCCCGCCGTGTGTGCGGTGGAGGAACAGGTGCGCAACGGCATCCCTGTGCGGATGGCGCTGCTCTATTTGCTGGCCACGGAGGCCATGGCCGCGCCTGGTCTCACAACAGCTTGAAGCCGTCGAGCAGCAGTCCGTAGAGCAGGCCGACGCGCCCCATGTCCAGCAGCTGGAGTCCGAGGCGCTGATCGGCCTGGCGGAGCAGGGGCCCCCGGGCCCGGATCGCCAGCTCGATCACCAACACGCAGATCACCGCGCCAACGGGGTCGATTTGGGAGAGCTGACCGCTGATCGAAGCCACCACGCCGCCGATCGAAAAGCTCATCAGCAGCACGATCAGCTGCAACGACAGCCGGCGCCATGGATTGGTGGCCCAGCGCTGCAGGCGACCGCTGGCCTGGGCGATGCTCAGCTGGAAGCGGGTCTGCTGGAAGCGGGGCTGCTGAGCGGGCCGCTGCTGGAGGTTGGCCACGGATGGGTCGGAGACTCAGCAGCAAGGGGGAGGCAGGACGGTTGAGCTGGCGATCCCCATCACCCGGCCCGGTCCTGCCTTCCATGGTCTACACCATCTCTGGAGCCTTGACAGCCCCTTGACGCTACTGATAGGGGATTCCAATAAAAAAGCCCGTGGCCTGGGGCCCGGGCGGGGTGATGGGGACCCCGTCAGCAAAGCGATTGATGCTGGCCTGATCAAGGGGCCTGGGTCGTTTGACGGAGCGTCCATTGACACCCTTGACGCCAGGGTTGGGGCGGCGCAGAGCGGGACTCAGCTGTCGCTTTCCTTCTTGCGGGATGACTTGCCCTCCAGCAACTCCAGCAGCGCCTCCATCTGGGCCATCACACCGCGCACTTCACCGGCTTCCGGCAGGAGACCATCCTCCATCACGCCCTGATGCATCTCGCGGAGCTCCTGGCGGATGTAGCGCAGGTGGCTCACCACCTGTTCGCGCTTCGACTGCGACATGGATGGGCAGAAACTGTCACGTCTCTTTTACAACATCGCCGGTTGCGTATCGATCAGGGCCCGGATCAGCGCCGGGATCACTTCTGGCCGAACCGGGCCCGGGCCTCGGCGTAGAAGGCCCCATCCACCTGCTCAAGGCCAGCTTCAGCGGCCATGGCCTCAACGCGCCTGCGCACGGCAGGTCGCACAAAAAAGGGCACTTCCTTCAGGGCGGACTCAGCCTCAGCGGTCCAGGGCGTGGGAGCTGGCATCGTCAGTGCGGCCTGCGGGCAAGCCGGATCGCTGCACCGGCCTCAGAATGGAGAATAGGGGACTCGAACCCCTGACCTCTGCGGTGCGATCGCAGCGCTCTACCAGCTGAGCTAATTCCCCTCAGGGGGCCATTATCGCCCCAGCCCTTCCGCCTGCCAGCCGCTCCGCCATCTCCCCCTCGCCATCTCCCCCTCGCCATCTCCCCATCGCCATGGCCTCCTTGTCTGAGTCGATCACTCCGGAGCGGCTTGCCGCCTTTGACGAGGCCATGACCGCCGTGCTGGCCCAGCGCCTGGACGAAGACGATTACCCCACCCCCTTCGACGGCCTCTCGGACTGGCACCTGATGCGGGCCCTGGCGATCCACCGGCCCGAGCTGGCGCGCCCCTACGTGCACCTGGTGGACCAGGAGCCCTTTGATGAGGACTGAGGGGCAGGGCCTGCTCCAGCCCCACCTCGCCCCCTCCTCAACGCCGCCTGCCGATCCCCTCTGCGGGCGGCGCATCCTGGTGGGCATCAGCGGCAGCATCGCGGCGGTGAAGCTGCCGCTGCTGGTGAGCGCCCTGGTGCAGCGGGGGGCCGAGGTGCGCTGTGTGCTCACGCCCAGCGCCGAGCGCCTGGTGAGCGCAGCATCCCTGGCCTGTCTCAGCCGCCAGCCCTGCTGCCTGGAGGCCGACCAGTGGAGCCACCGGGCGCCCCGTCCCCTGCATGTGGAGCTGGCGGAGTGGGCGGAGCTGGTGCTGCTGGCTCCGCTCAGCGCCACCACCCTGGCCCGCTGGGTGCATGGCCTTGGCGACACCCTGCTGGCCAGCACCCTGCTGGCCTGCGAGGCGCCGGTGCTGGCGGCCGCCGCCATGAACACCTCCATGTGGGCCTCGCCCGGGGTACGGGCCAACTGGCAGGCCCTGCAGAGCTTCCCCACCGTGCTGCCCCTGGGGCCTGAGCCCGGTCTGCTGGCCTGCGACCGCCAGGGCCGGGGCCGCATGGCCGACCCCGAGCTGCTGCTTCTGGCGCTGGAATCCCTCGCCCTCTGGGGTCCGAAGCGCGACTGGCTGGGCCGTGGCCTGCTGGTGAGTGCCGGCCCCACCCGCGAGCCCCTGGATCCGGCTCGCTGCCTCACCAATCCGAGCACGGGCCGCATGGGCGTGCTGCTTGCCCAGGCGGCCCGGCTGCGGGGGGCACGGGTGGAGCTGGTGCATGGTCCGCTGGCGCTGCCGGCCGGCTGGCTCGAGGGGCTCAACGCTGAGGCGGTGCTCACGGCGGCTGAGATGCGCCAGGCCTTGCTGGCCCGTCAGCCGGGGGTTCAGGCCGTGGCGATGGTGGCGGCCGTGGCCGACCACCGCCGCAGCCAGCCCCTGGACGCCAAGCTGGACAAGCAGGCCCTGGAGCAGGCCCTCGCCAGCGGTTGGGAGCCGGTGCCGGATCTGCTGGCCGAACTGGTGCACAGCAGGCCGCCGGGGCAGCGCATTCTCGGCTTCGCGGCCCAGACGGGCGATGTGCTCCCCCAGGCCTGGGCCAAGTTCGCGCGCAAGGGCTGCGATCTTCTGTTCGCCAACCCCATCGATCAGCCCCAGGCGGGCTTCGGCGGGCACAGCACCAGTGGCTGGTTGCTTGGCCCAGGCGATCAGGTGGGCGTGTTGCCACCGGCCCGCAAGCTGGCCGTGGCCCACCACCTGCTCTCGGCCCTGGCCGCCTGAGCCGGGCCCAACGGGGCAGTTCAGGCGGCCAGGGACTCTTCTTCTGCGGCGTCGACCTGCAGCAGATCGATGAATGTGCGCAGCTGCAGGCGGGGGATGTAGGGCCAACCGCCGCTCTGTTCCATGCGGCGCAGCAGGTTGAACAGCTGGTTGCGGTCGGCGGGGAGGCTGCTCCGGAAGGCCCCGTCCTGAATGCTGCGATGCAGCATCTCAAGCTGGCGCAGCAGGTCGAGCAGCTGCTGCGGATCGCCTCGGAGCTCCTCGGCCAGGCTGGCGGTCTGGCTGAGCAGGCTGTCGAGCCGCTGCTGGCGCCCGTCCGTGAGCGTGGATGGCTGCTGGGCTGGCTGGGTCGTGGTCTGTGGTGTGGTGATCGGAACCTTCGGCTCTCGCATACAGGTTGTTGAGAGCCGCGACATCGTACGGGGAATCAGGGTTTTGCACCGGTAGGATCCGCCCCGGCCCAGTTACTGCCCACTCTCTGCGGCGTTCTCCCCATGCGTTTTCGTCCTCTGCTGGCCCTCGCGCTGGCGCTGTGTCTGACCCTGGTGACCGCTTGCAGCGGTGGGGCCAAGGCCGTGGATCGCGCCAATCTCACCTACGAAGACATCCACAACACCGGCCTGGCCAACGACTGCCCCTCCCTGCCCGAATCGGCCCGCGGTTCGATCCCCCTGGATTCCGGCACCGCCTACCAGCTCAGGGAGATCTGCATGCACCCCGCCGAGGTGTTCGTGAAGGGCGAACCCGCCAACAAGCGCCAGGAGGCCCAGTTCGTCGCCGGCAAGATCCTCACCCGCTTCACCACCAGCCTGGATCAGGTCTATGGCGACCTGACCGTCAGCGGTGACTCCCTCAACTTCAAGGAGCAGGGCGGTCTCGACTTCCAGATCGTCACCGTGTTGCTGCCCGGCGGTGAGGAGGTGCCCTTCGTGTTCTCCAGCAAGCAGCTCAAGGCCACGGCCGACGGCGCCGCCATCAGCACCAGCACGGACTTCACCGGCACCTACCGGGTGCCCAGCTACCGCACCTCCAACTTCCTGGATCCCAAGTCGCGCGGGCTCACCACCGGCGTGGACTACACCCAGGGCCTGGTGGGCCTCGGCGCCGACGGTGATGGCCTGGAGCGCGAGAACATCAAGAGCTACGTGGACGGCGCCGGCTCGATGGAGCTGGCGATCACCCGGGTGGATGCCAGCACCGGTGAGTTCGCCGGTGTGTTCACCGCCCTGCAGCCCTCCGACACCGACATGGGCTCCAAGGATCCCCTTGACGTGAAGATCACCGGTGAGGTCTACGGCCGTCTGGAGCAGGCCTGATCCGGCCTGCCCGCGCCCGGGCTCGTTCCAATCCACGCGACTGGGGGCCTGCGGGCCCCTTTTTTTGTGCAGACCGGCGGCCACAACCCCGGGCCTGGGCCCATCTGGGAGAATCTGTGCCCATCAACGCCGTCGTTCCGATGACCTCCTCCACCCTGGCTGGCCTGATCGCGCCCCACGGAGGCACCCTGGTGGATCTGATGGTGCCCGCGGGGGAGCAGGAGGCCGTGCGGGCCGGGGTGGATCGGGTGCTCGAGTGCAGCGATCGCAACGCCTGCGACGTGGAGCTGCTGGTGGTGGGCGGCTTCTCGCCCCTGCGGGGCTTCATGCACCAGGAGGACTACGACGCGGTGGTGGCCGGTCATCGCACCACCAGCGGCCTGCTGTTCGGTCTGCCGATCGTTTTCGACACCGATGAGCAGAGCGTGGCCGTCGGCGAGCGGCTGCTGCTCACCTACAAGGGCCAGGACCTGGCCGTGCTCACGGTGGGGAGCAAGTGGGAACCCGACAAGGCCCGCGAAGCCCAGGGCTGTTACGGCACCACCTCGATCGAGCACCCTGCCGTGCGCATGATCAGCGGCGAGCGCGGCCGCTTCTACCTCGGTGGCCGGCTGCAGGGGCTGGCGTTGCCCCAGCGGGTGTTCCCCTGCAAGACCCCGGCCGAGGTGCGTGCCACCCTGCCGGAGGGTCAGAGCGTGGTGGCCTTCCAGTGCCGCAACCCCATCCACCGCGCCCACTACGAACTGTTCACCCGGGCCCTGGAGGCCAGCAATGTGAGCGAGCAGGCGGCGGTGCTCGTGCACCCCACCTGCGGCCCCACCCAGGACGACGACATCGCCGGTGCCGTGCGCTTCCAGACCTATGAGCGCCTCGCCGCTGAGGTGAACAACCCCCGCATCCGCTGGGCCTACCTGCCCTACTCGATGCACATGGCGGGCCCCCGCGAGGCCCTGCAGCACATGATCATCCGCAAGAATTACGGCTGCACCCACTTCATCATCGGCCGGGACATGGCCGGCTGTAAGTCGAGCCTCAGCGGCAGCGATTTCTACGGCCCCTACCAGGCCCAGGACTTCGCCCGTGACAACGCCTCCGAACTGGGCATGGAGACGGTGCCCTCCCTCAACCTCGTGTACACCGAGGAGGAGGGCTATGTGACAGCGGAGCACGCCGAGGCCCGGGGGCTGCACATCCGCAAGCTGAGCGGCACCCAGTTCCGTCAGATGCTGAGGGGCGGCGAGGAGATCCCGGAATGGTTCGCCTTCCGTAGTGTGGTGGAGGTGCTGCGGGCTGCGGCCTGAGGCGCCGGCGCAACAGGCGGCTCACCGCCGGTTAACATTCCGTTACTAAATCTCTCAGCTGAGGCGAGGCCTTGAACAAACGCTGGCGCAACGCGGGGCTGTACGTGCTCCTGGTGGTCGTGGTGATTGCCGTGGGCACCGCCTTCCTCGACCGACCCGACCCGGCCAACGCGCCGCGCACCTTGCGCTACAGCGACTTCGTCGAAGCCGTTCAGGACAACGAAGTGTCCCGGGTGCTGATCGCCCCCGACCGCGGCACCGCCCAGGTGGTGGAGAACGATGGCCGCCGCGCCGTGGTCAACCTGGCCCCCGACAAGGACCTGCTGAAGCTGCTCACGGACCACAACGTGGACATCGCGGTGCAGCCGAGCCGCGAGCCGGCCGCCTGGCAGCAGGCCGCCGGCAGCCTCATCTTCCCGCTGCTGCTGCTGGGGGGGCTGTTCTTCCTGCTGCGGCGCGCCCAGGGGGGTGGAGGCAACCCGGCCATGAGCTTCGGCAAGAGCAAGGCACGGGTGCAGATGGAGCCCCAGACCCAGGTGACCTTCGGCGATGTGGCCGGCATCGAGGGCGCCAAGCTGGAGCTCACCGAAGTGGTGGACTTCCTCAAGAATCCTGATCGCTTCACCGCCGTCGGCGCCAAGATCCCCAAGGGCGTGTTGCTGGTGGGCCCCCCCGGCACCGGCAAGACGCTCCTGGCCAAGGCCGTGGCCGGCGAGGCCGGGGTGCCCTTCTTCTCGATCTCCGGTTCGGAATTCGTGGAGATGTTTGTGGGCGTCGGTGCCAGCCGGGTGCGGGATCTGTTTGAGCAGGCCAAGAAGAGCGCTCCCTGCATCGTCTTCATCGATGAGATCGACGCTGTGGGCCGTCAGCGGGGCGCTGGCCTCGGCGGCGGCAACGACGAGCGGGAGCAGACCCTCAACCAGCTGCTCACCGAGATGGATGGCTTCGAGGGCAACACCGGGATCATCATCGTGGCGGCCACCAACCGCCCCGACGTGCTGGATGCCGCGCTGCTGCGCCCAGGGCGCTTCGACCGCCAGGTGGTGGTGGACCGGCCCGATTACAGCGGTCGCCTCCAGATCCTTGAGGTGCACGCCCGCGGCAAGACCCTGGCGAAGGATGTGGACCTCGACAAAGTGGCCCGCCGTACCCCTGGCTTCACCGGTGCCGATCTGGCCAACCTGCTGAATGAGGCCGCCATTCTCGCGGCCCGACGCCAGCTCACCGAGGTGGCGATGGATGAGGTCAACGATGCGATCGAGCGGGTGATGGCCGGTCCGGAGAAGAAAGACCGGGTGATGAGCGAGAAGCGCAAGCGGCTGGTGGCGTATCACGAGTCAGGCCATGCCCTGGTGGGGGCCCTGATGCCCGATTACGACCCCGTGCAGAAGATCTCGATCATTCCTCGCGGTCAGGCCGGTGGCCTCACCTTCTTCACCCCCAGTGAGGAGCGCATGGAATCGGGGCTCTATTCCAGGGCCTATCTGCAGAACCAGATGGCCGTGGCCCTGGGCGGTCGCGTGGCCGAGGAACTGGTCTACGGCGACGATGAAGTCACCACCGGCGCCTCCAACGACCTGCAGCAGGTGGCCCGGGTGGCGCGCCAGATGGTCACCCGCTTCGGCATGAGTGAGCGCATCGGTCCGGTGGCCCTGGGCCGTAGCCAGGGCGGCATGTTCCTCGGCCGCGACATCGCCGCCGAGCGCGACTTCTCCGAAGACACCGCGGCCACCATCGATGAGGAGGTGAGCCAGCTGGTGGAAGACGCCTACCGCCGGGCCACCGAGGTGCTCAGCAACAACCGGGCCGTGCTCGATCAGCTGGCTGAACTTCTGGTGGAGAAGGAAACCGTGGATGCTGAGCAGCTCCAGGAGCTGCTGCTGCAGAGCGATGTGCGGGTGGCTGAGTACGTCTGAGCCCCCTTTGGTTGACCAGGCCGGTTGATCGCGATCGCCTCCTTCCCACCGTTTCTCGATGCGCTGCGCCGCCAGCCCCTGCTGGTGGTGCTTCGTGCTGAGCAGCCCCGCCAGCTCGAGCCGGCCCTGGCAGCCCTGGATGCCATGGGGTTGGTCCACGTGGAGATCAGCTGGCAGCCCCATCCCGACTGGGCCATCCAGTGCCGGGCGCTCCAGCAGGCCCATCCGCGCTTGCGGCTGGGGGCGGCGTCGCTCTGCAGCCCGGAGGCGATTCGGGCCACGGCTGCTGCGGGTCTGGGCTACGGGGTGTCACCCGTGCTGATTCCGGAGCTCTGGCACGAGGCCTGTCGCCTGGACCTGGCCCTCGTGCCGGGTGTGTTCACGCCCACCGAGGTGATGCAGGCCAGGCAGCTGGGCTGCCCGGCCGTGAAGCTGTTCCCGGCTGCCAGCTTGGGCTCCCACTACTGGAGCCGCCTGCGCGGGCCCCTGGGAGCCCTGCCGTTCTGCATCGCGGCCGGCGGCCTGGCACCCCACGACGTGCGGCCCTGGCTGCAGGCTGGCGTCGATGCCGTGGCCCTGGGTGGCAGCCTCGACCGGAGCGGCGCCATGGCCGAGCTGAAGGCCCTGATCAGCGAGCTGCGCTCCCGCTGAGCCCCTTCACCACAGGCTGCACTGCCCCTGCTGGCGCAGCAGATGGTCGGCCAGCACCAGGGCCACCATCGCCTCCACCATCGGTACGGCCCTCGGCAGCACGCAGGGGTCGTGGCGTCCCTTGGCGGCCAGGGTGGTGGCAGCCCCGCTGGCATCGATGGTCTGCTGCTGCTTGCGGATCGTGGCGGTGGGCTTGAAGGCCACCCGGATCACGATCATTTCGCCGTTGCTGATGCCACCCTGGATGCCGCCTGAATTGTTGGTGGCGGTGTGCAGGCTGCCGTCGTCCGTGGGCAGGAAGGCGTCGTTGTGCTCGCTGCCCATCAGCAGGGTGCCGGCGAAGCCGGAGCCGATTTCGAAGCCCTTGGTGGCCGGCAGTGACATCACGGCCTTGGCCAGATCCGCCTCCAGCTTGTCGAACACCGGCATGCCCAGCCCCACAGGCGGCCGCCGCACCACGCACTCGATCACACCACCGCAGGAATCGCCCTCCCGGCCGATCGCCTCGATTCGGTCCACCATCTGCTCGGCGGCCTCGGAGTCGGGGCAGCGCACGATGGTGGCCTCCACGTCGTCGAGGCTCACGCTGGCTGGGTCGATGCCATGGGCCTCGATGCTGTGGATCCGCTTGACCCAGGCCAGCACTTCGGTGCCGCAAGCCCTGGCCAGCAGTTGTTTGGCAACGGCCCCGGCCGCCACGCGGGCGATGGTTTCCCGGGCTGAGGCGCGGCCGCCGCCGCTGCGGGCCTGGATGCCGTACTTGGCCTGGTAGGTGGCGTCGGCGTGGGAGGGGCGGAAGGCCACCGCCATCTCCTTGTAATCACCGGGGCGCTGGTCCTTGTTGCGCACCACCATGGCGATGGGCGTGCCGAGGGTCTGGCCGTCCAGCAGGCCGCTGAGAATCTCGACGCGGTCGTCTTCCTTGCGGGGGGTGGTGATCTTGCTCTGGCCCGGTTTGCGCCGATCGAGATCCCGCTGGATGTCCTCCACGGCGAGCGCCAGCCGCGGCGGGCAGCCATCCACGATCACCCCCACGCCACCGCCGTGGGATTCGCCGAAGCTGCTGATGCGAAAGAGCTGGCCGAAGCTGCTGCCCATGGCTGCCACACAGTGCTGCGAGCGTAGGGGCTGGGCCTTGGCGGCCGCTTGGCCCGGTGGTTGAGAGGTGAAACCATCAAAAAGCCCCCCTGCTGAGAGGGGGGCTGGGGGGATTCCGTCAGGTCTGGAACTGATGAGGGCTGAAGCCTCAGCCGATCGCAGGGGCGGTCAGAGCCACGGGGGTGGCTTCAGCAGCCGCCAGGTCGAGGGGGAAGTTGTGAGCATTGCGCTCGTGCATCACTTCCATACCCAGGTTGGCGCGGTTCAGCACGTCGGCCCAGGTGTTCACCACACGGCCCTGGCCGTCGAGGATCGACTGGTTGAAGTTGAAACCGTTCAGGTTGAAGGCCATCGTGCTCACGCCCAGGGCGGTGAACCAGATGCCGATCACCGGCCAGGCAGCCAGGAAGAAGTGCAGGCTGCGGCTGTTGTTGAAGCTGGCGTATTGGAAGATCAGGCGACCGAAGTAACCGTGGGCAGCCACGATGTTGTAGGTCTCTTCCTCTTGACCAAACTTGTAGCCGTAGTTCTGGCTCTCGCTCTCGGTGGTTTCACGCACCAGCGAGGAGGTCACCAGTGAGCCGTGCATGGCGGAGAACAGCGAGCCACCGAACACACCGGCCACACCCAGCATGTGGAAGGGGTGCATCAGGATGTTGTGCTCAGCCTGGAACACCAGCATGAAGTTGAAGGTGCCGCTGATGCCGAGGGGCATGCCGTCGGAGAAGGAGCCCTGACCGAAGGGGTACACCAGGAACACAGCCGAAGCAGCAGCCACGGGGGCGCTGTAGGCGACGCAGATCCAGGGGCGCATGCCGAGGCGGTAGGAGAGTTCCCACTCGCGGCCCATGTAGCAGAAGATGCCGATCAGGAAGTGGAAGACAACCAGCTGGTAAGGACCGCCGTTGTAGAGCCACTCGTCGAGGCTGGCAGCTTCCCAGATGGGATAGAAGTGCAGGCCGATGGCGTTGCTGGAGGGCACAACAGCACCGGAGATGATGTTGTTGCCGTAGATCAGCGAACCGGCGACCGGCTCACGGATGCCGTCGATGTCGACAGGGGGAGCGGCGATGAAGGCCACGATGTAGCAGATGGTCGCAGCCAGCAGGGTGGGGATCATCAGCACGCCGAACCAGCCCACGTAGAGGCGGTTGTTGGTGGAGGTGACCCACTCGCAGAACTGCGCCCAGCTGGAGGCGCCGGAGCGCTGCTGGAGAGTGGTGGTCATGAGAACAGGTGATGGGTGCTCGAAAGAGCAGGTAAGTAGGACGGCAGAAGCGCTCCAGGTCAGAGCCCGGAAGCAGAGTCGGCCGCGGGACGGAACCCCGTCGCTGCCTAACGTAACAGAACGTTGCGGGGTTTGTGAAGAGGGGTTGAGTGTGGTGAACCGACCTTGCGCCTGGCGCCGGCCCCCTCGCCGCCTCCGTTCGGGTGGCGGGCGATGAGGGGTCGATCAAAGCTGGTCACCTGGAGCCCGAGCGTCACCCTGGTGCCCACCTCCAGCTGCTTCAACCACTGCGGCTACTGCGGTTTCCGCCAGACGCCCCACCCACAGGATCCCCTGGCGGACGCCCTCACAGAGCCCGAAGCGCAGGCCAGCCTCGAGCGCCGCCCCGGGGCCCGGGAGGTGCTGCTGCTCAGCGGTGAGGTGGCCCCGCAGGCGCCCCAGCGCCGGCCATGGTTGGCTCTGCTGCTGCGCCTCAGCCGACTGGCCCTGGCCAACGGCCGCCTGCCCCACACCAATGCCGGCCCCCTCTCGCTCCACGAAATGGCGGCTCTGGGGCGCCTCAATCCCTCCATGGGCCTGATGCTCGAAGGTCTGGGCCCGGTCTGGCAGCGCTGGCATCGCCAGGCCCCCAGCAAGCTGCTGGAGCTGCGCCTGCTGCAGCTGGAGCAGGCCGGCCGCCTCGGCATCCCCTTCACCACCGGCCTCCTGCTCGGGGTGGGCGAGAGCACCAGGGATCGGCGCCAGGCCCTGGAGTTGATCGCCCTGCTGCAGGCCACCTGGGGCCATGTGCAGGAGGTGATCCTGCAGCCCTACCGACCTCCCGGTCTCTCGCCGGCCGAGCTCGACCCGGCCCGCTGCGACGAACTGCTTGATCTGATCGGCGAGGCCCGCCACATCCTGCCGCCGGAGGTGCACCTGCAGCTGCCCCCCAACCTCTGGCCCCGACAGCGGCTGCTGGAGGCCCTCGAGGCCGGCATCGATGACCTCGGCGGCATCGATGGCGATCGGGATGTGATCAATCCCGCCTATGCCCAGCCGTCGCCCCAGGCCTTGGCACGGCAGCTGGCGGCGGCCGGCTGGGAGCTGCGCCCGCGGCTGTGCGTGCACCGGCCCTGGCTGGATCGGTTGCCGTCGCCCCTGCGGCAGCGGGCGCAGGCCATGGCCCAGCAGCTCGATCGCCCTGGTTAGTGTCGCGCCATCGCAGACGAGAGTGACGGCCGTTGAGCACCACCAGTTCCCACAGGGTGCTGCTCGTGAGGCTGCCCTGCAATCCGATTTTTCCGATCGGCCCCGTCTATCTCGCCGACCATCTGCACAAGCAGTTCCCCGATCTGCCGCAGCGGTTTCTCGACTTGGCCGCACTGCCGGTGCTGGATGTGGAACGCATCCTGGCCGCCGTGGTGGACAGTTTCCGCCCCACCGTGCTGGTGTTCTCCTGGCGTGACATCCAGATCTATGCCCCGGTGGATGGCCGCAGTGGCAACCCCCTGCAGCACTCCTTCGAGGTGTTCTACGCGCGCAATCCGCTCAAACGGCTGCGCGGAGCCCTGGGCGGCCTGGGCCTGATGCGGGCCTTCTACGCCGAGCTCTGGCGCAACCTGCGGCTGGTGCGGCAAGGGGTGAAGCGCGCCCGGCGCTATCAGCCCGAAGCCCGGGCCGTGATCGGTGGCGGTGCTGTGAGTGTGTTCTATGAGCAGCTCGGGCGTCAGCTGCCCGCCGGCACGGTGGTGTCGGTGGGTGAGGGCGAACCCCTGCTGGAGAAGTTGATCCGGGGCGACTCCCTGGCCGGGGAGCGCTGTTTTGTGGCCGGCGAGGAGCCCCGCCCGGGCCTGATCCATGAGCAGCCGGGCAGCCTGGAGAAAACGGCCTGCAACTACGACTACATCGCCTCGATCTGGCCCCAGCTCGACTGGTACCTCGAGGGGGGAGATTTCTACGTGGGCGTGCAAACCAAGCGGGGCTGCCCCCACAACTGCTGTTACTGCGTGTACACGGTGGTGGAGGGCAAGGCGGTGCGGGTGAATCCCGTTGAGGAGGTGATCGCTGAGATGCGGCAGCTCTACCGCCGCGGCGTGCGCGGCTTCTGGTTCACCGATGCCCAGTTCATCCCCGCGCGGCGCTACATCGAAGATGCCAAGGCCTTGCTGCGGGCGATTCAGGCTGAAGGCTGGGACGACATCCGCTGGGCCGCCTACATCCGCGCCGACAATCTCGATGCGGAACTGGCCGAGCTGATGGTGGCCACCGGCATGGAGTATTTCGAGATCGGCATCACCTCGGGATCCCAGGAACTGGTGCGCAAGATGCGCATGGGCTACAACCTGCGCACTGTGCTCGAGAGCTGCCGGCTGCTGGCGAGGGCCGGCTTCCGACACCATGTGTCGGTGAACTACTCGTTCAACGTGATCGATGAGCGCCCCGAAACCATCCGCCAGACCGTGGCCTATCACCGCGAGCTGGAGCGCATCTTCGGCGCCGACAAGGTGGAGCCGGCGATCTTCTTCATCGGCCTGCAGCCCCACACCCACCTGGAGCAGTACGGCTTCGAGCAGGGCCTGATCAAGCCGGGCTACAACCCGATGAGCATGATGCCGTGGACCGCCCGCAAGATGCTCTGGAATCCCGAGCCGATGGGCAGCACCTTCGGCCGCATCTGCCTGGAGGCGTTCGACCGCAATCCCGGCGACTTCGGCCGCACGGTGATGGACCTGCTGGAGCGTGATTACGGCCTGGCGCCCCTGGATGAGGCCCTCAGGGCTCCGGTGGAAGGCCGCCGCGCCCTGGCGAACGCGGTGCGTTGAGTCAGGCGCGACCGGAAGGTCAGTCTGCGGCCAGCAGCCTCCCTAGCTTGGAGCACCCTGATCCCGCTGCCCGGTGCGTTACGAGTGGGTGGAGCAACATGCCGAGGAGGATTGCGGCGCCGCCTGCCTGGCTACCGTGGCCCGGCACCATGGCCGCCGGCTGGCCCTCTCCCGGGTGCGGGAACTGGTGGGCACCGGCACCCGGGGCACCACCCTGCTGGGTCTGCGCCGGGGGGCTGATGCCGTTGGTTTCCATGCCCGGGCCGTGCGGGCTGACGGGGCTCTGCTGGATCGGCTGGATGGGCTGCCGCTGCCGGCGATCTGCCACTGGCAGGGCAACCACTGGGTGGTGCTGTACGGCCGGCAGGGTCGCAAGCTGGTGATCGCCGATCCGGCCGTCGGCATCCGCCGGCTGTCCCCTGAGGAGTTTCGGGAGGGCTGGGGCAACGGCGTGCTGCTGTTGCTGGAGCCAGACCTCAACCGGCTGCTGCAGCAGCCGCAGGAAGAGCGGCTGCCGTTCCTGCGCTTTCTGCGGCTGGCCTGGCCCTACCGGGGTCTGCTGCTGCAGGCCCTCGCCATCAACGTGGTGATCGGCCTGCTGGCTCTGGCCATGCCGCTGCTGATGCAGCTGCTCACTGATGACGTGCTGGTGCGCCGGGACAACCAGTTGCTCACCAGCCTCGGCCTGGCGATGCTGTTTCTGTTTGTCTTCCGCAGCGTCATCAGCCTGATCCAGGGCCACATCGTGGGTCATTTCGCCCAGCGCCTTCAGCTGGGGATGGTGCTGGAGTACGGCCACCGGCTGCTGCGGTTGCCGATGACCTATTTCGACAGCCATCGCAGTGGCGAGGTGGTGAGCCGGATCGGCGACATCAGCCGCATCAATGCCCTGATCAGCGATCTGGTGCTGGGCCTGCCCAGTGACTTCTTCATTGCCTCCATCTCGCTGGTGGTGATGCTGATCTACAGCCCGCCCCTCACGGCCGTGTCCCTGCTGGCCTTTGGCGTGCTGATCGCCGCTGGCCTGCTGTTCCTGCCGGCGCAATACGAAAAGAGCCGCCGGCTGATTGTGGAATCGGCTGAGAACCAGGGCTTTCTGGTGGAGATCTTCCGGGGTGCCCAGGTGCTCAAAACCACTGAGGCTTCGCCCCAGGCCTGGGATGAGTACCAGCGCAACTTCGGCAGCGTGGCCCACCTGCGCTGGGATGCCCTGCAGCTCTCGCTGTTCAGTGGCACCACCACAGGGTTGTTGTCACGCGTCACCACCCTGGCCCTGCTCTGGTATGGCAGCAGCTTCGTGATCTCGGGCCAGCTCTCGATCGGCCAACTGCTGGCCTTCAGCGGCATGAGCGGCAATGTGCTCGGCTTTCTGGAAGCCCTCGTCGATTTCACCGACGACTACCTCACGGCCAACGTCGTGATCCGGCGGCTGTCCGAGGTGCTGGAGGGCAGCCTTGAGGACCCGAAAGGGATGGAGAAGCCGTGGGTGGCCCTGCCCCAGGCGTGTGAGATCGACTGCCGCAACCTCAGCTTCCACCACGCCGGACGGCTCGATCTGCTCAGCAACCTCAACCTCACCCTGCCCGGGGGGCGCTGCACAGCCTTGATCGGCGAATCCGGCTGCGGCAAAAGCACCCTGGTGAAGCTGCTGGCCGGCCTCTATCCGCCCCAGAGCGGCTCCATCCACTACGGACCCTATGGCCGCCACGACATCTCGCTGGAATGCCTGCGCCGCCAGGTGGTGCTGGTGCCCCAGGAGGCGCAGTTCTTCAATCGCACGATCTTCGAAAACTTTCGTTTTGCCTATCCGGATGTGAGCTTTGATCAGGTGGTGGCGGCCTGCGACCAGGCCCTCGCCGATGAGTTCATCCGCGACCTGCCCGATGGCTACCAGACCGTGCTGGGCGAATTCGGGGCCAATCTTTCGGGCGGCCAACGCCAGCGCCTGGCGATCGCCCGCGCGCTTGTGTCTTCCCCCTCGGTGTTGATTCTGGATGAGTCCACCGCAGCACTGGATCCGGTGCTGGAGCGCCGCTTGATGGACAATCTGTTGTCGGCACGCCGGGGACTGACCACAGTGATAATCAGCCACCGCCCCAGCGTCATCCATCGCTGTGATTGGCTCGTTTACCTGGAGCGAGGCCATGTTGTTTCCCAGGGTCGGCCGCAGGACCTGGGCAGCAGCGCACCCCTGGCCGCCTACCTCCTGCCGGCATGAGCGAGCAGCTGCGCCCGGCCTCCGTTCAGGAGTTCCTGCCCTCGGTGCGTCCCTGGGTGCGCCTGGCCGGCGCCGTGCTGGTGGGGAGTTTCCTGGCCGGCGTGGCGCTGATGGCGGTGTGGCCCTACCGGGTGGTGGTGAGGGCCTCCGGTTCGGTACGTCCCAGTGGCGAGACCAGCCTGGTGCACGCGCCCCGGGATGGGCGGGTGAGGGAGATCCGCATCCAGCCCAATCAGCAGGTGGAACGGGGTGAGGTGCTGGCGGTGATGGACCCCGCCGATCTGGAGGGCAGGGAGCTGAAGCTGCAGCAGGGCGGCACGTCTCTCGACAACCAGCTGGCGGCGCAGCGCAGGCAGAACACGGCTGCTCTGGAGGCGGCGCGACTGGAAGTGGAGAAGGCCCGGGCCAGCCTTGATCTGTCCCGTTCGGAGTACCAGCGCTACAGCCAGCTCGTCAGCAGTGGTGCCGCCTCCCGCGAGCAGATGGAGGAGAAGCGCGCCAGCCTGAGCGTGGCGGAGTCCAACCTGGCCAAGGCCCAGCGGGATGTGGAGCAGCAGCAGTCCCGCGGAGAAAATGCCCTGGCGCGCCTGGGCCAGCAACAGAGCGAAAACCAGGCCGAACGGGCCCAGCTCAGCCGTGATCTCGGACGCCAGCTGATCAGGGCGCCGGTGGGTGGGGTGATCTTCTCCCTCGCCCTGCGCAACCCCCTCCAGGTGGTGACGGCCGGCCAGGAGCTGGCGCAGATCGCGCCCGAGGGAGCGCCGTTCCTGGCGAAGGTGCTGGTGTCGTCTTCGGACATCGCCAACGTGGAGGTGGGCCAGCGGGCCGATCTGCGTCTGGCGGGCTGCCCCTTCCCCGATTTCGGCACCCTGCGGGCCGAGGTGGTGTCCGTGGCTCCCGATGCGGCCGCAGCTGCTGCGGCCCCGGGCGGGGCGGCGGCCAGCGGCTATGCGGTGACGCTGCGCCCGGAGCAGACCGAGCTGCGCTCATCGTCCCGGAGCTGCGGGCTGCGGCTGGGCATGGACCTCACCGCTGACATCACCACCCGGGTCGAGACCGTGCTTCAGTTCCTGCTGCGCAAGACCAGGCTGCTGGTGGGGCTGTGATGGCGGGTGGCTCCATCGCCGTTCAGGCATGGTGAGGTCGGCGCTGGCGGTTGCCCGCACAGCCTCAACGGGAACACAACAGGGCGGGTAAGAGTTTTCTTGCCGCTTTCCTGTCGTTTTCTTGCCAACCGGCTTCTAAGTTTGTCGAGTTGAGTTGATCAAGCGAAACAGCCAGTGCATACAGAATCCACGCAAGACGTGACATTGCTGGGGCTCAATCTGCTTTCTGGAGCAGAGAGCTTCATCCACGATCTCAACCCAGAAGATGAAGCCTCAATCGCAGGCGGCAATCGCAGGCGCAGCCGGCTGCGCAGTCGCCGCAGCCGCCTGCGGAGTCGCCGCCGCAGCCGTCGCCGCAACCTCCGCAGCCGTCTGCGCAGCCGTCGCAGTCGTCTGCGCAGTCGCCGCAGGCGCTAGGAGGAGGGTTAACCCAGCCTGTCCATGGCCGCCACCGCAGGAAAACGGTAAGACCACTCTTACCGTTTTCCTGCCGTTCTCTTGCCGTTCAGCCGTTACATTCCCTTCAATCCAGCCAGGAAGGCCGGACAGGTGGAAGGCTCCGAAGGCTGCAGATCGCAGATCACAGAGCACTGATGATCTCGCGCCGCCAACGGTTCTCTCCATCGCTCAACCAACCCTGGCCTATTGCCGGAACGGAGACATACCGCATGAACACCCAACCCACCACCGACGTTGCCTTGCTGGGCCTCGACCTGCTGCTCGGGCCCGATAGCCTGATCAGTGAGCTCAGTCCCGAAGATGAGGCCTCGATCTCGGGTGGCCGCCGCCGTCGCCGCAGCCGCAGCGGCATCAGCCGTCCCAGCCGCAGCCACCGCAGCCGTCCCACGCGCCGTCGTCGCCGTAACCGCCGCAGCCGTCCCAGCCGCAGCTTCAGGCGCAATCGCAGGCGCCGTTGAGCAAGCCACTGACAGTAGGGGCCCCTCCCTGTCGTGAGCTTCAGACCCCGGGATGCTGGATGGCAGCCTCGGGGTTTTTCTATAGCCTTGATCAAGCCGCTTGGGGCTGGGGAAGGTCGTTGACGTGGTGAGTCTGGAGTCATGGTCGTTCGTTTGAATTCGGCGGGCATCCACGAGTATTTGATGCATCAGGGCCTGTGCGATTCAACGGATGTTGTTGAAGACGTTCAACAGTTGCTGGGCAAAAATCTGAATCTGCTGGTGCAGATCAGACAGCATGATGCCCCACCTTCAAGCGCCAGTCAGTTGCTGATCAAGCAGGCGCCGATCGGCCGCACTGAGCTTCCCAGTCAGGATTTTGAAGAGGAATGGAGAATTCACCAGCTGCTGGCCTGCCACGAACAACTGCTGCCCTTGCAGGCCTTGCTGCCGCAGGGTCTCAAGTTTGATGCCGACAATGCCATTCAGATCTTTAGATACCTTGGGCCCTATAGCGATCTGGGCGACTTCTATGACGATGCCGAGCAGTTTTCCGCCAAGATCCCTGTGGCCATCGGTAGCGCCCTTGCCACGCTGCACCAGGCCACTTTTCAGCGTCAGGACTACCATCTGGAATTAGACCCAGAAAGCGCTGGACATGAGGCTGAACCACCTGACTTCCGTGACGAGCTTGAAAATCTGACTCCAGAGATCTTTCGGCAGATCTCGATTGATGGCTTGAAGTTCTACAGGCTGTATAATCGCTCAAAGGAGCTCTCAAAGGCCATTGCTGAGTTGGAGCATGATTACGAGCCATGCTGCCTAGTCCACCATGACTTGAAGTTCAGAAATATCTTGCTTCACGATGATTGGTTCCGCTGGCAGCCCCCGCCCTGCCTGCCTGCTGCTGTCGAGGCGTTGTGTCTGCCCGATGCACAGGGCCTTGTACGCCTGATTGATTGGGAGCAGTGGGCATGGGGAGACCCGGCCTTTGATGTTGGCGCCCTGGTGGCTGAGTATCTGCGGCTGTGGTTGAAGAGTCTGGTGCTCAGCCGCGATGTAGACCTGGCGGTGGCGTTGCAACTTGCTGCTGTGCCCCTGGACAGGCTTCAGCCCTCCCTCTCGGCCTTCATGCAGGCCTATCTGGCCCAGTTCCCGGGAATCCTGGCTGCATTTCCGGACTTTCCGGCACGGGTGCTGCGCTTCGCAGGCTTGGGCTTGATTGGAGCGATTCAGGATCGACTGCACTATCGGGAGTCTTGTGGAAATCTGGAAATCGCGATGTTGCAGGTGGCCAGGTCATTGCTCTGCAATCCCGAAGCGGCCATGGTCACGGTGTTTGGCCGCAGCCATGTTTCACCTGACGACTTTCAACCTCCCGGCCCCGAGCCTGACCTTGAGCCAGACCGTGGAGGCATCGGCAGCACGTGTTCTGCCGCCCCATCTCCTCTGGACACGTTGGAGCTGCAGGCCGAGGTGCCTCAGCCTCACTGGCTGCAGCATGGCTCTGGCCAGGAGGCCCTCGCCGATCTGATCAACCATGTTCGCATTGAGCCTCCATTGATTTGTCATCCGGCCTATGCAGACCTCGATCTGGTGCACCCCGGGGAGCCTGTGAGCACGGGAGTGGATCAACGGCAGCAACGCTTGAGCAAGCTACCCGAGCAGCTCCGCCAGGCCTATGTCGTTGGTCAAGTGAGAAACTACCTGCATGATATCTACTTCAGCGGAGAGCAGGAAAGGAAGATCGCTGGCCCTGCGGTGACCAAGGAGTTCAAGAACGATGCTGTATCAGGACTCAACGTGGATTACTTTCATCGGATCCAGCTGGCCAATGGCGGCACTGGCTTCCTTGACTCCGACTGGATGGTCATCGGCTGGGATGAGCATCGTGCCCAGGTCGAGAAGGATGGTCTGCGGCTTTGGGTTGATCCCAATATTGATCTGGTGTTGCAAGACGGCTTGAAGGCAGGCCGCGGCAGTGCCGAGGCTGCGCCGGCCGCTGTGGGGACAATGGTGGTGTTGCGGCTGCCCAATGCCGTTCTGACGGAAGAGAGCTACAGCGCGATTGGCAATGCGGGAGAGCCAGCTCTCGATCAGGCTGGTATCAGCATCTACTTCAATATCAGTGCTGAAGGTGCTCTTGTGCTGATGGATGTTCTGACCAAGGCCCTGAATCAGCAGGATTTTCCCTTTGCTTTGACCATCCTCACCGATCCTGAGTCCTACAGCCGATACAACAGTGCCACCTTGATGATTGAGGCCGCTCACTACGAAGCCGTCCGCGCGCTGCTCTGCCAGCACCTGGCCAGACTGCAGCCCCATCTGAGCCATCCGATTCCCCTGTTCACCTGGCCCCTGGCCCCTGGCATCGGTCTGGCAGAATCACCACAGGGCCAGGACGACTTCGGTCTGGGTCGGTGTCAGATCCTGGCCAAAGCGCTGATCCTGGCTGATGCCAGTCCCCAGTCCCGGCGGCAAGCCATCCAGGACAAGTTTGCGGAGCGCAAGCTGAACTGGCAGCGCCCCCACCTCAATCCTGGGTCAGACTCCCACTACCCACCCCTGTAGCCAGCGGCCCCTGTCGGGGCCGCAAATGTCCATCCCAACGAACCAGCGATCAGGATGCGATGCGAATTCTATTGATTGAAGATGATTCTGGGATCTCCAGGTTCATTCAGCAAGGACTGAGCGAGGCTGGCTATGCCATTGATGTGGCTTCTGATGGCCCCGAAGGCGTGCGGTTTGCCGAGGCTGCTGATTACGATGCCATCGTGCTGGATGTGCTGCTGCCCGGCCAGGATGGCCTGAGCGTCCTGAAGATCCTGCGCCAGCGGGGGCTTCAGACCCCGGTGCTGCTGCTCACGGCCCTGGATACCGTCGAAGACCGGGTGCTGGGTCTGGATGCAGGGGCTGATGACTACCTGACCAAACCATTTGATTTCACAGAGCTGCTGGCGCGCCTGCGGGCCTTGCTGAGGCGCCCGCCTCTGCATGCGGATGTTGTGCTCAAAGTGGGTGATCTGCAGATGGACACAGCCCACAGGATCGTCAAGCGGGATGAGCACCAGATTGATCTCAGCCCACGGGAGTACTCCCTGCTGGAATACCTGATGCGCAATGCAGATCACGTTCTCAGTCGCACTCAGATTGCCCAGCATGTCTGGAGTTTTGACTTCTATGGCGACTTCAAGGTTATTGATGTCTATGTTGGCTACCTGCGCCGGAAAATTGATCAACAGGGGTCACCTTCGCTGATCAGGACTGTTCGTGGCGTCGGTTATTCTATCAACGCCAATGTGGACCCTTCTCCTGCCGAATGAGTTTGCCCTCTGATGCCTTTTTCTTCCATGCCTAGATGCTGATGAAGCCGCGAAAGCCCCGGCAGAGTCTGCGCCTGAGGCTGGTGGTCTGGTACAGCCTGCTGGCCGGTATTTCGATGCTCGTTTCGGATGGGTACACTTATCTTGAGTTTCGCCAGACTCTGCTTGCCCAGATTGACCGTTCACTGGAAGTCAGTGCGATTCAGGCACGCAAAAACCTCGATGATGAGGTTGATGCCCTGGTGTTTGATCCTCGCCGGGATGCGCCGCTGTTGGCTTCCCTGCTTAATGATGCAGGCGTAGAGATCTATCTGATCAGTCTGGATGGTTCGGTGAAAGAGCAGTTTGGAGATTCGCTCTCATCCCTCAACACATCCAACCTCAAGCCTGGGTATAACACCCTGGCCAAGCCCAGTGGGCGCTGGCGAATCTATACAAAGGAACTTCTGAGCAAGGAGGGTGAACCCTCAGGCTGGCTGAAGGTGGCTCAATCTCTCAGGCCCATGGACGCCACCTTGGCCAGGGTGTTTCAGCGCAATCTCCTCAAGCTGCCCATCCTGCTTGGCATGATTGCCCTTGGCGGTCTGTTTCTCGCCAACCGTGCCCTGCAGCCCATTGCCCAGATCACTAGAACGATTCAGCGTATTCGGGTGAGTGGTGATCTCGCCCAGCGCATCCACTACAAGAGCAGTGCGGATGATGAACTGGCGCGGCTGGCCACACTCTTTGACGGCATGCTGGATTCCATCCAGGCCACCTTTGAGCACGAGAGGCGTTTCACGGCAGATGCATCCCATGAGCTCCGCACCCCCCTGACGGCCATGAAGGGGCGGTTGCAGGTCACCCTGAGCCAGCTCCGCACAGTAGAAACCTATGAGGAGACGCTCAAGGCGATTGGCCAGGAAGTGGACCGCTTGATCCGGCTCAGCAATGATCTGCTGCTGCTTTCTCGCCTCGAGCAGAATCACATCGGTGGACCGATGGAACCGGTTGACTTGGGAACCCTATTGGCTGAATCGGCTGCCCAGATTCAGCCCCTGGCTGATCTGCGCCAGCTACAGCTGACCACAGACCTTGCCCCTGCACTTCAGATCCAGGGATTCCCTGACCATTTAATCCGCTTGTTTCTGAACCTCCTGGATAATGCTGTGAAGCACACTCCGGCTGCTGGTGAAGTCAGCTTGCAGGCACGCGCCACTGAGGCCGGCGTCCAGGTCATCCTTCGGGATACGGGCATCGGCATCCCGCCAGAGCACCTGCCCCACTTGTTTGAGCGCTTTTACCGCGTCGAAAAGTCCCGTTCCCGGGCCCTGGGTGGCACCGGCCTGGGCCTGGCCATCGCCCAGGAAATTGTTCTCCGCCATCACGGCCAGATCTCAGTGGCCAGCGAGCCTGGTGTGGGCACAACATTCACGATCACCTTCCCGCGGCATGGCGATCAACCCGTGGCCAAGCCATGAGACGCTTCCGGGCGGTGCGGCAGGCCCCACCGCCGAGGGCTTCATGACACCAGGCCTGAGCTCAGCGACCCAGGCTGTGGCCACGCCGTTGCTGGTAGAGCAGCAGCCCCAGCAGCCCCAGCCAGCCGATCGCGCCCCCCAGGGGATTGGTGCCTGAGGTCATTCCGCTGGGCCCGGCCCACCAGCCCGGCGCCTGGGCAGACACCGTCAGCAGCCCGTTCTGCAGCAGGAACCAGCCGCCCACCAGGCCGCCGTGCAGCGCCGCCGGCCCCCACAGCGCGCCCTTGCCCAGCTCCCGCTCCCTGGCCAGCACCACCCCCAGCAGGGTGAGGGCGCCCAGCAGGCTGAGGGCCAGCAGGCCGGGTTCCCGGTACCAGGGGTGCACCAGGCCGAACACCAGGGCCTGCGCCAGCAGCGCCCGCTGACCGTTCAGCCGCAGCCGCAGCTCCCCCCAGAGCCAGCCGCGAAACAGCAGCTCCTCGGCCAGACCCACCCCGCAGGCCAGCAGCAGAGCATTGGCGAGCAGGCCAGCATCCGTTGCCCCCTGCCAGCGGGCCTGCTGGCTGAACAGCAGCGCCAGGCTCACCAGGAGCAGCAGGGCGATGGCCTTGGTCAGCCCCATGGCGATGCCGGCCAGCGCCTGGCCGGGGCTGACGGCCAGACCAAGGGTCCTCCAGGGCTGCGTCGCTCCCCAGGCGGTCCGCAGCCGCCAGGGCAGGGTGGCCAGCAGCAGGGCAAACGAGAGCGACACTCCGGCCAGGTCCACCTGGTCGGGGCGCCAGGCTGGGGCCGCCCAGGCGAGGGGCCTGGAGAGCAGGAAGCCGGTGATGTAGAGCCCCGGCACGTAGAGCACCGTGCTCCACCAGCGCAGCATGGGTGCAGGCCCGGCTGGGCCTGGCGCCGCCATCAGGTTTCCGGTTCGAGGCTGCTGGTGAGCCCCTTGCCTTTGAGGGTTTCGCAGTAGAACTCCGCCGGCTCCAGATCGCACACGATCACCAGGCCCACGCCGGTGTTGTGGGCCTCCAGCATCACCGCGATCGCATCCTGCTCACTGAGCGAGGGCACCACCTGGCGCAGGGTGGTGACCACGTAGTCCATCGCGTTGACGGGGTCGTTGTGGAGCAGCACCTTGTAGCGGGGCGAGGGTTTGCGCACCCGCTGCGGTGCCTTCTCCATCACCGCGGCACCGCCGCTCTCGCGGCCCGGGGCCGCCGTGGCTGTGGTTCGCATGGCTGCCTCCTGGGTCACGACTGCTCTATTTAAGGACGGGATCACAGGCTGTGGATCCGCTGCATGGCCTCATCCACATTGGCGCGGCTGTTGAAGGCAGAGAGGCGGAAATAGCCCTCTCCGGCGGCGCCGAAACCGCTGCCGGGGGTGCCCACCACGTGGGCCTGGCTCAGCAGCTTGTCGAAGAAGCCCCACGAGTCGAGTCCGGCGGGCGTTTTGAGCCATACATAGGGCGCCTGCTCGCCGCCGAACACCTGCAGTCCGGCTGCCGTCAGCTCGCGCCGGATGATCGCGGCGTTTTCCATGTAGAAGGCCACCAGTGCCTTCACCTGGGCCTGCCCCTCGGCGGAATACACCGCCTCGGCCCCGCGCTGCACGATGTAGCTGACGCCGTTGAACTTGGTGCTCTGGCGCCGGTTCCACAGGCCCCACAGCTCCACCGCTTCGCCATTGGCCGCCTGGCCCCTCAGCCCACGGGGCACCACCGTGAAGGCACAGCGGGTGCCGGTGAAGCCGGCGTTCTTGGAGAAGGAGCGGAACTCGATCGCGCACTCGCGGGCCCCCTCGATCTCGTAGATCGAATGGGGCAGCTCCGGATCCTGGATGAAGGCCTCGTAGGCGGCGTCGAACAGGATCAGGGCGCCGTGGGCGCGGGCATAGTCCACCCAGGCCTGCAGCTGCTGGCGGCTGGCCACCGCGCCGGTGGGGTTGTTGGGGAAGCAGAGATAGATCAGATCCACCGGTTCTGCGGGGATCTGGGCCGTGAAGCTGTTCTCGGCGCTGATCGGCAGGTAGGTGAGGCCGCCGTAGCGTCCACCGGCATCGGCTTCACCGGTGCGGCCCGCCATCACGTTGCTGTCCACATACACCGGGTACACCGGATCGGTCACGGCGATGCGGTTGTCCGGTCCGAGGATGTCGAGGATGTTGCTGCTGTCGCACTTGGAGCCGTCGGAGACGAAGATCTCCTCGGCACTCACCTGGCAGCCGCGGGCCTGGAAGTCGTGGCGGGCGATCGCCTCGCGCAGCCAGCCATAGCCCTGTTCCGGGCCATAGCCATGGAAGCCCTCGGCGGTGCCCATGGCATCGATCGCCGCCTTCATGGCGTTGCGGCAGGCCTGCGGCAGCGGTTCGGTCACATCACCGATGCCGAGGCGGATCAGGGCGGCATCGGGATGGGCTTCGCCGAAGGCCTTCACCCTCCGGGCGATCTCTGGAAACAGGTACCCCGCCTTGAGCTTGAGGTAGTTGCCGTTGACCTGCACCACAGGGTTGCTGCCGAACTCCAGGCGGCATCCTGCTACGCCAGGTGGCTGTCGCGTGGTCCCGGGCTGCATACCATCGGGCCAGGCCTGCCCGCGCCACCATGACTGCCTCCTCGACTGTCGTGGCCGCGGCGACCGAGCCGATCGACTTCGACGCCCTGATCGACCTCTCGATCAGCAAGCCGGCCCGTTACCTCGGCAACGAGCTCGGCGTGGAGCCCCGCGACTGGCAGGCGGCCGCCGTGCGCTGGGCCCTCACCTACCCCGAGGTCTACGAGGTGGGGGCCAGCAACCTGGGCCACATCATTCTCTATTCCCTGCTCAACGCCGTTCCCGGCCAGCTCTGCGACCGCGCCTACCTGCCGGCGCCCGACCTGGCCGAGCGGCTGCGCCAGCGCCAGCAGGCTCTCTTCGCGGTGGAGAGCCGCCGCCCCCTGCCAGCCTTCGACATCCTCGGTTTCAGCCTCAGCTACGAGCTCGGGGGCACCAACATCCTCGAGATGCTGGACCTGGCCCGCTTGCCCCTGCGCGCCGACCAGCGCGGCGATCTGCCCCTGGGCCACCCGGAGGCGCCGCCGCTGATCTTCGCCGGTGGGCCCACGGCCACCAGCAACCCCGAACCCTTCGCCGCCTTCTTCGATTTCATTGCCCTGGGCGATGGCGAGGAGCTGCTGCCGGAGATCGGCCTGGTGGTGGCCGAGGCCAAGGCGGCCGGCCTCAGCCGCCGCGACACCCTGCGGGATCTGGCCCAGGTGCCGGGCGTGTACGTGCCCGCCCTCTACGGCCCGGGCCCCGATGGGGTGGCGATCGTGCCGCTGGAGCCCGGGCTGCCACCGCGGATCCAGCGGCGCACCGCCACGCCCATGCCCCACTACGCCATGGGGCTGGTGCCCCACATCGAAACCGTTCACGACCGCCTCACGGTGGAGATCCGCCGGGGCTGCACCCGCGGCTGCCGTTTCTGTCAGCCCGGCATGCTCACGCGCCCGGCCCGGGACGTGGAGCCCGAGGCGGTGATCGAGGCGGTGGAGGAGGGGATGCGCCGCACCGGCTACAGCGATTTCTCCCTGCTCTCGCTCAGCTGCTCCGACTACCTGGCCCTGCCGGCGGTGGGGGTGGAACTGCGCAACCGCCTGGCTGAGCAGAACGTGAGCCTCACCCTGCCCAGCCAGCGGGTGGATCGCTTCGACGACGACATCGCCCACATCCTCGGTGGCACCCGCAGGGCGGGGCTCACCTTTGCCCCGGAGGCCGGCAGCCAGCGCCTGCGCGACATCGTCAACAAGGGCCTCACCGACGCCGAGCTGCTGCGCGGCCTGCGCACGGCCATGCAGAACGGCTACCGCAAGGTGAAGCTCTACTTCATGATCGGCCTGCCTGGCGAGAGCGATGCGGATGTGCTCGGCATCGCCGACACCTGCCGCGCTCTGCAGGAGCAGTGCCGCGATCTGGGCCGCCTGGAGCTGAATCTCACGATCAGCACCTTCACGCCCAAGCCCCATACCCCGTTCCAGTGGCACAGTGTCAGCGGCGAGGAGCTGCGGCGTCGCCAGGTGCTGGTGCGCCAGGCCCTGCGCCAGCTGCGCGGCGTCAAGACCAACACCACTGACCTGCGCCTCTCCGCCGTCGAAGACTTCGTGGGCCGGGGCGATCGGCGCCTGGCGCCGGTGATCGAGGCGGCCTGGCGGGCCGGCGCCGGCCTGGACGCCTGGTTTGAGTCGGCGGAGCGCAGCCATGCCGCCTGGACCGCTGCGATCGAGGCGGCGGGCCTGGGGGGCCGTTACCGCGCCCTGGAGATGGGGGCCTGGAGCGCCGCCGAGGCCCTCAGCCCCGATGATCTCGATGCCTTCTGCCGCCAGAGCCTGCCCTGGGATCACATCGACACCGGCGTCGACAAGCGTTGGCTCGCCGAAGACCTGCAGCGGGCCCTGGCCGCCACCGTGGTGCCGGACTGCTCCTTCGAGGGCTGCAGCAGCTGCGGGGTGTGCGGTCCGGAGCTGGGCCACAACGTGGTGATCCCGGCGCCTCCGGTGCCACCCCAGCTGCCGCCGCGGGCCCCCGCCTCCGAGCGGGTGCAGCGGCTGCGCTTCGGCTTCGCCAAGACCGGCAGCCTCGCTCTGATCAGCCACCTCGACACCCTGCGGCTGCTGGAGCGGGCCCTGCGCCGCAGCGGCCTGCCGGTGAGCTTCAGCGGGGGCTTCCACCCGCTGCCACGGCTGCAGCTGGCCCTGGCGCTGCCGCTTGGGGTGGCGGGCCTGGGCGAATGGCTCGACCTCGAGTTCACCGAGCGGCTGGATCCCGCTGAAGCGCGGCTGCGGCTGCAGCAGCAGTTGCCGGGCACGTTGCAGCTGCTCTCGGTGGCCGAGGTGCCCAGCTTCGGCCCCAGCCTCTCCCAGGAGCTGGAGGCCTCCCACTGGCGGCTGGAGCTGCGGCCGCCGGCGGGGGTGGCGCTGCCCGGCCCGGAGCGCTGGCAGCAGGCGATGGCCGCGCTGCTGGACGCCGACACCCTGCCGTGGCACGACACCGACAAGAAAGGCCGGCCCCGCAGCCGTGACTGCCGCCCAGTGCTGCGGGATCTCCGCTGGCTCTCCCCCCAGCCCGCAGCTGCTGCCGGCTCAGGCTCGGCCTGGTTCGCGCTCGAGGCCGCCATCGATTCCAGCGGCCGCAGCCTGCGGCCGGACCAGCTGGCCCACTGGATGGCAGAACAGCTGGGGCTACCCCTGGCCTGCGGCAGCATGGAGCGCACGGCCCTGACGCTGCGCGGCCCTACCGCCTGAACGCGGCGCCAGACCGACGCAAAAGCGGCCAGGCCACCATGCTAATTTGCAGCCAAGGCGACAGGCCGTTTGCCTGTAAGCTTTCGCCGCGATTCCGCAGCACCCAGAGCTTTTTCAGCGCAGACCGCAGTCGGCAGGCACCTCCGTTGGCCTGTCCTGCTCCGGGGTTCAGTCCCTGGATTTCGCCCCCCGCTTTCATGTTTTCAACCCATTGAAAGCAGCCGTGCCCAAGGGGCATGGAGATCTTCCAGCAGCATTGCGCAGCTTCGCGCCATTCCCGCTCCATGGCGGCCAAGGCAGGGCCTGGCCCTGCCCTCCCGCATTTCGTTCAGCCCTCTGGTCCGCAGGTCTGTCATCGGCCTGCAGGCCTGCCTCATCCCCTGGCAGGACCCCGATCGGGTCCACCCCATTCCCCATGCCCCAGCAGATCGTCATTGCCGAGCAACTGCGCATCGCCGCGGTGCTCAACGACGAACGTGTTGATGAATTGATCGTGGCTCAGGGCCGCTATCAGATCGGAGATGTCTACCTCGGCACCATTGAAAACGTGCTTCCCGGCATCGATGCCGCCTTCGTCAATATCGGCGAGAGCGAGAAGAACGGCTTCATTCATGTCACCGACCTCGGCCCTCTGAAGCTCCGCAAAGGCGCCCACGGCATCACCGAGATGCTGGAGCCCCGCCAGAAGGTGCTGGTGCAGGTGATGAAGGAGCCCACCGGTAACAAGGGGCCCCGGCTCACCGGCAACCTCTCCCTGCCCGGCCGCTACCTGGTGCTCCAGCCCCACGGCCAGGGGGTGAGCATCTCCAGGCGCGTCGACGGCGACAACGAGCGCAACCGGCTGAGAGCCCTGGGGGTGCTGATCAAGCCCCCCGGGGCCGGCCTGCTGATCCGCACGGAGGCCGAAGGGGTCAGCGAGGACTTGCTGATCGACGACCTCGAGTCGCTGCTGCGCCAGTGGGAGGCCATCCAGACGGCAGCCGAGGACGCCACCCCACCGGTGCTGCTCAACCGCGACGAAGACTTCATCCATCGCATCCTGCGCGACCTCTACAGCCCCGACCTGCTGCGGGTGGTGGTTGACAGCAGCGAGGGGGTGGGCCGGGCCCGGGCCTTCCTCGGCTCTGATCACGGCAACGTGCTGGTGGAGGCCCATGCCGCTCCCACCGACATCCTGGATGCCTTCCGGGTCAACGCCGCCATCCACGACGCCCTCAAGCCCAGGGTGGACCTGCCCTCGGGCGGCTACGTGATCATCGAACCCACCGAGGCCCTCACCGTCATCGACGTGAACTCGGGCTCGTTCACCCGTTCGGCCAACGCCCGCGAAACGGTGCTCTGGACCAACTGTGAAGCGGCCGTCGAGATTGCCCGCCAGCTGAAGCTGCGCAACATCGGCGGTGTGGTGGTGATCGACTTCATCGATATGGAGTTGCGCCGCGATCAGCTGCAGGTGCTGGAGCACTTCACCCAGGCGGTCCGCGATGACGCCGCCCGTCCCCAGATCGCCCAGCTCACGGAACTGGGCCTGGTGGAGCTCACCCGCAAGCGCCAGGGCCAGAACGTCTACGAGCTGTTCGGCCGCGCCTGCCCCAGCTGTGGCGGACTGGGCCATGTGGCTGTGCTGCCCGGCCGGGACAGCCTGCAGCCCCTGGCCAGTGCCGCTGGACTGGTGCGGGCGGCGGCACCGGCGGCCCGCGGCGAGACAGCCACCACGGCCGCGCCCTCGGAGAACGGCAACGGCCATGGCAGCCGGCGGCGCCGCGGCGGCCGTGGTGGCGGCCGCGGCCAGGGCGAGCCCTCCGATGCCACGGTGTTCGTGCCTGTGGCCCCGTTGCTCGACCAGGACGCCGCCTACGCCACCGCTCACAACACCTCTGACAGCCCCAGGCCCGCCACGGAAGCGAGCCAGCGGCGCCCGGAACCGGAGGTGCTGGTGGTGTCCATGAGCGAAGACCAGGAGGAGGTGTACGGTTGGCTGGGCCTGAATCCAGCCCTGCTGCTGGACAACCCGGAAGCGGCTGAAGCAGCGGTGGTGCGGGTGGTGCGCCCCGGCGAAGATGCCAACACCGTGCTGGAGGCGGCCCGCCAGGATCTGGCCGCCAGCGGCTCGCGGCGGCGGCGAGGTCGGGGCGGCCGAGGCAGCCGTGACGGCCAGGGCTCAGCCGAGGAGTCGGCCCAGGCAGGCACGGCAACGGCGGCGGCCCCTGTGGCTGCTCCGGTGCCCGCACCCGTGGAGATCACCCCCCTGCCGGAGCCCGGGGTGGCTGAGGAAACCGTGCTCACCGTGTCGGTTCCGAGTGCCGCCGCCGGCGAAGCTCCAGCCGACACAACCGCCCCGGTGGCCGCTCCCAGCCGTGGCCGCAGCCGCCGCAGAGCGGCTGACGCCTCCGCGGCGCCCCAGGCTGCGGCCGTGCTGACGCCCACGGCGGAAGCGGCTGCTGATGGGGGCGAACCACGCCGCCGCCGCCGCCGCTCCTCCGCTGCCGTCTAGGCACGTTGGCCGAGGATCCCTGGCTGGGATGGCCCCCCGGCCGTTGCGCCGGGGTGGATGAAGTGGGCCGGGGCTGCCTGTTCGGCCCCGTGTTCGCCGCCGCCGTGGTGCTCGACTCCACTGCAGCGGACACCCTGCTGACCCAGGGCCTCACCGACAGCAAGAAGCTCTCCCCCAGGCGCCGCGCCATCCTGGTGCCTCAGATCGAGAGCCTTGCGCTGGCCTGGGGGCTGGGCCAGGCCTCGGCCGCCAGCATCGATCAGCACGGCATTCGTGACGCCACGGAGGCGGCCATGCTGCAGGCCCTGCAGCGGCTCCCTGCGGTGCCTGGCCTGGTGCTGGTGGATGGGGTGCTGCCCCTGCGGGGCTGGCCGGGAGAGCAGGTCTGCCTGGTGCGGGGTGACAGTCGCCAGCCAGCGATCGCCGCGGCCAGCGTGCTCGCCAAGCAGGCGCGCGACGGGCTGATCCGCCAGCTGGCGGCCTCCTATCCGGGCTACGGGCTGGAGCGCCACGTGGGCTACGGCACGCCGCAGCATCGGGCCGCCCTGCTGCAGCTGGGGCCCACGCCCCTGCACCGCACCAGCTTCCTGCGCAAGCTCTGGCCAGGCCAGGCTGCCGGGCCTCAGGGCAGCCGCTGATGCTCGAGGCACCAGCTCTCGAAGTCGGCCACCAGCTGCTGGCCCACCCGGGCCTTGATACCCAGCAGGATGCTGGCGAGGATCGAGCGCCCCGTGGCCTCCAGCACCTTGTGGGGAATCAGCCGCAGCAGCTGGGGCTGGCCCACGCTCACGGCCAGGTTGGCCTCGCCCTCGAGCCCCTCGTCACCCGCCTCCAGCCAGGAGCCCAGCCTGAGCTGGAAGTCCTCCACCAGGCCGAGGCCCTCCAGCTGGCAGTCGCTGGCCACCAGCTCCAGCCGCCCGGGCTGGAGCTGGGTGCGCAGGTCCACCACCGGCTGAACCTTGAGCTGGAACACCTCAAGCCGACTCACGGCATAGCGGTAGTGCCCCGGGCCCAGGCGCTCCAGCTGGCTGGGGTCGAGCAGCGCCTTCACGACCCGGTCTTCATCCGCCAGGTATCCGGCGAGCCGCTGCTGCTCCTGCCGTACTCCAAGTTGCAGTTGCTGACTGGCTCGAAAGGCCAGGGGCATGGCCTGAGGGCCGGCGCGGCATGATCTTATCGGTCGCCCCGCGGGGCTCCTGTCCCCCTGACGGTTGTGATGCGCGTTGCCTTTCTGGGTCCCAGCGGCACCTATGCCGAGCAGGCCACCCAGCAGCTGGTGGCCCTGGAGGCTCTCACGGAGGCGGAACTGATGCCTCAGCCCGGGATTCGGGCGGTGGTGCAGGCCCTGGCCCAGGGCGACTGTGACGCCGCGGTGGTGCCGGTGGAGAACTCCGTGGAGGGTGGGGTCACCACCTGCCTCGATGCCCTCTGGGAGCATCCCGACCTCACCATTGCCCATGCCCTGGTGCTGCCGGTGCGCCATGCCCTGCTGGGGTCGGGCAGCCTGGAGGGGATCAGTGAGGTGCTCTCCCATCCCCAGGCCCTGGCCCAGTGCGCCCAGTGGCTGGCCGAGCACCTGCCGCGGGCCCTGCAGCTGCCCACCAGCTCCACAGCCGATGCCGCCAGGATGGTGGCCGGCAGCCGCTTCCGGGCTGCGGTCGCCTCGCAGCAGGCTGCCGCCGAGCACAACCTCCAGGTGCTGGCCTACCCGGTGAACGACGTTCCGGGCAACTGCACGCGCTTCCTGCTGCTGCGCCGCGGCAGCCGCTCCCATGCCGGTGCCCTGGCCAGCCTGGCCTATTCGCTGCACTCGAACCAGCCCGGCGCCCTGCTGGAAGCCCTGGCCTGTTTTGCCCGCCGCGGTCTCAACATGAGCCGGATCGAGTCGCGCCCATCGAAGCGGGAGATGGGCGAGTACATCTTTTTCGTGGATCTGGAGCTCTCCGGGGGACCTGAGCTGCTGGAGGCGGCCCTTAACGACCTGCGCCCCCTCTGCGAGCACCTGGCCCTGTTCGGCGCCTATCCGATCACCAGCCGGGTGTCGGAGTCGTCGTCGTAGTCGCACCAGCTGTCCGGGCGCTGCCCTCCGGCCGCTCCAGGGGCTTGTGGCCGCGGAAGACGCCGAACTGCATCAGCCCGCTGCGAAAGGCCCAGTCCATCAGCAGGATCGTCGGCGTCTCGCGCAGGCCCTGCAGCACCGCTCCTGGCCCCAGGCCGAGGATGGCCCCAGGCCGGCGCAGGCCCTCCAGAATCGAGTCGATCCAGGAGGGCAGGGTGGCCGCCGTCCAGTCGGCGCTGTCCACGGCCATCCCGCCCGCCCAGGGGCTGCCGCCGAGATTGGCCCGCAGGGAGCGGATGCTGGCGAACTCCGGATGGGCCCACTGCTCCAGCAGTTGCCGCATCACCCAGCGCTCGCGCCGATTCATGGCCCCGTCGCGGGCATCGCGCCGGTTCCAGTCGGCCACGGCCAGCAGGCCTCCGGGGCGCAGGCTGCGCAGCAGCCCATCGGCGTAGCCCTGCTTGTCGGGCATGTGGGGTGAGGCCTCCACACTCCACACGGCGTCAAAGCTGGCGTCCTGCACCTCCAGGGCCATGGCGTCCATCACCGCGAAGCGGCAGTGCTGGCTGAGGGGGGCTGGCGTGAGTTGCCGCGCTCTCTCGATCTGCAGCGGGCTGATGCTGATGCCGAGAACATCGAGGCCATAGTCGCGGGCGAGGATCCGGGCACTGCCGCCGATGCCGCAGCCCACATCGAGCACCCGACTGCCTGGCGGCAGCTGGTCCAGGCCGCTCCAGCGCACCAGTGCATGCACGAAGTCGGCCTTGGCCTGGCGGAAATCCCGGCTGCCGGGCCGGCCCGGCGGTTCGCCGTAGTGGCCCAGGTGGATGTGCTCGCCCCAGAGCCTCTCGAGCAGGGCGTCCTGGGTCCAGCGGTCGTAGGCCGCGGCCACGCTGGCGGAATCCTGATAGCGGCGGTTGCGGCGCAGCCAGATAGCAGCCGCCGTGGCGGCTGTGGCCAGGCCCACGCCGGCTGCCACAGGCCAACTGATCAAGGGCATCGCGGATGCAGAGGGATGGGGGGCGGCAGGGGGGAGAGGCGCTACTGGGGCTGAAAGGTGTCCTTCAGCACCGTGCGAGCTGCCAGCTGACGACGGGTCTGATCCAGCAGGTCGTACTCCTGGCGCAGGCGTTCGCCCGTGTCGGTGAGCTCCAGCAGGGCCTGCTGGTGGTCGGCGACGGGGCCGCCCAGGTGGGAGCCGATCCAGAAGGAGAGCTCGCGGGGCAGATCCGGCAGGTCGCTGGGCAGGCTGGCCGGCTTGCCCACCAGCTTGGCGGTGAGTTCCACCACGTCGCGCAGGGCCTGGTCCACGCTGCCGGCCAGGGTCTTGAGGGCTTCGGGGGAGTCGGGGTCTCCGTCTTCGATCCAGCTCACCAGGCCCACCCGAAACGGGGCTTCCCGCACGATGTCCAGCACCCGGAAGCGCTGCTGTCCCATGGTCACGACGTTGCTGCGGTCGTCGTCCTGGGTCTGGCAGTGGATGATCTCGGCACAGCAGCCGATGTCCGCCATCTCCTGAGATTTTGGATCCCAGCGCACCACCCCGAAGCGGCGGTCTTCGGCCATCACCGTGCGCAGCAGCATCCGGTAGCGGGGCTCGAAGATATGCAGAGGCAGAACTTCCTGGGGGAAGAGCACCACGTCAGGGAGGGGGAAGAGCGGCAGCTCCCTTACGGCCAGTTCACCCATGGCGAGTTGAGGAGTTGCCGAGCCATCCTAGGAAGAAGGTCCGGGGCCCGCGCCCTGGAAGGCGCGGCAGGGGCCGCAGGATCTGGCTCAGAGCTTCACTTCGATGTCCACACCACTGGGCAGATCGAGCTTCATCAGAGCGTCGATCGTCTTGGCCGAAGGGCTGTAGATGTCGATGATGCGCCGGTGGGTGCGGGTTTCAAAGTGCTCCCGGGAATCCTTGTCGACGTGGGGCGAGCGCAGCACGCAGTAGATCTTGCGCTTGGTGGGCAGTGGGATCGGCCCGATCGCCGTGGCAGCTGTGTGGTCAGCCGTTTCAATGATTTTTTCGCAGGAGAGATCAAGCATGCGCCGATCAAACGCTTTCAGGCGAATGCGGATCTTCTGCTGGGGGATGGCGGTGGACATGGAGATCAAAAGCTGGCCGGATGGCCAGGAGGAAACGTCCTTGGACGGAGGGGATGGCTAGGCAGTGGATGGGTCGACCCCTAAGGGATCTGCACACTGAATTGTCGATGTTCTGGTCACGAAGGCGCTGAGCTGACTCAGTGCGTCATTCGAGGCTGAAGAGCTGGGGGACAGCCTGGCAGTGTCTGCCTGGCTGCCCCTGTCGCCATCAGGCGATGATCTTGGACACCACGCCGGCACCGATGGTGCGACCGCCCTCACGGATGGCGAAGCGCATGCCCTGCTCGATGGCCACAGGGCAGATCAGCTCACCGGTCATTTTGATGCGGTCGCCCGGCATCACCATTTCCACGTTGGAGCCGTCATCGGCGGTGAAGGCGGTGATCTGGCCAGTCACGTCCGTCGTACGGATGTAGAACTGCGGCCGGTAGCCGGCGAAGAAGGGGGTGTGGCGACCACCCTCTTCCTTCTTGAGCACGTACACCTCACCTTCGAACTTAGTGTGGGGCGTGATCGAACCGGGCTTGATCAGCACCATGCCGCGCTCGATGTCCTCCTTCTGGATACCGCGCAGCAGCAGGCCCACGTTGTCACCGGCCATGCCTTCGTCGAGGAGCTTGCGGAACATCTCCACCCCGGTCACGGTGCTCTTGCGGGTGTCCCTGATGCCCACGATCTCGATTTCCTCGCCCACCTTCACCTTGCCGCGCTCGATCCGGCCGGTGGCCACGGTGCCGCGACCGGTGATCGAGAACACGTCTTCAACAGCCATCAGGAAGGGCTTGTCGATCTCGCGCTCCGGCTCGGGGATGGAGGCATCCACGGCTTCCATCAGTTCGCCGATCTTGGCCTCCCACTCGGCATCGCCTTCGAGGGCCTTGAGGCCAGACACTTTGATCACGGGGATGTCATCGCCGGGGAAGTCATAGCTGCTCAGCAGCTCGCGCACTTCCAGCTCCACCAGCTCGAGAATCTCCTCGTCATCCACCATGTCGCACTTGTTCAGGGCGACCACCAGGGCGGGCACACCCACCTGCTTGGCCAGCAGGATGTGCTCCTTGGTCTGGGCCATGGGGCCATCAGTGGCGGCGACCACCAGGATGGCGCCGTCCATCTGGGCGGCCCCGGTGATCATGTTTTTGACGTAGTCCGCGTGACCAGGGCAGTCGACGTGGGCGTAGTGACGGTTGTCGGTTTCGTACTCGACGTGGGCGGTGTTGATCGTGATGCCGCGCTCGCGCTCCTCAGGGGCGCCGTCGATCATGTCGTAGGCCTGGGCCTTCGCGAAACCCTTTTTGGCCAGCACGTTGGTGATGGCGGCGGTGAGGGTGGTCTTGCCGTGGTCAACGTGGCCGATGGTGCCGATGTTGACGTGGGGTTTGTTCCTTTCGAACTTTTCGCGAGCCATGGGAGGAAAGAATCGGGGGGTTGTTGGATAGGGTGAAGATCAGGACTTGCCCTGATTCTTGGAGATGATGGCCTCGGCCACATTGCGAGGAACTTCCTCGTAATGGCTGAACTCCATCGAGAAGATACCCCGACCCTGGGTCATGGATCGGAGCTGGGTGGCGTAGCCGAACATCTCGGCCAGGGGCACCTTGGACTGGACCTTGGACCGTCCATCATCGATGGACTGTCCTTCGACCTGGCCGCGGCGGGAGGAAAGGTCGCCGATCACGGATCCGAGGAAGTCCTCGGGGATCTCGACCTCAACCTTCATCATCGGTTCAAGCAGCACAGGATTGCACTTCTTGACGCCGTCCTTGAAGGCCATGGAGCCGGCGATCTTGAACGCCATCTCCGAGGAGTCGACGTCGTGATAGGAGCCATCCACCATGGTGACCCTCACGTCGATCATCGGGTAGCCCGCGATCACGCCGGATTCGCAGGTTTCCTTCATGCCGGATTCAGCCGGGCCGATGTACTCCTTGGGCACAATGCCGCCAACAATCTTGTTGACGAACTCGAACCCTGTGCCCGGCTCGCCCGGCTCCATCTCGATCACGACGTGACCATATTGGCCCTTGCCGCCCGTTTGCCGGGCGAATTTGCCTTCGCCCTTGGCCTTGGCACGGATCGTTTCCCGGTAAGACACCTGGGGAGCGCCGATGTTGGCCTCCACTTTGAACTCACGCAGCATCCGATCCACCAGAATCTCCAGGTGGAGTTCACCCATGCCGGCGATCACGGTCTGGTTGGTTTCCGGGTCAGTGGACACCCTGAAGGTGGGATCCTCTTCCGACAACGACTGCAGGGCCTTGGACAGTTTGTCCATGTCACCTTTGGTCTTGGGCTCCACGGCCACCGATATCACGGGCTCGGGGATGTAAAGCGATTCGAGAATGATCGGATCGCTTTCTACGCAGAGGGTATCTCCAGTGGTGGTGTCCTTGAGGCCGAGGACGGCGCCAAGATCGCCAGCGCGAAGTTCATCCACCTCTTCTCGATCATCGGCTTTGAGGATGATCAGGCGTGAGATGCGTTCCTTCTTGTCTTTCGTTGAGTTCAGCACATAGCTGCCCTTCTTAAGCGCACCGGAGTAAATCCGCACAAAAGTGAGCTTGCCGAAGGGATCGGCCATCACCTTGAAGGCCAGGGCGCTGAAGGGGGCACCATCCTCTGCAGGCCGGAGGGCCTCCGTGCCATCGGGCAGCAGGCCCTGGATCGGCGGCACGTCAATCGGGGCGGGGAGGTAGTCGACCACCGCATCCAGCAACAGCTGCACGCCTTTGTTCTTGAAGGCCGAGCCACACAGCATGGGCACCAGGCCGTGCTTGAGCACGCCGGTGCGGATGCCCTGGCGCAGCTGCTCATCACTGAGCTCGCCGGTTTCGAGGAACACCTCCACCAGGTCTTCGTCGGTTTCAGCGACCGACTCCATCAGCTTGTTGCGCCAGTGGGCGGCTTCCTCGGCCATGGAGGCGGGGATGTCGGTCTCCTCGATGTCCTTGCCGAGCTCATCCTTGTAGATGAAAGCCCGGTTCTTGACCAGATCCACGATGCCGCTCAGTTCGCCCTCGGCGCCGATCGGCAATTGGATCGGGGCTGCGCTGGCCTTGAGGCGATCCTTGATCTGCTCGTAGACCTTGAGGAAGTCGGCCCCGGTGCGGTCCATCTTGTTGACGAACACCATGCGGGGCACTTTGTAGCGATCCGCCTGGCGCCACACGGTTTCGGACTGGGGCTGCACGCCGCCCACGGCACAGAAGACGGCGATCACGCCGTCAAGCACCCGCATCGAACGCTCCACCTCAATGGTGAAGTCGACGTGACCAGGGGTGTCGATGATGTTGATGCGGTGGTCTTTCCAGCTGGTGGAAATGGCCGCTGCCGTGATCGTGATGCCCCGCTCGCGCTCCTGGGCCATCCAGTCGGTGACGGCGGCGCCGTCATGCACCTCGCCGATCTTGTGGACCACCCCGGAATAGAACAGGATCCGCTCGGTGGTGGTTGTCTTGCCCGCGTCGATATGGGCGGCAATGCCGATATTTCTGACGCGTTCCAGTGGAAAGGCGCGAGCCACGAGGAATGTCTCCGAAGGGTCTACAAAAAACGGTTGGTATCCTACTGATCAGCCTGCAGGCCCCGAGGCCACACCACGCTGTCGCGATCAGTAGCGGTAGTGGGCGAAGGCCTTGTTGGCCTCGGCCATCTTGTGGGTCTCTTCGCGCTTGCGCACGGCACTGCCGGCCTCGTTGGCGGCATCCATCAGCTCACCGGCGAGCTTCTGGGCCATGCTGCGGCCGTTGCGGGCCCGGGAGAAGTTGACCAGCCAGCGCAGGGCCATGGCGGTGCCCCGCTCCTGCCGCACTTCCATCGGCACCTGATAGGTGGCACCACCCACGCGGCGGGCCCGCACCTCCACCAGCGGGGTGGCGTTGCGAACGGCGGTTTCAAACAGCTCGAGGGGATCGGAGCCGGTGCGCTCGTTGATCATCGAGAACGCATCGGAGAGGATGCGCTGGGCCGTGGACTTCTTGCCGTGCTTCATCAGACGGGCCACGATCATCGAGGCCAGTCGGCTGTTGAACTGGGGATCGGGCAGGATCGGTCGCTTTTCGGCGGCGTTACGGCGGGACATCGGGATTGCGAGGTGCTGAGAGAATCAAGGGGAGCCTTCAGGAGGCAGCGGCCCTGGGCCGAGCCTGCCGCCTGCTGGGGTCAGGTCACGACTTCGGCGTCTTGGCGCCGTACTTGGAGCGAGACTGACGCCGGTCCTTGACACCGGCGGTGTCCAGCGTGCCGCGGATGATGTGGTAGCGGACACCGGGCAGGTCTTTCACCCGGCCGCCGCGGATCAGCACCACGGAGTGCTCCTGGAGGTTGTGGCCGATGCCGGGGATGTAGGCCGTCACCTCAAACCCGGAGGTGAGCCGCACGCGGGCCACCTTACGGAGCGCCGAGTTCGGCTTCTTGGGGGTGGACGTGTACACGCGGGTGCACACCCCACGGCGTTCCGGGCAGGAGCGCAGGGCGGGTGACTTCGTCTTGCGGGTCAGACGCTGCCGTTCAGTGCGGATCAGTTGCTGGATAGTGGGCATCGAGGGCCGGAGAACACAGGTCGGACGTCCGACCGATTGCGACAATCCGCCACCTTACTGGGTCGTCCGTCACCGCTCCGGTGAGCGGCTGAAGGCGGCTCCGCAGGCGCAGCTCGCCACCCCGTCGCCGGGGCGCACCAGGAAGCCGCCGCCGCTGAGGTCGCCGCGGTAATCGAGGGTGAGGCCGGTGAGCAGCTCCTGCTGCTCGGCCGGCGCGTAGAGGGTCACCCCGTCGGCCCGGGCAATCGGCACACCCGCCAGGTGGCCAGGGCGCACCCGGATCGTCCAGCGGGCGCAGCCGCCCTCCACCAGATCCAGATGGATCAGGCCGGGGGTGCCGGCCACGGCCGCCTGGCGCCCGAGCTCGGCGGCGGCCCTGGCCGAAAGGCGCAGGCTGTGGCCCTTGGGCATCGGAGCGGTTGAGGCGATCACAGCCACTCTGACAGGGGTGGATCCCGGTTTCAGCGCACCAGGCCCACGCCGTTGTGCACCGAACCGGCCACGCCGCGGCCCTTCACCTGGTGGCTGCCGCCCAGCACCAGGCCGGTGGAGCTGCCGCCGTCGAGGTTGAGGGCGTCGCGCAGGCCCAGGCCCAGCAGCAGCTGGGCGGCCTTGGCCAGGGTGGGGCCACTGTCATTCACCCCTTCCAGGGTGATCAGCCACACCTCGCGGCCATCGCTGCCCAGCACCGTGCGGGGTGCCCCCTGGCGCAGAAAGCTGGCACTGAAGGTCTCGGCCGCCCCATTCAGCACCACCCGCCCGCCCTGCAGCAGCAGCGGCCCCCCACCCACCACCTGGGGCTTGGCGCCCAGGGCCGCGCTGGGGCGGCTGCTGAGCGCCAGGCGGCTGCCGGGGGCCCAGGGCAGGGTCACGCCGCCGCGCCCCACCAGCAGGGTCTCGCCCGGCCGGATCGCCACGCCCCGGGCCAGTTCAGGGCTGTCGATCCGCCGCAGCACCTGGTTGTCAGCCCCGAGCAGCAGGGCGGTCTCCGAGCCGCTCAGCGCCCGGTAAACCGGGCCCCAGTCGGCCGTGTAGCGGCTGACGCCGCGCTGCACGAAGCCGCTGTTCACCACCACGATCGGCAGGCGCGGACCACCGGAGCCGCTCACCCACTCCTCCAGCCTCAGGCGGCCGAAGCTGGGCAGCTCCCGGCCGCTCCAGGCGGCGACGCCGCGGCCGAGGATCGGCCCGGAAAGCCAGCGGCCATCGCGCTTGAGGGCCCCCAGGGGCAGGCGCCGCACCCGGTTGAAATAGCCGCCATTGATGGCCACCACCGCCTGGGTCTGCCCGGCCAGCTGGGTCAGGGAACTCAGCCCCTCCATCGGGCCGGGGCGCACCAGCGGCCGCAGCTGCAGGGGGGCCGTGCGCGGATCGATCCGCACCGCATTGATGCGCACGCCATTCCGCACCAGCCGATCCCAGCGCAGGCTGCGCCCCACCATCGCCAGCACCTGCGGGTCGATTGGCGCGGGCGGCGCGGCGCCGCTGCCCGCCGTGCCGCTGGCGGGAATGTCGATCACCAGGCGGTTGGGTTCGCCAAGGCTGAAGGTTCGGTTCACGGAGCCGCTGCGGGGCCGCACGGCCACGCCACGGCCAGCACGCCGCACCACGACACCGAGGTTCTGGAGTTCGCGCAGCTGGCTCGGGCCCAGGTCCACATCCAGCAGCAGCTCGGCACCGCTGCTGCGCACCAGCGCCGGTCCGCCCAGATCCAGCACCAGCCGCCGCACACCGGGCTGGCTGCCGCCGCGCACGCGCAGCACCTGGGCCGCCGGCAAGGTGAGGGACAGCTGGCCCCGCTGCAGGGCCACCCCGACTCCGACGGCCCGCAGCAGGGGCATGGCATCCACGGCCACTTCGTCCTCGAGGCTGCGCTGCTGGGCGGGGGGCACCAGCAGCGGCTGGCCGAACCACTCCAGGTCCAGGCTGCCGTCCGGGCGGCTGCGGCTGCTCACCCCCAGCTGGTTCTCCAGCACCTCCAGGGGAATCCAGAGCTGCTGCGGCGGGCCGGCCTCGGCCCCGAGCCAGCGCCAGAGGGCCTGCTGGGGCCGGCCATTGATGCTGATGCTCCTGCCCTCACGCTCAGCACCCGTGGCTGGCGCGGGGCGGGCGGCCGGAGCCTTGGGCAGGGGCGGCGGGGGCTGGCGCGGGGCGGCCTGCGCGGCTGGGCTTCCCGCCGCGATGGGGGGCAGCAGCAGGGCGCCCGCAGCGATGGCGCCGCAGCAGGCTCCCGCCAGGCGGGAGACCTCGGCCCACGCCGCGGCCTGTTCCGCCCCCCGGGGGCGGCGCGCGGGTTGCTGGGGCGGCCGGCTCGCTCTGACGGAATCCATCCAGGCCGTGCATGCCAGCCGAAGCTAGCCCTGCCGCCCAACTGTGCTGCCTCAACCTTTCTGGAGGACAGGGATCCCTAAGATCAAAGACTCTGCTGTCAAGGCTCGGTTGCCGCACGTTCCCTCACGGGGGACGTTGGCCCACCGGTTGGCCGGCTGACACCCCATTCCAGAAGCCCTGGGCTATGCCACGACTGACCCGCCCTGTTTGGCCCCACTGCGACAGCCCCGCTCCGGCGGCCGTGGCCGGTGAAAAGGACGCCTGCGGGGTGGGTTTCCTGGCCGCGTTGAACGGCCAGACGTCCCATTGGGTGCTGCAGCAGGCCCTGCGGGGACTGGGCTGCATGGAGCACCGCGGCGGCTGCGGCGGGGACGGTGACTCGGGCGATGGCGCTGGCGTGCTCTGCGGCATCCCCTGGACCTATCTGGAGGCCGTCTGGCCTGCGGCGGCGGCAGCCGCAGGCCAGCCCCGCGGACTGGGCATGGTGTTCCTGCCCGCCGACCCTGCGCGCCGCGACCAGGCCCGCGCCTTCTGTGAGGCGGAGGCGGCCAGCCTGGGACTCCGCTCCCTTGGCTGGCGAGCCGTGCCCGTGGATCCCGCCGTGCTGGGCCCGATGGCCCGCTCCACGGCGCCGCTGATCGAGCAGTGGCTGCTGGCTGCCGATGTGGATGGTGACGGGCTGGAGGGGCTGCTGTTCCGCCTGCGGCGCCGCTGCGGCGACCGGGCCCGCGAGGCCTGGGGCCCCGGTCCGCACGACCTCTACTTCGCCTCCCTCAGCAACCGCACAGTTGTGTACAAGGGCATGGTGCGCTCGGAGGTGCTGGCCGCCTTCTACGCCGACCTGCGCGATCCCCGTTTTGCGGTGAGTTTTGCGGTGTATCACCGCCGCTTCAGCACCAACACCCTGCCCCGCTGGCCCCTGGCCCAGCCGATGCGCCTGCTGGGTCACAACGGCGAGATCAACACCCTGCTCGGCAACATCAACTGGGCCAAGGCCTCCGAGGTGAACCTCGAGGCGGTGTGGGGCCATGCCGCGGCCGACCTGCGCCCGGTGGTGAACCCCGCCTTCAGCGACTCGGCCAATCTCGACGCCACCCTGGAGCTGCTGGTGCGCAGCGGCAGGCCGATCACCGAGAGCCTGCTCACCCTGGTGCCCGAGGCCTTCCGCGATCAGCCCGAGCTGGCCGACCGGCCTGACATCCAGGCGTTTTATGAGTATTCCGCCTGCACCCAGGAGCCCTGGGACGGCCCGGCCCTGCTGGTGTTCGCCGATGGCCGCAGCGTGGGCGCCACCCTCGATCGCAACGGCCTGCGCCCGGCCCGCTACTGCATCACCAGCGACGGCTTTGTGGTGATGGGCTCCGAGACCGGCGTGGTGGATGTGCAGGAGAGCAGCATCGTGGAGAAGGGCCGGCTCGGGCCCGGCCAGATGCTCGCCGTGGATCTGGAGAACGGGCGGCTGCTGCGCAACTGGGATGTGAAGCAGGAGGTGGCCGAGCGCCATCCCTACGCCGTGTGGCTGGCGGAGCATCGTCGCAGCCTGCTGGGCCAGCCCTGGCAGGAGCAGCGCCAGCTGAGTGACCTCGACCTGCTCCAGCAGCAGACCGCCTTCGGCTTCACCGCCGAAGACTTCGATCTGGTGATCGAGGACATGGCCAGTGCGGCCAAGGAGCCCACCTACTGCATGGGAGATGACATCCCCCTGGCGGTGCTCTCCAGCAAGCCACACCTGCTCTACGACTACTTCAAGCAGCGCTTCGCCCAGGTCACCAACCCGCCGATCGACCCGCTGCGCGAAAAGCTGGTGATGAGCCTGGAGATGCACCTGGGCAAGCGCGGTTCCCCGCTGCGGCCGGATCCCGCCTCGGCGGCGGTGCTGCATCTGGGCAGTCCGGTGCTGAATGAGGCCGAACTCCAGGCCCTGGGCCAGCAGGGCCTGCCCACAAGCACCCTCAGTACCTTGCTGGCGATCGACGACGGTCCGGCCGGTTTCGAGAGTGCCATCCAGCATCTCTGCCGCGAAGCCGAGGCGGCCGTGCGCACCGGCAGCCAGATCCTGGTGCTCTCGGATCGCACCGACCGGGACGGACAGACCGGCGCCCCCACCGCCACCACCACCTACATCCCGCCCCTGCTGGCGGTGGGCGCGGTGCACCATCACCTGCTGCGCCAAGGGCTGCGGCTGCAGACCTCCCTGGTGGTGGAAACAGCCCAGTGCTGGAGCACCCACCACCTGGCCTGCCTGATCGGCTTTGGCGCCAGCGCCGTCTGCCCCTGGCTCACCTGGGAGACCTCCCGCCACTGGCTGGCCCACCCAAAGACCCAGAAGCTGATCGAGCGGGGCAAGCTGCCGGCCCTCACGCCATCCCAGGTGCAGGCCAACGTGCGCAAGGCCCTCGAAGACGGCCTGCGCAAGATTCTCTCCAAGATCGGCATCTCGCTGCTGGCCAGCTATCACGGCGCCCAGATCTTCGAGGCGATCGGCATCGGTGCCGATCTGATCGAGCTGGCCTTCACGGGCACCACCAGCCGGGTGGCTGGCCTGAGCCTGGCTGACCTGGCCAGCGAGACCCTCAGTTTCCACGCCAAGGCCTTCCCCGAGCTGAACCGCAGCAAGCTGGAGTTCATGGGCTTCGTGCAGTACCGCACCGGCGGCGAGTTCCACCTCAACAGCCCGGACATGGCCAAGGCCCTGCACGCCGCCGTGGCCGAGGGGCCCGGCTACGACCACTTCGCCACCTACAAGACCCTGCTTGAGAACCGGCCGGTCACCGCCCTGCGCGACCTGCTGGAGCTCAGGCCCGCCCCGGCCCCCCTGCCCCTGGATCAGGTGGAGAGCGTGGAGAGCATCTGCAGCCGCTTCTGCACCGGTGGCATGAGCCTGGGCGCCCTGTCCCGCGAGGCCCACGAGGTGCTGGCGGTGGCGATGAACCGCATCGGTGGCAAGAGCAACAGCGGTGAGGGAGGCGAGGATCCGGCCCGCTACCACCCGCTCCCGGATGTGGATGGTGAGGGCCGCTCGGCCACCCTGCCCGGAATCCGCGGGCTGCGCCCTGGCGACAGCGCCTGCTCCGCCATCAAACAGATCGCCTCAGGCCGCTTCGGGGTGACACCGGAATACCTGCGCAGCGGCCAGCAGATCGAGATCAAGGTGGCCCAGGGCGCCAAGCCCGGTGAAGGCGGCCAGCTGCCCGGCCCCAAGGTGGATCCCTACATCGCCTGGCTGCGCAACAGCAAGGCCGGAGTGGCCCTGATCTCGCCGCCACCCCACCACGACATCTATTCGATCGAGGATCTGGCCCAGCTGATCCATGATCTGCACCAGGTGCATCCCGCGGCGAAGGTGAGCGTGAAGCTGGTGGCCGAGATCGGCATCGGCACGATCGCCGCCGGGGTGGCCAAGGCCAATGCCGATGTGATCCAGATCTCCGGCCACGACGGCGGCACCGGCGCCTCGCCGCTGAGCTCGATCAAACACGCCGGCACCCCCTGGGAGCTGGGCCTGAGCGAGGTGCATCGCTCCCTGCTGGGCAACGGCCTGCGCGATCGCGTGCTGCTGCGAGCCGATGGCGGCCTCAAGACCGGCTGGGACGTGCTGATCGCGGCCCTGCTGGGGGCCGAGGAGTATGGCTTCGGCTCGGTTGCGATGATCGCCGAGGGCTGCATCATGGCCCGCGTCTGCCACACCAACAACTGCCCGGTGGGGGTGGCCACCCAGAAGGAAGCCCTGCGCCAGCGCTTCACCGGTCTGCCGGAGCACGTGGTGAACTTCTTCCTGTTCGTGGCCGAGGAGGTGCGCCAGCTGCTGAGCGTGCTCGGCGTGGCCCGCCTCGAAGACCTGATCGGCCGCACGGAACTGCTGCAGGCCCGCGAGGTGCCGCTCACCAAGACGAGCTGCCTGGATCTCTCCTGCCTGATCGACCCCCTGGCCGAGGCGGCGGAGCGCTCCTGGCTGCGCCATGACCCCCAGGCCCACGGCAACGGCCCGATCCTGGAAGACGCCTTGCTGCAGGATCCCGAGCTGATGGCTGCCATCGAGGGCCACGGTGCCATCAACCGCAGCCTGGCGATCGTCAACACCGACCGCAGCGTGGGCGCGCGCCTGGCCGGCGAAATCGCGGCCCGCCATGGCAACCGCGGCTTCCTGGGCCAGCTCAACCTCAGCTTCACCGGAGCCGCCGGCCAGAGCTTCGGGGCCTTCCTGCTGCAGGGCATGGCCGTGCACCTCGAAGGTGACGCCAACGACTATGTGGGCAAGGGCATGAACGGCGGGAGCATCACCGTGGTGCCCCATCCCGGCGGGATCGACCCCGGCAGCCAGGTGATCCTGGGCAACACCTGCCTCTATGGCGCCACCGGCGGCGAACTGTTCGCCCTCGGGCGTGCCGGCGAGCGCTTCGCCGTGCGCAACAGCGGCGCCGTGGCGGTGGTGGAGGGCGCTGGCGACCACTGCTGCGAGTACATGACCGGTGGCGTGGTGGTGGTGCTGGGCCCCACGGGCCGCAATGTGGCGGCGGGCATGACCGGTGGTGTGGCCTTCCTGCTCGATGAGGCCGGTGGCCTGGCTGATCGCCTCAACTACGAGACGGTGGCGCTGTGTGATCTCACCACGCCGGAGCAGGAGGGGCTGCTGCGGCCTCTGCTTGAGGCGCACCTGGAGACCACTGGCAGCAGCCAGGCGGCCCGAATCCTGGCGGACTGGAGCAACTGGAAGGGCCGGTTCAAGGTGCTGGTGCCCCCCAGCGAGAAGGAGGCGTTGGGGCTGTTGGAGCGGGAGGTGGTGACGGCGCTCTGATTGAGTGAGCAGTCCTGCAGCGGCCTGGGCTCAGCGGGGGTGACGCACCATCAGAGCCCTCACCTCCCCGGCGTGGTAGCTGCTTCGCGTCAGAGGTGTGCTCACCACCTGGAGAAAGCCCAGAGACGCTTCGCCGTGGAGCTGATACGTCTTGAATTGCTCAGGGGTCACGAAACGATCCACCGGTAGGTGCTTCGGTCCTGGGGAGAGGTACTGGCCAATCGTCACGATGTCGACGGCGTTGGCCCGCAGATCACCCAGCACCTCCAGCACTTCGGCATCGGTCTCGCCCAGCCCCACCATCAGCCCCGACTTGGAGTAAGTGCGGGGCCAACCTTGCCTCACCCGCTGCAGCAGCTCCAGGGACCTGCCGTACAGCCCTTGGGGTCGCACCGTCCTGTAAAGGCGAGGCACCGTTTCGATGTTGTGGTTCAGCACATCAGGTGCCGCGTCCATCACCGTCGCCAGGGCCTGCCAGTTGCCGCAGAAATCCGGGATCAGCAGTTCGATCGTGGTGCGGGGTGAGCGCTTGCGCACCTCGGCCATGCAGGCGACAAACTGGCTTGCCCCGCCGTCTGCCAGGTCGTCGCGGTTCACCGAGGTGATCACCACGTGGCTGAGGCCCAGCCGGTGCACCGCCTCGCCCAGTCGCTCCGGCTCGCTGGGGTCGAGGGCCCGCACGCTCTTGTCGAAGTCGATGTCGCAGTAGGGGCAGGCCCTGGTGCAGCCCGGGCCCATGATCAAGAAGGTGGCGGTTCCCCCGGCGAAGCATTCGCCGATGTTCGGGCAGCTGGCCTCCTGGCAGACCGTGTTGAGCTTCAGATCCAGCAGCAGTTCCGCCACCTCGCCAATGCGCTCCCGCTGGGGGGCCTTCACGCGCAGCCACTCGGGTTTCAGCAAGGGGGCAGACCGGCCCGGAGCAGACCGCAGCGGAGGGATCTCACTGTAGAAAGTCAGGCCGCCTTTCAGGTCAGCCTGCCGCTGTCGGCACCCCGCCGCCAACTGCTGCGCCGGCGGCGCTCCTCCATCGGCGGTCCTCTAAAGTCCAGACCATCGGGATGTAGCGCAGCTTGGTAGCGCACTTCGTTCGGGACGAAGGGGCCGCAGGTTCGAATCCTGTCATCCCGACTTTGGCTCAGCTCAGCTCGGCGCCCGGGTAGCCCCTGGGGGTCACCATGCGGCCATCACGGCAGTAGCTGGTGCTGTTCCCCACCAGCACCAGGGTCAGCATGTCCACAGTCTCGATCGGCAGCTCGCCGAGGCTGTGCAGGCTCACCTGCTCATCCACACGCCCCAGCTGCCGGGCGATCACCACCGGGGTGCTGGCGGGCCTGGCGGCCAGCAGGATCGCCCTGGCCTGCCCCAGCTGCCAGTCGCGGTCCCGGGAGCGGGGGTTGTAGAGCGCCACCACGAAATCCCCTGCGGCCGCGCTCCGCAGGCGCTGTTCAATCACCGGCCATGGGGTGAGCCGGTCGCTGAGGCTCACGGTGCAGAAATCGTGCATCAAGGGGGCTCCCGCCCGGGCCGCCGCCAGCTGGAGTGCCGAGATTCCAGGGTGCACCGTGAACGACGGGCGGGCGTCGTCCGGTTGGGCCAGCCACAGCTCCAGGGCCAGGCCGGCCATGGCATAGATGCCGCTGTCGCCCGAGGACACCAGGGCCACGCTCACCCCCTGGTTGGCCAGGTCCAGGGCCAGGCGGCAGCGCTGGCGCTCCTCCGTGAGGCGGCCATCGAGGCGCAGCTGATCGGGCCGGCGCAGCGGTTCAAGCAGATCGAGGTAGAGCCCGTAGCCCACCCACACGCTGGCCTCGGCCAGGGCACGGCGCCCATCCGGGGTGAGCAGATCCAGCCGCCCCGGACCGCTGCCCACCAGGTGCAGCTGGCCTCGCTGGGGAGCCCACTGCTCCTTGGCCAGGGCAATGGCCAGGGTGGCGGCACCCTGTTCCCCCGGGTTGGCCCGTTCGATCACTTTGGCCTGCAGCAGCTGGGCGCCGGGCCCCGCGGCCAGCAGGGCAGCGGCTTCGGCCACGCTGGCGGTGCCCATCTCAGCGGCCACCACTGCCGATGGGGTGGGCACCGCTACGGCGCTCAGGGCCGCGGCAGACAGCCAGCGCAGCGGCCAGTGGCGTTGGCGGGCCAGCTCCAGAAGGGCCGGTTCATCGGCCTTGCGGTCGATGCTGGCCAGCCCGGCGATGGCCTCCTCCGCCAGGTTGAGGCCCTGCAGCTGCTGGTTCACCAGTCGCTCCAGCAGGGCCAGGCTGGTGTGGCGTTCGCAGCCGATCCCGAGCCACAGCCCCGGTGGATGCCAGCGACAGCCTGGGCCGCGCTGCACGGTGATCAGCAGCTGGGTCGCCGGATCAGCGTCGCTGGGGGCCAAGGCTTGAACGGGCGGCAGCCTGCGGCTGGCCTCGAGCTCCAGCCAGCAGCGACTGCCCTGCTTCTGCTGCAGCACCAGCTGGCCAGAATCCCTGGCCGCTTGTTGCATCAGCGCGCTCCAATCCCCCCCCGGGCCGCGCCGCCAGCCCCATCGCGTCCCGAACTGGTCCAGGGCCAGGCTTCCCGTGCCGCTGCTGCTGCCCGTGCGCACCACCTGGCCTCCGAGCAGGGCGGCGACCCGCTCGGCCAGGGCTTCGGCTCCGGCTGCGTGGGCTCCCAGCAGGGGAATGGCGAACTGGCCCCGCGGATCGAGCACCACCACGGCGGGATCGTGCTGTTTGTCCACCAGCAGGGGCGCTACCAGCCGCAACACCAGGCCACAGGCCCCCACCACCACAAAGCCGCGGGCCTGCGGCCACTGCTGCTGCAGGCAGGCCCGCGGGCCGCCGGCGTCGCTGCTGCCCACGCGATGGGCAATCAGGCCCGCCGCCAGCAGCTGATCCAGCAGCCCATCCCCGTCCTGGCTGAAGCTCAGCCCCCAGACCCCTTCAGGGGCTGCAACGACCACCGGTGGAGCCGCGATCAACGGGTCCCTGCCTGGTGTGCTCACGGGGCCCACCGTTGGCGCAACCCGGCCAGGGGCCCCTGCCTCTCAGGTGTGGCCTGGCTGGCGTCGGCCTGGCTCGCCTGGCGGCTGGACGCACCGGTCGGCCTGCTGTCCATCGGAGCGCTGCCCAGCTCAGGCTCCACTGCTGCCGGCTGCGGCTCTTGCTGCGCCGCTGGCTGGGCATCCGGTTCGGGCTGCTCGCTCTGCTCTGGCTGCCTGCTCTGTTCTGAGTGGCTGGCTCGCTCAGGCTGGCCAGCGGTCTCAGTGTCATCCGGGAGGGCCGGTTCGGCGGGGTTCTGCTGAGCGGGCGTGGGCTCAGACCCAGGCATCGCCGTCAGGCCCGCGTCGTCGCCTTCGGGTTCGCCCCTCTGCTGGTCGCCGCTCTCCTCAGCGTTGCCGGAGGCTGGCTCAACGGGCTGCTCCCCCAGGAGCTGGGCCAGTTGCTGGGCGCTCAGGGATGGAGCTTCCCAGGCGGCGGCTGGAGCCAGCGGGTCGATCCACACCTCGCGCACGAGGCTGTTGAAGGGTGGATTCAGGGGCGCCCCCTGGCCATCCACCAGCTCCAGCAACACAGCGTTGGAGCCAGTGCGCCAGCCCCTGAGCCAGAGGGGGGTGCTGTCGTCCACCAGAAAGCTGTCACCATTCACTGTGATGCGCAGCCGCCAGCTGCCATCGCCCGGCCGCAGCCCCTGCAGCGGGGCATCCCGCAGCAGCCAGTCCACCAGCACCGGTTGGTGCCGGGCGCCCTCCAGGCTGGCCGAGGGAATCAGCTGGGGGCTGCCTGGGGCCGGCTGGCTCAGGGGGTTGGTGTTGACGCGGGCCAGCCGGATCTGGTCGAAGGCGCCGGGATCCTTCACGGCCTCGCCCCAGGGCCGGGCGGCATAGGCACTCACACGGTGGCTGCCGGCGCCCAGCTCCGGCAGCTCGAGCCGCAGGCTGGTGGCCCCTGGGGCTGGACCCTGGCTGAGCCGGATCGGAGCCTGGTCGTCGATCTGCACCACCAGATGGGCACCCAGCCCCAGCTCGCCCGCATCGGCCAGGGGCCAGTCGCGAACGGCCAGCTCAAGGGTCCAGGGCCCGGCCTTCAGCAGGCTGTTGTCGGCAGGGGCCTGAATCCTCACCCCGGGGTGGTGACTCGCCAGGGCCTTCTGCAACTGGGCCACGGCCCCCGGAGGCGGCACCTCCTGCAGCCGTCCCGCGGGGGCCACCGGGCTGATCGGCCCAGCGGGATCCGTCTGGTTCGGGCCGGCCCGCAGGGCACGGCTGCCACAGGCTGTGGTCAGCAGGACAACCAGCAGCAGAGCAGCCGTCAACGGACCCAACCGCTGCCTGATCCTGGCCAGACCCCTTGCGGCTGGTCTGGGCTGCGCCTCTGCGCTCAGCTGCGCCCTCACCCTGTCTGGTCCCCGCAAGCTTGCCTGCATTCTGCTGGCAGGCAGGCGATGGAGACCCGCCTGTGTCACCGACAGACTTCTTTCCAGGCTGACGATGTAACAAAGCAGATGGAAAGTATTGGAATGGCGTATCTCTAACTGCCCAGCAGACCCCAGTGCTGGCCTGGGAAGGCGCCGGATTGAACCTTTGTAACTGGGCGCCCAAGGGGCATGGATTTGACCCTTATAGTGCCGCCAGCGGTCCCCTACCTGGGGCCCAAAGCCCCAGCCATGGCAACGGATCTCGCCACTTCGCGAGGCCCCTGCCGGCTGGAGCCCATGACAGGCCCGGCTCCGGCAGGTCCGTTCATGGGGCCCATCAGTCATCCGTCTCCGCCTCGCGCGGATGCGATGGCTTCCAGGGGTGGATCACCACCTCGACCCCGTCCCTCGAGGAACGTCTCGATGACCATCAGCCCACCAGAGCGTGGGGAAAAGGCCAAGGCCATGGTCGACCGGAACCCCGTTCCGGCCACGTTCGAGCTTTTTGAAAAGCCCGGACACTTCGACAGAACCTTGGCCAAAGGTCCCAAAACCACCACCTGGGTTTGGAACCTCCACGCCAACGCTCACGATTTCGACAGCCACACGAGCGACCTCGAAGAGGTCTCTCGCAAGATCTTCTCTGCTCACTTCGGCCATCTGGCCGTCATTTTCATCTGGTTGAGCGGCGCCTTCTTCCACGGAGCCCGCTTCTCCAACTACACCGGCTGGCTGGCTGACCCTCTGCACGTCAAGCCTTCAGCCCAGGTGGTCTGGCCCATTTTTGGCCAGGAAATTCTCAATGGTGATGTGGGTGCCGGCTTCCACGGCATTCAGATCACCTCCGGACTCTTCCACGTGTGGAGGGCCTGGGGCTTCACCAATGAGTTCCAATTGCTCTGCACGGCAATCGGCGCTCTGGTGATGGCCGGCCTGATGCTCAACGCGGGCGTCTTCCACTACCACAAAGCAGCCCCCAAGCTCGAGTGGTTCCAGAACGTTGAGTCGATGCTCAACCACCATCTGGCTGGACTGCTTGGCCTGGGCTCCCTGTCCTGGACAGGGCACCTCCTGCACGTGTCCCTGCCCACCACGGCTCTGATGGATGCCATTGATGCCGGCCAGCCGCTGGCGATCAATGGCAAGACCATCGCCTCCTATGCCGACATCCCGCTGCCCCACGAGTTCATCAACCAGGATGTTATCTCGCAGCTCTACCCCGGATTCGGTGCTGGCATCTCCGCCTTCTTCACCGGTAACTGGGCGGCCTACAGCGATTTCCTCACCTTCAAGGGTGGTTTGAATCCTGTGACGGGCAGCCTCTGGATGACAGACATTGCGCATCACCATCTGGCGATCGCCGTGCTGTTCATTGTGGCGGGCCACATGTACCGCACCAACTGGGGCATCGGCCACAGCATCAAGGAAATCCTGGAAGGTCAGAAGGGCGACCCCCTGCTGTTCCCGGCTCCCAAGGGCCACGATGGTCTGTTCGAGTTCATGACCACCAGCTGGCATGCCCAGCTCGGCGTGAACCTGGCCTTGTTCGGCTCGCTGACCATCATCGTGGCGCATCACATGTATGCGATGCCTCCCTATCCCTACATCGGGATTGATTACGCCACTCAGCTTTCACTCTTCACCCACCACATGTGGATTGGAGGCTTCCTGATCGTTGGTGCCGGTGCCCACGCTGCCATTGCCATGGTGCGTGACTACGACCCCGCCAAGCACATCGATAACGTGCTGGATCGCGTCCTCAAGGCCCGCGATGCCCTGATCAGCCACCTGAACTGGGTGTGCATCTGGCTCGGCTTCCACAGCTTCGGCCTCTACATCCACAACGACACCATGCGTGCCCTGGGCCGTCCCCAGGACATGTTCAGCGACTCCGCCATTGCTCTGAAGCCCATCTTCGCGCAGTGGATCCAGGGTCTGCACGCCGCTGCAGCCGGCAGCACCGCTCCCAACGCCCTCGCCGGCGTGAGTGAAGTGTTCAATGGCGCCGTGGTGGCGGTGGGTGGCAAGGTCGCCGCTGCTCCGATCCCCCTGGGCACGGCGGACTTCATGGTCCACCACATCCACGCCTTCACGATCCACGTCACCGTGCTGATCCTGCTGAAGGGTGTGCTCTACAGCCGCAGCTCCCGCCTCGTTCCCGACAAGGCGAACCTCGGTTTCCGCTTCCCCTGCGACGGCCCCGGTCGTGGCGGTACCTGCCAGGTGTCGGCTTGGGACCACGTGTTCCTCGGCCTGTTCTGGATGTACAACTCCCTGTCAATCGTGATCTTCCACTTCTCCTGGAAGATGCAGAGCGACGTGTGGGGCACCGTCAATGCTGACGGCAGCGTCCAGCACATCACCAACGGCAATTTTGCCCAGAGCGCCATCACCATCAATGGTTGGCTGCGTGACTTCCTGTGGGCCCAGGCCGCACAGGTGATCAACAGCTATGGCTCGAGCTCCAGTGCCTACGGCCTGATGTTCCTGGGTGCCCACTTCATCTGGGCCTTCAGCCTCATGTTCCTGTTCAGTGGCCGCGGCTACTGGCAAGAGCTGATTGAGTCCATCGTCTGGGCTCATAACAAGCTGAAGGTGGCGCCGGCCATTCAGCCCCGCGCCCTTTCCATCACCCAGGGCCGTGCCGTGGGTGTCGCCCATTACCTGCTGGGCGGCATCGCGACCACTTGGTCCTTCTTCCTGGCCCGCATGATTGCGGTCGGCTGACCTTTCCTGACCTTTCCCAATGGCAACGAAATTTCCTTCGTTCAGCCAGGGTCTGGCACAGGACCCGACAACCCGCCGTATTTGGTACGGCATTGCCACGGCTCACGACTTCGAGAGCCACGACGGCATGACCGAGGAGCGGCTTTACCAAAAGCTGTTCTCCACCCACTTCGGTCACCTGGCCATCATCGGCCTCTGGGTTTCGGGCAACCTGTTCCATATCGCCTGGCAGGGCAACTTTGAGCAGTGGGTCACCGATCCTCTGCATGTCCGTCCCATCGCTCACGCGATCTGGGATCCCCACTTCGGTGAAGGCGCCATCGCTGCCTTCACCCAGGCGGGCGCTTCTTCTCCGGTGAACATCGCCTATTCCGGTCTGTACCACTGGTGGTACACGATCGGGATGCGCTCCAACGCCGAGCTCTATCAAGGGGCCATCTTCATGATGATCCTCTCGGCCTGGGCTCTGTTCGCCGGCTGGCTTCACCTTCAACCCAAGTTCAGGCCTTCCCTGGCCTGGTTCAAGAACGCTGAATCCCGGCTCAACCACCACCTGGCTGTGCTGTTCGGCTTCAGTTCGATCGCCTGGACCGGACACCTGGTTCACGTGGCCATTCCTGAATCCCGTGGTCAGCACGTCGGTTGGGACAACTTCCTCTCCGTGTCGCCTCACCCGGCAGGTCTGGGTCCCTTCTTCACTGGTAACTGGGGCGTTTACGCCCAGAACCCCGACACCGCTTACCAGGTGTTCGGCACCGCTGAAGGCGCGGGCACCGCGATCCTCACCTTCCTGGGTGGTTTCCACCCCCAGAGCGAGGCTCTCTGGCTTACGGATATTGCCCATCACCACCTGGCGATTGGCTGTATTTTTGTGATCGCTGGCCACATGTACCGGACGAACTTCGGTATCGGTCACTCGATCAGGGAGATCCTTGAGGCTCACAACCCACCCAAGGGCACCCCTGGTGACCTCGGCGCTGGCCACAAGGGTCTGTACGACACCATCAACAACTCGCTCCACTTCCAGCTGGGTCTGGCCCTGGCCAGCCTCGGTGTGGTGACGAGCCTGGTGGCTCAGCACATGTATGCCCTGCCGTCCTACGCGTTCATCGCCAAGGACTACACAACGCAGGCTGCTCTTTACACCCACCACCAGTACATCGCCATCTTCCTGATGTGCGGTGCCTTCGCTCACGGTGCGATCTTCTTCATCCGTGACTACGACCCCGAGGCCAACAGGAACAACGTTCTTGCTCGGATGTTGGAGCACAAGGAAGCGATCATCAGCCACCTGAGCTGGGTCTCTCTGTTCCTCGGTTTCCACACCCTGGGTCTCTACGTCCACAACGACGTGGTCGTGGCCTTCGGCACTCCCGAGAAGCAGATCCTGATTGAGCCGGTGTTCGCCCAGTTCGTGCAGGCTTCCTCCGGTAAGGCCCTCTACGGCATGGACATTCTGCTCTCCAATTCCGAGAGCATTGCGTCCACCGCCTGGCCCAACTACGGCGCCGTCTGGCTGCCTGGTTGGCTGGACAGCCTCAACTCCGGCACCAACTCCCTGTTCCTCCAGATCGGTCCTGGTGACTTCCTGGTGCACCATGCCATCGCGCTTGGTCTCCACACCACCACCTTGATCCTGGTGAAGGGCGCCCTGGATGCCCGGGGTTCCAAGCTGATGCCCGACAAGAAGGACTTCGGTTATTCCTTCCCCTGCGACGGCCCCGGCCGTGGCGGCACCTGCGACATCAGCGCCTGGGACGCCTTCTATCTGGCTGTCTTCTGGGCCCTGAACACTGTGGGTTGGGTCACCTTCTACTGGCACTGGAAGCACCTCGCCATCTGGCAGGGCAACGTGGCCCAGTTCAACGAATCCAGCACCTATCTGATGGGCTGGTTCCGCGATTACCTGTGGCTCAACAGCTCCCAGCTGATCAACGGCTACAACCCCGCTGGTTCCAATAACCTGGCGGTCTGGGCCTGGATGTTCCTGTTCGGCCACCTTGTGTGGGCAACGGGCTTCATGTTCCTGATCTCCTGGCGTGGTTACTGGCAGGAGCTGATCGAGACCATCGTCTGGGCCCACCAGCGCACCCCGCTCGCCAACCTGGTGGGCTGGCGTGACAAGCCCGTGGCCCTGTCCATCGTTCAGGCCCGTGTGGTTGGTCTGGCCCACTTCACCGTGGGTTACTTCCTCACCTACGCGGCGTTCCTGATCGCCTCCACCTCTGGCAAGTTCGGCTGACGCAGCCTGACGCTTGCCTCGCTCGAGGGACCACCAATCCAACCCCGGCTCAGGCCGGGGTTTTTTTCATGTCATTGCTCCATCTGTTGGCACTCGCGCCGTGATGAGTTCTCTGTCCACGGCCACCTCGTCGGTGTTGGTGGCCCTTGGCGTGGTGCCAGGAGCCTGGCTGCGCTACAGGGTGGTCAACCACCTGGAGCCGGCGCTGCCCCGCAAGCACTGGGGCACCTTTGTGGTGAATGTGGTGGCCTGTTTTGCCCTCGGTCTGCTGGCTGCCTTGCAGCAGGGTGGCGGCCCGGGAGCCCGCAGCACGATGCTGTTGCTGGGCACCGGCTTCTTCGGAGGTTTCAGCACCTTTTCCTCCTTCGTGGCTGAGCTGCACCAGGTGTTGCAGCGCCGCCATTGGGGCGAGGCCTGTGCCCTGGCCGGCGGCTCGCTGCTGGCGGGTCTGCTGGCCATGCAGGCCGGTCTGCTGATCGGTGCCCTGAGATGAGAGAACCCCTGAAGCGGGAGTCCAAGGAGTTGCTGCTGTTGACGCTCGGTGCCGTGCCGGGTGGGCTGCTCCGCTGGCAGCTCGACCTGGCGGCGGCAGCTCAGGCCGGCCCTGGGGCAGCCCTGTTGCAGGCTTCGCTGTTGGCGAATCTGAGCGGTTGCCTGTTGATCGGCCTGCTGATCGTTCAGCCCGCCAGCCGGGCCCGCCTCTACCTCTGGGCTGGTGTGGGTTTCTGTGGCAGTCTCACCACGTTTTCTTCCTGGATGCTCTCCATCGCCCAGCAGCTCACCCTGGGGCACTGGCTCGGGGTGACAGCCATCGTGGCCGGGAATCTGTTGGGCGGCCTGCTGCTGGTGGCCTGCGGCGCCTGGCTGGGCTCAGCACTCCTGGACCGCAACCAGCCCTGAGGTCGCCGCGTCGGCATTCCTCAGCGGGCGCTGGCGTAGTTCTGGCGCACGTACGCCCAGTCTTCGCAGCGGAGTTCATTGCCATCGGTCTGGGCACGCTCGCCCCTCAGGCAGGCCACCGTGGCGGCGTGGCCCTGCACCAGGCCACTGCTTCTGCCCTTTTCCTGCAGGTCCGCGGCCGCCGAGCCTGTGGGCGCTTCGGTGCTGTTGGGAGTGGCGCTGCTGCTTTGGCTGCCGCTGCCGCTGGTCGGTGGCAGCGCCGGGGCAGCGGGTGGCTCCGGCTCGGGCGCGTTCTGCGGCTGACAGCCGCCAAGCAGCAGCAGGGCGCTGGCTGCCAGGGCCAGGCCTGCAGGCCAGACGCCCTGCTGAGCCAACCCGCGGCGTGGGCAGGCCAGCGTGCGCTTTGGGCGGGAAACCTGCGTGCCCATGGAGCTCTCCAGCGACTGCTTCTCCATCCTCACCCGCCAAACAAAAACCCCGCCAACGGCGGGGCTTGGATGGACCTTGCTGCAGCAGCGATGGTCGGCAAGGCTGCCAGCAGAGCTGCTGGAGGTCAGCCCATGCTCCAGACGCCACCGGCAATGCTCCCCAGAGGGGAAACCATGGCGGTGGTCGCCAGGAACCAGGCGAAGGCCGCACCACCGCAACCGCCCAGCCAGAAGCCGCTGGCGAACTCAGCCCAGCCGGACTTGGTGAACAGGTCTGCAGGCGGATTGTCCACAGTGGCGTCCGCAGGCTGCACGTTGGGGCCTGTGCCCGCTGTGCCGTAGATCGACAGGCAGACCGTGAGGATCGACACCAGACCGATCGCAGCCAGCAGACCACTGGTGCTGGCGTACTCGGTGAGCCGCAGGGGGCCCGTGAACGCGAAGGGTCCGTACAGCAGGAAGCCATGGGCCATGCCCACTTCCAGGCCGCGCCGGTTGGGCGACAGGGAGGGGCGATAGGCCGGCAGGGCATTCAGGAACGCCTTGCTGAAATAGCTGCTGTTGACGGGAGTGGCCAGATTGCCGACACAGGGGTCGGCCACGGGGGTCACGGTCATGGGGATGGATGTGAGGGTGTTGAAAGGGGCGTCGGCACTCCGAGGCCCGGAGCGCTCAGTCGCGGGCTTCAATCACGTTGAACAACAGCGCCATCGCCACGGCTGGGCCGAGGATCCCGACGAGGGGCACGAACACCGAGGGCATCCAGGCGGCAGCAAATTCTCCAGTCATGGCGCAGGCCAGTAGCAACCGCCGGTACTGTAAGGATCGTTTCCAGCACAGCCTTCTTGGGCCCTGCTGGGCGACATAAAAGTTCAATCCATGCCTCCCTCCAGCCTCGCTGCCCTGGCCGGTCTGCTGGCCCTGGCGCTCTGGTGGCTCGGTCGCCGTCCCCCCGCCCGCCTGCTGCGCTCCACCGATGCCAGTGCGGTGGCGGCCCTGAACCGCAGCCAGCTGCACCAGCCCACGGCCCTGCAGCCCCCCGGCCACTCCGTCTCCCCTGCCGGGCAGCCCTCCCGCTCAGGGCCGCCCAGCGCCGACGAGGCTGCCGCCGCCTTCGCTGCCGCCTCGCCCCTCGCTCGCCAGCCGGCCGGTGTGGCGCTCCGTGCTCGCGATCAGCAGCTGCTGCTCACGGCGCTGCAGCGCCATTTCGAGGCGGATCACACCAACCGTCTGGTCGCCGTGCAGGTGGCCCGCCGCTGGGGTCACCGCTGCACCCTGCCGCTGCTGCACAGGGCCCGCCGCGACCCCGACCCCCGCGTGGTGCTGGAGGCAGCTCTGGCGCTGGAACGCTTCCGGGGCCGGCAGTCCCGGCCTCAGGCGGGGGAACCGGTCGTGGCGCTGCCCCGCAACGTCTCGCGCACCCGGTAGATGGGCCGCCCCTGACTCTCGTGGTAGGTGCGCATCTGCAGTTCAGCCAGCAGCCCGAAGCAGAACAGCTGCACGCCCGCCACAACGCTGATCAGGGCCACCAGCAACAGCGGCCGATCGCCGATCTCGGCCCCCAGCAGCAGCTTTTCCACCACCAGGGCCACAGTCAGCAGCAGACCCACCGCCATGGCCGCCAGGCCGGCTGAACCGAACACGTGCATCGGCCGGGTCAGGAATCGCTTCATGAACCACACCGTGAGCAGGTCCATCAGCACCCGGAAGGTGCGATCGATGCCGTAGTTGCTCTGGCCATAGCGGCGGGCGTGGTGGCCGACCTGCACCTCGCTGATGCGGGCGCCCTCGATGAAGGCCAGGGCTGGCAGAAACCGGTGCAGCTCGCCGTAGAGGTTGAGGTCGTCCACCACCTCGCGGCGGTAGGCCTTGAGAGAACAGCCGTAGTCGTGCAGGCGTACGCCGGTGACCCGGGCGATCAGACGATTGGCGATGCGGCTGGGCAGCAGCCGCGACACGGCATGGTCCTGCCGCTGGTGGCGCCAGCCGCTCACCAGATCGAAGCCCTGCTCCAGCCGCTCCAGCAGCATGGGAATGTCGGCCGGATCGTTCTGCAGGTCGCCATCAAGAGTGACGATCACCTGCCCGCAGCTGGCATCGAAGCCCGCGGCCATGGCGGCGCTCTGGCCGTAGTTGCGCCGCAGCAGCACCACCACCAGCTCCGGCTGGCTGCTGCTCAGCCCGCGCAGCACCTCGGCGGTGCCGTCGCTGGAGCCGTCATCCACCACCACCAGCTCGTGCTCCAGCCCCAGGGGGCGGATCGATCGCAGCACCTGCTCCACCAGCAGCGGCACGTTCTGCTCCTCGTTGTAGAGGGGCACCACCACTGAGAGATCCATCGCGGCCCGATCGCAGGCAAGGAACCTAGGCGGGCAGGGGACTGCCGTCGTGACAGCGCATCACCCGTCCGGCGCCGCGCAGTTCGGCGCGGTAGTGGCCCGCCACGGGGTGAGCATTGTTGGGGTTGAGATCGTCGATGCCGATGCCGTTGCGGCCGTGCTCGCGCCCGGAGCTGTGCAGATAGCGTCCGCTGCCCAGGTGCAGGGCCACGTGGGTGCAGCGCTGCGGGCTGCCGAAGAAGATCAGGTCGGCGGGCTCGAGCTGGTGGAACACGCCGGGGCGCACCGCCAGGGGCTGGCAGAAGCGCTCCTGCAGGTAGGCATCGCGCGGCAGCCAGATGCCGGTGCTGGCGTAGGCCGCCTGCACCAGCCCGGAACAGTCGAAGTCGGGCCCGAGGCTGCCGCCCCACAGATAGGTGTTGGGCCTTTGGTTGGCGGCCATGGCAAAGGCCAGCACCGCCGCCAGCCGTTCCTCGATGGCGGCGCGAGCCAGCAGCAACGGCCTGGGAGCGCGGCTGGCCATCGCCTGCCCCAGCAGCGCATCGGCCACGATCCAGCCCGGGTAGCCGTCCTCCAGCAGGCGCACCCGCAGGCGGCCCTGCTTCAAGCCGCTGCAGATCTCCAGGCAGCGCCCGCCAGCCGCCTGGGTGGCGAGCCCGCTTCCCTGCGGACGGCTGAACAGGTCGAGGGGGGCCTCCAGCCGCCAGATGCTGCCGGGCAGGAGCAGTTCCGGCGCAGCCGCCGTGCCCTCCGCAAGGGGAGGCGACTGGGGGGTTCCTAGGGTCGTCACAGCTTGTGCCGGCACTGATGGCGTTCTACAGCCAGGACCAGGGCATGGCGCAGACCCTGGCTGAGCTGATCGAGGCGCTGGAGCTGGAGGGCCGCCCGGGTCTGGGCCAGCAGCTCTCGATCACCTGGGTTCGCTTTGCTCCATCCCTGCGGGAGCGAGCCATGGAGGCGGGGCCCAGCGCCTTCTGGGGCCTCCCCGGACGGGGGGCCAGCTGGGGGGGGGATCGCCAGCGCTACCCCGCCAGTGTGGTGAAGCTGGTGTATCTGATCGCCGTTGAGGCCTGGCTGCAGGAGGAATGGCTCGAGGACGGGCCTGAGCTGAGGCGGGCTCTGGCCGACATGATCCGCGACTCCAGCAATGACGCCACCGGCCTGGTGGTGGATCTGCTCAGCGGCACCACCAGCGGTCCGGCCCTGCCCCCGGAGCGCATGGAGGCCTGGGTGCGGCAGCGCCAGCTGGTGAACGACTGGCTGGCAGGGTTGGGGTGGCCTGAGTTGCAGGGCTGCAACGCCTGCCAGAAAACCTGGGGCGATGGTCCCTACGGCCGCGAGCGGGCCTTCTACGGCCCGGAGCTGGACAACCGCAACAGCCTCAGCAGCGAGGCGGTGGCCAGGCTGTTGCTGGCGGTGATGGCCGCCGCTGTGGTCTCGCCGCCGGCCTGTGCACGCATGCGACAACTGCTGGAGCGCAGTCTGGAGCCGGACTGCCGCGCGGCCGACCCGGAAAACCAGGTGGACGGTTTCCTCGGCGCCGGCCTGCCCGATCAGGCCAGGCTGTGGAGCAAGGCCGGCTGGATGAGTCAGGCGCGCCATGACGCCGCCTATGTGGAGGCTGAGGGCCACGACCCCTTCCTTCTGGTGGTGTTCAGCGAGGGTCGGGAGCGGGCCCTCGATGAACGGCTGCTGCCGGCGCTCGCCAGCCACCTCTGCAGGGCTTGCAGGCACTGAGGGCCCAAGGCAGGAGCGACCAGCTCAGGGCAGGGGGCTTGGGCAGTTCAACGGAGAGGGAGGGATTCGAACCCTCGACAGAAGTTGCCTCCTGTAACTCCTTAGCAGGGAGCCGCTTTCAACCGCTCAGCCACCTCTCCAGGGGCCCGATGAGCTTATCAGCGTGGCCATCGGCTCAGGCTCTGGCGGGTTGGGCCTCCAGCCTCGGCAGGCGCAGCTTGAAACCGCAGAGGATTTCCCACGGGATGGTGCCGCAGCGCTCGCTCCAGTCGGTGGGCTGAATCTGCTGGTCGCCATCGCTGCCCAGCAGGGTCACCACCGAGCCCGTCTCCAGATCGGCGCAATCGGTGGCATCCACCACGAGCTGGTCCATGGTGATCGCCCCCACTTGAGCCAGGCGCTGACCCTCGAACAGCACCTCCATCTGGTTGGAGAGTTGCCGGGGCACCCCGTCGGCATAGCCGATGCCCACCACCGCCAGGCGGCTGGGGCGCGCGGTGTGGAAGCGGTGGCCGTAGCTCACCCCAACGCCCTCAGGCACCTCGCGCACCAGGGTGACCCGGGCGTGCAGGTGCAGGGCCGGCTGCAGGTCGAGCACTCGGCGCAGATGGGGGGCGGGGCTGTGGCCATACAGGGCCAGGCCCACCCGCACCATGTCGTAGTGGAGCGCAGGGCTGCGCAGGGTGGCGGCCGAATTGGCCAGGTGGCGGATCCCCGGCTCGAGCCCCTGCTGCTTCAGGCTCGCCAGCACGTTGTCGAAGCGGCGTTTCTGCTCCGCCGTGGTGGGGTCCAGATCCCCGGCCGCGGCGGCTTCCGGCTCGGCGTCAGCGTTGGCGAGGTGGGAGTAAACCCCTGCCAGGTGCACGGCATCCAGCTCCTGGATGGCTCTCACCAGCCTCGGCCCCTCCTGCCAGGCCGCTCCCAGCCTGGTCATGCCCGTGTCGAGCTTCAGTTGCACGGCCATCGGGGCGCCGCCGCCGCTGGCCAGGTTCTGACAGAGCAGGGCCTCCCGCATGCCGCTGATCGTGGGCATCAGCTGCCAGCGCTGGCAGCTGCGCAGTTCCTCGGGATGGCCGAGCCCGCCCAGCACCAGCACCGGCGCCTCGATGCCGGCCTGGCGCAGCTGGATCCCCTCGCCGAGGGTGGCGACCCCGAAGCAGCTGGCTCCCCCCTCCAGGGCGGCCCGGGCCACCACCACAGCACCATGGCCATAGCCATCGGCCTTGACCACGGCCATCAGGGAGCAGGCGGGGCCGATGGCGCGCTTCAGCGCCCGGGCGTTGGCGGTGATCGCCCAGGCCTCCACGTCCACCCAGGCTCGCCGCCGCTCCAGGCCGGCCTCCACCAGGGGCAGGCTCGGCAGCCAGCCTTGGTTCGTGGCCTGCGTCACGGATTCCTCAATCCAGCGCAATTAGCATGCCGGGTAATCCCGGCTCTGGCATGGGCCACGTCCTCGTCCTCAACGCCTCCTACGAACCCCTCAACATCACCACCTGGCGCCGCGCCATGGTGATGCTTCTCAAGGGCAAAGCCGAAGGCCTGGAACACGACCCGACACATCTGATCCGCGAGGATACTCTGCTCCCCACGGTGATCCGCCTGCGGCAGTTCGTACGCGTGCCCTACCGGCAACTGCCGCTCACCAGGCGCAATCTCTTCCACCGGGACGGCCACTGCTGCCAGTACTGCGGCTATGGCGGAGATCAGCTCTCGGTGGATCACGTCGTTCCCCGCAGCCGCGGTGGGCTGGACAGCTGGGAGAACGTGACCACCGCCTGCCTGAGCTGCAACGTGCGCAAGGGCAACCGCACGCCGCGGGAGGCCGGCATGGCCCTGCGCCGCCAACCCCATCGTCCCGCCAGCGGCCTCGGCTATGAGGCGACGCGCCACCTGCGGGCCGGTCGCCACCACGAGTGGGCCAAATACCTGATCGGCGTGGAGTCCGGCGCCGAGCTGCTCGTCTGAGCGCGGCTGCCCGCTCAGGCGCTCACCTGGGCGGCGAGGGCATCGAGGCGGCGGTTCTGGTCGGCGGTGATGCAGGCCCCGATCAGGTCGTGGAGCTGGCCATTGAGAATGGGCTCGAGCGAGAAGTTGCGCCCCAGGCGGTGGTCGGTGGTGCGGTTGTCCTTGTAGTTGTAGGTGCGGATCTTTTCACTGCGGTCGCCGCTGCCCACCTGCGCCAGCCGGTCGGAGCGCTCTCTGGCGTTGGCCTCAGCGAGCTGGCGCTCGTAGAGCTTGGCCCTCAGGATCTCCATGGCCCGCTCCCGGTTCTGCAGCTGCGAGCGCTCCTGGGTGCAGAACACGCGAATGCCGGTGGGTCGGTGGATCAGGTCCACCGCCGTTTCCACCTTGTTGACGTTCTGGCCGCCGGCCCCGCCGGAGCGGGCGGTGCTGATCTCCACGTCGCCGGGCTCGATCTGCACCTCCACCGGATCGGCCTCCGGCATCACGGCCACCGTGGCCGTGGAGGTGTGCACCCTCCCCTGGGACTCCGTGGCCGGCACCCGCTGCACCCGGTGCACGCCGGCCTCGAATTTCAGCTGGCTGAACACGCCCTCGCCCCGGATCGCCAGGATCAGCTCCTTGTAGCCCCCCAGCTCCGCCTCCGAAGCCGACACCGGATCCACCCGCCAGCCCAGGCTCTGGGCGTAGCGCTCGTACATGCGGGCCAGGTCTCCGGCCCAGATGGCGGCCTCGTCGCCGCCGGCCCCGGCCCGCACCTCGAGCATCACGCTGCGCTCATCGCGGGGATCTTGCGGCAGCAGAGCCACGGTGAGCGTCTGTTCCAGGGCTGCGATGGCCTTGCCGAGCTGCTGCAGTTCCTCGCTGGCCAGTTGCTCCATGCCAGCGTCACCCCGGTGCTCCCGCAGCAGTTGCCGGGCTTCGTCCTCTTCCTGCTTCAGCTTCTGGAAGCGCTCATGGTTCCGCACCAGCGGTTCCAGGCGTGAGCGCTCGCGGGCGATCGCCTGCAACTGCTCGGGGTTTGAGGCCACGGCAGGATCCGCCAGTTGGCGCTCCAGGGTCTCAAAGGTGCTCCTGGCGGCCGTGAGCCGATCATGAAGGAGAGAGGGATCCATGGGCCAGCGATTCCGGAGCTGTCAGGAGGGGCGCACCGGGCAGAAGTGGCTCTCCCGGCCGCGCGGCTCCGTTGGCTCAGGCCTCGGTGGTGCTGGCTTCGGTGGTGCCGGCTTCGGGCTTCGCTTCTGGTTCGGTCTTGACGCCAGCACTGCTGTCGAGGCTGGCCATGCCGTACTTGCGCATGAAGCGGTCCACCCGGCCCTCGGTGTCGAGGATCTTCTGGGTTCCGGTGTAGAAGGGGTGGTTGCCGCTCCACACGTCCACATGGAGCTCAGGTGAGGTGGAGCCGGTGGTCATCACCACCTCTCCGTTGCAGATCACCTTGGCATCGGGGTACCAGGTGGGATGAATGTCGGCCTTGGGCATGGCTGGAAAAGTCTGAAGGAGATCGACGATCGGCGCTTCGAGTTGAAGATCAGCGCTTCGAGAACTGGGGCGCCTTACGGGCTTTCTTGAGGCCGTACTTGCGGCGTTCCTTGGCCCGGGGGTCGCGGCTGAGGTGGCCCTCCGTCTTGAGCGGTTTGCGGTTGTCAGGGGACAGCTCGCACAGGGCCCGGGCAGCGCCCTGCTTGATGGCATCGGCCTGGCCGGTGAGGCCACCGCCGCGCACGTTCACCAGCAGGTCGTAGTCGGTGGCGAGCCCCAGGGTGTTGAGGGGGGCTTTGACCGCCGCCAGGTAGACGGGGTTGTAGTTCAGGTAGTTATCGCCGGGACGGCCGTTGATCGTGACGCTGCCGCTGCCGGGCACGACACGGACACGGGCCACGGCGGTCTTGCGGCGACCGGTGCCCCAGTAGACGACGTTGGAGGTGCTCATTGGGCGGCGGCGGCAGGATCGAGGGCGAGGGGCTGGGGCTTCTGGGCGGTGTGGGGATGCTCGGTGCCCTTGTACACCTTCAGCTTGCGGAACAGCTGACGGCCGAGGGCGTTGTGGGGAAGCATGCCCTTGATCGCCTTCTCCACGATCCGCTCGGGAAGGCGGGCCTGGAGGTGGGCGAAGGTTTCGGTCTTCATGCCACCGGGGCGCCCGGAGTGGCGGCGATAGAGCTTCTGGCTGGCCTTGTTGCCGCTCACGCGCACCTTGTCGGCGTTGATGACGATGACGAAGTCACCGGCATCGAGGTGAGGGGTGTAGCAGGGCTTGTTCTTGCCGCGCAGCACCGAGGCCACTTCGCTGGCCAGGCGACCGAGGGTCTGATTCTCAGCGTCGACCACAAACCACTGGCGGTCGAGGGAATCAACGGAGGGCAGGGGAGTCTTGTTCATATCGCCTGGTCAGGCACCGGCAGGCCGTAGAGGGCTGGGCAGGTGGTCGGGATGGCAGGTGGAAACCAAGCCGTTCAAACGACCATACCGCTTGGCCGCGGCGGGCCCTGCGGATCGACGGATAGGCCAGCTGTAACCTCCGGTGAATCGGTGGTGTCGAGCTGATACCGCGGCTGGCAATCATACCAGGCGGCTGTTGGGAAGATGGGTTTGGGGTAGCCCACTCGCAGCAGGCACAGCCCGTGGGGTGGGGCGGCCTCTTTCACCGCCTGGCGCTGTTGCTGCCGCCAGCGCTGCTCAAAGGCCGCCGGGCTCAGCCGCCTTTCCCCCACCGCCACCAGCTGCCCCAGCACGAGCCGCACCATGCCGTAGAGGAAGCCGCTGGCCTGCAGTTCCACCCGCAGCAGATCCCCCTGGCGATCCAGGGCCACTTCCTGCACGGTGGTGCGGGCGTGCAGGCGCCGGCTGCCGGCCTTCTGGAAGGCCGTGAAGTCGTGGTTGCCGAGCAGGCCCTGGAGTGCCTCGTCCATGCGCTGCTCGTCCAGTCGGCACTGGTAGCGATGCCAGCTCCAGGGAGCCAGAAAGAGGTTCGGGGCCCGGCCGTTGAACAGGGTGTAGCGGTAGCGCCGGTAGGTGGCCGAGAAGCAGGCATGCCAGTCGGCGGGAACTCTGGAGGCGGCCCTGACGCGGATCGAGGCGGGCAGCCGTCCGTTCAGGGCCCGGGCCCAGCGCTCAGCCGGGATCGGCCCGTGGCTGTCGAAATGCACCACCTGGGCGGCGGCGTGCACGCCGGCATCGGTGCGGCCTGCGGCCCAGCTGCGGGGCCGCGAGGAAGGATTGGCGGCTGCTGCCGGGAGTGGATCCAGGCCCGCGATGGCCCTGTCCAGCGTCTCCTGCACGCTCACTGCATTGTGCTGGCGCTGCCAGCCGTGGAACGCCCCGCCGTCGTACTGCAGGCAGAGGGCGATGCGCTGCCCGGCTGCAGGGTTCAGGGCCGGGCCGCTCTGGGGGGTGGGAAGGCGCTCCATGCCAACAGCCGCCGTGGGATCAGCACCGCGGCGGGCAGAGGGGGCGCCGACAGCGTCGCCTGGACTGCTGGGTGCTCAGACCAGCTCGATGATCGCCATCTCGGCATTGTCGCCGCGGCGAGGCACGGTGCGGAAGATCCGGGTGTAGCCGCCATTGCGGTCGCCATAGCGCTCCTGGGCCTTCTCGAACAGGGCGTGGACGAGCTGCTTGTCGTAGATGTAGCCCATGGCCCGACGACGGGCCGCCAGGGTTCCGGCCTTGGCCAGGGTGATCATGCGCTCGGTTTCATCGCGCAGCGCCTTGGCGCGGGCCTTGGTGGTGGTGACCCGCCCTTCGCGGATCAGCTGGGTGGCGAGTCCGCGCAGCATCGCTTTGCGTTGGTCGGCGGGGCGTCCCAACATGGGGACTCGGCATTGGTGGCGCATCGTTCGTGGGCTCGTGGAAAGGGTCGGGCGCTGCCGTTCAGGCGCTGGTTCGGCTCTGGGGCAGGGTGATGCCGATGCGCTCCAGCGCTTCGATCACCTCATCGGCAGACTTGGAGCCGAAGTTCTTGATCTCCAGCAGGTCTTCATAGCTGAAGCCCATCAGGTCAGACACGGAGTTGACCTGGGCACGCTTGAGGCAGTTGTAGGCCCGCACGGAGAGGTTGAGCTCTTCGAGCGGAATCTGGGCTTCGGGGGAAGGTTCGGGTTCATGGCCGGGCTCCTCCACCACACTCAGGGTGGCCAGCGGCTGGAACAGGGCGATCAGCTGATTGGCCGCCTGGGCCATGGCGTCGTCTGGAGTGACGCTGCCGTCGGTCTCGATTTCGAGCCGCAGCCGCTCGCGGGCTGAGCCTCCCTCACCCACCGCCGTCTCATCGACGCTGTAGTTGACGCGGTTGACCGGCTTGAACACCGCATCGATCTGCAGCAGATCGATGGCGCTGGTGTCCTCGTTATGGCGGTCGACGGGGCGGTAGCCCACACCCCGTTCCACGTGCACCTCCATCTCGAGGCTGAAGCCGTCGGCCACGGTGGCGATCAGGCGGTCGGGATCGATCACCTGCACCTGAGAGGAGAACTGCAGGTCGGCTGCTGTCACGGTGCTGGGACCGTTCACCACCAGCCGGCCGATCTCCAGGTCGCGGCTGCGGCTGTTCACCGCCACCTGCTTGCAGTTGAGCAGGATGTCCAGCACGTCTTCACGCACGCCGGGCACGGTGGCGTACTCGTGATTGACGCCGGAGATGCGCACCGCCGTGATGGCGCTGCCCTCCAGGCCGGCAATCAGCACCCGCCGCAGGGCGTTGCCCAGGGTGGTGGCCTGGCCGCGGTCCAGGGGGCCGATCAGGAAGACGCCGGTCTGAGCCCGGTCGTCGGAGACCTGATGCTCGATCCGGTCGATTTGGTAGTGCAGCACGGTCTGAACAGTCGGAAGGTTGGGCGGAGGGGCCCCTGGGAAGGGACGGGGCGACGAATCAGACGCGGCGGCGCTTGGCACGCCGGCAGCCGTTGTGGGGAAGGGGGGTCACGTCGCGGATCAGGGTGATCTCCAGGCCAGCCACCTGCAGGGCGCGGATGGCGGTCTCGCGGCCGGAGCCCGGGCCGCGCACCAGCACCTCGATCTGGCGCATGCCCTGCTCCAGGGCGCGGCGAGCGGCGGCTTCGGCAGCGGTCTGGGCGGCAAAGGGGGTGCCTTTGCGGGCGCCCTTGAAGCCGCTGGCACCGGCGGAGCTCCAGGAGATCACCTCACCGGCCGTGTCGGAGATCGACACGATGGTGTTGTTGAAGGTGCTCTGGATGTGGGCAACGCCGTTGGGCACGTTGCGCTTGGCCTTCTTGGGGCCCGTTTTCTTGGCTGGCTTTGCCATGGTGGAGAGGCCTGCTGCAGCAGGAGGTGATCGGGGAACGGGGGCAGACCCTGGTGACGCCTGAGCGGTGAAGCCGGCCCGGCTGGATGCTGGGAAGGCCATGAGCCTCTCGGAAGCAGGCTCGCGACGATGCTCGGCGGCAGGGTCTGGGTGCTCAGCTCAGGCGGCAGGGCCTCGAACCGGGCGGATGGGCTTACTTCTTCTTGCCGGCCACGGTCTTGCGGGCACCCCGGCGGGTGCGGGCATTGGTGCGGGTGCGCTGTCCACGCACCGGCAGACCCATGCGGTGACGGCGGCCCCGCAGGCAGCCGATGTCCTGCAGGCGCTTGAGGGCCATGCCCTCCTGCCGGCGCAGGTCGCCTTCGAGGGTGAAGGTCTCGGCGGCACCGCGCAGTTTCTGCACATCGGCGTCGCTGAGGTCCTTGACCCGGATATCCGGGCTCACGCCGGTCTTGGCGAGGATTTTCTGGGCACGGGTGAGCCCGATGCCATACACATAGGTGAGAGCGATCTCAACCCGCTTGTCGCGAGGGATATCGACGCCGGCAATCCGAGCCACGTGGGAAACGATTCAAGGGTCAGAGGAACCCGCCAGAGGCAGGTGGCCCCGGGAAGGCCCAGGGTTGCCCGCCGTTGGGCGGGCGTGGTGCAGTGGCCCCGGCTGAGGCCCTGCCAGGGCTTGATCAGCCCTGGCGCTGCTTGTGCTTGGGGTTGGTGCAGATCACCATCACCCGGCCGTGGCGGCGGATCACCCGGCACTTGTCGCACATCTTCTTGACTGAGGCACGCACCTTCATGGGCGTTGTGCTCTCCGAATTTGCAAACCGCCAACCTATCACATGGGTCAACCTCTCCATCCCATGGCCCGGCGGAGGGCTCAGTCCAGCAGGGCGGTGATGCGGGCGGCGATGGCCTCGACCGGGCCGCTGGCATCGACGCCCTGCAGCAGCCCTTTTTCTTGGTAGTAACGGATCAGGGGCGCCGTCTGCTCCCGGTAGACCTCAAGGCGATGGCGGATCACCGCCTCGTTGTCATCGGCACGCCCGCGGCTGAGCAGCCGCTGCAGCAGCACGCTGTCGTCCAGCTCCAGCAACACCACGATCTCGATCTGCTGGCCGAGCTCGGCCAGCAGGCGCTCCAGCGCTTCGGCCTGGGCCAGGTTGCGGGGAAAGCCGTCCAGCAGCCAACCGGAGCCCCCCTCTTCGGCCTGGCGCTCCAGGCGGCTGCGCACGATTGCCAGCACCAGGGCATCGCTGACCAGTTCACCCCGGGCCATCACTGCCTCGGCCTGCTGGCCGAGGGCGCTGCCGGCTTTCACCTCGGCCCGCAAGAGGTCTCCTGTGGAGAGGTGGAGCAGCTGCCGGCCTTTGGCCAGCTGCTCGGCCTGGGTGCCCTTGCCGGCACCGGGGGGGCCCAGGAACAGGAGTCGTTGCTTCATGGCAGAACAAGTGGGGAGGAAGGTCTGGATGTGGGGAGCTGGGGCCGGTCCTACTGACGCACCATCCCTTCGTAGCGCTGGGAGATCACGTAGGTCTGCACCTGCTTGGCGGTGTCGATGGCCACGCCCACCAGGATCAACAGCGAGGTGGCGCCCAGCCCCTGGAAGGTGCGCACCTGGGTGGCGCCCTCCACGGCCGAGGGAATGATGGCCACGGCCCCGAGGAACAGGGCCCCGAGCAGAGTGAGGCGATTCTGCACGCCGCCGAGGTAGGTGGCGGTGGCTGAGCCTGGTCGCACCCCCGGCACGGCGACGCCGCCGCGCTTCAGGTTGCTGGCGATGTCCACCGGGTTGACCGTGAGCGAGGCATAGAAGAAGGAGAAGCCCACGATCAGCCCGAAGAACACCAGGGCGTAGAGCCACGGTGTGCTGCTGTTGGGATTGAGCGAGCTGGCCAGCTGGATCAGCCAGGGGCTGCGGGTGAGGTTGGCAATGGTGAGAGGAAGGAACACCACGGCGGAGGCGAAGATGATCGGCATCACGCCGCCGGCATTCAGCTTCAGGGGCAGGTAGCTCTGGCGCGCCGCCAGCAGGTTGGTGCCCCCCACCTGACGCTTGGCGCTCACGATCGGGATGCGCCTGTTGCCCTCCTGCACGAAGATGATGCCCACGATCGTGAGCAGGAACACCACCACCAGCACCACAATGCCGCCCACGGTGCTGCGGTCGCCGCTCTGGGCCAGCTCGATGGTGGAGCCCAGGGCCCGCGGCAGGGTGGCCACGATGTTCACGAAGATCACCAGGGAGGCCCCCTGGCCGATGCCCCGCTCGGTGATCACCTCGCTGATCCACATCACGATCATCGAACCGGTCACCAGGGCCAGGGCTGTCTGGATCACGAACACCGGTTCCGACAGTCCTTCGGTGGCGTACTGGCGCAGGATCAGGGCAAACACCGTGCTCTGGAGAATGCCCCAGCCCAGGGCCACGTAACGGGTGATCTGGGCAATCTTGCGGCGCCCGGCCTCCCCCTCGTTCTTCTGCAGGTCTTCAAGCTGGGGCAAGGCTGCCGTGAGCAGCTGAATGATGATCGAGGCGTTGATGAAGGGCAGGATGCCCAGGGCGAAGATGCCCAGGGTGGAGAGTCCCCCGCCGGTGAAGATGTCGAGGAAGCCGATCAGCTGGCCGCCCTGGGCCAGAAACTCCTGAAAGGCCACCCGGTCGATGCCGGGCACGGGGATGTAGATCCCCAGCCGCACCAGCAGCAGCAGACCCAGGGTGGTGAGCACCCTGTCGCGCAGGCCTTTGGACTGGATCAGCTGGGTGAGGATCTCACCGGCGCTGGGGTTGCGTCCCCGACTGAGAAGCATGGTGGTTGGCTGGAAAAGGGGGCTGGGCGGCCTGGGCAAGCCAGGGGTCAGAGGGTCATCATCAAAAAGCCGTCCACCGCATTCCGGTGGACGGCTCAGACCCTAGGGCGGAGGCTTGTGCGACCCGTGGGGCCGCCGCCGGGCAGGGCGCTCAGATGATCTCGCAACTGCCACCGGCGGCCTCGATCTTGGCCCGGGCGCTGGCGGTGAAGGCGGAGGCCTGCACCGTGAGCTTCACGCCAAGATCACCATGGCCGAGCACCTTCAGCGGGTGCTTGGGGCTGGTGACGATGCCGGCCTTGACCAGGGTGTCGAGGTTCACCGTGCTGCCGGCGGCGCAGTCGGCCAGCCGGGCCACGTTGAGCACCGTGAATTCCTTGCGGTTGATCAGCTCGAAGTGCTTGAGCTTGGGCACCCGCCGGTAGAGAGGCATCTGGCCGCCCTCGAAGCCGGGACGGGTGGGCCGGCCCGAGCGGGATTTCTGGCCCCTCATGCCGAAGCCGCAGCTGGCGCCCTGACCGGCGGCGATGCCCCGACCCTTGCGGAGCTTGCGGCGCCGGGCGCCGGGGTTGGCTTTGAGGGATTGGAGAGTGATGCTCATCGGAAGGGCCTCAGGAGTAGATCTGCTCAAGGGAGATGCCCCGCTCCTTGGCGGTCTCCTTGTGGGTGCGGAGGCCCGAGAGGGCTTCCATGGCGGCGCGGGCGTTGTTGAGCGGCGTCTTGGAGCCGAGGCGCTTGGCCAGCACGTTCTTGATGCCAGCCAACTCCAGCACGGTGCGAATCGAGCCGCCTGCGATCACCCCGGTGCCTGGAGCGGCGGGCCGGATCAGCACGCTGGCAGCGCCATCGCGGCCGTTGCTGAGGGTGGGAATCGAGTTGGCGCGGGTGAGAGGCACCTTCACCAGGTGCTTCTTGCCATCGGCCACGCCCTTGCGGACGGCGCCGATCACGTCGCCGGCCTTGCCGACGCCGACGCCCACCTGGCCCTTTTCGTTGCCCACCACGACGATGGCCCGGAAGCTCATCTTCTTGCCGCCCTTCACGGTCTTGGAGACACGGCGGATCTGCACCACCCGCTCCTGCCATTCCGAGTCGCGCTCCTGGCCGCGACGGTTGTCGCGCCCCCGGCCACCGCCGCGGCGGTCACCGCGGCCGCCGCCGCCTCCACGGCGCTCCTGCTGGCCCTCGGCAGCCGCCGGAACCCCGGCTGCTGCGGGCACGGCACCGCTGGATTGAACTTGTTCGTTGGTTTGGGTCATGGTGAAAGTCGGGATCAGAACTGAAGGCCCGCTTCCCGGGCGGCGTCAGCCAGGGCCTTGACCCGGCCGTGGTACAGGTTGCCGCCGCGATCGAAGACCACCTGGGAGATGCCCTTGGCGAGGGCGCGCTTGGCCACCAGCTGGCCCACGGCAACGGAGGCCTCGCAGGTGGCGGCGGTGGTCACGCTGGGGCGCAGCTCCTTGTCCACGGTCGAGGCCGAACAGAGGGTGCTCTGGGCACCGTCGTCGATGACCTGGGCGTAGATGTGGTTGTTGGAGCGGAACACGGCCAGGCGCGGACGCTCGGCGGTGCCGTTGAGTAGGCGACGCAGACGGCGGTGACGCTTCTGGGTCTGCTGTTTGCGGGAGAGGGATGACATGGCAATACAGAGTAACGATGCTCAGGCAGACCTCATTTCTTACCGGTCTTACCGGCCTTGCGCAGGATGCGCTCGCCCGCGTACTTGATCCCCTTGCCCTTGTAAGGCTCAGGAGGACGGATGGCGCGGACCTTGGCGGCCTCGTTGCCCACCAGCTCCTTGTTGGCGCCAGACACCACCACGGTGGTGGTGCCCTCGACCGCGAAGGAGATCCCGTCGGGGGGAACCATCTCGATCTGGTGGCTATAGCCGGCGGAGACCACCAGCTTTTTGCCCTGGAGGGCGGCGCGGTAACCCACGCCGACGATCTCGAGCTTGCGGCTGAAGCCCTGGCTCACCCCTTCCACCATGTTGGCCACCAGGGTGCGGCAGAGGCCGTGGCGCTCGCGGCAGCGGCGGTTCTCGCCGCTGGGGCTCACCACGATCAGGCCGCTGTCCTGGCTGATCGACACCCCCTCGGGCAGGGTGCGGTTGAGTTCCCCCTTGGGGCCCTTCACGGTCACCTCGAGCCCCTGGAGGGTGACGGTGACCTTGTCGGGCACGGGGATGGGCGCTTTACCAATACGTGACATGAGTGGATCTCCCTGATCAGTAGACGTAGCAGAGCACTTCGCCACCCACGCCCTGCTTGCGGGCGTCACGGTCGCTCATCACTCCCTTGGAGGTGGAGATGATGGCCACACCGAGGCCGCCCAGCACCTTGGGCAGCTGACGATTGTTCTTGTAGATGCGCAGGCCCGGCTTGCTCACCCGCTGGACGGAGCGGATGGTGGGCTGGCGGTGCTTACCGCTGTACTTGAGTTCCACCACGATGTGGCGCAGCACCCCTTCGCCTTCTTCGCTGATGGCAGCGATGAAGCCTTCCTGCTGCAGCACGTTGGCAATGCTGCGGATCAGGCGGGAAGCCGGGATCTTGGTGGTCTCGTGACGTTTCTCACTCGCATTGCGGATGCGGGTGAGCATGTCGGAAATGGGGTCGTGATTGGCCATGGGTCAGGTCCGAAGAGGGCTCAGTTGCTGCGGAACGGCATTCCCATCTCGCGGAGAAGGGCCCGGCCCTCTTCGTCGTTACGGGCGCTCGTCACGATCGTCACGTCCATGCCACGGATCGCATCGATCTTCTCGAACGAGATTTCAGGGAAGATGATCTGCTCTCGAATTCCCAGGGTGTAGTTGCCGCGGCCGTCAAAACTCTTCGGGCTCACGCCACGGAAGTCGCGGATGCGGGGCAAGGCCAGGTTGATCAGCCGTTCCAGGAAGGCATACATCCGTTCGCCCCTGAGGGTGACGGCGACGCCGATCGGCATGCCCTGGCGGATCTTGAAGCCGGCGATCGCCTTCTTGGCCCGGGTCACCACCACTTTCTGGCCGGTGATGGTGGCCAGTTCCGCGATCGAGGCCTCGAGGGCCTTGGCATTCTGGGCGGCTTCACCCAGGCCCCGATTGAGGGTGACTTTCACCACCTTCGGGACTTCGTGGACATTGGAGAGACTCAGATCCTTGAGGAGCTTGGGTTGAATCGTCTCCCGGTAGCGCTGTTTGAGGGACATGGCGGGGGAAGAGGTTGCGCTTCTGGGCTGGGTCAGAAGGCAGGGGGAACTCGGCAGCAGGGTGGATTGAAGGGGGTCAGTCGAGAAGTTCGCCTGTTTTCTTGAGGCGACGTTTCTTGGTGCCGTCTTTCTCGACCACGATTTCGACGCGGCTGGCCACGTTCTTGGTGGTGGAATACAGCATCACGTTGGAGGCATGCAGTGAGGCTTCCTCCGTGACGATGCGACCGGTCTCGCCCTCCTGGGTGGGCTTGACATGACGGGTGCGCAGGTTGATTCCCTGAACCACCACGCGATTGTCGTAGGGCAGGGTGCGCAGAACCTCTCCGGTTTTGCCCTTGTCCTTGCCGCTGATCACCTGCACGGTGTCGCCCTTCTTGAGACGCATCTTGATGCGCTCAGCGGGCTTGGATTTTGGCGTTGCGGTGGCCATGGTCAGATCACCTCCGGAGCGAGGGACACAATCTTGGTGAAGTTGCGCTCACGCAACTCCCGGGCCACCGGACCGAACACCCGTGTGCCCTTCGGGTTGTTCTCGTTGCCGAGGATCACGGCAGCGTTGTCATCAAAGCGGATGGCGTTGCCCGTGTCGCGACGCAGGGTGGCCCTGGTGCGCACCACCACGGCCTTGACCACATCCGATTTCTTGACGCCCATGTTGGGCATGGCATCTTTGACGGCGGCCACAATCACGTCGCCGACGTGGGCGTAGCGACGGTTGGTGCCGAGCACCCGAATGCACTGAATGCGCTTGGCGCCGCTGTTGTCAGCGACATTGAGAAACGTCTCTTGTTGAATCATGGGTCGTTTCTCCTCAGGAGTGGGCAGAGGCGTTGAACACCTCGGCCACGGTCCAGCGCTTGGTGCGGCTGAGCGGGCGGGTCTCGGTGATCCGCACCCTGTCGCCAACCTTGCAGCTGTTGTCTTCGTCGTGGACTTTGTAGCGTTTGGTGCGGCTCACCGTCTTCTGATAGATGGGGTGAGGGAAGCGGTTTTCCACCGCCACCACCACCGTCTTGTCCATCTTGTCGCTGACGACGGTGCCGACCCTTTCCTTGAGTGCCATGGGGATCACGGGGGGTATCAGGAGGCTGAATCAGCTGGGGCAGTGGAGCCCTTGCGCTCGTTCTGCACCGTGAGCAGGTGAGCCAGCTTGATGCGGGCTGCCTTGAAGCGGTGCGGATGTTCCAGGCGGCGGGTGGCCTGCTGGAAGCGCAGATCGAACAGCTCGCGCCGGGTGGCGTTGACCTGCTCGATGAGGTCGCCGTCGCTGAGCTTGCGCACGTCGGCGATAACGGGAAGGGCCATGGTCAGGACTCCACGGAATGGGCGGGTTCGGCCACCGCCGCAGCGGCTGCTGCGGGCTCATCGGCCGCGGCCTCTTGGTCGGCCAGGGTGAGGAACTTGGTCTTGAGGGGCAGCTTGTACTGCGCCAGGCGCATCGCCTCCCGGGCAATTTCCGGGGTGATCTCAGCGCCGCCCATCTCAAAGAGAATGCGGCCCGGCTTGATCACGGCCACCCAGAATTCCGGGTTGCCCTTACCGGATCCCATGCGGGTTTCCGCAGGGCGCATGGTCACGGGCTTGTCCGGGAAGATGCGGATCCAGATCTGGCCGCCCCGCTTGACGTAGCGGGTCATGGCCCGACGGCTGGCTTCGATCTGGCGGGATGTGATCCAGCCGCACTCCTGGGCCTGCAGGGCGAAATCCCCGAAGGCGATGGTGTTGCCGCGCGTGGCGACGCCGCGCATGCGACCTCGCTGTTGCTTACGGAATTTGACGCGTTTTGGACTCAGCATGGTTCAGGCCTCCTGATCACTCCTGGTTCGAGCGGTCTTCGAACTGTTGCGGCTGCCGACTGGTGCGGCGGCGGGGAGCGGCGCCAACGGGCAGTTGCTCCTTCTGCCCAGGCAACACTTCACCTTTGAAGACCCACACCTTGATGCCCAGCACCCCATAGGTGGTGCTGGCCAGCTTGGTGGCGTAGTCGATGTCGGCCCGCAGGGTGTGCAGGGGCACCCTGCCTTCCCGGGTCCATTCGGTGCGCGCGATCTCAGCGCCGTTGAGGCGGCCGCTCACCTGGATCTTGAGGCCGAGCACGCCGGCCCGTTGGGCCCGCTGCACAGCCATCCGGATGACGCGGCGGAAGGCCACGCGCTTCTCGAGCTGCTGGGCGATGTACTCAGCCAGCAGGAAGGCATCGGCGTCGACACGCTCCACTTCCACCACGTTGATGCGCACCTTGCGGCTCGCATCACCCACGGTTTTCTGGATGCCCGTGCGCAGATCCTCAATGCCGCTGCCCTGGCGGCCCACCAGCACGCCGGGGCGGGCCGTCTTCAGTTCCACTTCCAGCTGGTCGGCCTTGCGGGCGATCAGGACATCGGAGATGCCGGCGGAGCCGTACTTCTTGTGGATGAATTTGCGGATCCGGTCGTCCTCCTGGAGGAGGGTCGGGTAGGTCTTGCTTGGGGCGTACCAGCGGGAGCGGTGATCCTGGGTGATCCCCAGGCGCAGGCCGGTTGGATGGATTTTGTGTCCCATCGGTTCGGTGTCCTCGGGGGTCAGGCGGAAGGGGCCACAGCGATGCTGATGTGGCAGGTCTGTTTCTTGATCGCGTAGGCGCGACCCTGGGCACGGGGGCGATACCGCTTCAGGGAAGGTCCCATGTCAGCGGTGGCCCCGGTGACCACCAGCGTGGCTGGATCGAGACCGAGGTTGTGCTCGGCATTGGCCACGGCGCTGCGGAGCACCTTGGTGATCGGGCCCGTGGAGCGAAAGGGCATGAACTCGAGCATGATCAGGGCCTCGCGGTAGCTCTGGCCACGGATCTGATCGAGCACCCGCCGCACCTTGCTCACGGAGCCACGGATGTAGCGGCCGTGAGCGAGGGCCTGGTTGGGCGCTGCCTGGTTGGGAGCAGTGTTAGCCATGGATCAACGGCCTCCTTTTTTGTCCTTGATGTGGCCGCGGAAGGTGCGGGTGGGGGCGAATTCCCCGAGTTTGTGCCCCACCATCTGCTCGGTCACGTAAACAGGCACATGGGATTTGCCGTTGTGCACGGCAATCGTGTGTCCGATCATCATCGGCAGAATCGTGGAGGCGCGTGACCAGGTTTTGATCACGGTTTTGTCGTTGGCAGCGTTCTGCTTCTCAACCTTGCTGAGCAGGCTGTCGGCAACAAACGGACCTTTTTTGAGTGAACGTCCCATAGCGGATCAGGAGGCGGGCAATGCGGTGTGGGTCATCAGGAATCGCGTCCGCCACGGCTCCGCTTGGAGGTGCGGCGACGTTTCCGCAGCACAAACCGATTGCTGGGCTTGTTCCGCTTGCGGGTCTTGAGGCCGAGGGCCGGTTTGCCCCAGGGGGTGACAGGGCCTGAGCGGCCGATCGGCGCCCGGCCCTCACCACCACCGTGGGGGTGGTCGCAGGGGTTCATCACCGAACCCCGCACTTCCGGGCGGCGGCCCAGCCAGCGCTTGCGGCCGGCCTTGCCCAGGCTGGTGTTGCGCACTTCGGAGTTGCCCACGTCACCGAGGGTGGCGTAGCACTCACGCCGCACCAGCCGCACCTCAGTGGAGGGCAGCTTGAGGGCGACGTACTCACCTTCCTTGGCCATCACCTGGGCGCTGGCGCCGGCGGTGCGCACCATCTGGCCGCCGCGACCGGCATACAGCTCCACGTTGTGAACGCTGGAGCCGAGGGGGATGGACGAGAGCGGCAGGGCATTGCCGGTTTCGATCGGGGCATCGGGGCCCGACACCACCTGCTGGCCGATCTCGATCCCGGCCGGGGCCAGGATGTAGCGCTTCTCGCCATCGGCGTAGAAGAGCAGGGCCAGCCGCGCGTTGCGGTGTGGGTCGTAGTGGATGGCCGCCACCTTGGCGGTCACACCGTGCTTGTCACGGCGGAAGTCCACCAGCCGGTAGAGGCGCTTGTGGCCACCGCCGCGGTGGCGGCAGGTGATCACACCGCGGTTGTTGCGGCCCTTGCGGCGGTGCTTGGCCACCACCAGGCCCCGTTCCCGTCCGCGGCCGGTGACTTCGGTGAAGTCGCTGGCCACGCGGGTGCGGGTGCCGGGGGTGATGGGGCGGTAGTTACGGATTGCCATGTGGTTTCAGACCCCTCAGGACTCAGGGAACAGCTGGATGGCGTTGCCCTCGGCCAGGCGCACCACCGCTTTCTTGACCTGGGCACGCTTGCCAGCGAAGCGGCCAACGCGGCGCGAGCGGCGTGGCGGATTCATGGTGCTGACGCCCAGCACCTTCACATCGAACAGGGCTTCCACCGCTGCTTTGATGTCGGGCTTGGCGGCCCGGTGGTCCACCTCGAAGGTGTACTGATTGAACTCGAGGGCGCGGGTGGCCTTCTCGGTGATCAGGGGCCGACGGATCACATCCGCGAGCCGACCTGCAAAACGTTCAGTCATCGCCGTAGACCTCCTGAATCTTCGCGAGTGCCTCCTCGCTCAGCACCAGCGTGCTGGCGTGGAGCAGGTCGAACACGTTGAGCTGATCCGCGGCGATCAGCTTCACCGTCTCGAGGTTGCGCACGGATTTGCGCACGACTTCAGACGGGTTGTCGAGGATCACGAGCACCTTGGTGCCCGCCTCGATGCCGAATCGCCCCAGCGCCGCGGTGATCTCCTTGGTGCGGGGGGTGTCAAGGTCAGAGCCGAAGCCCTTGACCACCGTGATGTCGGCCACGCGGCTCATTAGGGCCGTGCGCAGGGCCAGGCGCCGCTCCTTGCGGTTCATCGCCAGGTTGTAGCTGCGGGGCTTGGGTCCGAAGATCACGCCGCCGCCGGGCCGCAGTGGGGTGCGGATCGAGCCCTGACGGGCCCGGCCCGTGCCCTTCTGTTTGTAGGGCTTGCGGCCACCACCGGCCACCTCGGCCCGGGTCAGGGTGCTGGCCGTGCCCTGGCGGGCGTGGGCCAGTTGGCGCACCACGGCGCGGTGCACCAGGTCGGTGGCGGAACTCTTCTTGGCGACTTTGAGGTCGAGGGCAGCCTTGCCGGCTTCCTTGCCCTGCCAGTCGCGAATCACACAATCAGCCATGTTCTCGGTTCTCCTCAGTTCCCGGCCTTGGCGCCCACCCGGTTCGCCGGGCAGATGTTCAGCAGGGCTCCGGGCTTGCCGGGCACGGATCCCTTCACCACCAGCAGGTTGCGCTCAGTGTCCACCTTGAGGATCACGAGGCCGCGGGTGGTGATCTGTTTGCCGCCATAGCGGCCGGCCATCCGCTTGCCGGGGTAGACGCGGCCGGGCGTGGTGCCGGCACCGGTGGAGCCGGGCTCGCGGTGGTTCTTGGAGCCGTGGGTCATCGGGCCGCGGCTGAAGCCGTGGCGCTTCTGGTAGCCGGAGAAGCCCCGGCCCATGGTGTCGCCACTCACATCGACCTTCTGGCCAGCCTCAAAGGCCGAAACAGAGACGACGGCGCCGAGCTCCAGCCCATCGAGACTGTCGACTCGGTACTCCTTGAGATGGCGGAGCACCTCCTCGCCGGATTTGGCCAGGTGGCCCTTGGCGGGCTTGTTGACCAGCTTCTCGCGAATGTCGCCGAAGCCGAGCTGCACGGCGGTGTAGCCGTCCGTGCTGCTGGATTTGAGTTGGGTGATGCGGCAGGGGCCAGCCTCGATCACGGTGACCGGGATGGACTTGCCTGCCTCGTCGAAGAACTGGGACATGCCCAGTTTCTTCCCAAGAATGCCGATGGACATAGGTAGGGAGTCAACGCCAGCTGGACCACCGGACGCATCCGGTGAAGCTGAGGCAGAGGAAGCGTTGGTCTGGCAGGGCCTTGAACGTTCTGGTCAGGAAGCGGCACTGATCCGTCTGCCTGGAGCAGACGGGTGGCTGTCGCTGGATCACCCGCAGGCGACCACCGACGAGCGATGGGATTCCTGGATCACGAAGCTCAGGGCGCTAGCGAGACAGAGCGGACTCTGTTCAGCGCGGCTGGGACTGGCCTGGACCGGACTGGCCGCACTCCGTAGAGGGGCTGGTGCGTTCAGGAAGTTTCCCGGCGGTGGATCGGCGATCGCGCTTCAGGCCGGAGCCTGACATCGAGATCTGGACCCTCCGCTTGGGCCGGATCGATCACCACCACTGGTGATCGGGTGCAGGGATCCGGAGGCCCGGCTAGCGGACGGGCGCGGATTCGAAGCACACCGATCAAATGTAACGCATGACCTGACCCCCTCCTGGCTCACGGCCTGGAGGGTGATCGGATCCCGGCGGTGTGTCCGCGACTGCGCGGCGGTGTTCGTGAGGTGCTGCGGCTGCGGTTCCGGGCCTGCCGGGCGGTGGCGTCTGGAGCGAAACGGGGCCGGGGCTGTCAAACTTGCCGGCAGACCGAGCCGACCTCACCATGCCACTGCTGCTCTCCGGTCGTGGATTCCGGCAGGACCTTGAGAAAGCAGGGGCCCTTGCCCTGTTCGCCCCCCTCGAAGGCGGTGCCGAAACCCGGCTGATGCGCCGGCTGCGCGCCGCGGGCTATCGCGCCCAGATCACGTCGGCCCGGGGCCTCGGCGATCCCGAGGCCTTTCTGATGCAGCTGCATGGCGTGCGCCCACCCCATCTCGGCCACCAGTGCGTGGGCCGCACGGCTGCTGTGGGTGAGGTGCATCGGGTGATGCCCCAGCTGGGCAGCCTGCTCGAGGGCGGCGGGCCCATCCTCCTGTGGCTGCTGGAGGGCAAGGTGCTTTCCACAGGGGAGCTGAGTTCCCTGATCGATCTCACCCGCCGGGAGTCGCGGCTGCGCATCGTGGTGGAGATGGGTGGTGCCCGGCAGCTGCAGTGGCAGCCCCTGGAGCAGTTGCTGGTGGCGGCCTGAGCTCCCCTCCAGGTCTGGCCCTGACCCCGGACGCGGCCCTGCGCCAGGGGCGCTGGGTGAAGTGGATCGGCGGCGCCAGCAATCACGATCTGGCTGCCATCGAAGACCTGGCCGGGCTCTACGCCCTGGCCGGGGTCCACTGCGTCGACGTGGCCGCGGACCCGGCCGTCGTGGCGGCGGCCCGTCGGGGGCTTGACTGGGCCGACCGCCACGGCGCCCGGCGTCCCTGGCTGATGCTGAGCCTCAGCGACGGCGCCGACCCCCACTTCCGCAAGGCCTGGTTCGATCCCGGCGCCTGCCCGGCTGACTGTCCCCGTCCCTGCGAGCGGATCTGCCCGGCCCTGGCCATCGGCGAGGCGGCCACCGGTGCCGCCGGGGTGCTGGACGCCCGCTGCTACGGCTGCGGCCGCTGCCTGCCCGCCTGCCCCCATGGGCTGATCGAAGAACGCAGCCAGGTGCTGGAGGCCGCTGCGGTGGCGCCCCTGCTGCGCCAGCTGGCGCCCGATGCCGTGGAACTCCACACCCAGCCGGGGCGCCTGCAGGGCTTTCAGGAGAGGCTGGAGCAGCTGAGGGCCAGCGGTGTGCCGCTGCGGCGGCTGGCGGTGAGTGCCGCCGGCGACCTCACCGCCCGGGAGCTGTGGCAGCGCTATGGGGCCCTGCGCTCCTGCGGCTTTGCGCCCCTCTGGCAACTGGATGGCCGCCCGATGAGCGGTGATCTGGGCCAGGGCACGGCCCATGCCGCCGTGGCCTTGCTGCGGCGCAGGCAGGGGCATCTGCCCCCGGGCCCCCTGCAGCTGGCCGGCGGCACCAACGCTGCCACCCTGCCCCTGCTGGAGCGGCAGCCGGCCCTGGCCCGCGGCTGTGCCGGCGTGGCCTTCGGCGGGGTGGCGCGGCGACGGCTGCAGCCCCTGCTGCAGGAGGCCCAGCGGCGCGGCCATTCGCTGCTGACCCTGCCGGAACTCCTGCCCGAAGCGCTGCACCTGGCCCGCTCGCTGGTGGGGCCCTGGCTAGAACGAGCGGGTCCAGAGCCTTGCCCCCAGCCATTGCGGTGCCTTTCTCCGAGCCCCTGACCCCCGCCGCCGATGCAGGGCCGCCCCCGCCCGCCCCACCGTTCAGCCAGCGGGTCACCGATGATCTGGACCGCATGCTCGCGGTGCTGCCCGGGCCGGTGCAGCGGGCCCTGGCCAGCGAGGAGCGCCGCCAGCAGCTGCTCGAGGTGGTGCTCGACCTGGGACGGGTGCCGGAAGCCCGTTACCCGGGGCGGGCCATTGAGCTGGGAGCGCAACCGGTGCAGAGCGCCGACCTGGAGGCGGTGGTGCGTCAGCTGGGGGCGTTCGGCAGCGACAACCGGGCCGGTATCGCCTCCACGCTGCACCGCATCAGCGCCATCCGCAACCGCACCGGCACCGTCGTGGGCCTCACCTGCCGGGTGGGTCGCGCCGTGTTCGGCACGGTGGTGATGGTGCGCGACCTGCTCGATTCAGGCCAGTCGCTGCTGCTGATGGGGCGCCCTGGGGTCGGCAAGACCACCGCCCTGCGGGAGATCGCCCGGGTGCTGGCCGACGACCTCTGCAAGCGCGTGGTGGTGATCGACACCAGCAACGAGATCGCCGGCGACGGCGACATCCCCCATCCGGCCATCGGGCGGGCCCGGCGCATGCAGGTGGCCCGCCCCGAGCTGCAGCACGAAGTGATGATCGAGGCGGTGGAAAACCACATGCCCGAAGTGATCGTGATCGATGAGATCGGCACGGAGCGGGAGGCCCAGGCGGCACGCACCATCGCCGAGCGGGGCGTGATGCTGGTGGCCACGGCCCATGGCAATGAGCTCTCCAACCTGATCAAGAACCCCACCCTCAGCGACCTGGTGGGCGGCATCCAGTCGGTGACCCTGGGAGACGAGGAGGCGCGACGGCGCCGCACCCAGAAGACCGTGCTGGAGCGGGCCGCCGAGCCCACCTTCCCCCTGGCGGTGGAGATGCACAGCCGCCATCGCTGGCTGATCCACAACGAGGTGGCCGGCACGGTGGACCTGCTGCTGCGGGGCCAGGTGGCCCGCCCCCAGGTGCGCGAACTGGGACCCGATGGGCGACTGCAGCTGCGGGATCCGCCCCTGGCGACGCGTGGCCCGATCCCACCGGCGGCGCCCCGGCTGAGCCAGCGCCCCCTGCCGCCCCTGGATCTGGATCCCCTGCCAGCCGCCGCCGGCCCCGATCCGCTGTCGCCGCAGCCCGAGGTCGGTCCGGCCGGCAGGGCGCCGCTGCGCGTCTACGGCGCCGGGGTCAGCCGCAGCCTGCTGGAGCAGGTGGTGCGGGCCCGCCAGTTGCCCGTGGAGGTGGTGGGCAGCGTGGAGCTGGCCGATGTGGTGCTCAGCGCCCGCCAGCAGCTCGGCCGCGATCCCCATGTGCGCCGCCAGGCCCAGGACCTGGGCCTGCCGATCCTGGTGATCAAGAGCGCCGCCCTGCCCCAGCTGCAGCGAGCTCTCGAGCGCCTCCTGGCCCGCCGCCGCCCCGCCGGGGAGCCCGCCCTGGACGCCGCCGCCGCGGACGATGCCCATGCGGCCCTGGAGGAGTGCCGACTGGCGCTGGAGCAGGTGGTGCTGGCCCGGGGCCAGCCGGTGGAGCTGCTGCCCCGCAGTGGGCGCGTGCGCCAGCTGCAGAGCGAGCTGGCGGGCCGCTACCGGGTGCGCTCCGCGGTGTTCGGCCCCGCCGGCGATCAGCGGCTGCGGCTGTTCCCGGCCTGATGCTGCGGAGCGATCGGCGCCCAGGCGTTGACGAAGGACCGGCCGTTGTGGGTAACTAGCTAGGCCCAGATCACTCTGGGGTGACAGCCGCCCGGATCTCCCTCCAGCGTGGCTTAGCGTTCCTGGGATGCTTCCGCGCAGAGCTCCCTGTCCCTGCGGGATGTTCCCTCAGCGGCCAGTCGGTTCAGCGGCAAGCCAGTCAAGGGACCAGTATTGGGCCGTCGCCAAGTGGTAAGGCAGCGGGTTTTGGTCCCGCCATTCCTAGGTTCGAATCCTAGCGGCCCAGTTTCAACACTCCCCCGGCTCAGCCCGCCCTGGCCCAGGACCCAGCCCACCCCTGCGGCAGCCCTCCATGGCCGGCTCCCCCTTTCTGGTGTTCGACTTCGACGGCGTCCTGGTCGATGGGATGGCTGAGTACTGGTGGGCGGCCAGCGCCGCCGCCGAGCGCCTGGTTCCTGGCCTGGCCTGGCCAGAGCCCCCCCACCCAGCCTTTGCCCGCCTGCGCCCCCTGATTCACAAGGGCTGGGAGATGGTGCTGATGGCCGCGGAGCTGTCGCGCCCAGACCTCGACCTCGAGGGTCTCGTGGCCGGCTACAGGGAGGCCGTGCCCCAGGCCCTGGCCCGGTGGGGCTGGAGCGAAGCGCAGCTTCAGGGAGTGCTGGAGCAGGTGCGGACCGAGGCGATCGCCACCGACCCCGCAGCCTGGCTGGCGCTGCATCGCTTCTACCCCAACGTGGTGGAGCGTGTGCGGCAGCTGGAAGCTGAAGGCAGCTCCTGGGCCGTGCTCACCACCAAGGGCGCCGCCTTCGCCCGCGAGATCCTCCGCGGCGCGGGGCTGGAGCCCCAGGCGCTCTATGGCCATGACCAGGGCAGCAAGCCTGAGGTGCTGCGCCGCCTGCAGGCCGATCACCCCCGGCTCTGGTTCGTCGAAGACCGACGCCCCACCCTCGAGCGGGTGGCCGCTGACCCTGAACTCAACGCGGTGCGCTGCTTCCTGGTGAGCTGGGGTTATCTCGGCCCCCGGGACGCCCTGGGGCTCCCGGCCAGGATTCACTGGCTCACGCCGGAGCGGTTCGCGGCCCCCCTGGCAACCTGGCCCTGACCCGGTAGAGTACGTCCGTACTAGGCGCGATTGAGACGCCGGCCTTTGCGGGTGGTACTGACAATCCAGTGGTCGCAGGATGGCTCCGCGGCCCGTTCCATCGTTGATCCGATTCCATGCCTGCTGATTCCAAGGCCGCTTCCTACGTCTCTGCCGCTGCCTCCTCCGGTGGTGCGGCGTCCCCTGCCGATGCCCGGGCCGCCGCGGAGCGAGACAAGGCCCTCGGCCTGGTGCTCAACCAGATCGAGCGCAATTTCGGCAAGGGCTCGATCATGCGGCTGGGGGACGCCTCCCGCATGCGGGTGGAGACCATCTCCACCGGGGCCTTGACCCTGGACCTGGCCCTCGGCGGCGGCTACCCCAAGGGCCGGGTGGTGGAGGTGTATGGGCCCGAGAGCTCCGGCAAGACCACCCTGACCCTCCATGCCATTGCCGAGGTTCAGAAGCGCGGAGGGGTGGCTGCCTTCGTGGATGCGGAACACGCCCTCGATCCGGTCTACGCGGCTTCGCTTGGCGTCGATATCGAGAATCTGCTGGTGTCGCAGCCGGACACCGGCGAGATGGCCCTGGAGATCGTCGACCAGCTGGTGCGCTCCGCCGCCGTGGACATCGTGGTGGTCGATTCCGTGGCGGCCCTCACCCCCAGGGCTGAGATTGAGGGTGAGATGGGTGATCTGGCCGTGGGCAGCCAGGCCAGGCTGATGAGCCAGGCGATGCGCAAGATCACCGGCAACATCGGCAAGTCCGGCTGCACGGTGATCTTCCTGAACCAGCTGCGCCAGAAGATCGGCGTCACCTATGGCAGCCCGGAAACCACCACCGGTGGCAATGCGCTCAAGTTCTATGCCTCGGTGCGTCTCGACATCCGCCGCATCCAGACCCTCAAGCGCGGCACCGAGGAGTACGGCATCCGGGCCAAGGTGAAGGTGGCCAAAAACAAGGTGGCCCCGCCGTTCCGGATCGCCGAGTTCGACATCCTCTTCGGCCGCGGCATCAGCACCCTCGGTTGCCTGCTGGACCTGGCCGAGGAAACCGCCGTGGTGATCCGCAAGGGCGCCTGGTACAGCTACGAGGGCGACAACATCGGCCAGGGGCGCGACAACACGATCACCTGGCTGGAGCAGAACCCCGACCAGGCCGTGGAGATCGAACAACGCACCCGTCAGAAGCTCAAGGAAGGCTCGGAGGTGACGGCCAACTCGCTCAAGCCCCTGGCTGCCGCCGCCAAAGCAGCTGTTGTGGCTCAGCCCGTGGGTGCTGAGGACGGCTCTGGAACCCCAGCAGCAGGGAAGCTGCCGGTGGCCGGATGACCGGCCGGATGACGGACCAGATGACGCAGGGGACGCTTCAGATCAGGGCCGGCGGCTCGGCCTGCTGAGCGCCGGCCAGCAGGGCGGCTTCGGTGGCGGGGCCGTTCTGCAGCATCTGGGCGACCCGCTGCAGTTCCTGGATGGCCTCGGCGCCTTCCAGCTTGACCAGCTCGTGGCCGTTGCGGGATTCAATCCAGCTGATGCCGAAATCGGACACCAGGAATCGCACCATGTGATTGGTGCCGAGGTTGGCGACGAAAGAGGCGCCATGGCCATCGCGGCCGTCTCCGCAGCTGTAGCAGGTAGCGGCCATGCCGCGGCTCTGCAGGCTTGAGGCCAGGGCCTGCAGGCTCATCACCAGATCTTGAACAACGGAGCGGTACTGCTCCGCGAGCCGGGGAAACATGGCGCCATCACAGTGTGGGCCAACCCTAAGCTTTTCTTCCAATTCGCGTGGGTATGAATGCTCACCTCCTGACGAGCATCCCGGCACACGCCGTCTCAGCCGTCGGCCAGGGCCCACCAACCCAGGCCAGGGCCGATGAAGCGCACCGTGAGCCAGAACAGCACCAGGGCGCCGATCCCCACCCAGGCCCCCCGGGTGGTGAGGGAGACAAAGCGATTGGCCTGGTTGCGGGTGAGGGGCAGCCAGGGGGCCAGGCGGGGCGACGTATCGGGCGCGGCCGTGCGCTTCGGGGCCCTCGGGGGCAGTCCCTGACTCTCGCGGCGGCGGGCCTCGCCCATGGGTGCAGCTCCTGGTGGTTGACGCGCCCGATCAGGCTACGGCCAGAACTAGTGGGGCAGGAGGCGGCTCAGGTTCACCCAGGGCTCCAGGGCACGCAGCACCTGACGCCCCCAGCTTCGCCCCCTGAGGCGGCCGTCCAGCACGGCCAGCCGGCCCCCCTGGCGACGCAACCCCACCACGCCCAGCTGCAGGCGGGTGAGGCCATCGGGCAGCAGGCGTTCGCGGAACCAGTCGCGTCCCTCCCGGCGCAGGGCCAGCACCTGGGCGGCGGTGAGGGGATCGTCGAGGCTGGCGATCGGTAGCAGGGCCACCACGATCTGGGACGGATCGGGCATCCGGCCCTGGTGCGTCAGCCACCAGCTCCAGCGGGCACACACCACACCGTGGCTCTCGGGCGCCGTGTGCTCGTGCACCACCCGGCTGCCGAATTCGGCCGCCAGGCCACTGGCCAGGGAGAGGCGCAGCCCCTCGTCATCGAGCAGCACCAGGGTGAGGCCCCCCTGGCCAAGCACCAGGCGGCGACACTGCTCCAGCAGGTGTTCGCCGTAGCGGGGACTGTTGGGCAGGGGCTGGCGCAGCGGCGCATACAGAGGCAGCGGATCGGCCAGGGGCTCCGCTCCCAGATCCACCACGACGTCGGGCTCGAGGCCGAGGGCCGGGCCACCCGGGAGCCCCAGTTGCCCCATCGTGCTGGCGAGCTCGGCCACCACCACGGCCCCCTGGCCGTCCATCAGGCCCTCGAGCACCCGCAGGGGCTCAAGCGGTTGCCGGTGCAGGCTCCACTGCAGCAGCCGCTCGGCCGGCGGCAGCCCCTCGACTGAGGGGGCCTGCTGCGCTCTGGTGGGCTCCCGCTCCGTCCAGCTCACCCAGGCGTCGCCGCCACTGGAGCGCCAGGTCGCCCAGGGCTCCGGCAGGGGATGGAGCAGCCCCAGCAGCTGGCGCAGGGGGGCTTCGTCTTCCGGGGACAGCAGCAGCGGTCGCCTCGATCCACCCGGATGGGCCATCACCTGCCTGCTCAGGCGGCTGTACAGCTCACCGAGGCCGGTCCGCAGGGCGGGATGGGCCCGGGCCAGTCGTTCCCAGTCCGCGGCGTCAAGACGCAGCGCCAGGCTGGCCCTCAGCCGGGCGTCGAGCTGCTCGGCCTCCGGGATCACCAGCTGACGCCCCTTCAGCCTGTCGCCTCGCCAGGCGCTCACCAGCTCAGGCACACTCAGCAGCCACACCTTGGCGTTGCCGGGATCCTCGCCCTCGTAGCAGGGCAGGCTGAGGCCGGCCCTGCCGAGGCGGGCCAGCTCCACCTGCAGCAGACGCTGCTTCAGGCCCTGGCTCAGCACCAGCACCACCGGGGTCTCGCCCAGGGCCAGGGGCACCAGCAGCCCCAGCAACCAACCGGGGTCGCTGCCCGGAGTCAGGCGCACCAGGGTGCGGTCGCCCCGCCGCAGGCTGCGGGCCACCAGCCGGCAGAGGCTGAGCTGGTGCGGCCAGCCATCGTGAGCGCCACGCCCCTCCCGCCGCAGCAGCGCCTTCAGCTCGTGGTGGGCCTGGGCCTCAAGCATCCGCCGTCAGCCGGGGGCCTGAATCGTAGGAAGCTGGGCGCAGGGCACTGCAACCATGACAACAGCACCGCCATCTACGCCCCCGAGGGAGCCCCCACGCAGCCTGCGGGGTCCTGTCGGCATCGTGGGGCTCGGCCTGATCGGCGGCTCCATCGGCCTGGATCTGCAGGCCCTGGGGGTGGAGGTACGGGCCCTGGTGCGGCGCCCAGCCACGGCGGAGCGTGCCCGGCAGCGGCAGCTGGCCACAGCGGTGAGCGATGACCCGGCGCTGCTGCAGGACTGTTCCCTGGTGGTGCTGGCCTTGCCCCTCGATGGCCTGCTGGATCCTCCGCCCCAGCTGGTGCAGGCCCTGCCAGCAGCGGCGGTGGTCACCGATGTGGGCTCGGTCAAGGCTCCGGTGCTGGAGCGCTGGTCGGCGCTGCATCCGCGCTTCGTGGCCAGCCACCCCATGGCCGGCACGGAGGCCGCCGGCGTGGAGGCCGGCGTACCGGGGCTGTTTCGCGGTCGGCCCTGGGTGCTGACGCCAGGGGCGGCGACCGACCCGGAGGCGTTGGCCCTGGTGTGGACCCTGGCCGAGCTGGTGGGAGCCCGGCCGATCAGCTGCCCGGCCGAGGCCCACGACCGCGCCGCCGCCCTCATCTCCCATCTGCCGGTGCTGGTGAGTGCGGCCCTGCTGCAGAGCGTCGACGCCGCCGCCGCTGCCCAGGGGGGAGAGCTGCCGGATCTGGTGCGTGCCCTGGCCTCCAGCGGCTTCGCCGACACGAGCCGGGTGGGAGGGGGCAATCCACAGTTGGGCACCCTGATGGCCCGCGGCAACCAGATGGCTCTCCAGGAGGCCCTGGCGGCTTACCGGCTCAGCCTGGAGGCCCTGGAGCACCGCCTGGCCTCGTCCGAGTGGGACGCCCTCGAGGCCGACCTCAGTGCCTGTCAGCGGCTGCGCCCGGAGTTTCTGTGAGTTCAGCTGCTGCGCTCCGCAGCTCCAGCCGGTGGCCCCGCGCCGCCAGCAGCTGGCGGCTGGCCATCAGTGCCGAGAGGCTCACGCCCGCGGTGCCCTCGCCGGGGTAGATCGCATCCCCACACAGCCAGAGGCCCTCGATCGGCGTGCGGCTGGCCAGCCCGAACGGTCCGAAAGTCCCCGGCCGCTGACCCAGTCCGCCCACGAAGCCGAAGGGACGGCCGGTCCAGCGGGCAAACCCCCGCGGTGTGGCGAGCTCGCGATGCCGCCAGGCGGAGGGGTCCAGGCCGAGCAGCTGCTCCAACCCCCGCTGGATGGCGGCCATGGCCCGGGTCTTGGCCGCCCCGTAGGCCTGCCGCTCAAGGCTGAACCAGGGGCGGGCGGGGGTGAACACGCTGGCGATCACGGTGGCCTGCCCCTCTGGGGCTCGGCCGTCGCCGGGCTGACTCACCGACACGAACAGAGCGCCGGGGTCGTCCCACGCCAACTGCAGGTGGCAGGGACAGTCGGCGGGCAGGGCCTGGCGATCCACCGCCCCGTAGAGCACCAGGGCCCCAGAGGGATCAGCCAGCTGGTCGAGGCGGCGTTGGTAGGACGCCCCCAGGCTGGGGGTGTCCAGGAGCTGGGGCAGGCCCTGGGGCGGGATCGCCAGCACCAGATCGCGGGCCCTGCGTTCAAAGCTCTGCCCTTCGCGCTGCTGCCCGCAGCGCTGTCCCTGGAGCTGCCAGCAGCCATCCTGCCGCCGCAGCCGCTCCACCCGGTGCCCCAGGCGCAGGCGCCCACCCGCTTGGCCCAGGGCCTGCTCCAGGGCCGTGCTGAGGCTCTGCATCGAGCCCTCCAGATGCCAGAGCCCCAGGGGCTCCTGGGCCATGGCCAGCACCGTGGCCCCGTAGAGGGCGGCGGTGCGATCGGCGGGCTCCTGGGAGTAGAGCCGCAGCTGCAGATCCAGAAAGCGGCGCAGCCGCTGGTCGTTCCCGCAGCCGCACAGGGCCAGCAGATCGGCCACAGTGGCCGCGGCGAACAGACCGCTGGCCAGGTTGGCGGGCCGCAGGGCGCCCAGCAGCTGGCCCAGATCCCAGCCATTGCGGGGCGGCAGCACGGGGTCCCGGGCCGCAAAGCCCCAGTTGGCGCGGTGCAGGGCCGCGCAGAGGCGCCAGAAGGGTTCACTGCCCGCAAACTGGCTCAGCCGCTCCTGCCGCCAGCGCTCGGGGTCGCGCCACAGCCGCACCGGGGCGCTGCCGTCACCCAGGTGCACCACACAGGCTGGATCGAGGGGCCTGGCGGCCGGCAGGTCGATGCCCAGGTGCTGGCAGAGGCGGGCATGGCTGCCGCCGGGCTCCAGGCCCGCCACCTGGGTGGCCCCCACGTCAAACACGTACGGCCCGCGCTTGAAGGTGCCGGCGCAGCCACCGCACTGGTCGTGGGCCTCGAGCAGCTCCACCGTCAGGCCCGCATCGGCCAGCAGCGCCGCGGCCGTGAGTCCGGCGATGCCGGCCCCCACCACCGCCACGTCGAGCACCTCTGCCATGGCGGCATGCTGGCAGGCAGGTCTGCGGCGTCGTGGTGAGTGTCCCCTCCGAGCCCCTGGCGGCCTGGTGCGAAGCCCGGCTGGGCCTGCGCCCCATCGCCCAGAACCCTGTAGGGGGCGGCTGCATCCATCGGGCCTGGCGGCTGGTGGATGCGGAGGGCACCAGCGTCTTCGCCAAGACCGGCGGCAGCGGCGCCATGGCGCTGCTGGAAGCCGAAGCCGCGGGGCTGGCCGCCCTGGGGGCCTGGCCGCCGGACGGCCTGCGGGTGCCCCAGCCCCTGGCCCTGGAGCTGGTGGGCGACCAGGCCGTGCTGGTGCTGCCCTGGCTGGACCTGGCCCCCGGGGGCACGGGGGGCTGGTCGCAGCTGGGTCAGGGCCTCGCGCAGCTGCATCGGGCCAGCAGGGGAGGGCAGGGCGGCAGGGGCTATGGCTTCGAGACCGACAACTTCATTGGCTCAGCTCCCCAGGCCAATGGCTGGCTCCCCCGTTGGGCCAGCTTCTTTGTGCAGCGTCGGCTGAAGCCCCAGCTGGCCATGGCGGCGGCGCGGGGTGAGGCCTTTGCCAGCGCGGACGCCGTTCTGGAGCGGGCTCAGGAGCGGCTTGCCTCCCATGGGCCGGAAGCGGTACTCGTGCACGGCGACCTCTGGAGCGGCAATGCCGGGCTGCTCCGCGGCGGCGGTGCGGCCCTGTTCGACCCTGCGGCCTACTGGGGCGACCGGGAAGTGGATCTGGCCATGGCGCAGTTGTTCGGAGGCTTCCCCGCCAGCTTTTTTGCGGCCTATCAAGCCACCTGGCCCCTGCCCAGCGGGGCGCCTGGCCGTGTGGAGCTCTACAACCTCTATCACCTGCTCAACCACGCCAACCTGTTCGGCGGTGGCTACCGCAGCCAGGCCGAAGCGTCGATGCTCAGCCTGCTGGACACCCCCTGAGGGCAGAGGGCTGGCCAGGAGTCCGTCAGGTCAGATACTCGTTGCGGAGTGTCTGCAGCTTGTTGACCACGGCGCTGCGCTTTTCGCTGGTGGTGAGGTTCTTCCAGCCCCAATGACCCACCACCACCAGGCCGAGCAGCTCCAGCAGGCCGGGCACGAGGGGCAGCAGGTTGACGGTGTCGAGCACGCCCTTGATCAGGATCTGGGCGATGATCACCACGAGCAGAATGCCGCCGGCCTTGCCGATCCGGCCCATCTGGCTCCAGTCGATCTGGCCCAGGGTCTGGTTGATGCTGCCGAGAACCTCCTTGTAGCGCTCCTTGAACGCGGCGGTGTCGATGCCTTCGCCAGCAGAGGCTTCAGGGGTCGGCGTGGGATCAGCATCGGCCATGGGCTCGGTTTCAACCGTGGGGGTAGGGGTGTCGCTCATGGCCTGGGCCGGGCTCCGGATCACAGTGATCCATAAGGTATCGGGGTGACCTCCAACGCGCCAACCGGCCTGGGCGTTGATCCCGGCTTGCTCACCGCCCTGGGCGCCATCCTGCGCTCCGCCGCGCCGGAAGAGGGCTGCTGCCTGTTGCTGGGCTCACGCCGGGGCCTCGGCCTTGACCAGCTCTGGCAGCTGCAGCGGCTCTGGCCCTGCCTGAATGTGTGGTCGCCGCCTGGGGAGCGCCAACGCCGTTTCGCCATTGATCCGAGGGAGCAACTGGTGGCCCAGCGCTGGGCGCGGCAGCGGGGCCTGCAGGTGCTGGGCGCTGCCCACAGTCACCCGGAAGCTGCCGCAGAGCCATCCCCCACCGACCTGGCCCTCACCTGCGCGCCAGCCCTGATGGTGATTCTGGGACGCCAGGGCGAGGCGCTGGCCTGGTGGCTGGAGGAGGGGAACACCCTGCCCAGGCCGCTGCCGTGGAGAATGGAGCATTGACCTGGTCCGTGGCTGTGTGGCCCGGGCCCCTCGCCGCCGATGCTCCCCCCCGACACCACTGGAGTCCAGCTCAGCCCCGATGAGGTGGTGCGCTTTTCGCGCCACCTGATCCTGCCGGAGGTGGGCATGGAGGGCCAGAAGCGCCTCAAGGCCTCCGCCGTGCTCTGCGTGGGCACCGGTGGCCTGGGCTCGCCCCTGCTGCTCTACCTGGCTGCGGCCGGGGTGGGCCGGATCGGCATCGTCGATTTCGATGTGGTGGACCACTCCAACCTGCAGCGCCAGGTGATCCACGGCACCAGCTGGGTGGGCAAGCCCAAGATCGAGTCGGCCAGGGCCCGCATCCTCGAGATCAACCCGCACTGCCAGGTGGATCTCTACGAGACGGCCCTCAGCAGCGAGAACGCCCTGGCGATCATCGAGCCCTACGACCTGGTCTGCGACGGCACCGACAACTTCCCCACCCGCTACCTGGTGAACGACGCCTGCGTGCTCCTGGGCAAGCCCAATGTCTACGGCTCGATCTTCCGCTTCGAGGGCCAGGCCACGGTGTTCAACCTGGATGCCGAAAGCCCCAACTACCGCGACCTCTTCCCCGAGCCGCCGCCGCCGGGGATGGTGCCCTCCTGCGCCGAAGGCGGGGTGGTGGGTGTGCTGCCCGGCATCATCGGCGTGATCCAGGCCACCGAGGCGGTGAAGATCATCACCGGCCTGGGCACCACCCTCAGCGGCCGCCTGCTGCTGTTCGATGCCCTGGGCATGAAGTTCAGGGAGCTGAAGCTGCGTCCCAACCCCGAGCGCCCGATGATCGACAAGCTGATCGACTACCAGGAGTTCTGCGGCGTGGGCGGCACGGCTCCGGGCCAGGAGGAGGCCGGCAGTGTGCCCAGCATCACGGTGGCGGAGCTCAAGACCGTGATCGATGGTGAGCTCGAAGACATCCTGCTGCTGGATGTGCGCAATCCCCAGGAGGCGGACATCGCCGTAATTCCCGGGGCCGTGCTGGTGCCCCTTGATCACATTGAGAGTGGCGCGGCGATTGAGCAGGTGCGCCAGCTGGCTGAAGGCAGGAAGCTCTACGTGCACTGCAAGCTGGGTGGCCGCAGTGCCAAGGCCCTGATCGCCCTCGGCCGCCACGGCATCGAGGGGGTGAATGTGAATGGCGGCATCGACGCCTGGAGCCGGGAGGTGGATCCCTCGGTGCAGCGCTACTGAGCCGAGGCGCCGCTGAGCCTTCGGGCTCAGTAATCCACCCCCCGTTTGAGATCCACGCCGCGCTCGGCGTAGTGCTTGTGGCACACCATCTCGGAGTGCACGGTGGCGAGGTCGAAGTAGGCGGGTCGGTTGCGGCAGCGGCCGGTGAGAATCACCTCTGTTTCGGCTGGCTTGCGCAGCAGGGTCTGCACGATCGGCTCCTGGGGCAACAGCTCCAGATCCACGGTGGGGTTGATCTCATCGAGGATCACCGTCTTGTAGAGGCCGCTGGAGATGGCGGCCCTGGCGATCTCCCAGGCCCTCTCGGCCTCCACGTAGTCGATGGGCTGCTGCTGGCCGCGCCACACGATCGCATCGCGGCCCGAGCGCAGGTGATCCACCAGATGGGGATAGCTCTCGCGCAGGGCGGCGATCGCCGCGTCTTCCGTGTATCCTCTGCCGCCCTTGAGCCACTGCAGGATCAGCACCCGGTGGCTCTTGTCCTGGCTGATGCCCCGCCCGATCGCCTGCAGGGCCTTGCCCAGCGCGCTGGTGCTCTTGCCCTTGCCCTCGCCGGTGTAGATCTCGATGCCGTCGAGGCCGGCGGCGGCGGTGGCGGCGTCACCATGGCGGCGATGGGCCCGCATCTCGGAATGCAGATCAGCCAGCTGCACCAGCTGGGGCGGGGCGCCGCGGCCAGTGCAGATCACCTCCATGCCATCGGGCTTGGCCGCCAGGCTGCGGCAGATCTCCTCCCGATCCAGCAGGCCCAGGTCGAGCACGGGGTTGAGCTCGTCGAGCACCACCACGGAGTAGAGGTTGCTGGCGATGGCGCCCTTGGCGATGTCCCAGCCCCGCTGAGCTTCCTGCCGGTCGAAGCGGGTGGCCTGCTCGGCGCTGAAGAAGTCGCCCCGGCCGGTGCGCACCTGGTCGATCAGATGGGGAAAGCCCTGTTGCAGGGCCTCGATGGCGGCATCCTCGTCGTAGGCCCGGCCCGGGCCCTTGAGGAAGCGCAGCAGCAGCACCCGGGTGCGCTTCTGCTCGCAGATGCCCAGGCCGATGGTGCGCAGCACCACCCCCAGGGCGGCCTGGCTCTTGCCTTTGCCATCGCCGTCATAGACGTGCAGCTGGCCATGGGTGCGTTCATCGCGGCCCGAGGCGGTGCGGATGCCGATCCCCGAGGCACTGGCTCGGCCTGATCCACCGCCAGGGCTGCCCTGGCCCAGGCGTGACGGCTCGGTGGTGCTCGGACTCATCGCTGCCGTGCTGCGCGCCCGATGCTACCCACCACAACCGGGCTGTTTGGCGGCCAGCCGTCGGCCGCAGCTGCCAGGATCGAACCCCGGCCGCCGGCCCCTGCTCTTGCTGCCTTGACGTTCACCCTCCTGGAGCGCCTGCCCCCCAGCCTCGAGGAAGGTCTGGAGGCGTTGCGGCAGGCCATGGCGGCCCTGCCCCAGGTGGTGGTGGCCTACTCCGGCGGGGTGGACAGCGCCCTGGTGGCCTGCCTCGCGGTGGAGCAATGCGGCAGCGCGGCGCTGGCGATCACCGGCGTGTCGCCGGCCCTCGCTCCCCACCTGCGCCAGGAGGCCGCCGCCCAGGCCCGCTGGCTGGGCATCGCCCACCGGGAGATTGCCACCGCCGAACTGGCCGACCCGGCCTACAGCTCGAACCCGGTTGAGCGCTGCTACGCCTGCAAGCGCGAATTGCACCGGCTGCTGGCGCCGGTGGCCGCGGCGGCCGGCGATGCGGTGGTGCTCGACGGCGTCAACCACGACGATCTCGGCGACCACCGCCCCGGCATCCGCGCTGCGCGGGAGCACGGGGTGCGCTCACCCCTGGCCGAAGTCGGCATCGACAAGGCCGGGGTGCGTCAGATCTCCAGGGCCCTGGGTCTGCCCTGGTGGGACAAGCCTGCCCAGCCCTGCCTGGCCTCCCGCTTCCCCTATGGCGAGGCGATCACGGCGGCCCGGCTGCACCAGGTGGCGGCCGCCGAGGCCTGGTTGCTGGAACGGGGTTGGCCCCGGCTGCGGGTGCGCTGCCAGGGGGAGACGGCCCGCATCGAATTGCCGGAGTCGGAACTCACGGCTGCCCTGGAGCAGTGGCGGGATGGTTCCCGCCGCCGGCAGCTGGTGGAGGCGTTTCTGGCCCTCGGCTTCACCGCTGTGGCGGTGGATCTGGAGGGCCTGGTGAGCGGCAAGCTCAATCGCGGCCTCGCACCGCTCAGGCCACCTCAGCCGGCAGACGGCTGCTGACCTGGATGGCGCCGGGGGTTTCTCGCCGGAAGCTGGTGAGCTTGTGCTCGGCGGCGGCGAGTTCCTCGGCGAGCACGGCGCAGGCCCGCTCGGGCATGGTGTGGTCGCCGCAGGTGAACACATCCACGGCGGCGTAGCCGGATTCCGGCCAGGTGTGGATGGAGATGTGCGATTCGGCCAGAAGGGCCAGTCCGGTGACGCCCTGGGGCTCGAAGCGGTGGGTGATCAGGTTCAGAAGGGTGGCACCAGCCCGTTTCGCTGCGGCGGTGATGGTGTCCCTGAGAAAGGCTTCGTCGTCGAGCCGGGCGTGATCGCACCCATAGAGCTCGAGAATGCAGTGTTTTCCGACGGTGTCGGTGATCGGAGCAGGCTGGCTGGAGGCTTGGGCGGCGGCGTGTGCTGCGGCTTGGGCTGCGTTCCATCCGGGGTGGGGATGGAGGCAAGGCAGGGTCTGGATCATCGAATCTGATCAAGGTGGAAGGCAACCTTACGTGACGCCGACTGTCCAGCGAGAGCAAGGCTTCTCGGACCCGGGCTCAGCTCGCCTCGACCACGGCGCCGCCCTGCAGCTGCACGATCTGGCTCTGCCGCTGCCAGCCAGCACCAAAGGCCCCCAGGTGGGTGGCGCTCACCAGACACTGGTGCCCCTCGCCCACGGCCTCGAGCAGCCACTGCTGGCGGTTGGGATCCAGTTCGGCCAGCACGTCGTCGAGCAGGAGCAGGGGTGGTTCGCCGACCACGCTGTGGACCAGCTCCAGCTCGGCCAGCTTGAGGGCCAGCACCAGCGTGCGCTGCTGCCCCGCCGATCCATAGCGCCGCGCTGGCTGGCCAGCCAGCCCAAAGGCGACTTCATCGCGGTGGGGGCCAACCCCGCACTGGCCCAGCCGCAACTCCTCGCTGCGCTGGGCGACCAGCTGGGCCGCCAGGGCGGCGCGCCAGGGCTCCTCCGCCTCCTCGCCTTCCAGCTTGGTGCCGCTGCGGTAGCTGATCGTGAGGGCATCGCGACCGCCGCTGAGGCGCTGTTGCCAACGGCTGGCCAGGGGTTCCAGCCGGCGCAGGGCCCGGTGCCGTCGGCGGTGCAGGCGCGTTCCCACCAGGGCCATCTGCTGGTCGAAGGCGTCCAGCAGCGCCGCCTGTTCGTGGCCGCCCAGGCCCCGCCGCAGCAGCTGGCTGCGTTGCCGCATCAGGCGGCCATAGCGGCTGAGCAGCTCGGCATAGAGGGGCTCCAGCTGCAGCACCACCCGGTCGAGCCATTGGCGCCTTCCGGCAGGCTCTCCCCGCACGAGCTCCAGGTCGAGGGCGCTGAAGCTGACGCAGCGCAGTGAGCCGAGCAGGTCGTGCTGCCGCTCCAGAGCCTTGCCGTTGCGGCGTGCCTGCCGCCCGCCGCTGCGGCGCAGGTCGAGCTGCAGCAGATCGCCGCTGGTGGTGAGGCCCTGGATACGGGCCCTGCTGCATCCCTGCTGGATCAGGTCCCGGTCGGAGCCGGTGCGGTGGGAGCGCAGCGAGCCGAGTAGCTCCACCGCCTCCAGCAGGTTCGACTTGCCCTCGCCATTGGGACCGAGCACCAGCAGGCGAGGGGCCTCCAGGCCCAGGTCCAGCCGAGCGATGTTGCGGAACTGCAGCAGCTCGAGGCGATCCAGCCTGATGGGTCTGGTGGCGGCCAGCGGCTAAGCTAAGGCCGCTGCGGAGACGGCCATCACCATGGCCAGCCAAGCGGCCAGCCACCCTCTCACGGGCGCAGCTTGGGCATGTAGCTCAGTTGGATAGAGCGTCAGATTCCGGTTCTGAATGTCGGGGGTTCGAGTCCCTCCATGCTCGTTGCGCTCAGCCGCTGTCTGTTCCCCTTCGGCCCTGGTCGGAGGGTTTTTTCTGCTCTGCGGGCCTCAGAGCTGCAGGCCCATGGCGCGGATGCCGCCTGGATCCACGATGAAGCCCAGGCCTTGCAACGCCTTGATGGCCTCAGGTGGCGCCGACAGCGACACGCTGCAGCCTGAGAGCTCCCGCCGCAGCCGGCCCAGGGAGGCCTGCACCAGCGCCCGCAGCACCCTGTCGCGCTCGGGATCGGCAGGGGCGCAGCACAGGTCCCAGAGGTTGGCATTGAGGGCCAGGTCACTGGTGACCCGCACGAAGCCCACCAGGCTGCCACTCGGGTCGGTGACACCCAGGTGCCACAGGCTCCGTTCCAGCACCCGCTGCCAGCGCTCGGCCGACCGCGCCGCCTCACCCGAGGCCACCAGCAGACTGTTGAGCAGCTCAGCGGCTGGCCACGGATTGGCCACCAGGGCATAGCCCTCCCCCAACCGGGGGGGAGGGGTCTGGGGACGGAAGGGGATCAACAGGGAGCCCAGGGGGAACGCGTGCAGGGGGGTCAGCCGGTGTTGCGCATGCCGGCGGCGATGCCATTGATGGTGAGCAGGGCGCCGCGCAGCAGTTCACTGCGGCTGTAGGTGCGGCCGTCGGAACCGCTGCCGGTAGCTTCGCGCATCGGAGGTTGCCGGTTCTGGTCGCGCAGCCGCCTCAGCAGGGCCACCTGCAGGAAACCGAGGGGCACGATCGTGCGGTTGCGCAGGTCCACCGAGAGCTGCAGGGCGGGATCGCCATCGAGGAGGCGCTGGTGACCGGTGATGGCCAGCACCAGGTCGCGGGTGAGGTCGAACTCGGCGGCGATGGTCTGGAAGATCTGCTCGAAGGCCTCCCGCCGCTCGGGTCGTCCCAGGGCCTGCACGTAGTGATGGGCCAGGTCGATGTCGACCTTCGAGAGGGTCATCTCCACCTTGGAGATCAACATCCGAAAGAAGGGCCAGCGCTGGTAGAGCAGGCGCAGCAGCTCGATCTGCTCCGGGTCCTGATCGAGCTCCTCGCGCAGGGCAGCCCCCACCCCGAACCAACTGGGGAGCAGGAAGCGGCTCTGGGTCCAGCCGAACACCCAGGGAATGGCCCGCAGGCTCGAGAGGTCTTTGGCGCCGCTCTTGCGCCGCGCCGGCCGGCTCGAAATCTGCAGCTTGCTGATCTCCTCGATGGGGGTGCACTGCTGGAAGAACGCCACCAGATCGGGGTTGTCATGGACCAGGGCCCGGTAGAAGTCGCGGGAGCGGGCGGCCAGGCGGCCCATCAGCTCATTCCAGCTAGGCGTGTTGTCCACCGGCGTGCTCACCAGGCTGTTCTGCAGCACCGCAGTGGTGAGGGTTTCGAGGTTGTAGAGGGCCAGCTCCGGCAGGGAGTATTTGGAGGCGAGCACCTCGCCCTGCTCGGTGATCTTGATGCGGCCGCTGAGGGTGCCACTGGGCTGGGCCAGCACCGCCTGGTAGGCCGGCCCGCCGCCCCGGCTCACGGAGCCGCCACGGCCGTGGAAGATGCGCAGCGCCACATCGTGCTGGGTGGCGAGCTGCTGCAGGGCGATCTGGGCCTTGTGGATCTCCCAGTTGCTGGAGAGGAAGCCGGAATCCTTGTTGCTGTCGGAGTAGCCGAGCATCACCTCCTGCAGGGGTTGGCTCCCCTCGCTGGAGCTGAGCAGCCGGCGGTAGAAGGGCTGGCTGAACAGCTGGCCCATCACGGCCGGGGCGCGCTGCAGGTCTTCCACCGTCTCGAACAGGGGCACCACCAGCAGGCTGGTGGTCTGGGCCACCGGGTCCACCAGCCCGGCCTCCTTGGCGAGCACCAGCACCTCCAGCAGGTCGGACACCGTGTGACTCATGGAGATCACGTAGGTGCCGCAGATGCGGCAGCCGAACTCCTGTTGCAGCCGCTGCAGCATCCGCAGCACGGCGAAGGTCTCGGTGGTGGCGGCGCTCCAGCTGGCCGCGGGGGGGAACAGGGGGCGGCGGGTCTGCAGCTCAGCCAGCAGCCAGGCCACCCGCTGCTCCTCCTCCATCTCGCCGTAGGGCGTGGGCAGCTGCAGGTAGCGGCTGAGCTCGTCGAGGGCGTCGCTGTGGCGCGTGCTCTCCTGGCGCACGTCCAGGCTGGCCAGGCAAAAGGCGAAAATCTGCACCTGGCTGATCAGGTGCTGCAGCGATTCGCAGCTCAGGCCGGTGCCCTCCAGGCTCTGCAGCACCAGCTCCAGATCGGTGCGGAAGTCGTCCACCGAGGCGTAGTGGAGGTCCTGCAGGCCCGGCCCCACGGCCAGGTTGCCGCCGATGCCGGGCACGGAGGGCAGGCCGTCGCAGGGTGATTCCCAGCCGGTGTCCGCCAGCAGCTGGTTGCGCTCCTGGGTGAGGTGCAGCCGCTCCAGCACATAGCTGAGCTTGAGGCGGTAGGGCTCGAGCCGGTAGCGGGCGGCGCGCTCCTCATAGATGTCGGGAAAGCGCAGCCGGTCCATCTCCAGCGACTCCAGCAGCGCCGGGCTCACCTGGCTCCACTGCATCGAGATGCTGAGCTGATCGCGCAGTTCCCCCACCGCTTTCACGTAGCGCTCCAGCATCAGCTGGCGCTGAAAACAGGCGGTGCGCCAGGTGATGTCGGGGGTCACCGAGGGGTTGCCGTCGCGGTCGGATCCCACCCAGGAGCCGAAGGTGCAGAAGGAGTCCCGAGGGGGCTCCACATCGGGGTAGCTGTCGGTCAGAGCGCCCGCGATCCGCACCCGCAGCAACGGCATCGCCTCGAACAGCACCTCCTGGAAGAAATGGAGGGCATAGTCGACTTCATCCAGCACCGTGGGCTTGAACTGGTGCAGCTCATCGGTGCGCCACCACAGGCGGATTTCCTCCTCCAGCTGCAAGCGCAGGCTCTGGCGCTCAACCCGGTTGAGGTCGCTCTCCTGCTGGAGCTTCTGGATCAGGGTGGCCACCCGCCGTTGCTTGTGCCGCACCGTGTGGCGCACGATCTCGGTGGGGTGGGCCGTGAACACCAGCCGCAGATCCAGGTTGCGCAGCAGGTTTTCGATCTGGGCCGGCGGCACGTTGAGGTTGCGCAGGCGCTCGAACAGCTGGCGGAAGGTGGCGGGCTCGGTCTGGCTGGCCAGGGGCGGCAGGAAGGGATCGCTGGAGAGCGTTTCCGGCAGGGATTTGAGGCTGTCGAGGTAGGTGTCTTCCTCGATGTGCTGCTCGAGGATATTGACGAGCTGGAAATAGAGGGAGAAGGCCCGGGCGGCGGCAATGGCCTCGGCCAGATCCATCTCCCGGATCAGTCGCACGATGGCCGTGCTGGTGTCCATGCCGGCGGCGTCGCCTTCGGCCGTGGTGGAGCCGTCGTCCTCCAGGGGATCACTCAGCCGCTTCAGTCGCAGCAGGCGTTCGGCGTGGTGGGGCGGACACTCGCTGCGCAGCACGGTCTGCCAGAGGTCTTCGACGAGCTCAAGCCGCTCACCCAGCAGGCGGGTCGCCCGGGGCGAGGGTTCGGCGACAGGGGGCACCAACTGCCGCATGAAGGCTGGAGTGTCGTGACGTGTGCTCGTGATCATCCCAAACGACCCAGGACAGGGTCTGTGCCCATCGTGGCGGCCAGGTGCTGCTCCTGCACCGCCATGGCGCTGATCTCTCCGCTCAGAATCGCACGGATCGACGTGCCGCTCTGCTGACGCTGCAGCCAGTCCATGGCCTGATTGCCGTGGCGCAGCAGCCCGGCGAGCGGGGTGAGCCGAGCGTCCAGCCCCAGCTCCCGGGCCAGGGGCGCCAGCTCTTCCAGGATCTGCCGGATCCAGGCCCGGGCTTCAATCGGGCTGCCGTCGCGCCAGTGGCGCAGGGGGGCGTCAAGGCTGGAGCGGGCTGCGGCCTGGTCGTTGGCATCGGCGAGCAGCGCCAGCTCCTCGGGATCGAGGCTGCTGGCACGGAATGGGTCGCAGGTCTGGGGATCCCGTTGCACCTGCCATAGCCGCAGCTCCGCCAGGGCCGTGATCGCCAGCAGCACCTCTGGGTCGCTCACCAGATCGCAGATGCGGATCTCGAGGCGATTGAGGTCGTAGGGGCGATCGTCGCCATTGGGCCGCACGGAGGTCCACAGATGCCGCACGTTCTGCATCGTGCCGGCCTGGAGCTGCTGCTCCATCCAGGCGATGTAGTGCTCGTGGTCGCGGAACAGGGGCACCCGCTCCGGCGTGAGGGGGAACTGCAGCCAGCGCTGGGAATGGGCGCCGGTGGCGGCACCGTCGAGGAAGGGGGAGCTGGCGCTGAGGGCGAGCAGCAGGGCGGCCTCACAGCGCAGCAGCCTCAGGCCGGCAAACAGCGGCTGCATGGCCGTGAGGCCCAGGTTGATGTGCACACTGGCGGTCACCACCCGGGTGCCGTAGGTGCGCTCGATGTAGTGGTGGTAGGGGTTGTCGGGGTCGGAGCGCTCGAAGCGCCGGCTGTTCCCCAGGCTCAGGGTGCTGCCTGGCAGGAGCGTCAGCCCGCGCAGCTGCAGCCAGCGGCGCAGGCGCAGCCGCGGTTCCAGCAGCAGGGCCAGCTGCCGGTCGTAGTCGGCCTCCGGGGCGGTGACGTATTCGAGATTGCGTCGGTCGGGCTCGGTGACAAACCCCTCCAGGGCCGCGGCCACCTCAGACGAACAGCCCACCACCGTGCCGTCTGGCCTGCCGGTGTAGAGCTCCACCTCGAAGCCCTTGAGCATCAGCGCTGGCGTCATGGCTGGGGCGGCGGGGTGGCTCACGCCAGGCAGGCCAGGGCCTTGAGCATGCCCCGGGCCTTGTTGAGGGTTTCCTGGAATTCCGCCTCGGGCCTGGAGTCGGCCACCAGGCCGGCGCCGGCCTGCACCTGCACCCGCCAGCTGCCGTTCGGGCCCGGCTGCACCACCATCGTGCGGATGGTGATGGCGGTGTTGAGGGCTCCCCCGAGGTCCACGGCGCCGTACACCCCTGAGTAGGGACCCCTGGCATCGGGTTCGAGGGCATGGATCAGCTGCATGGCCCGGATCTTGGGAGCGCCGCTGACCGTACCTGCCGGGAAGGCCGCCATCAGCAGATCCCAGACGCTGTGCCCGTCGCCCAGCCATCCTTCCACCTGGCTGACGATGTGCATCACATGGGAGTAGCGCTCGATCACCATCAGATCAGTCACGGAAACGCTGCCGGGGCGGCAGACGCGGCCGAGGTCATTGCGGCCCAGATCCACCAGCATCACGTGCTCGGCCCGCTCCTTGGGATCGGCCAGCAGCTCGGCCTCCAGGGCCTGGTCGCCCGCTTCATCGGTGCCCCGGGGCCGGGTACCGGCGATCGGGCGCAGGGAGGCCCGGATCCCTCCGCCCTCCACCGGATCGGCCTTCACCATCACCTCGGGGCTGGAGCCGATCAGATACCAGCCACCGAAGTTGAAGAAGGCCATGTAGGGCGATGGATTCACCATCCGCAGGCTGCGGTAGAGCTCAAAGGGATCCCGCTCGATCGTGGTTTCGAGCCGCTGGCTCAACACCAGCTGAAACACATCCCCTGCGGCGATGTGCTCCCGGGAGCGCACCACGGCCGCCTCGAAATCGGCCTGGCTGCGGTTGCTGCGGGTGGGCAGATCGGTGCCGCTGCGTTCATGCCACTGCAGTGGCACCACCCCGGCGGGCAGGGGCTCCTGCATCTGCTGCTCCAGAGCCGTGATCCGCGCTGTGGCGGCGGCGTGGGCCTCAACCGGATCGCCGCCCCGGCTCAGGTCGGCGTAGGCCACCGCCGTGATCTGGCGCTTCACCTGGTCGAACACGAGCAGGCTGTCGGCGAGCATCCAGCAACCATCCGGAGGCCCCTCGGGATCGGCGGGGTGCACGGGCACGCTGGGTTCGATCCACTGGATCAGCTCGTAACCCCAGAAGCCGAACAGATGGCCCGCCGGCGGCAGGCCTGGCACCGGGGCGCTGCTCAGGGGACGCAGACAGTCCTGCAACAGCTCAAACGGGTTGCCGCTCAGCTGCTCGGTGCGGCCGTCCCGCCATTGGCGCTGACTGCTGGCTCCGCGGCTGGTGAGGGTCCAGAGCGGCTCACTCACCACGAAGCTCCAGCGGCCGATCCGCTCTCCCCCCTCGACCGACTCCAGCAGCACCCCGTGGCTGCTGCCGGCACCCACCTTGAGCCAGGTGGTCAGAGGCGTCTCCAGGTCTGCCGGCCAGCGCTTCCAGATGGGGATGAAGCTGAGCCCGGCAGCCACCTGGGCCAGAAAGGTGGGGTCCAGGCGATCGGAGGGGGTCATCGAGGAACCGGCAGGCAAAAAAAACGGGGCGCCGGGCCCCGCCTTTCTAAGTGTTCAAGACCAACGGCCAGACCCTGGCCGAGACGCTCAGCTCAGGCGTCGAAGGTGTTCTTGCCGGTGAACTTGAGGTTGGCGGGATTGGTGTTGGCGCCGATGGAGCGGGGGTTGTGACCCACCATCTGACGGCCCTCGTTCACCTTCTCGGGGAACACGCCATCCTTGGGATGCAGATACTCGGTGTCTCCGCCGGGGAAGATCCGGTAGATCTTGTAGTCCTCGATGCGGGGCTTGAACTTGGTGCGCAGCTGGGTGCCCAGGGCCAGGCACTGCTCCTTGCGGGCGAAATACATGACGTTTTCGCCCTCATTCATCTCGGCAGCGCCGCCGGTGGGCAGCTCAAAGACCTGGGCCTTGGAACTGGTCCAGGTGATGGCGTACTTCTCTTCAGTTTCGGCGGAGTTGAGCAGCCCGCCGGTGCTGCCGATGTACTTGGGGAGTTGACCGCTCAGTGCCGTTGCTGTCATGACGCGTTCAGGTGTCGGCAGACTGTTTCAGGCGGAAACTAGCACCGTGGTTTTGGCCCTCCGGCCGGCGCTGCGCCAGTCTTCACACCCGTCAACAAAACCCTGCCCGACCGGTGGTGCCATCCGCTCAGGCGGCCGGCACGTACACCGGAAAGAACACGGTGAGCCCACTGCCGCTGCGCTCGGTGAGCCGCCCCCCCAGCCGCTCGAACAGTTGCTGGGTGGCCTGGCGACTGAGCTGCAGGCTGCCGGTGCTCGGATCCCAGCTCAGCACCGGCCCCACCAGCTCCCGTCCCCGGGGGGACGGTTCGCCGGGAACCGGCACTGGCCCGGCGCTGCTCAGCTGCAGTTTCAGCCGTGCCCCGGCCGGCTGCAGGACCAGGCGTACCCGGGTGCCGGCCGGCAGGCTGCGGCTGAAACGGTCAATCAGGCCGCCCAGCATGGTTTCCAGCCGCGCCGGATCGCTGAGCACCTGGGGCAGGTCAGGGGTGATCTGGAGGTCCAGCGTCAGCTGACGCCGCGCCAGCTGGCGCTGCCAGAGCCCTTCGAGCTGGCCCAGCAGCTCGCTGAGGTCGGTGCGGGCCAGGGGCAGATCGGCTTGGGCCTGTCCCTGGCCGAGGGGGCGCTGCAGCTCAGCCGCCAGAAAGATCAGGCCGAAGCGGTCGATCTGCTCACTGCACTCGCCATCGATGTGCTCCAGGCGCTGGCGCACCACGGCTGGCAGGTCGCTGCGGCGCAGCAGGGAGCGGATCAGGGTGCGAATGGTGGCCAGGGGGGTGCGCACCTCGTGGGTGAGGGCTTCGAGCAGGGCCAGCTCGCTGATCTGGGCGGCAGAGCTGGCTGTGGCCTCGGCCTGGGAGGGCTTGCCGCCGGCGGCCGCGGCCAGGGGCTGCAGGGTCAGGCTGGGGGCGATCCTGGCCAGACGGTTGGCCAGCAGGGGCCAGAAACGGAGCCCCAGGGAGGGTTCGCTGTGCAGTGGGCCCAGTTGCTGCACGGCTGTACGCAGCTCCAGGGCGGCGGCAGGATCGCTCAGCTCCAGCCGCTGATGCATCAGCGAGAGGGCCTCCGAGAGCACCTCAGGGTCGAAACGCACCACCAGCCGGCGGCCCTCGGCCGGCCCATCCAGACACAGGGCCACCTGGAGTTGCGGTGTCACGATCACCAGCAGAGGGTCGTCGCCGTCGCCTTCCTCCAGCAGCAGCCGGTGGTAGCCGCTGCCCGGCACGGCACCGCGGCTCTGGCCCGTGGCGGACTGCAGCAACCGGGGCGGAGCGGGGGGCAGCAGGGTGCCGATCGCTGCCGGACTCCACACCCACCCCTGGAGCCGTTGCAGCAGGGCGGGCTCATAGAGGGCCGGGAGGGGTGCGGCCAGCCACAGCCCGGACACCTCCCCCAGGGGCAGCAGAAAATCCTCCTGCAGGGTGGCCAGGGCCGCCCACCACTGGCGCCGGGCGGCGTCGTCCGTGCTGGTGCCGGGAGGGACCCCCGCGGTGAGGCAGTGCCGCAGCTTGAGCAGGCTCACCAAGGTTGGGTTCTCCTTAGCGGCGGCTCGGCGAGCTTCGGCCCCGCCGCGCCACCGACGCGCACAGCCCGAGGGCCATGAAGTTCATCAGCATGGCCGAACGGCCATAGCTGAGGAAGGGCAGGGGAATGCCCGTGATGGGCCCGAGGCCGATCGTCATGTTGATGTTCACCACCACCTGGAACATCAGCATGGCGCCAATGCCCACCACCACCAGCGATTCGACATCGCTGCGGGCCCGGCCGGCGATCTGCAGCAGGCGCCACATCAGCAGCACAAAGCCGAGCACCACCAGCACCGACCCCAGGAAACCGGTTTCCTCGCCCAGGGCGCTGAAGATGAAATCGGTGTGCTGCTCGGGGATGAAGCGCAGCTTGGTGAGGGCCCCCTGCATCAGACCGGTGCCCCAGAGCTGGCCGCTGCCGATGCCCACCGTGCTCTGCAGCAGGTGGTAGCCGCCGCCGAGGGGATCCTGGCCGGGGTCGAGGAAGAGGGTGAGGCGATCCCGCTGGTGCGGCCGCAGCCCGTGGGCCCACAGCCAGGGGGTGAGCACGGCGAAAGCGCTCTGCACCGCCACGGCCACGGTCAGCATCACCCGCTTCCAGGGCAGGCTGGTCCAGGCGAGCCAGCCCATCAGCGGAATCCAGCCCAGCAACAGCCAGGGCAGGGTGCCGGCGGCAATCGCGCTCACCAGGGGCGAGAGCAGCAGCACCAGCCAGGCGGCGGGCATGCCGGCCCAGAACAGCATCACCAGCAGCACGGCGCCGAACACCAGGGAGGTGCCCAGGTCGGGCTGCACGAACACCAGCAGCCAGGGCAGCCCGATCAGGCCCACCGGGCGCAGCAGGTCCACGGGCCGCTCCACCGGGTGGCGGGCCAGCACCTCGGCCAGCAGCAGGATCGCCCCGAGCTTGGCGAACTCTGAGGGCTGCACGTAAAAGCCGCCGATGTTGATCCAGCTCTGGGCTCCCAGGGCGCTCACTCCCACCAGCCGCACGGCCACCAGGCTGGCCACCATCGCCCCGTAGATCGGCCACTTCAACGCCACCAGCCGCTCCACGGGAATGCGAGCCAGCAGCAGCGCCACCCCCAGCCCCACCACGCCGGTGACCCAGTGCTGATACCAGTCGGCGTAGTTCGCCTGGCGCTGGGTGCTGGCGATCAGCACGCCGGCCAGCAGCACCATCGCCATCGGAATGCCCCAGAGCAGCCAGTCCAGATCGGCCAGGGGCCGCCTTCTGGCTGAATCGCCTCCTGAAAACAGGCCGCGACTGCGGCGGTTGAGGCTGAGCATCCCCAGCGATCAGAGGGGAACGGCCGCCAGGGCCGTCACCCGCTCGGCCAGGGCTGTGAAGCCGCGAGCCGTGGCGGAGTGGGGTGCCGTGAGCACCACGGGACGACCGCCATCGCCCGCTTCCCGTACCGGCATCTCCAGCGGCAGTTCTGCCAGCAGGGGAACTCCGGTTTCCTTGGCCAGCCTGGCGCCGCCACCACTGCCGAAGATCGGATAAAGCTTCTCGGGTGCATCGGGGGGGATGAAGCCACTCATGTTCTCCACCACGCCCAGCACGGGAATGCCCATCTGCTGGAACATCGCCAGGCCGCGGCGGGCATCGGCCAGCGACACCTCCTGGGGCGTGGTGACCACGATCACACCGGCCATCGGCACCGCCTGGGCGAGGGTGAGCTGGGCGTCGCCGGTGCCTGGCGGCAGATCCACCACCACCACATCCCGTTCACCCCAATCCACTTGATAGAGGAACTGGCGGATGATGCCGTTGAGCATCGGACCCCGCCAGATCACCGGCTGGTTGGCATCGATCAGCAGACCCATCGACACCATGGCGATGCCACAGCTCTGCATCGGCCGCAGCACCTGAGCCGCCCCCTCACCACTCACTTCCGGGGTGCGGCCGGCCACTCCCAGCATGGTGGGCGCGTTGGGGCCGTAGATGTCGGCATCGAGCAAGCCCACCCGCAGGCCCTGCTGGGCCAGGGCGCAGGCGAGGTTCACCGCCACGGTGCTCTTGCCCACGCCGCCCTTGCCGCTGCTCACGGCGATCACCTGTCCGACCCCCGGGATCTCCTGGCGCTGGGGAGGCTGGCCGGGGGCGCTGCTGGGGCCGTGGCCAGCGGCGCCGATCGGTGCACCGGAGGGGGCCGCGGCAGCGCCTGCCGCCTCGGGCTGGGCGAGTTCGATCTGAACGTCGCGCACGCCCTCGAGGTTGAGCAGGGCCTCGCGGGCCTCGCTGGCAATGCGGTCGCGCTGGCTCTGGGCAAAGCTGGGCAACGCCAGACGGATCACCGCCCGTTCACCCTGCAGGCGTGGGTCCTGAACCCAGCCCAGCTCAAGCATGGGCCGGCCACTGCCGGCATCGGTGAGGCGGCTGAGGGCGGCACGAGCCTGCTCGACAGTGGCCATCCGATCCGCATGCACAGGGCGTTGATCCTAGAAGGCACCTGTCGAGGCCAAGGGTCTTGCGCCGTGACAGTGCCTCTCGAAGGCTTGATGGGCGGCCCTGCGGCCTGAAAGGGTGAAGGGGTTTCAGGCCCCTGGGGCACGGTGTGATGGAGAAGGCCAAGGTGATGCCCAGCCCCGACGGCGGTGACGCCGCCACCCTGGTGCTGGAGTCGCCTCCCGCTGACTCCCGCCAGCGAGCCCGCACCCTCCTCCGGGGTCTGCAGGACTCGATCTGCGCCGGTCTGGAGCAGCTCGATGGCGAGGGTCGCTTCGCTGAGGAGAGCTGGGAGCGGCCCGAGGGCGGCGGGGGGCGCTCCCGCGTGATGAAGGAGGGCCGCGTCTTCGAGCAGGGCGGCGTGAATTTCTCCGAGGTGCAGGGCTCTGAACTGCCACCCTCGATCCTGAGTCAACGCCCCGAGGCGAAGGGCCACCCCTGGTTTGCCACGGGCACCTCGATGGTGCTGCACCCCCGCAACCCCTACATCCCCACGGTTCACCTCAACTACCGCTACTTCGAGGCGGGCCCGGTGTGGTGGTTCGGCGGTGGCGCCGACCTAACGCCCTACTACCCCTTCCTTGAGGATGCCCGCCATTTCCACCGCACTCTCAAGGAGGCCTGCGACGGCGTCAACCCTGCCTATTACCAGGTGTTCAAGCCCTGGTGCGACGAGTACTTCCACCTGAAGCACCGCCAGGAAAGCCGCGGCATCGGCGGCATCTTCTATGACTACCAGGACCCCGGCGGCGTGCTCTACAAGGGCCAGAATCCCGATGGGGCCGCCGCCGCGGCCAGCCTGCGCCAGGGGGCGATCAGCCAGAGCTGGGAGCAGCTCTTCGCCCTGGCCACGGCCTGCGGCCAGGCCTTCCTGCCCAGTTACGTGCCGATCGTGGAGCGCAGGCAGGCCACTGACTACGGCGATCGGGAACGGCAGTTCCAGCTCTATCGCCGCGGCCGTTACGTGGAGTTCAACCTCGTCTTCGACCGGGGCACGATCTTCGGTCTGCAGACCAATGGCCGCACCGAGTCGATCCTGATGTCCCTGCCCCCCCTGGTGCGCTGGGAGTACGGCTACAGCGCCGAGCCCGGCAGCCGCGAGGCCCTGCTCACCGAGGTGTTCACCCGCCCCCAGAACTGGTTGGACGACTCCTCCCTGGAGCAGCGCTGCGCCCCGCATCAGGCGCTGGGCTGAGGACAGCGGCCCCCTGCCCTAGGCGCGAGCTGGCCTCAGGTGCGTGCGTTTCAGGGACGTGCTCGCCGCTCCGGCGCCACGCCCACGGGCAGCTCACCGATGGGGCTCGGGGTCTGGAGGTTCAGCCCACGTTCAAGCGCCTCCACCACCCGTAGCGCAATGGCCGTGAGGGTGGCGTCGCGGCGGCCGGGGTCGCGCAGGGCCGCCTCCAGCACCCCCTCCAGTTTGCCGATCTCCAGGATGGCGATGCCACGGCGGGGGGCGCCCAGGCCGTTGCGGTAGAGCAGCGGGTAGGAGCCGAAGGCCAGGGCCAGGCTCTCGTCGAGGCGGCTCGGGTGGCGGTGCAGCGGTGGAATCAGGCCCGAGCCCACCCCGTCGGGGCCGTAGGCGTCGTAGTGGATTTCCAGGGCGTAGCCGCCGGCTGCGGCATGCGCTTTGCCCACACTCCAGTTGGTGCGTGGGTCGTCGGCGTCGGCAATCGTGCGCGCTGGCGGGTCGTAGAAGCGCAGGTTCAGGCCCCGCTGCCGGCCCAGGGCCACCACGGCCCGCGCCGTGAGCAGGTTCCAGTGCAGCTCATCTCTGAGGCCCGGCTGCATCGGCCTGGCGCCGCGGAGCGCCACCGCCTCGCCGGGCGTGCCGGCGCCGGCGATGCCCTGGGAGTCGGCATGGCCGGCCAGCACCAGGATCTCGGTCTCAGCGCCCAGGGGGCGCAGGCCCACCCAGTCGCGGTCGGGGCCGAGCCGGCTACGCGGGCCGGTGAGGGGGTCGGGGGCGTAGGCCTGGGGGGCCCGCGCCGTGGCGCCGGGGGCCAGCAGGATCGCGGTGAGCCCCAGCAGCAGCAGCGGGCGGGCGGTGGCGGAGAAGGCCATGGCGATCAAGGCGACAGGCGCACAGCAGGGCGGTTCAGATCGGCGAGCTCAGCAGGTTGCCATCACTGAACAGGCCCAGCTTGGGGCCCAGCTCCAGTTCCAGGGCGATCAGCTCATCGCGATGGGCCCGCAGGCGCAGGGCACTGCCGGTGGCCTGGTCATGGCTGATCAGCCGCAGTTCCACGGTTTCAGGCCGCTCGGCGCGGCGCCGATACACCACCCCGGCCAAGGGGCCGACCAGAACGAGCAGCAGCGGCCACCACAGCAGGCCCGGCTGCACCTGGCGGATCACCAGGCCCAGGGCTCCTGCCCCCACGCCGCCCAGCAGCGACAGCAGCAGCGCCAGCGGAACGCTGGAGCGCACCTGGCCGCGAAAGCGCAGGGAGCGCTGTTCGGGGTCGCTGGCCTCCGCCATCCAGCCCCGTTGCAGCAGCCAGGCGCTGAGGCTGTCGAGCACCTCCAGCGGCGGCTTGGAGGAGCGCACCTCCACGGTGGTGGTGCGGTCTTTGCTGGCGGCGCGCAGGAAGAACACCAGCCCCACCGCCATCAACAGGGTGAGCACCAGGGTGGAGCCAGAGGAGAGCATGGTCTGCCGAAATCCCGACCCATTCTGCTGGCGCGGGCCCGGGGCCGGGAAGTCCCGCTGTGCCCGTCCAACATGGGGCCTGATCCCCAGCCGCTTGCCTGCCCCTCCATGACCGCAGCTCCCACCAGCAACCTCCCCGCCCCGGCGCGCTTCGCCGTCTTCGACGGTGATCTCGATGCCACCTGGGCGGAGCTCTACGCCGGCGCCCGTGCCCTGGCGGTGGACACCGAGGCCATGGGCCTGATCCACGGCCGCGACAGGCTCTGCCTGGTGCAGATCTGCGACGACGACGACAATGTGTGCTGCATCCGGCTGGCCCGGGGTCAGAGCTCGGCGCCACGGCTGCAGGCTCTGATGGAGAGCAGCGCCACCGAGAAGGTGTTCCACTTCGCCCGCTTCGATGTGGCGGCCCTGGCGGAGAACCTCGGCATCGCCGTGGCGCCGATCTTCTGCACCAAGATCGCCAGCCGCCTGGCCCGCACCTACAGCCCCCGGCATGGGCTCAAGGATGTGGTGCAGGAGCTGGTGGGGGTGGAGCTCGACAAGCGGGCCCAGAGCTCCGACTGGGGCCAGGTGGAGGACCTCAGCGAGGCCCAGCTGGCCTACGCCGCCGGCGATGTGCGCTACCTGCTGGCCGCCCGCGACCGGCTGGAGCTGATGCTGCGGCGCGAGGAGCGCTGGGCCCTGGCTGAGCGCTGCTTCCAGTGTCTGCCGGTGTTCTCCGACCTGGATCGTCAGCGGTTCCACCTGCTGTTCGAGCATTCCAGCGGAGGCCAGCGCTGAGCGACTGGGCCCCGGGGGCGTTCAGTCTTCGAGCATGAAGTGTTCGTCGCGGCCTACCGCCTCCAGCAGGGAGGAGAGCCGGGCGTGGTTGTCGGCGCTGCTGGCGGTGGCCTCGCTGAGCAGCTCTTCGGCCAGGGCCTGCTTGCCGGCGGTGTCGCGGATGGCCCCGGCGGCGGCCTTCATCTCCACCCGGCGCCGGGCGGCCCCCAGGCTCACGCCCATGGCGCTGGCCAGCCTGGCGCAGGCCGCGTTGTAGGCCCGATCAGGGATGCCTGCCATGGAGTTGCCCGCCGTGGGTGGGTGATCCCCCAGTATCCCAGTCCCTCCTCCGCTGCCCCTGGGCGGATTCCCTCTGCCTCAGCAGCGGGGCGTCAGGATCAGGCCAGGAGTCGCTGCTCCAGCAGCACGGCCAGCCGCTGGCTCCCCCCGGCCGTTCCCATGCGCCGTCGCCCGATCCGGCCCAGGGTCTGCCGCAGGGCCGGGCTGGCCAGGAGCGTTCTGAGCCGCTCCGCCAGCTCCCGGGGGGTGTGGCAAGGCTGAACGGCGCCACCCAGCAGCCGGCTCTGGCGCCGTGCGAAGCCCGCCTTGAACTGGGGACCCGGGCCCGGCAGGGACAACACCGGCACCCCAAGCCCGGCGAGCTGCTCGGTGGCGGTGCCGGCCGTGGCCAGGCCCACCTCGGCCCAGCCGGCCCACTGCTGAAAGCGCTCTGGACCCAGCAGCACCTGCAGCTCACCCCTGTGCCAGGTGGCAATGGCGCCACAGGCCTCCAGCTCCGGTGTCAGCACGCCCTCCTGCAGGCCATGACGGCGCAGCAGCTGATCCCATTCATGCGGATCGGGCCTGGCCGCACTCGCCAGCAGCAGCGTCGTGGGGCAGGCGGGCTCCCAGGCCTCCAGCACCCCCAGCAGCCTGGCGGCATTGCGCCGTGATTCCGGCTCCCGGCTGCCCGGCAGCAGCAGCAGACGCTGGCGCCGGCTCAACCAGGCCGGCGGCGATGGCTGCGGCTCCAGTCCATCCAGCATCGGGTTGCCCGGTGCCAGGGCGGCAATCCCATGCCGCCGCAGGCCCCGGGCCGTGAAGCGGTCGCGCACGGCCACGATCCGGCAGCGCCGATGGCCCATCAGGGCCCATTCCCAGGGATCCCATTCGCTTCCCTTGCAGGCGTGGTAGCGGTCGGCCAGGGGGCTGGCGCCCCAGCCGGTGGGGGGCGCCGAGGCCCAGGTGAAATCACTCTTCGGGGTGCCGATGAAGCCGTAGGCAGCGCCACTGGCCCAGGCCAGCAGCAGGGGCAGCAGATCCCCCACCGCCAGCAGCGGCGCACCGCTGCGGCCCCAGGCCCGCACCCAGCGCCACTGGTGCCAGCTGAGCTGGGCCAGCCCGGCGAGCAGGTCCTGGCCCAGGCCCCCCAGGCTCTGGTTGGAGAAGCCGCCGCTGGGCAGGGGGCTGCGGGGCCCCACCAGCTGCAGCTGGCCCGCTGCGGCCGCCGCGGCGAAGGCCCGCCCCTCGCCCACCAGGGGCAGCACCAGCACGGCACGCTCGGGCCGACGCTGCCGCAGGGCCTGCACCACCCGCAGGGCGATCAGATCCTCTCCGTGGCCGTTGCTCAGAACCAGCAGCGGGAGGGGCATGCCATGGCTGATACGATCCGCTCACGGGAGTTTGCTCCCCGGTCGGCGGCATGGCCAAGTGGTAAGGCAGAGGATTGCAAATCCTTTACCCCCAGTTCGAATCTGGGTGCCGCCTCTTCTTGAATTGCCGGGCGGCAGGCCCTAGGGGGCTGCCTCGGCGATCCACGAACCTCCCTCCCGGCTGCTGGCATCACAGAGCACCCGGTCGCGCTCCAGCACGCAACTGCCCTGCACCAGATGGGTCTGGGGCAGCCCCATGATCAATCCCCTGTCGTCGTAGCGGCTGTCCGCCACCGTGCTCACCAGCAGCCGCGTGGGCCATTGCGGCTCGCACTGGCCATCCACGGAGCAGCGCATCGCGGGCTGCCCGGCCTGGAGCTGGCCCACGAACAGCAGCTCCTCGGCCATGGTCCGGGACCCATCAGCCTCCACCAGAAACCGCACCGTGAGCAGTCCGGCCAGGTTCTGATCCAGGCGCAGTGCCTGGCAATTCTGCTCGCGTCGGTTGATCTGCAGATCGCACTGGCGCGTGGGGCTGGCCCAGCGTCCGAAGCCCTCGGCCCGGGCCGTCAGGCGCCCAGCCAGGAGTCCCGCCAGAGCGGCTGTCGCCAGCAGCAGGCCCGTCGCCCCGCCCAGCCAGGGCGCCCTGGCTGCCCCACCAGGGCTCAGTGGCCGCACAGACCTCAGTAGCCGGAATCCGCCACGCAGAACCCCTGGCAGCTGATGCCATTGCTGGCGGTGCGGCCACAGTGGTTGCAGAGCACCGGCTCGGCGCCGGCCGCTGGCGGAGAGGAACTGGAACACGGCAGTTCGGCAGGCTGGCTGGAGGACTCGGGCGTTGGCAGCGCGCTCATCTTCGACTCTTTCACCCCGGGCTCATCTCCACACCATGGCGCATTCCTCCCCGTCCCTGCCCGTCGCCCCCGGCATCGGCGTGGGCACCTGGGCCTGGGGCAATCAGCTGCTCTGGGGCTATGACCCCAGCCAGGACGCCACCCTGCAGGCCACGTTCCAGCGGGCGGTTGAGCTGGGTCTGCACTGGTTCGACACGGCTGACTCCTATGGCACGGGGCGCCTGAACGGCCGCAGTGAGCAGTTGCTGGGTCGTTTCTGCGCGGCGCTGCCGCCGCAGCAGAGCGAACGCCTCCTGGTGGCCACCAAGCTGGCCCCCTTCCCGTGGCGGTTGGGCCGCGGCGGCTTCCGGCGGGCGTTTGCCGCCTCCCGTCGACGCCTGCAGGGGAAGCTCGACCGGGTCCAGCTGCACTGGAGCACGGCCCGCTATGCCGCCTGGCAGGAGGGGCCGCTGCTGGAGGGCCTGGCCGATCTGGTGACCCAGGCTGAGGTGGCGGAGCTGGGGGTGTCCAACGTGGGCCCGCGGCGGTTGCGCCAGATGCATCGGCGCCTGGCGGCCCGTGGCGTGCGGCTCGCAAGCGTTCAGGTGCAGCTCTCACTGCTCTCGCCTGCCCCGATCGAACCTGGCGGCGTGGCCGAGGTGTGCCGGGAGCTGGGCATCGAGCTGATCGCCTACAGCCCGCTGGCCCTCGGGTTGCTGGCGGCCAGCCACGAGGCACCGGCCCCAGCAGGAGCCAGGGGGGCACTGTTTCGCCGCTTGGCGCCCCAGCTGGCTCCGTTGCGCGAGGCGATGGCGGTGATGGCTCAGCGCCGCGCCGCGCCGGCGGCGGCCGTGGCGCTCAACTGGTGCCGTTCCCACGGTGCCATGCCGATTCCCGGACTGCGCAGCCCCGCCCAGGCCGAGGCCGCCGCCGCCGCCGGCCGCTGGCTCCTGGAGCCAGCTGAGCGTGAGCTGCTTGACCAGCTGGCCGGTGGGCTGATGCGCAGAATGCCCGCCAACCCCCTGGCCAGCGACTGATCCTGCCGCTCAAACTGATCCTGCCGCTCAAAAGGAGGAGGGCGCCGGAGTGAGCACCACGGGCAGCACCTCCGGCGTGGGCCTCTCCCCATCGGCAGGGGCTGGCACACTGGCGCGGCTGTCGGTCGCCCTGCTGGGGGCTGCCTGAGTGACCAGCTCAGGGCCGCAGGCCTCCAGGGCCTCCTGGAGGAGGGAGTCGAAGGTGGCTCCCGGCAGACGGTGGCGGGCCAGTTCCATGAAGGCCCGGGCCAGGGATTCCCCAGCTGCGGCCCGCAGGGCTGGATTGTTGCGGCGCAGCTCCTGTTCCTCGGCGATGGCGCGGATGAACCGCTCGGTCACATCCCGTTTGGTGCTGGCCCGGATGCGGGTGTCGAGTTCGGTCTGGGTGAGGCTGAGCTGGCCCTCCAGTTCAGCCAGCCGCCGCAGCAGGCTCTCCAGCACCTCGCGGGCCTCCTTGTCGATATGGGCCAGCTGGCCGTCGGAGAGCCGCGGCAGATCCGCCACGTAGACCTTGCCGTGGTCGCGCAGGGTGAGGAAGGTGGGCCGCAGGCCAGTGCGGATCGTGCCGGCATGGCCCTCCCGCGGCCGGATTGGCCGAATCGGTGGCACCGGCCCGGCCGAGCTGCGGCGTCGGGTGATGCGGGAACCGGAAGCGAAGGGAGGTTGCGACTTATTCATGCATTCATGCCTTGGACAGGGGGAGTCGGATGGTCTGCAGGCGGAGCGGACCGGCTCAATCTGCCAGCGCAGCGGCGGCGACGGCTGGTGTCACTCAGAGTGGCAACCCTGCCACGCCTGGAGCGCCGTTCGGATCGTCTGCGGCCCGCACCTCTCCCACGGGCCAGGCCGCGTATCCCGTGGCGGCACAACAGGCCAGGGCTGGCTCCTGCGCCTCAGGCGGCACCACCAGGCAGAACCCCACCCCCAGGTTGAAGGTGTTCCAGAGGTCGGCCTCCGGCACATCGCCGGCCTCCTGCAGCCAGCGGAACACGGCCGGTCGCTGCCAGCTGTCGGGATCGATGGCCGCCTGGAGCCCCGCGGGCAGGCAGCGGGGCAGGTTTTCCGGCAGTCCTCCGCCGGTGATGTGGGCCATGCCGCGCACGGGGATGGCGCTGGCCAGCAGGGCCTTCACCAGGGCGCCGTAGAGGCGGGTCGGGGTGAGCAGGGTGTCGATCAGGGGGCGGTCCGCGCCTGGCAGGGCGGTGTCGACCCCGGCTCCGCTGGCCTCCAGGATGCGCCGCACCAGGCTGAACCCGTTGCTGTGGACGCCACTGCTGGCGATCGCCACGATGCGGTCGCCGGCCTTGATCCGGGTGCCGTCGATCAGGGCGTCGGCCTCCACCACGGCCACGCAGAAGCCGGCCAGGTCGTAGCGCCCTGGGCCGTAGAAGCCGGGCATCTCCGCCGTTTCCCCCCCAAGCAGGGCACAGCCGCTCTGGCTGCAGCCAGCGGCGATGCCCTCCACCACCGCCGCCATCGCCTCAGGGCTGAGCTTGCCGGTGGCGATGTAGTCGAGAAAAAACAGCGGCTCGGCGCCGGTGGTGATCACGTCGTTGACGCACATCGCCACCAGGTCAAGGCCTACCCCATGGTGGCTCTGGTGGGCCTGGGCCAGCTCCAGTTTGGTGCCGACGCCGTCTGTGCCTGACACCAGCAGGGGGTCCTTGAGGCCGGCCGGCAGCCGGCAGAGGCCGCCGAAGCCCCCGAGCCCGCCCATCACTTCGGGGCGTCGGGTGGCCTCCACCGAGCTGCGGATGCGATCGACAAAGGCGCGACCGGCCACCACGTCCACCCCGGCAGTGCGGTAATCCATCGCTTTCAGCCCGCGTTCACGCCACTGATCCTCCGATGCCGCCGGCCAGGGCGCCGCAGGCAGGCCCAGCCGAGGCATGGGCCGGCTGAGGGGTTGGCCGGTTGCGCGATCGGCACAAGCTTGAATCAGCTGGGCTTATCGCCTTGATCGGATTGGCTGATGATTGTCTGGCTCAGAACAGCTCCCAATCCCAGTCTGCGGCTTGCGAGTGCGCTCTGATCATGAATTCTGATCAGATTCCTTGTAGCCAAAAGTGCCAAAACCCGGCTTGGGTTGCCCTTAATTTAGCGAAGTTGTTGTTCCGGTCCAGGAATTCCGCAGGCTTACGTGCTCCCGCTGAAAGCTTTAGCTGGGAGATACCAATGCTTGCGAACCTCATTCAGGTTGCTGTTCTGCAGCGGATTTCGCCTGTTATGCGTCGCACTCTTTCCTTCGGGGCCCTGGCCCTCACCCTGGCTGCAGGCGCTGTTGCTCCCGCCCTGGCGGTCGATCCCAGCAGCCTCAACGCTGCCGAGCCGGCCCAGGGTCTGGCCATCTTTGACAGCGAGTACTCCCCGGCTCCCTTCGAGGGGCTCAACGAGATTGCCCCGTCCGTTCGGATCGCCACCAGCAACCCCGGTGTGGTCAAGGTGATCCGGGGCCAGGCCAGCTGGTATGGCCCTGGCTTCTTTGGCAACCGCACCGCCAATGGTGAGCGCTTCCGCCCCGGCACCCTCACGGCCGCCCACCGCACCCTGCCCTTCGGCACCAAGGTGCGCGTCACGAACCTGCGCAACGGCCGCACCACGGTGGTGCGCATCAACGACCGCGGCCCCTTCGTCGGCAACCGGGTGATCGACCTCGCCCACGGCGCCGCCCATGAGGTGGGCCTGGTGTCCTCCGGCCTGGCTCCGGTGAAGCTCGAAGTGCTGCGCTGAGATCTGGGTCCTGCGCTGAGATCCGGCCTTGGGCCCGTCCCCCGGCTCAACGGCCTGGGTCATGTCCAGGATGATGCTTCCCCCCGGGCCCATTCAGGGCCTGGGGGGTTTGTTCTGTCGACTCCCTCCTCCGTGGCCCTGCTCAGAACCCGCCAAGAGCTCGAGGCCTGGCGCCGGCAGCAGCGGGGGCCTCTCCACTTTGTGCCCACGATGGGGGCGCTGCACCGGGGCCACGAGGCGCTGATCGCCCAGGCGGCCCAGCCCCGGGCAGAAGGCCTGCCGGTGGTTCTGGTGAGCGTGTTCGTGAATCCGCTGCAGTTCGGAGCCGGCGAAGACTTCAGCCGCTACCCCAGGCACCTGGCCCGTGACGGCGCCGTTGCCGCAGCCGCTGGGGCGGCTGCTGTGTTCGCTCCGGAGCCTGCCGAGCTGTTCCCAGGCGGAGAGGCCGAACTCACGCGCATCCAGCCGCCGCAGAGCCTGCTGCAGAGCCTGTGCGCGCCCGGGCGCCCCGGCCACTTCGCCGGCGTGGCCACGGTGGTGGTGCGGCTGCTTGCCCTGGTGCGTCCCCAGCGGCTGCTGCTAGGGGAAAAAGACTGGCAGCAGCTGGTGATCCTGCGGCGGGTGGTGCGGGATCTCGGCCTGCCGGTGACCGTGCAGGGCTGTGCCACGGTGCGGCAGCCCGATGGCCTGGCCTTCAGTTCGCGTCACGCCTACCTCTCGGCCCAGGAGCAGCGCCGGGCGACCGCCCTGCCCACCCTGCTCACGGCCATCGCTCGAGATGGGCTGAGGGGCGGCAGCGAGCCGACCCCAGAAGCCGCTGCAGAGTTGCGCCGGCGACTGGAGCAGAGTGGCCTCGATGTGGAGTACACCGCCTTGGTGGAGGCCCACAGCCTGAAGCCCGTTCACCGGGTGGCAGGGTTGACCCTGTTAGCGGCGGCAGTCCGCTGTGGATCTGCCCGCCTGATCGATCACACCTTCTTGATGAGTCGCGCCCCGATCGTCGCCATCGATGGCCCCGCTGGAGCTGGCAAGAGCACCGTGACCCGTGCCTTTGCCAGCCGTCTTGGCCTGATCTACCTCGACACCGGCGCGATGTACCGGGCCGTCACCTGGTTGGTGCGGCAGCAGGGGGCCGATCCGGCCGATGCCGCCGCCGTGGCCCCCCTGCTGCTCGATCTCGACCTGCAGTTGCTTGGTGGTGCCGAGCAGCGGGTGCTGCTGGGGGGGCAGGACATCACCGCAGTGATCCGCAGCCCGGAGGTGACGGCCCAGGTGTCCGTGGTGGCGGCCCACGCCTGCGTCCGGGAGGCCCTCACCGGCCAGCAACAGGCGATGGGCGCCAGTGGCGGCCTGGTGGCCGAGGGCCGGGACATCGGTACAGCCGTGTACCCCGACGCCGACCTCAAGGTGTTCCTCACCGCCACGGTGGCCGAGCGGGCCCGGCGCCGGGCCCAGGATCTGACCCAGCGAGGCTTTGTGGTGCCGCCCCAGGCGGAGCTGGAGGCCCAGATCGCCGATCGCGACCACCAGGACTCGAGCCGCAGCATCGCTCCCCTCTGCCGGGCCGGCGATGCCGTGGAGCTGATCACCGATGGCATGACGATCGAGGCGGTGATCGAGGCCCTGGTGGACTTGTTTCGCCAGCGCATTCCCCACGACGCCTGGCCGGATCCGGCGCCCTGAGAGGTCCGCCCGCCGGGTTCAGCGGGGCCGCAGCGCCTCCAGCAGCCCCGCGCAGGCGTCCTCCAGCAGGTCGAGCACCTGCTCAAATCCCTCGGGGCCGCCGTAGTAGGGGTCGGGCACCGCTGCGGCCTTGCGCTGCCGGCAGAACCGGGTGAGGGGAGTGATGCGGGCCCGCTGCGAGCCGGATTGGACCCGCTGGCTGAGGGCCCTCACCTGGGCGAGGTTGTCCTCGTCCATGGTGAGGATGTGATCGAAGCTGCTGATGTCGGCGAGCTGGATCTGGCGGGCCCGACTGGTGAGCTGAATGCCCCGTCTGGCGGCGGCCGCCTGCATGCGCTCGTCCGGCGGGTGGCCCCGATGCCAGCCGCCGGTGCCGGCGGAGTCGACCAGGAAGTGATCCTGGAGCTGCTCGAGGGCCAGCTGATGCAGGAACACCCCCTCGGCGGCGGGGGAGCGGCAGATGTTGCCCAGGCAGACGAACAGCACCCGGGTGGGTTGAGGGGGGGTCACGGTGTGCTCAGCCGTTGCAGGGCCAATGCGGCCCGTTGGCGCACCACCGGAGGATTGCCGGCCTCGTCCAGCGTCAGCCTGCCCAGGCCGTCCAGGCATTGCTGCAGGGGCTCAGATGCCGCTGGCAGGCCTGCCGCCAGGGTTTCCAGCCCCACCGCCACCGCGTAGCGCACCACCCACTCGCCATCCACGCTGGCGGCCAGCAGCGCCTGAAGGCATTGCTGCTGCACGGCCAGGGCCCGCTCCGGTGGCAACGCCGCCAGCTCCAGCTGGCCCAGGCCCCGGGCGGCAGCGCGCCGCACACTGGCGGCCACGTCGGTGCCCAGCGCTTCGATCAGCAGCTCCAGGCCGCGGATGTCGCCGATCCCCGCCAGGGCCCGCACCGCCCAGGCCCGGGCGCCGTAGTTCTCGGCATCGAGCTGGAGCAGGGCTTCCACGGCCCCCTCGCCGATGCTCACCAGCCCTTCCACGGCGGCCACGGCTGCGCCGGGGTTGTTGAAGCCGAGCACCTTCACCAGGGTGGCCGCGGCCTGGGGATCGCTGTGGCTGGCCAGGGCCCGGGTGGCCTGCGCCAGGGCCAGGCTGCTGTCGGCCCGCTCCACCGCCTCGATCAGCTGGTCCAGCTCAGGGCTGGTCTGGGGCTGGATGGCGCCGTTCATGCCGCTCACAGCAGGGCGTCCATGCTGGCGAACAGGGCCAGCTCACCCGGCTCGCCCTGGCCCCGTTCCACCAGACCCCGCAGGGCGATCAGTTTGAGGCTGTTTTCGGCCAGGGTGGCACTGATCGCGGCCAGGGCCGGCCGCCAGCCGGCGGCGCCCAGGTCCATCAGGGCAGCCCGCCGCACCTGCAACTGGGGATGGCCCAGCAGCTCCACCAGCAGCTCACCCCAGCAGGGGTCGCCGCTCAGCTGCAGCAGGCTGCGGGCGGCGGCGCTGCGCACGAGGGGGCGGGGGTGATCGATGAAGGGCCGCATCACGGCGATCACCTCAGGCCGGGCCACGCCGATCTCGCCCAGGGCCTCCAGCAGGGCTTCGCAGGGCTCCTGCAGCCGGGGGCTGCCAGGCTCCTGGGCTCCTGCGCTCTCCGGGCCGCTGGCCAGACGCTGGCAGAGGGCCTCCACGGCCTCCACGGCGCCGATCTCGCCGAGGGCGCGGGCGGCGGCTTCCCGCAGCCCGTGGTCGGCATCCTCCAGGGTGTCGAGCAGGTCGGGGATGGCGATAGCTGAGGCGGGAGCAAGCTTCCCGAGGGAGCGGGCCGCATTGCGGGCCACGGCGTTCTCCTCCACCCCTGCCCCTGGGTCCCGTGGCCGTCGCTGGCGCAGGGCCTGCTGCAGCAGGGGGATGGTGTCGGGGTGGCCGCAGCGCATGCGGCCCACCCACCAGGCGGCGTAGTACTGCTGTGAGGGGTCAGCGCCTTGGCGCAGGCGCGCCAGGGCCTCGGCTTCGCTGATCGGCTCCCCGGCTGGGGCTGCCCTGGGGGGTGCGGCCATGGAACGCGTCCCCGCGGAAGGGGGGGAGAGCTGGATCTGATGATGGCAGTACGGGTGACGGCTGTCCGCCAGGCGTCCTCGCGCCCGGGAACAGGGAAGCCGCCCCGTAGCGGAGTTCAAGCAAAAGCCCCCAGATGGGGGCGAGGAAGCCGATCCCCCCTTTGGGGGGGAAGGGATGTTTGGGTTGCGGTTGCGGCTGAGTCCTGAGCAGGAATCAGACGAGGGCGCTGATGGCGTAGTCGATGTAGTTGTTGGCGATGACGCCGGGGTCGCCGGAGATGCCGTGGTTGGCCTTGATGTAGGAGAGGGCCTCGACGTACCAGGAGGGGGAGAGCTCGAAGGCGCGGTTGATCTCATCGAGACCGGCGACGAGGTACTCATCCATGGGGCCGGTGCCACCAGCGACGAGGCAGTAGGTGACCATGCGGAGGTAGTAGCCGATGTCGCGTGCGCACTTGGCCTTGCCGCGTGAATCGGAGGCGTAGTTGCTGCCCTGCATCTGGGTGGTGTAGGGGAACTTGCTGTAGACGGCCTGGGCGGCACCGTTCACCAGCTCATCGGCTTTGGCGGTGAGGGTTTTGGCGGCGCTGAGGGCGTTGGCAGCGCGCTCAAAGCGACCGAAGGCGGCGTTGAGCTCGGTGTTGGAGAGGAAGCGGCCCTGGGAATCAGCGGCGGCGACGGCCTCGGTGAGGGGAGTCTTCATGGTGAGAGAGAAGGAGAAGGTGAACCCGCGTGGAGGCGGGTGAGTTCAAGAGAAGAGAGGGCCGAGGCGATCAGCCGACGGCGGCAGCAGCGCGATCGAAGTAGGTGCCGACTTCGCTCATGAGGGCGGCGCAGTCGCCTGGGGTGATGCCGTTGCGGTCGTTGGCGATGCCGATGGCGGCGTCCTTCATCTTGCGGATGCCTTCTGCGACGGAAGCGCCGGGGACGCCGAGGGCGAGGTAGGTCTCGCGGAGGCCATTGAGGCAACGATCTTCCAGGACGGAAGCATCGCCGGTGAAGATGGCGTAGGTGACGTAGCGGAGAACGATCTCCATGTCGCGCAGGCAGGCAGCCATGCGGCGATGGGTGTAGGCGTTACCGCCGGGGGCGATCAGAGCGGGCTGCGAATCGAAGAGATCGCGAGCAGCGTTGGTGACGATTTTGGAAGCGTTGGAGGTGATGCGGTTCACCGTGTCCATGCGCTTGTTGCTCTCGGCCACCATGGCAGCGAGGGCATCAATCTGGCCGGCGTTGATGAATTCGCCCCGGGCATCAGCCTGGGCTACAACCTTGGTGAAGGCGTCGAACATGGGTAAAACTCCTGATTGGCGACGAAGTGTCGGACAGTGGTGGTATGGGTCAGGCCTGACCAGATCAGCCTGGAGAGCTCCGCTCTGCCCGCGCTCTCCATGGCCCGAAGCTTCTGGGTGACTTCGGGCGGTGGGGAAGTTGGGGCACCAGGCGTTGCGGCTGCAAAGGAAGCCAACCGGCATGCGGTGAGGGGTGGGTCACTGCCGCGGTTGAGGTGGCGTTGCAGGCACGGAGGCCAAAACACCTGTCCATTGTTGGGGAGAGGGGCCGGGAGCGGGAGCCAGCTTTACGAATGGTCACCGCGGTGATCACCCTCAGCCCTTTTCCCAGTCCCCAACCCCTGGAGCCCCTGGCCTGGCCCCGCCCTTGCAGTCGGCTCAGTTGACCGGTGTCACGCTGGCCACGCGGCCGCCCTGGCGGTGAATCATCTGCTGGGTTTCCAGCATCTTGTCGAAGGTCACGAAGCGGGCGGTGCTGGCGCGCTTGTGCAGGCGGTAGTTGGTGAGCCCGGTGACCTCAATGCGGTACACCCGAGCCTTCTGGCCGATGCCGCGGGCCATGCTGGTGATCGATTCGTTCGGCACCTGGGTGGGCTGGTAGCCGGCTCCCTTGGCGTTAGGGCTCACCACCGGCACGGCCCGATCCTGGTGAAGCGCTTTGCCCAGGCGGAAGTTGGTGCCCGAGGTGTCGCCCTTCACCGAGGCGGCCACGCCACGGGCGAGCTGCATCAGCCAGGAGAACTGCCGGCCCTGCTGACCGCTGGAGTAGTCCCAGCCATGCACGAAGGGAACAACCTCTTCGCCGAAGCGTTGCTGGTACTCAGGGCTGTCGATGTAGGAATCGATTTCCGCATCAACACCTTCGTTCTGGAGAATTGTGAAGTGGTGCAGCATTTCTGCTTTGTCGTTGGGAGCCCGCCCCAGCAGATGCTTGTGGTTCAGCTCAATGAAATGATAGGGATTACAGTTCTCAAAGAACTTGCTGCGGTAGAGGCCGCTCTTGGCCACTTGCCGCACAAACTCGCGCACGGTCAATAAGTTGTGCCTGAACAGCGATTCCGGCTGTGTGAGCCTTTCGCTGTCCATGATGTATTGATTGCCCAGTACCTGCCTGTAGACAGCCCGCACCAGGCTGGCCTTGTCCTGTTGGGAGCTGACGCTCCAGTTCTCTTTGTTGCGATCACCGCTGAAGCGTTCGATTCCGAGGTGAGAGGCGTTGACGAGGGTCATGGCGGCTGGCTGAGGGAGGCTGCGCCGAAACGCCGGCGCATGTCGAGAAAGCCTATGGGTGGTTCAGGCTTATCACTCAAGCCCTAAGGCAATCTTCACAGCCCCCGCCCTGCGGGCGGATTGCTCCCCCGGCGTCCCCGCCCTCGTGGCCCGGCTGACCGCCTCTCTGCCTGGAAGCCCGTTTGGAGTGTGGCCAAGCAAAAGCCCCCAGATGGGGGCGAGGAAGCCGATCCCCCCTTTGGGGGGGAAGGGATGTTTGGGTTGCGGTTGCGGCTGAGTCCTGAGCAGGAATCAGACGAGGGCGCTGATGGCGTAGTCGATGTAGTTGTTGGCGATGACGCCGGGGTCGCCGGAGATGCCGTGGTTGGCCTTGATGTAGGAGAGGGCCTCGACGTACCAGGAGGGGGAGAGCTCGAAGGCGCGGTTGATCTCATCGAGACCGGCGACGAGGTACTCATCCATGGGGCCGGTGCCACCAGCGACGAGGCAGTAGGTGACCATGCGGAGGTAGTAGCCGATGTCGCGTGCGCACTTGGCCTTGCCGCGTGAATCGGAGGCGTAGTTGCTGCCCTGCATCTGGGTGGTGTAGGGGAACTTGCTGTAGACGGCCTGGGCGGCACCGTTCACCAGCTCATCGGCTTTGGCGGTGAGGGTTTTGGCGGCGCTGAGGGCGTTGGCAGCGCGCTCAAAGCGACCGAAGGCGGCGTTGAGCTCGGTGTTGGAGAGGAAGCGGCCCTGGGAATCAGCGGCGGCGACGGCCTCGGTGAGGGGAGTCTTCATGGTGAGAGAGAAGGAGAAGGTGAACCCGCGTGGAGGCGGGTGAGTTCAAGAGAAGAGAGGGCCGAGGCGATCAGCCGACGGCGGCAGCAGCGCGATCGAAGTAGGTGCCGACTTCGCTCATGAGGGCGGCGCAGTCGCCTGGGGTGATGCCGTTGCGGTCGTTGGCGATGCCGATGGCGGCGTCCTTCATCTTGCGGATGCCTTCTGCGACGGAAGCGCCGGGGACGCCGAGGGCGAGGTAGGTCTCGCGGAGGCCATTGAGGCAACGATCTTCCAGGACGGAAGCATCGCCGGTGAAGATGGCGTAGGTGACGTAGCGGAGAACGATCTCCATGTCGCGCAGGCAGGCAGCCATGCGGCGATGGGTGTAGGCGTTACCGCCGGGGGCGATCAGAGCGGGCTGCGAATCGAAGAGATCGCGAGCAGCGTTGGTGACGATTTTGGAAGCGTTGGAGGTGATGCGGTTCACCGTGTCCATGCGCTTGTTGCTCTCGGCCACCATGGCAGCGAGGGCATCAATCTGGCCGGCGTTGATGAATTCGCCCCGGGCATCAGCCTGGGCTACAACCTTGGTGAAGGCGTCGAACATGGGGAGAGCTCCTGGTCGCGACGAAATGTCGGGGAGGGTTGATAGAGATGGCCAGGTTGTCCGTCGCCCGGCAACGCCGGGCACCTGTCAACTTGACTTGACCATTGTTGGTTGGCCCTGCGGCAGGCGTCTCGCCAATTAACAAACGGTCATCGTCTCCTGGTCTGCCGAGCCATGATCTGGCCATGAAAAAGCCCCCGGTTGGGGGCGGAACATTCCAATGAACCGAATCCGTGGCTCACCCCATGGTGGGAACCACTGGTGGGACCTGCTTGGTGTTGAAGCTGGGTTCAGCCTTCGGCCTTTGACTTCGCCTTCTTGCGGGCTGGTGCCACCTTGCCCGTGCCGACGAGGTCGCCGCCATTGACGCTGACGCCGGTGATCTTGCCACCCAGCCGCTGAACGAGTCGCATGGTTTCGTTCATTCTGGTGTAGGGCACATTCATGGTCATGTCTGCCGTACGCGAGTAATCGTTGTTGGCAAGACCGGTGACGGTGAACGTGACCTGACGGCTGCTGGTGAAGCTGGTGCCGCGGCTACCTGCAGAAACCTTCATGGTGTTTCGGGCGAAGGAGTGAAAGGGAAAACGAACGAGGCTCGCGTCAAAGCGCGTTTCAGTTCACCGGCGTGATGCTGGCGACCCGACCACCCTCACGGTGGATCTGTTGCTGGTATTCCAGCAGTTTGTTGAAGGGAATGAAGCGCACCCGGTTGCTGCGCTTGTGCAGTCTGTAGTTGTTGAATCCGGTGATTTCCACCCTGAACGTGCGGCCTTCCTCTCCGGAACCCACGCCCTGGCGGGTGACCCCATCACTGGTGACCTTGCGGAACACAGCGCCCTTGGCGTTGGGGCTGACCACCGGCATCGGCTGCTCGGTATGGACGGCAGGATTGAGCCGGGACTGGGTCTTGAGCAGGTCGCCGCGGACGGAGGCACCTACGCCGCGGGTGAGCTGCAGCATGTAGGAAAACTGCAGCCCCTGCTGGCCGGAGTTGTAGTTGAAGCCATGCAGGTAGGGAACAGCCTCTTCGCCGAAGCGTTCCTGATATTCAGCGCTGTCGATGTAGGAGTCGATCTCGGCGTCGAATCCCTGCTCCTGCAGGATGGTGAAGTGATGGAGCATTTCGGCCTTGTTCTGAGGAGCTCGGCCGAGCAGATGCTTGAAGTTGAGTTCGATGAAGCGGTAAGGGTTGCAGTTCTCGAAGAACTTTTGCTTGTACAGGCCGCTCTTGGCCACCTGGCGCACGAATTCCCGGATGCTGAGGTAGCCACGCTTGAACAGGGATTCAGGCCCTGTGAGCCGCTCGCTCTTCATCACGTACTGGTTGCCCAGCACCTGGCGGTAGACCGCGCGGATCAGGAGCGCCTTGTCGTTCTCGGAGGCGTTGGTCCAGTTCTCTTTGGCGCTGTCGTTGGCGAAACGCTCAATGCCCAGGTAGGCAGCGTTGGCGAGGGTCATGGGCTTCGGGCCGGGGGGGAGGAAACGCGACGTGGCCGTTGGACCGCCTGGGCAGACCAGGCGGCCTGGCAGGGCGGGCCACCTTAAGGCGACGCTGCCAACGGCTGCATGGGCAGATCCTATGGGCCACCGGCAGGCCCACCGCCAGCCTTTCACAATCGTTACAAAGTTTGCCCCTGGCGCCCGCGCCTGATCCAGATACCATCCGGCCAGGCGACGCCTGGGCTCCAGGGCTGTGGCGCACCGCCATACCAACCCGCAACCAACCCGCACGGAGGGGCGATGGGCGATCCAGCTGGCCATCCTGATCCTTCACTCCGAGCCTGCCCCGAGCCGACCGCCAGGGTTGCTCCGGCGATCGATCGACTGGCCCATCAGCTCAACACCCTCTCGGAGCTGGTGGAAGCCATCACCTTCCGGCTTCTGGAGCTGGAGGAGAAGGTGTCCGTTCAGCAGCAGCGGCTGGAGCCCCTGGTGGAGGCTTCCGATCGGGAAGACGAGCACCAAGACGCCCTGCGCAAGCTGCGCTTCGATCAGACCGAACAGCGCCTGAGCCACCTGGAACAGCTGCTGCAGCTGGCCCACAGCCCCGGCCCGCATGCCTCGTTCCCTGAGTCTGCCCCCCCCCTTGATGGCCATCGACGGCCCTTTCCCCGAAGAGCTGGAGCAGCCCTTCATGGATGACGTGCCGGCCTGATCGGCGTCAGATCCGGAAGGCCTCGTACCAGGCAGTGGGAATCTCGTGGCTGTAGTCAGCCGTGCGGCTGAACTGGAACGGGCCGGCGAGCGAGCCCCAGACCTGGGCATGGGAGCCGGGGTCGTGGCCCGTATCGATCGTGCGCATTCCTGTGGCATCGAGCTCCAAGCGGCTGACAAGGTACGTGGTCTGCCCCTTGCGCTCCACCAGACAGCGGCAGCCAGGCTCCACTTCGCCGACGAATCCCGCGGCTTCCTGGCGCACCATGTAGGCACACCCCTCCAGCGGCACCAGGTCGGAGGAGCTGATGCGGTTGCGCCGTGCCTCGTCGTCCACCGCGCCCCAGAAGCGTTGGTCGTCGGCGAGGGCCTGGTTGTGGATCACCAGAGCGTCGCCCTGGCGTTCGGCCCGCAGCACCCGGATTCTGTAGGGCACGCCTGGATTGATGGCGTAGCTCTGCTCCAGCAGCAGCGAGCCCGGAGCGAGCTGGGGCAGGGGCCGCAGCGTCACCAGGATGTGGGCATAGAGGGGGGGGTTGTCGAAGGCCTGCTGCTGGTTGCTGAAGCCGGCACTGAGCAGCTGCACCAACCGAGTCAGGGCGCCGGCGGCGTCGGTGCCCCTGGCACCCGTGCCGTGCTCGCCCATGCCGCTGTCGTCCGTGGTGCGCTCGCTCAACTCCCGTGGCTCAACTCGTTGGCCGTCAAGTTAAGACCCGAACGTGCCCTGGCCAGAGCCATGCAAAGCGGCCTCAGAGGCCGAGCAGTCTGAGCCGGAACTGCGCCACCTGCTCGGCCAGCTCAGGTGATGAGCGGCGGAACGGATGGTCGGCGACGGCCTCGAGCACAGCGGCGAGGCGGGCTTCGCGGGGTTGATCCAGGCTTGATGTCTGGTTGGCCAGCTTGAACCAGGCTTCATCGAAGGCCTGAGCAAAACTATCGGCGTTGTCGAACACCTGGGGGAAGCTGCCTGGGGGCTCGCGCATGGTGGGGGAGGGTGGGCGCCCAAGAAACGCGCCACGCAGAGGAGAAGGCAAGACCGGGGTTTTCAGCAAGCTCCCTGTTCAGATGCTGCTGCTGCGAGGCCAGGGATGCGCTGACAGGTTTGCACTTCCAGGATTGAAATGCCAGGACCCAGATTTGAACTGGGGACACGGCGATTTTCAGTCGCCTGCTCTACCAACTGAGCTATCCCGGCCCGTCGCCTTCGCGACCCAGGGATCTTAGATCACGACCCCCGACGCTCTGGGGTGCGAGCCAGGCAGGCCAGGCCCAGGACGCGCCAGCCGGCGGTTTCGAGGGCTGCCGCGGCGTGACACGCCGTGGCTCCGGTGGTGAGGATGTCATCGAGCAGCATCAGCGGGCGCCGGCCACGGCGATCCCCCCGGGCTTGAATCGCGCAATGGAAGGCACCTTCCTGGTTGGCCCAGCGCAGCTCCCTGTTGAGGCGGTGCTGACCAAGCACAGGCCGGCTTCGGGCGAGCAGGGGCGCCTCGGGCCAGCGGAGTTGGCTCGAGAGCTGCTTCGCCAGCAAGGGCGGCAGGGGATTGGGCCGACTCTTCCAGCTGGGGATGGGAACGAGCAGGGGATGCTCCCTGCCCGGCGCCGGGCCTGAATCGCTCCGGAGTGCCTCCGCCAGTGTTCTCACCAGGGGCAGCAATCCCTGAGGCTGCAACTCACGGCGCAGCCCCAGCAGGTGGCGGCGCAGGGCACCGTCGTAGAGCCCGGCAGACCACCAGGCCAGGGGCTCGCTGCCGTGAAGGGGAGCTGCCTCCAGCGTCCAGGCCCCGGCGGCGCCCCCTGCTGGGCGGCTGGGGTCGCGCACCAGCCACTCCAGGGGCAGCAGTTCCCCCAGGTCAGCCCAGAACCCTGCAACCATCGCCCTACGGCTCGACACGGTTTCAGCTTTGCCCCATTGGCGTCAGCCTGGCGCCTGCTGGGGCATGGCCCGCAGCATCGCCACCAGGGTGCGGTGGGCGTCTTCGCTGTCGGTGAGGGTGTGGTCGAAGGCCACCTCAATGCTGCGGCCGTCCACGTCGAGCTGCATCGCTTCGGGCTGAACCGCGAGCATGCGGGCCTCGCTGGCGTCGGCCACCCCGCCGTAGTGGCGGGCATAGCTGAGCACCGCTTCAGCATGGTCGTCGTTCATGTGCTTGCAGATCCGATCGCTCACGGCGGCGGTGAGAGGGTCGGCGGCCATGGGGGTCAGGGCGGGTGATCTGATTCTGGGGCTTCTAGCCGGCGGCGAAGCGCTGCCACAGGAGCAGGCCCAGCCGGATGGCGCTGAAGCTCACGTAGCCCGCCAGCAGCACGAACAGGCCCATGGAGATCCAGGTGCGCAGACGGTCGTTCATCGGAGTTCGGGAGTTGGCTTGAGGGTGGATGCAGCCAGTCTTGCCATGCCCAGGGCGGCTGACAGGCCAGGCCGGTTGAGCACGGGCACCCCAAGGCGCTGCTGGCGCAGGCGCCGCCACTGGGGATTGCGGGCGCCGCCGCCGAGGCTGATCACCCGCTGGAGCGGGGGTGCCCCCAGGCTGGACAGCCTCTGCCAGCCGGCCTGCTCGATCGCCGCCAATCCCTCCAGCAACGCCTGGAGGAAGTGCACGTCACTCACGGGCCTGGGCCCCAGGATCGGCTCCAGGTCGGGGTCGTCCACGGGGAAGCGCTCACCGCGCCCGGGCAGGGGCCGCAGCTCCAGGCCTGTGGGCCGTGAGGGGTCGATCTGGCGGCTCAGCTCGGCCAGTTGAGCCGGGCTGAAGAACTGGCCCAGCACGCCGGCGCCGCTGTTGGAGGCGCCTCCCACCAGCCAGCGGCCGGCCACCCGGTGGCAACTGAGGCCAGGGCCCTGCAGGGGCTGGCTGCAGAACTGCTTCAGCACCAGGGTGGTGCCCAGCACGGCCACTCCATCGCCGGGGCCTGGAGCGGCCGCGAGCACGGCGGCATTGGCGTCTGTGCTGCCGGCCACCACCTGGCAGCTGGCCGGCAGGCCCAGGCTGTGGGCAGTGGCGGCGGCGAGGCGGCCGAGCACGCTGCCGCTGGCGCAGATCCTCGGCAGGGCTGGGCTCCAGGGCTGGAAGGCGATGGTGCCCTGCCAGCGCCAGTGCAGGGGATCCCAGCCCAGGCGAAGGTTGTTGGTGGCTTCGCCCCAGCGCCAGTCCGCCAGCAGCCAGCCCATCAGCCAGTCGGCCTGATGGCGCAGCAGCAGTTCAGCCCCGGGGGCCGGGGCGGCCTCCAGCAGCCGCAGGGCCCGGGCCAGGCTGCCGCTGGCACTGGCGGCAGGGGAGGCGGCCGCCCCATCGCTGGAGGCGTCTGCCCTGTCGTCGCCCTCACTCAGCTGCCGGGCTCTGCGGACCTGCTCGGGGCAGGCCGTGGCGTAGGAGAGGGCCTGGCCGAGGGCACCCTCCAGCAGGCTGCCGTCCCGGTGGCAGAGCAGCAGGGTGCCGGAGGTGCCGTCGATGGCGATGGCGCCCACGCTGGCGCGCAGCTCGGGCGACAGACGGGCGCAGAGGTCCACCAGACCCTCGCGCCAGCTGGTGGGATCGCTGAAGGCAACGGGATAGGCGGCGGCTTGCTCAGCCAGCAGATCGCCGCTGGCGTTGCAAGCGGCCAGCCGCAGGCCGCTGCTGCCCAGGTCCAGGCCAAGGGCGCAGGGGCTGGGCACGCCAGCCATCCCGATTCGGCCGGCCAGGCTCAGGCCGCTGCGGCGACGGCGCTGCGCTCGCCGCTAGGTGAACTGGCGCCCTGGCTGGCCTCCTTCAGGGTGGCGGCGATGCCGTCGACGTTCTCCCAGGGAAGGTTCAGATCGGTGCGCCCGAAGTGGCCGTAGGCCGCCACGTCCTGGTAGAAGCGGCCGCCGCGCTGCTGGGGAAGATCGCGCAACGCGAAGGTTTCGATGATGGCGCCTGGACGCAGGTCGAAATGTTCCTGCACCAGGGCGGTGAGGTCGGCATTGCTGAGGCTGCCGGTGCCGAAACTCTCCACCAGGATGCTCACCGGCCTGGCAACGCCGATGGCGTAGCTCAGCTGCACTTCGACCTTGCGGGCCAGCCCAGCTGCCACCAGGGCCTTGGCCACATAGCGGGCGGCATAGGCAGCGGAGCGATCGACCTTGGTGGGGTCCTTGCCGGAGAAGGCGCCGCCGCCGTGGCGGGCATAGCCGCCATAGGTGTCAACAATGATCTTGCGCCCGGTGAGGCCCGCATCCCCCTGGGGGCCTCCCACCACGAACTTGCCGGTGGGGTTCACCAGGAAGCGGGTGGCTTCCCGGCTCGGCTTCAGGTCCAGATCGGCGGTGGCTGGCAGCACCACCTCGGTCCAGAGATCGGCGGCGATGCGCTCACGCAGCCCCTTCTCGTCGCTGATGCCATCGATTTCGGGGATGTGCTGGGTGGAGATCAGGATCGTGTCGATGGCCACGGGAACGTCGTTCTCGTACACCACGCTCACCTGGGTTTTTCCATCCGGCAGCAGGTAAGGAAGGCTGCCGTCATGACGCACTGCCGCCAGCCGGCGGGCCAGACGGTGCGCCAGGCTGATCGGCAGCGGCATCAGTTCGGGCGTCTCGTTGCAGGCGTAGCCGAACATGATGCCCTGGTCGCCGGCCCCGATCTTGTCGAGGGGATCGCCGGCGTGGTCGTCGGCCTCATCGACGCCCTGGGCGATGTCGGGCGACTGCTGATCCAGGGCCACCAGCACGGCACAGCTGTGGGAATCGAAGCCGCCCGCTCTGGCACCGCTGTAGCCGATCCGGCTGATCACGTCCCGCACCAGGCTGTTGAAGTCCACCCGGGCCGTCGTGGTCACCTCGCCGGTGATCAGGCAGAGGCCGGTGTTGACCACTGTTTCGCAAGCGACCCGGGAGGCTGGATCCTGGTGCAACAGGGCGTCAAGCACGGCGTCGCTCACCTGGTCACAGATCTTGTCGGGATGACCTTCGGTCACCGACTCCGAGGTGAACACATACCGGCTCATGGCATGGGGCCTTTGGGGGCACCAGCTTATGGCGTGATTGCGTCACCCTGGCGCGCGCCCAGCTCAGCCCAGTGGCTGAGCTGGGGGAAGGAGGGATCCAGGGGAGGTGGGCTGCTCCAGCCCGCCAGGTAGCCCAGCACCACGCCGACGCCGGCGCTGCGGGCCATGCGCAGGTCGCTGTTGGCATCGCCGATCAGCGCGCAGCGATCCGGTTCCACCCCCAGGGCTTCGCAGAGGCCCAGCACGGCGGCGGGGTCGGGTTTGCGAGGGGTGTGCTCGGCGCTCCAGCTGGCCTGAAAGTGCGGTCGCATCCCCTGGCTCAGCAGAAAGGCCTCGATGCCGGCCTGGTCGTCGTTGCTGATCACGGCGCAGCGCAGCCCGGCTCCGGCCAGCCGCTGCACCAACCCGTGCAGCCCTGGGCTGGCTCCTGGAGGGCTGGCGCTGCCCTGGCCGTGCAGGTGGTCGGTGACGGTGAAGACCTCCTGGCTGAGCTCAAGCGCCTCCGGCCAACCGAGACCCACCTGGGTCAGGGCCGTGGCCGTGGAGATGAGGTTGTGCTCGCGGCAGGCCACGGCCGTGGTGCCGGCTGGATCGATGCCCTGGCCCCGCAATCCGTAGGCCTGCTCCAGCAGTTCTCTGGCGCGGGATCCTTGCCTGGCATGCAGCGGGCCATGGCGCTCTCCCAGAAGCTTCAGTCCATGTGTCACCCGGGCCGTGGCCAGGGCATGGAGCATGGGCTCGCTGATCGAGAGGGTGCCGTCCTTGTCGAACAGCACGGCGTCCACCTCCCCGATCGGTTCACCCCTCAGCAGCAGCAGGGCCACGGTGGCTGGGCTCAGTCGACGGTGACACCCATGGGCTCGTTGTCTTCAGCCTGCTCGAGCAGCATCTGCTTGTAGCGGGCGGCCATCTCCTCCGCCTTGTCGAACACCTTCTGGGGGTCGGTGAGCATGTCGCCGGGTTCCGGCTCCAGGGCCTTGGTGGAGAGGGAGATGCGACCGCGTTCGGCATCGAGGTCGATGATCATCACCTTCATCTGGTCGTTCACATTCAGCACCGTGTGGGGCGTTTCGATGTGCTCGTGGCTGATCTCGGAGATGTGCAGCAGGCCACTCACGCCGCCGATGTCGATGAAGGCGCCGTAGGGCTTGATGCCGCGCACGGTGCCCAGCACCACTTCGCCCACCTCGAGGCGATTCATCTTGCGCTCCACCAGGGCGCGGCGATGGCTGAGCACCAGGCGGTTGCGCTCCTCGTCCACCTCCAGGAACTTGAGGGGCAGGAAATCGGCCACTAGCTCTTCCTTGGCCTTGCGGGTGCTGATGTGGCTGCCGGGGATGAAGCCCCGCAGGCCCTCCACCCGCACCAGGGCACCACCGCGGTTGGTGGCGAACACCTCGGAGTAGATGGTGGCGTCTTCCTTCTGCAGCTGGCGCACCCGCTCCCAGGCACGCTGGTACTCGATGCGGCGGATCGAGAGGGTGAGCTGGCCGTCTTCGTTCTCCTCGCTGAGGATGAAGAACTCGCGGATCTCGCCGGGCTCCAGCACATCGCTGAGACCCTCCACCCGGTTGATCGACACCTCCTGCAGGGGCATGAAGGCGGCCGTCTTGGCCCCGATGTCGATCATCGCGCCCTTGGATTCCAGGGCGAACACGGTGCCGTTGACGACGTCGCCAGGCTTGAAGTTGTAGTCGTACTTGCTGAGCAGGGCCGCGAACTCATCCAGCGTGAAGCCCACGCCGTCGAGGTCACGGGTGGCGGCGCGGCTGCTCGGGTCGTCCGCTGTCGGGACCTCTTCCGGAATGGCGAGGTCGAGATCGTCGGCCGCTTCAGCGGCAACGGCGAGATCGGCGGCCTCAGTGCTGCTGATGTCGGAAGGGGTCACGGTCATGGAGAAGTGGCGGTCTGCCCGAGGCAGGGTGAAGGGATCGACGCGCCCGCCCGCCAGCGGTACGTCGCGATCCATCACTGTATCAACGGGGCCGGGAGGCCTAGCCGATCGCCGCCAGCTGCGTGGCCTTGCTGGCGCGGCGATTGAGCCGCTCGAGAGCGGCCACAAAATCGCTGATGCCCTGGAACTGCCGGTACACCGAGGCAAAGCGCACGTAGGCCACTTCGCTCATCTCGGCCAGTTGCTGCAACACCAGCTCGCCGATGTCGGCGCTGGTCACTTCCCGGCAGGAGCGCTGCTGCAGCTGCAGCTCGATCTCGTCCACCACCAGCTCCAGCCGTGCTGGCTCGAGTCCGGTTTTTTCACAGGCTCTCAGCAAGCCGTGCAGCAGCTTGGCGCGGTTGAAGGTTTCACGGCTGCCGTTGCGCTTCACCACGGTGATGGGCACCGTTTCCACCCGTTCATAGGTGGTGAAACGGAACTCACAGTTCAGACATTCGCGGCGTCGCCGCACGCTCCTGCCGCTGTCTGCGGCCCGTGATTCGAGCACCCGGCTGTCGGTGTGTTGGCAGGAGGGGCATTGCATCCCCGAAATTCCGCGCTGGGTTTGAGAAGTTTAAGCAGCCGATCCGCCCTTGAGAAGGGCTGAGCAGCAAAAAGCCCCTGACGGAGTCAGGGGCGAGGCCAGCTCGAAGGCTGATGAGATCAATGAAACCAGGGTCTATTTGCCAATCTTCGGCGGATCGCGGAAGGCGATCGCAAAGAAGAGGGTGGCCAGGGCCAGGGCCAGGATCAGGATGTAGGCGAAGCTCTCCATGGGGTGACTCCCGGGTCAGCTGAGGGTGGAGCCGGCCGGGGGCACGTAGCCCTCCGGCAGGCGGCGGGTCGACTTGTCGCCCAGCTTCTGGAACAGGCCGAACTCCACCTGGTCGCCCAGATCGGGATCGATCCCGGCGAACACGTCGCGGTAGAGGGTGCGGGCACCGTGCCAGATGTGGCCGAAGAAGAACAGCAGGGCGAAGGTGGCATGGCCGAAGGTGAACCAGCCGCGGGGTGAGCTGCGGAAGGTGCCGTCGGAGTTGTAGGTCTCGCGGTCGAACTCGAACGCCTCACCAAGCTGGGCCTTGCGGGCCAGCCGTTTCACAGCGGCCGGATCGGTGAAGGTCTGGCCGTTCAGGGCACCGCCATAGACCGTGGCGGTGATGCCGGTCTGCTCGAAGGAGTACTTGGCTTCAGCCCGGCGGAAGGGGATGTCGCCCCGGACGATGCCGTCCTGGTCTTCGAGCACCACGGGGAAGTTCTCGAAGAAGTTGGGCAGGCGGCGCACCTGCAGGTCGCGGCCCTCCTTGTCGGTGAAGGAGATGTGGCCGAGCCAGCCGGTGGGCAGGCCGTCGCCGTTCACCATCGGGCCCACACGGAACAGGCCGCCCTTGGCGGGACTGTTGCCGACGTAGTCGTAGAAGGCGAGTTTCTCGGGGATGGAACCGTAGGCCTCCTCCATGGAGGCACCGTTGTCGAGGGCGGTCTGCACCCGACGGCTGATCTCAGCCTTGAAGTAGCTCTGGTCCCACTGGAAGCGGGTGGGGCCGAACAACTCCACCGGGGTGGCGGCAGCGCCGTACCACATGGTGCCGGCCACCACGAAGGCGGCAAAGAACACGGCAGCAATGGCCGAGGCCAGCACCGTTTCGATGTTGCCCATCCGCAGGGCCTTGTAGAGGCGTTCCGGCGGTCGGGTGGTGATGTGGAAGATGCCGGCGATGATGCCCACGATGCCGGCGGCGATGTGGTGGGCCACGATGCCGCCGGGGTTGAAGGGGTTGAAGCCCTCAGGTCCCCAGGAGGGTTGTACGGGCTCCAGATGCCCGGCAATGCCGTAGGCATCGCTCACCCACATCCCCGGGCCGAAGACGCCCGTGAGGTGGAAGGCGCCGAAGCCGAAGCAGCCGAGGCCAGCCAGCAGCAGGTGGATGCCGAAGATCTTCGGCAGGTCGAGGGCGGGTTCGCCGGTGCGGGGGTCCTGCCAGATCTCGAGATCCCAGAAGGTCCAGTGCCAGATGGCGGCCAGGAAGAGCAGGCCGCTGAAGATGATGTGGGCGGCGGCTACGCCCTCGAAGCTCCAGAAGCCAGGGTCCACCCCGGTTTCACCGGTGATGCTCCAGCCACCCCAGCTGCCGGTGACCCCAAGGCGGGCCATGAAGGGCATGACGAACATCCCCTGGCGCCACATGGGGTTGAGCACCGGGTCGGATGGATCGAAGATCGCAAGCTCATAGAGCGCCATGGAGCCGGCCCAGCCGGCCACCAGCGCGGTGTGCATGAGGTGCACGGCCAACAGTCGGCCCGGGTCGTTGATCACGACCGTGTGCACCCGATACCAGGGCAGTCCCATGGGGAGTCGTTCTGGGTGGGTTGGGCGATCGTAAGGGTGGGCACGCCTCCGGCGCGGCGCTGGTTACGGACCGCAACGGCGCGGCCCAGAATGGGGCCTGCTGCGCCAGCTCTGATGCCCGTGATCCGGTTCCTGCGAGAGGAGCGTGATGTGGAGTGCTACCCGGGCGAGAACCTCCGGGAGGTGGCTTTGCGCGAAGGGGTTCAGCTCTACGGGCTCAAGGGTGCCCTGGGCAACTGTGGTGGCTGCGGCCAGTGCATCACCTGCTTCGTGGAAGTCCCCGAGGGCCAGGCAACTCAGGCCCTCACGGGGCGCACCCCGGTGGAAGACCAGAAGCTCAAGCGCCGCCCGGGCAACTGGCGGCTGGCCTGCCAGACCCTGGTGCAGCAGTCGTTGGTGGTGATCACCCGGCCCCAGGTGGGTCTGGCCGACAAGGACCGCCGCCAGGCGGCCGCCATGGCCTCACCGCTGCCGCCTGGACCCACGACCTGGCCCGAGCCCCCTGCCGCCAGCCAGAAGGAGGCCGGCCCCGATCCGAAGCCCGATGCAGTGGACGTCGCCGCCGCAGACGCCGCCGACCTGGGCGCGGATCGCGGTGCAACGGCCGGTGAAGGCCCCTGAGAGGGGCCCGATCGCCGGTGATACCCTCCGGTGAAACCTCAGCTCATCCATGGAAACCAACGATCTCGGCTTTGTTGCCAGCCTGATGTTCGTGTTGGTTCCCACCGTGTTCCTGCTGGTGCTCTACATCCAGACCAGCAGCCGTCAGCGCGGCTGAACCTCCCGACTGCTGTCCTCAGGCCCCGCATGCCAACGGGGCCCTCAGCACTTATCCCTGTTCCGGCTCCCGCACCAGCAGCACCGGTGCCGGTGCATGCACCCGGATGTAATCGCTCACGGAGCTGCCCAGCAGACGGTCGAGATCCACCAGAGCCTTGGCCACCACGGGGCGTCGATCCTGGGAGGCGATCACCACCAGATCGGCCTTGATGTCCTCGGCGGCGCTGCACACGGTGCGCCCCACGTCGCCGGTGCGATGCAGCGGTTGAAGCGTCACCCCCAGGCCCCGGGCCCGTTGTACGGCCCTATCCAGCACCTCATCGGCAGGTGAGCGCCCCCCCCGCGACGGGGTCAGATCCTGGCGGGTGACATGCACTCCGGTGAGGCTGCCGCCGGGAATCTCCCGCACCAGTTCGCAGGCCAGCTTGAGGGCGTCGTCGCCCACGCCGGTGCCATCGATGGCCACCAGAAGCTTGTTCACATGGCGCACGTAGAGGTCGTCGCGCACCAGCAGCATCGGCCTGGTCGAGAGCTGGAACACGTACTGGCTGGCGCTGTTGCTGAGGATCGACTGCAGCCGGCTCAGGCCCCTCGACCCCATCACGATCAGATCGGCGTTGAGCTCCTCGGCCACCAGCAGCACGGTCTGTTTGGTGTCCCCCTGGCGAATGATCGTGTTCACTTCGCTGGGGTCAAGCTGCAGCCGGCCCACGGCGGCGGCCACGATGCCGGCGGCCTCCTGCCAGTGCTCCTGGAAATTGGCTCCCGCCTGCTCCGGCACCACGTGCAGGAGGTTGAGGCGTGCCTGGCGTACCACGGGGATGTCGCGGAGCATCCGCACCATTTCCTCGACGTGGCCTTTGCCGGAATCGGCGATCAGAACGTTGCGAAACACGGGTGCTGCGGTGGGCTTTCAGGCAGCCTATGGCGGTTTGCCGAGCACGAGGCTGCCGCCATGCAGACCTTGATAGAGCCCAACGCCTGGGTGCTCCAGCGCCGGGTTCTGCCCCAGCACACCGACCATGCCGGCGTGATGTGGCATGGCGCCTACGTGGCCTGGCTGGAGGAGGCGCGGGTGGAGGCCCTGGTGGCGGCTGGCCTGGCCTACAGCGCCCTCGCGGCCCGTGGCCTGGAACTGCCGGTGGTGGCCCTCTCGATCGATTACCGCCAGGCCCTGCGGCACGGCGACAGCGTCCAGCTGGCCAGTGTGGTGGAGGCGCGCCGAGGCGTGCGGATCCCCTGGCGCAGCTGGTTCCTGGCCCCTGATGGGAGGGTGGCGGCCACAGCCGCAGTGGAGCTGGTGTTGGTGGATGGGGCCGCGGGTCTGGCGCGGCGTGTGTGCCGCGGCCTGCCAGCCGATCTGGAGGTGGCGCTGGCGGCCCTGCGGCGAGGGCCGCCAGCGACCTGAGGGCCTAGCATTGGTACAGATGTACTGATCGTCATGGGAACGCTGGCCCGGTTGCCGCTTGGGCGCTCCGGCGAGGGTTCGCCATCGCGGCTGGGATCGCCCTCGCGGCAAGGATCGCCCTCGCAGCAAGGTCTTAGGGAGTGCCTGCGAGGGGCTCGGGCCCTGGAGTCTTGCCGGGCAGAGCCGGCCTGGGGGCAGGCGCGACGGCGCTGGTGGTTGCTGTGGGCCTCATGCCCTGGCGTCGGCTGGGTGCGGCTGCGGGCGATCGAGGCGAGATTCGGCACCCTGGCCAGGGCCTGGGAGGCTCCAGCCGCCGCCTTTGCCGCGATGCCGGGGATGGGGGAGGCCTGGCTGGCCGGCCTGGAGGCGTTCCGGCGGCGCTGGGGGGCTGATCCGCTGGAGAGCGGGCGTCTGCCAGCAGACCACAGGCTGCTGGTGCCGGGTGACCCCAGCTATCCGGAGGCGATGACGCAGCTGGAGCGCCCCCCGCTGGCGCTCCACTGGCGCGGGCGGGGCTCGCTCTGGCCTTGGCTCGCCAGGCGCCAGGGGGTGGCGGTGCTCGGCACGCGGCGGCCATCGCGCCATGGCCTGGCGATGGCCGAAGCCCTGGGGGCTGCGTTGGCGCGGGCGGGCTGGCCCGTGGTGAGCGGGCTGGCGGAGGGCATCGATGCGGCGGCCCACCGGGGATGTCTGGCCGCAGGAGGCCTGCCGGTGGGGGTGCTGGGCACGCCGCTGGAGCGGGTCTACCCCCGCCACCACGGCGCCCTGCAGGGCCAGGTGGCGGCCCAGGGCCTGCTGCTGAGCGAGCAGCCTCCAGGAGCCGCTGTGCAGCGTGGTCACTTCGCCGCCCGCAATCGCCTCCAGGTGGCTCTCGCCAGGGCCGTGGTGCTGGTGGAGTGCCCCGAGCCCAGCGGGGCGCTGCACTCGGCGCGGTTGGCCTGGCAGGAGCAGCTGCCGCTGTGGGTGGTGCCCGCCGATGCCGCACGGCTCTCGGCCCGGGGCAGCAACCGCCTGCTCAGCCAGGGAGCCTCGGCCCTGCTCGAACCCGCCGACCTGATCCGCCAGCTGGGCCCTGGCCCGGCAGGGGGGTCGGCTGGGCCCCGCGGGGTCGCCTCCCAGGCCCACCCCGAGGCGGCGCTGCTGCAAGCCCTGGAGGGAGGGGCCTCCCTGGAGCAGCTCTGCCTCACGTTTGACCAGAGCGCCGCCCAGCTCGCCGCTCGGCTGCTCAGCCTCGAGCTGGCCGGTGTGGTGCGCGCCGAGCCAGGCCTCCACTGGCGCCGCCTTTAGGCTGGGGCCATGCTGCGCGGCCTTGCCACTCAGAGCCCCTCCCGCCAGCAGCCCATGGGTGCGCGCTCCTGGTCGGCCCACGACCTGCTCTCCTGGCGCCGCCGCTGTCTGGCCCAGGGAGGCCGCAGGGCCGATTTCGACTGGCTGCTGGATCTGGCTGGCGGTCTGCCCTGGCGCGAACTGCAGCGCCTGCATCTGGATCCGGCCCGTCCCGTGCAGCTGGTCTGCCCGGTGGCCAGCCTCGAAGCGCTGTGGCAGCGCCATCTGGCTGGCGGTGAGCCTCTGCAATACCTCCTGGGCCTCTGCCCCTGGCGCGACCTGGAGCTGAAGGTGGGGCCAGGTGTGCTCATCCCCCGCCAGGAGACGGAGCTCCTGGTGGAGCTGGCTGGGGGGCTGGCCGCCGCTCCGCCGGCCCTCTGGGCTGATCTCGGCACGGGCTCCGGTTGCCTGGCTGCGGCGCTGGCGGGCCTCTGGCCTGGCTCCAGCGGTCTGGCCGTGGACCTCAGCCCAGAGGCGCTGCAGCAGGCCGAAGCCAACCTCAAAACCGTGGGGGCGCAGCCCAGGGTGAGGTTGCTGCAGGGCCATTGGTGGGATCCCCTGCAGCCGTGGTGGGGCGCCCTGGGCCTGGTGCTGGCCAACCCGCCCTACATCCCCAGCGCCGTGTGGGCCGGCCTCGAACCTGGGGTGCGCGATCACGAGCCCCGCCTGGCCCTCGACGGCGGCCCTGATGGTCTCGGGTCCCTCCGCACCATCGCCCGGGGGGGCGCTCAGGCCCTCGCCCCCGGCGGCGTCCTGGTGCTGGAGCACCACCATGACCAGAGCGGGGCGGTGCTGGGGCTGCTCCGCCAGGCGGGTCTGCAGCAGGTGCAGGCCCACCGGGATCTGGAGGGGGTGCTGCGCTTTGCCTCCGCCCGGAGGCCACTCCCATGACCTCAGCGCCCCTGCAGCACCAGGTCTGTCCCCCCCACGAACTGGCCGCCCGGTTGCTGGCCGGCGAGGCAGGGCTGATGCCAACCGACACCCTGCCGGCGCTGGCGGCCCTGCCCCGCCATGCCGCTCAGATCTGGGAGCTGAAGCGACGTCCCCAGGAGAAGCCCCTGATTCTGATGGGGGCCGGCATCGAGCAGCTTCAGCCGCTGCTGGGGCTGCCCTGGAAGCCGGAGTGGCTGGCCCTGGCCGGCCGCGGCTGGCCCGGTGCCCTCACCCTGGTGCTGCCGGCTCAGGGGCCGCTGGCCGAGGCCCTCAACCCCGGCCGCGGCAGCCTGGGTCTGCGCATCCCGGCCTGTGCTGCGGCCCGGGAGCTGTTGCAGCTCACCGGCCCGCTGGCCACCACGAGTGCCAACCCCTCCGGTGAGCCTGCCGCCACCACGGCGGTCGAAGCTGCCGCCTTCTTTCCGCAGCTGGCCCTGCTGGGCCCGCTGCCCTGGCCGCCGGCCAGCGGGCAGGCCAGCACCGTTCTGGCCTGGGAGGGTGCCGGAGGATGGCAGCTGCTGCGCTCCGGCGCGGTGCCGTTCCCGCTGCCCACGCCCTCCTCTCTGCCCTCCGCCTGAACGACTCCCCATGGCCGCCCTTCTCGTGCTCGTGGCGCTCACCATGGGGCTCTACAACTGGCTGAGCACCCCGCTCAACGGCCTGCTCAGCGGCCTCTTTCAGGCTGGTTGGCTGCCATTACTGCCAGCTCTGGTGCTGATCTGGCTCCTGGCTGGGAAGCGCTGAACGGGTTTAGGTTCTGGCCTGCTGCCCAGGCCCATTGCGTCGTCCCGTCCGGTTCCTGGCCGTGCTTCTGGCCCTGCTCACCTGGGGGCTGACTCTGCTGGGCCATGGCAGCGCTCTGGCGGTGCGCGCCCAGAACACCGGCACCGGAACTGAGCTGCGGGGCGTGTGGCTCACCGCCAACGACATGCCGGTGCTGCGCGATCGCCAGCGGATGACGGAGGCCGTTTCCCAGCTGGCGACCCTCCAGTTCAACACCCTCTATCCAGTGGTCTGGAACGGTGCCATCGCCTACTACCCCAGCCAGGTGGTGCAGGAGCGCCAGCTGCAGACCTTCACCTACCTGGGGCTCCAGGGCCAGGACGTGCTGGGCGAGCTGATTGCCGAGGGCAAGCGGCAGGGGCTCCTGGTGATTCCCTGGTTCGAATTCGGCTTCATGGCCCCCAAGGATTCGGTGCTGGCCCGCCGCCACCCCGACTGGCTCACCCGCAAGCAGGACGGCGGCATGACCTCGATCAGCGCCGCGGGGGAGGTGGCCTGGCTCAATCCCTTCCGGCCTGAGGTGCAGCAGCTGATCACCGACCTGGTGGTGGAGGTGGTGGGTCGCTACGGCGCCGATGGCATTCAGTTCGACGACCACATGAGCCTGCCGAAGGACTTCGGCTACGACCCCTTCACCCTGGCGCTCTACCGCAAGGAAACGGGCCGAGCCGCTCCGGCTAATCCGGCTGACGGGGCCTGGGTGAAGTGGCGCGCCGACAAGATCACCGCCTTCATGGAGCGGCTCACCAAGGAGGTGAGGCGGGTGCGGCCCGGGGCTGTGATCTCGGTGTCGCCGAACTACTACGCCTTTGCCTACAAGCTGCAGCTGCAGGACTGGCTCGCCTGGGTGCGCCGGGGGCTGGTGGATGAGCTGCTGGTGCAGATCTACCGCCCGGACCTGGAGGACTACCTGCCCCATCTGGGGAGGGCGGAGGTGATCGAGGCCAGGGCCAAGATTCCCACGGCAATCGCGATCATGAGCGGCCAGCGCAACCGCCCGGCCCCCCTGCCTCTGCTGGGGGAGAAGGTGCGGGCCAACCGCAGCCAGGGCCTCGGGGTGGCCTTCTTCTATTTCGAGAGCCTCTGGAATCTGGGGCCCGAGTCTCCCGAGCAGCGCAAGGCCGAGCTGGGGCGCTGGTTTGCCGCGCCGGCGCCGCGCCGGACTGCCGCTGCCCCCAGCCCTCAGCCAGCCCCGCCCCCCCCTAGGCGGCTGCCCGCACCGCCACCTCCACTACCCAGCCTTCCCTCGGCCTCAGGTTGAATGCGCCCAGCTGCCCTTGAGCCCCCATGCCTGATGCCGTTGATGATGCCCAGTGGTTCAAGGTGCTGCTGGCGCTGCGGTGGCCCTGTGCGGTGGTGGCCTCCTCCGCCGTGCTTGGCGGGGTGCTCCTGCACGTGCTGAGCAAACCGATTCCGATCCGGATCGCCCTGCCCCCCGATCAGCCCCTGCCCGTGCGGGCCGAGGTGAAGGAGCTGGCCCAACCGATCCGGGTGGAGCAGCTCAATGAAGCGATTGAGATCAGGGCTCAGGAGGTGCTCACGGTGCGGGGTTCCGTGGGCATCGACACCAAGGCCCCCATTCCGATCAGCGGCGAACCGCGCGTGGTGGTGACCAACCCCGTGGAGGTGAAGGCGAGCGCGCCCCTGGCGGTGCAGGGCAACGTGGCTGTGAAGGCGGCTGAACCCCTGCCGGTTCAGGCCTCGGTGGATGTGAGTGCCTCCGAGCCGTTGCCCGTGAAGGGTTCTGTGGAGGTGGACACTCCCAACCCGCTCCAGGTGACCACCGAGGTGACCCTCGACACCGATGAGGACCCGATCCAGGTGCAGGTGAAGGAAGGTCTGTTGGGGATCTTCTGAACAGGTGAAGGCCCAGCCCTGCCCCGCCAAGGAAGCTGGAAGCCGGCTAACGGATTTGAACCGATGACCTTCGCTTTACAAAAGCGCTGCTCTACCGCTGAGCTAAGCCGGCATGGCGTCACGACCGGATGGCCTGACCAGGCTGAAGTTACACGGGGGCAGTGGCCATTCCGGGGTGGCCAGCCTCAGCTGCTGCTGAGGGCCCAGATCAGCAGCTGGGTGCGGCTGCGGCAGCCGCTCTTGGCCAGCAGGTGGGAGATGTGGCTCTCCACCGTGCGCACGCTCAGCACCAGGGCGGCGGCAATCTCCCGGTTGCTGTAGCCGCGACACAGCAGGCCCAGCACCTTCGACTCAGCGGGGGTTGGCGGCGTCAGCTGTGCATTGAGGGAAACCATGGCCAGGCGCCATCCGGAGCTGTTGATGGCTCAGGATTGCCACAGGCCCGGCGGATCGCTCAGGAGGGCGTTTCGGCGCTCGGCACGGGGCTGTCGGTGGGGGATGGCAGGGGCACTGAGCGGGTGCCCTTGATCGGCAGATTGGCCACCAGCGCTGTGACCCGGTCTTCGGTTTCGAGGCTCACATCCCCTTCGCTCATGTCGATCTCCACGTAGCGGCTCACCACGTCGAGGATTTCACGCCGCATCTGCTGCAGCAGTTCCGGGTTGAGGTCGCTGCGGTCGTGGGCGAGCACGAGTTGGAGGCGCTGCCGTGCCGTGGGGGCACTGGCCGGTTCCCGACCCAGCAGCTTGTTGATCAGATCGCGCAGGGTCATCGGCTCAGAAGATCTTGGTTTGCATCAGGCGGCCGATCCGGGCCCTCAGACCCTGGCGTTCCTTGGCGGGGTCGATCAGCGGCACGTCTTCCCCCTGCAGGCGCCGGGCGATGTTGCTGTAGGCCCTGGCGGCCGGCGAGAGGTTGTCGCTGAGGGTGAGCGGCTCGCCCCGGTTGGTGGACACGATCACCTGTTCGTCCTCCAGCACCAGCCCCAGCAGCGGCAGGGCCAGGATGTCGGTCACGTCGTCCACCGCCAGCATCTCCTGGCTGGCCATCATCTTCGGCCGCACCCGGTTGAGCACCAGTTGGGTGGGCTTGACGCCCTCGGAGTTGAGCAGGCCGATCACGCGGTCGGCGTCCCGCACCGCCGACACCTCCGGCGTGGTGATCACGATGGCCTCCCGAGCAGCGGCCATGGCGTTGCGGAAGCCACCTTCGATGCCAGCTGGGGCGTCGATCAGCACGTAGTCGGCGGTTTCGCCCACCATGGCGCCGATCGCCTGCATGTCTTCGGGCTTGAGCCACTCGAGCATGCGGGGGTCGCCGGCCGGCAGCAGGGCCAGGTTCGGCTGCAGCTTGTGCTTCACCAGGGCCTGCTCCAGTCGGCAGCGCTCGGAGAGCACGTCCTGGGCGGTGTAGATGATCCGGTTTTCGAGACCGAGCAGCAGATCCAGGTTGCGCAGGCCGAAATCGGCATCGAGCACCGCTGTCCGGGCACCGAGCTTGGCCAGGGCAATGCCGAGGTTGGCGGTGAGGGTGGTTTTGCCCACTCCCCCCTTGCCGGAGCAGATCAGGATGAAGCGAGTCGACGCAGCTGGCACGGCAGTGGCTGAGATCGAGGCAGGCTAAGGCCAAAGACGCCGTTCACCCGAAGCCCGCCCTCCGGAATCCAACGCCTTCAGGGTTCAGGCGTTCAGGGGCCACTGGGGTGGCGCCGGCTCGAGCCGGATCACGCCCCCCACCAGCCGGGCCTGCTCGGCCAGTCCCTCCGGGGGGGGCTCCTCGGGCCCCCGGGCCACGGCGCCGGCGATGCGCAGCTGCAGGGGCCGCAGCTGCAGGGCCACGATCCTGGTGCCCCCATCGCCGCCCGTTCCGGCATGGGCCAGGCCGCGCAGGCGGCCCCACACGAGCACGTGGCCGCCGGCACTGAGCCGGGCCCCGGGGTTCACATCCCCCAGCACCAGAAGCGAACCTGCTGCCTGCAGGTGATCGCCGGAGCGCACGGTGCCGCGGTGCACCACCAGTTCGCCTGCCCGTCCCCCGGGCATGGGGCTGTCCGGGCTGGAGCTGCTGGCCGCGCCAGGCCAGGGCGGCCGGGCCTCGAGCCCCAGTGCGGCCGCAGCCACCAGGGTGTGGGGGTTGGTGCTCTGCACGTTCTCCAGCCACAGATCGTGCTGGAGCAGCAGCTCCTGGAGGGCCCGCAGTCCCCGCGCCGTGAGCGGCCAGCCATTCGCCTCGAGTGCTACGGGGCCTGGCCTGGGTGGCCCCTGGAGCAACCCAGCGCTCTCGAGGGCCCGCCTCGCCAGCTCCTGTGCTGAGGCCGCTTGCCCGGTCGGCGGCAACACCAGCCGGTGGCTGCCGCCCCCTGAGCTGCCGGGAAGGAACAGGGCGCCGAGGGCCGGAGCGCTCATCAGGAGTCGAGGAACCGGCGCAACTTAGACGCCACCTCGGCAGGGTGGATCAGCCAGGCCAGCTGCACCGGCTCGCTGAGGCTGTGCACCAGGGGCGAGCGCTGCTCCAGGGCCTGCAGCGTGCGGCCATCCCACAGCCGCAGCCCGCCGGCATAGGGGTGGTAGCCGCGGGTCTGGCGCTGCTCCAGGGCGCAGCAGCCATCAGGATCGAAGCCCGCTTGGCTGGCCAGCGTTCTGGCCTGGGCCAGCAGTTCCAGCTGGCTGCCCCGGTCCCGGCTGGCCACATCGGTGGCCTTCAGCAGCCGCCGCTCCAGCAGCCGCCGGCAGGGGTCGGCCAGCTCCTTGGGTCCCTCCTCCTGCCAGCGCTCCAGGTGGTAGCCGGTGCGGATGTCGTCGTTGGCCAGAAAGGAGGCGAGATCGAGGCTGCCCCGCTCCCACAGCCAGCGGCCCATCACGGCATCGGCCCACACCCGCCCCGGACCCAGCTGGCGGGCCACGCTGATCAGCCGCCGCAGCAGCCAGTTGCACACCACGTTGAGCCGGTGGTTGTACACGCTGCGGTACATCAGGTTGCGCACCACCAGGTAGTGCTCCACGGCCATCAACCCCTTCGGCTGCACGGCCAGGGCGCCGTCCGGGGCCAGGGTGAGGGCCGCCAGGATCCGCTGCAGATCGAGGCGCCCGTAGCTGGCTCCCGTGCTGTAGCCGTCGCGCTGCAGGTAGTCGAGCCGGTCGCAGTCGAGCTGGCTGCTCACCAGGGCCTTGATGGCCTGCACCGGGTAGCGGCCATGCTCCAGCAGGTCGGCCACGGCATCGGCGCAACCCTCGGCATGGCTCTCCAGCAGGCCGCGCAGCTGCGGGTGCTCCCGCACCAGCCGCCCTGACCAGGCCTCGTGGTTGAGTCCATACATCTCCTCGCCGGAGTGGCTCAGGGGGCCGTGGCCCACGTCATGCAACAGGGCGGCTGCGTAGAGCACCCCCCGGTGCTCCAGCAGCTCGGGGTGATGGGGGGCCAGCTGGGCCAGGGCCAGTCGCGCCAGGTGGAGCACCCCGAGCGAGTGGGTGAAGCGGCTGAACTCGGCCCCATGGAAGGTGAGATAGGCCGGCCCCAGCTGCCGGATCCGCCGCAGCCGTTGAAAGGGGGCTGTGTCGATCAGGGCGATGGCGAGGGCCTCGGCGGGGTCGCTGCGCTCCAGCCGGATCGCCCCATGCAGAGGATCGTGGTAGGTGCGGCCGCTCATGCCGGGGCCTGGGCCGGGGTGAGTTGCTTCAGCAGCAGGTCGGAGGCCTGATCGAGCCAGGCGTCGCTCTCGCCGCCGGGGTTGAGGGGCTCAGGCGGAGCCAGGGGATAGTCGGGTTCGATGCCCTGGTTCTGAATGTCGCGGCCACTGGGGGTGAGGTAGCGCGCCACGGTCACCGCCAGGCCGCTGCTGTCCCCGAGGGAGAGCAGGCTCTGAATCAGGCCCTTGCCGAAGGTGCGGCTGCCGGCCAGTTCGCTGCGGCCGTTGTCCTGCAGGGCTCCGGCCAGGATCTCGCTGGCGCTGGCGGTGCCGCCGTTCACCAGGGTGATCATCGGGCCGTCGAAGAGTTCGCCAGGGCCTGAGCGCACGGGCGAGCTCAGCCCGTTGCGGTCTTCCGTCTCCACGATCGGGCGGCTGTCGAGCAGTTGGTTGGCCACGGCCAGTCCGGCGCTCACCAGCCCGCCGGAGTTGTTGCGCAGGTCGAGGATCAGCCCTTCGATGTCCTGGTCCACCAGGTCGGTGAGGGCCTGGTGCACCTGCTCGGGCACCGGCTCGGCGAACTGGGTGATGCGCAGATAGCCCACCGTGTGCCCCTCCAGCCGCAGGCGCCGGCTGCGCACCGGCCGCAGGTTCACCTGCCGCCGCTCCAGCGCCACTTCCTGGGGTTGCCCCTGCCGCGCCACCTGCAGCAACACCTGGCTGCCGGCGGAGCCCCTCAGGGCCGCGGCGGTGCCCTCCAGCCCGAGGCTCGCCGTGGGCTGGCCATCCACCGCCAGCAGTTCCATGCCACTGGCCAGGGCCGCCTCGGCGGCGGGGGAATCGTCGAGGGGGGCGATCACCACCACCCGCTGGTCGCCGTCCCGCAGGCCGATCTGGAGGCCCACGCCGGTCACGCTGCCCTGGGTGCTGGAGCGCAGATTGGCGTAGTCCTCCGGGCGCAGCAGACGGGTGTAGGGGTCCCCCAGGGGCGCCAGCATGGCCTCGATCGCTGCATAGGCATCGTCGGAGCTCACGATCGAGCGCTCCAGCGCTTTCTGGCGCAGCCGGCGCCAGCGCACCGCCTCAAAGCGCTGGGGCTCCACGTAGCTCTGGTTCACGAGCCGCCAGGCCTCCACCACCAGCTGCTGGGCGTCGCTGAGGGCGATGGCCGGGGCCGGGGCCCAGAGCAGGCTCGCGCTCAGCAGCCAGGCCAGCAGGGTGCTCCAGGCCAGGGGCCTGGCGGCTGCGGAAGGCGGCCTTGGCAACGGGCCAGCGGCCTGCCCTCCCCGCTGGGGATCGGCTGGCAGCACCGGCAGGCGTTCAGCGCTCACGGACTCTCGATGGCGGTGCGTAGACTCTCGCAACCCAACCTCCCAGCTGCATGGCGAACACTCCTGCTGGAAAGTCGTCCCCGGTCTACGACTGGTTCGAGGAGCGTCTTGAAATCCAGGCGATCGCCGACGACATCTCGGCAAAGTACGTGCCCCCGCACGTCAACATTTTTTACTGCTTGGGCGGCATCACGCTGGTGTGCTTCCTGATCCAGTTCGCGACGGGCTTCGCGATGACGTTTTATTACAAGCCCACCGTGGCTGAGGCCTACGCCTCGGTGCAGTACCTCATGAGCGATGTCAGCTTCGGCTGGCTGATCCGCTCGGTGCACCGCTGGAGTGCCTCGATGATGGTTCTGATGCTGATCCTGCACGTGTTCCGCGTCTACCTCACCGGTGGCTTCAAAAGGCCCCGCGAGCTCACCTGGGTCACCGGCGTGACCATGGCCGTGATCACCGTCTCCTTTGGCGTCACCGGCTATTCCCTTCCCTGGGATCAGGTCGGCTACTGGGCCGTCAAGATCGTGAGCGGCGTTCCTGCGGCCGTGCCTGTCGTCGGCGACTTCATGGTGGAGCTGCTGCGTGGTGGTGAGTCCGTGGGCCAGTCCACCCTCACCCGCTTCTACAGCCTGCATACCTTCGTGATGCCCTGGCTCCTGGCGGTGTTCATGCTCATGCACTTCCTGATGATCCGCAAGCAGGGCATCTCCGGCCCGTTGTGACCCTTCGAGACAGCTTGTCTCGCCTGCCTGCCCGGCACCCCTAGCCTCCCCAAACACCAGCGATCCCTGCGAGCGGCACCAGCCATGCACATCCTCAAGAAACCAGATCTCACCGACCCCGCCCTTCGCGCCAAGCTTGCCAAGGGCATGGGTCACAACTACTACGGTGAGCCCGCCTGGCCAAACGATCTCCTCTACATGTTTCCGGTGGTGATCCTCGGAACCATCGGCTGCATCGTGGGGCTGTCGGTGCTTGACCCCGCCATGCTCGCGGACAAGGCCGATCCCTTTGCCACGCCTCTGGAAATCCTGCCTGAGTGGTACCTCTACCCGGTGTTCCAGATCCTGCGGGTGGTGCCCAACAAGTTGCTCGGCATTGCCCTGCAGACGATGATCCCCCTGGGCCTGATGTTGATCCCCTTCATCGAGAGCTTCAACAAGTTCCAGAACCCCTTCCGTCGCCCCGTGGCCATGGCGGTCTTCCTGTTCGGCACGGCTTTCACCATCTACCTAGGCATCGGTGCGGCCCTGCCGATCGACAAGTCCCTCACGCTCGGTCTGTTCTGAACCTCAGCCGGTTTTGAATATCGTTCTCGACAAAGCTTTCGCCCCGTTCAGCTTCTCAGCCGCGACCTGGATCGCGGCTTTTTGCTGGCCATGCTCATCCCTGCCGATGCAGACCGGGCTCCAGATCCAGCAGGGTCACATCCTGGGGTTTGACACGCAGGATGTGGTGCAGGAGCAGGAATCCCACGATCGTCCAGGTCTGGTAGGTGCGGGCCTGCTGGCCTACCCAGGTGCCGGTGGGCCCATCGAAGTATTCAGCCCACTGCTGGCGCGGCAGCTGGTTCAGCTGGCTCCAGTAGCACTCCTCCAGCATGGCCGTCATCTGGCCCATCAGCAGCACATCGGCTTCCGGATGGCGCTCCCCGTGCAGCAGGATCGCGCCTCCCAGGAACCACAGCAGGCAGGGCCAATGCCCCCCGTTGTGGTAGCTCCAGGGCCAGTTCTTGGGGTCTGATCCGGTCTTGTTGCGCCACTCATCGGCCTCCATCGGCGGATGGCAGATGCGCATCGGCATCTGGGCCATCAGATCGGCGCGGTTGTGCAGCACCAGCCGGAACAGGGCCCGTTGCTGTGGTGCCGTGAGCAGGCCGAACATGCAGGCCAGGGAGTTGCCGAGGCTGTAGAAGCGGAAGTCCGGCCGGCCGGTGCGGATGTTGCCGATCAGGTAGCCGCCACGGTTCTCGAGCCAGTCCTGGAGCCAGGGGGGGATCACCTGGGGCTGCACGTTGAATTCGTTTTCGTGCTGATGATCGCCGTACTGCTCCGTGGGGCGACGGCGCAGCACCTGCATGGTCTTGCTGGTCACCCAGTAGTGCTTCAACAGGAACGAGCGCAGATCGTGTTGCCACTGCCGCGTCAGTTCCAGCCGCTGGTCCAGCAGCCGGCTCGTGGAACTCGTCTTGGCCAGCTCCATCAGGTTGCAGCAGCTGCGCAGGCAACCGAACAACAGCACCTCCACCTCCAGGGGGGCGCCCCAGACGTCCATGGGACGGTCAATCATGAAGGCGCAGTCCGGCACAAACAGCACCGGGTTGCCCTCAAAGCTCGGATGCAGCACCAGGTCGAGCAGCAGCTGCACGCCGCGTTGCACCCGCTGGCTCGTGGCGAACTCCACGTCGCGGCTGCGCTTCACATAGAGCCAGCACAGCACGGGCCACCACAGGCTGGCATCCACGGAGGTGATGCGTCCGATCGAGCGCTGGCCATAATCCGCCAGCACCTTCCCCTCTGTTTCCACGAAGCTGGTGGGGAAGACGCCTCGGGTCTGGTAACGGGTGCTCTGCAGGTCGAGGCAGACGCTGAGGAAATTGCGCACGATCTCGTAGCGCCCCTGCAACAGCAGGTACACCATCACCGGCACGTTGTCGCGCAGGAACACTTCGCCGTAGTTGGCTTCGGTGGCTCTGCGGGGGTGCTCCAGGGCCGCCACCGATCCCACCAGCTCGCCGCCCACGCGCACAAGGGTGCGCTCGAAGTGGTCGCGGGCCCGGCTCACCACCGCCTCCTCCCGGGAGCTGGGCCGGACGCGGAGGCGTTCCTGACTGGATTGGGGTGCCATCCAAATGGGGGCGTGGCCCGGAGGCCGGCGTCCTGACCTTAAGCAGCGTGGTGGTGTTGGTCAGCCTTTCGACGCGTTTCCGTAGATCGCCGCCCAGGCCCTGGGCTTGGTCAGCCCAACGCTCGGTGGGGGTGCCGCTAAGCAGGGCAGCAACGCTTGACAGCCTCGGCAACCGGCATGGTATGTTCATGTGCTGCACGCCTGAAGCGGAAGCTGAAGCGGGCAGGCTTACAGAGATGGAAGAGCGCCTGCGAGAGCGGCCCTTCGGTGCTGTAGGTTTCTGTGGTCGCTGCGAGGCGACAGCCACCGAGAGCTTCTGGAAACGGGAGTGGAGGTAGCAGAACCTGGACAACCGAAACGTTTAGGAACTGACGCTTTCACTGCGTCAGTGCTTCTTGAGTGTGTGCTTGCTGAGCTGAGCCTGTGAAAGGGCGAGGTTGAGCGGGGATGGTTAAGGAGTATTGACGAAAGAGCAGTGAAGGTGTGAGGTCCCGTCAAAAGAACAATAGCAACTGGTATTGAGCTGTTGATGATGTGATTGCTTCTCACGAGTGACCATGTTGTTGAAAAGCAGTTTGATACTGGAAGCGAACCGGATCTGAGATCTGGGAAAGTCACCAGGTTGTTATGAACGAGAGTTGATGGCAATCAAGTGCACTCTTTGAAACCATTTTACCGAATGGGGCGAGCGCTTAAGACGATGGCTTGTGGCTGACTGCATGCTTCGGCATGAAGGAAGGCATTGGTAGTTGATTTTAGGAGTGAGCAAGCCGAGTTGATGATGAGCAGGAGAGATCTTGTTTGTTTTAGAGGACCGGTCTACAACGGAGAGTTTGATCCTGGCTCAGGATGAACGCTGGCGGCGTGCTTAACACATGCAAGTCGAACGAGCCTTCGGGCTAGTGGCGGACGGGTGAGTAACGCGTGAGAATCTGCCCTCAGGAGGGGGATAACGGCTGGAAACGGCCGCTAATACCCCATATGCCGCGAGGTGAAATGAGAAATCGCCTGAGGATGAGCTCGCGTCTGATTAGCTAGTTGGTGGGGTAAGAGCCTACCAAGGCATCGATCAGTAGCTGGTCTGAGAGGATGATCAGCCACACTGGGACTGAGACACGGCCCAGACTCCTACGGGAGGCAGCAGTGGGGAATTTTCCGCAATGGGCGCAAGCCTGACGGAGCAACGCCGCGTGAGGGATGAAGGCCTCTGGGCTGTAAACCTCTTTTCTCAAGGAAGAAGAACTGACGGTACTTGAGGAATAAGCCACGGCTAATTCCGTGCCAGCAGCCGCGGTAATACGGGAGTGGCAAGCGTTATCCGGAATTATTGGGCGTAAAGCGTCCGCAGGCGGTCTTGAAAGTCTGTTGTTAAAGCGTGGAGCTCAACTCCATTTCAGCAATGGAAACTAGAAGACTAGAGTGTGGTAGGGGCAGAGGGAATTCCCGGTGTAGCGGTGAAATGCGTAGATATCGGGAAGAACACCAGTGGCGAAGGCGCTCTGCTGGGCCATAACTGACGCTCATGGACGAAAGCCAGGGGAGCGAAAGGGATTAGATACCCCTGTAGTCCTGGCCGTAAACGATGAACACTAGGTGTCGGGGGAATCGACCCCCTCGGTGTCGTAGCCAACGCGTTAAGTGTTCCGCCTGGGGAGTACGCACGCAAGTGTGAAACTCAAAGGAATTGACGGGGGCCCGCACAAGCGGTGGAGTATGTGGTTTAATTCGATGCAACGCGAAGAACCTTACCAGGGTTTGACATCCTGCGAATCTTTTGGAAACAGAAGAGTGCCTTCGGGAGCGCAGAGACAGGTGGTGCATGGCTGTCGTCAGCTCGTGTCGTGAGATGTTGGGTTAAGTCCCGCAACGAGCGCAACCCACGTCTTTAGTTGCCAGCATTGAGTTGGGCACTCTAGAGAGACCGCCGGTGATAAACCGGAGGAAGGTGTGGATGACGTCAAGTCATCATGCCCCTTACATCCTGGGCTACACACGTACTACAATGCTACGGACAGAGGGCAGCAAACTCGCGAGAGCTAGCAAATCCCATAAACCGTGGCTCAGTTCAGATCGTAGGCTGCAACTCGCCTACGTGAAGGAGGAATCGCTAGTAATCGCAGGTCAGCATACTGCGGTGAATACGTTCCCGGGCCTTGTACACACCGCCCGTCACACCATGGAAGTTGGCCATGCCCGAAGTCGTTACTCCAACCCTTGTGGAGGAGGACGCCGAAGGTGGGGCTGATGACTGGGGTGAAGTCGTAACAAGGTAGCCGTACCGGAAGGTGCGGCTGGATCACCTCCTAACAGGGAGACAATAACTGATTATGATGTCTGAGCGCTGAGAACCATCCAGTCTTTGTGGCTGTTGGTAGGAAGCAACTTTTGTCTCAGGCCATGATCCTGTCATCTCGAAGGTCGATCGGTACCTCAAGGAGGCAAGCGCAGAACAGATCCGGCATGCAAGCCAGGTTGTCATCAGGGATCAGCACACCGCAAGGTGAGTTGAGATCAGGTGATGCCTTGGTGGAAGTGTTGTGGTGTGGGAGAGCGTGAAGCCTTTTTCAGTTCCTAAACGTTGTCTAGGTCACCCCCCTGAGGGTAAGCCCAAGCCGGGTGATCGGTTTGGAAATCTCCTGGGCCATTAGCTCAGGTGGTTAGAGCGCACCCCTGATAAGGGTGAGGTCCCTGGTTCAAGTCCAGGATGGCCCATTCATGTCTGGGGGTTTAGCTCAGTTGGTAGAGCGCCTGCTTTGCAAGCAGGATGTCAGCGGTTCGAGTCCGCTAACCTCCATTCAAGTGTAGGTTCTCAGACTAGTTCTCAGATCAATTCTCAGAGTAGTTCTCAGAAACAGGAGATCAGTCCTGAGGGAGACGTGACCAAGACAGTATCGGTAACAAGCCAGTATCGGTAAACCGGTATTGGTGTGAGCCCAAGCGCGACTCCAGCCTCATGCCTCCATCGTTTCAGGTGGTGGCATGATGCTGGACTCCCAGTGGCTAGAGCATTTTAGATGTTTTAGTGGCTGAGGGTTTGGCGAAGAACCTTGACAACTGCATAGGTGAATCTGGAAATAAAGCATCTCATGGATGTTTGATTTCAGATGGATTGAAAGATCCAGATGAGATCAAATCAATTCTATGAAGTTAAGAGCCGAGAACTTCCAGTGTTCTTAGCACTCCGCCGAGGAGTGAAGAGTTTGATCCTTCATTCAAACCGCAACCGCAAGGGAGCAGGTGAATGTTGAGAGAATAGGCCTCAACAGCCTGAAGCACTGGGAGATGAAATGGTCAAGCTACAAAGGGCTCACGGTGGATACCTTGGCACACAGAGGCGATGAAGGACGTAGTTACCTGCGATAAGTCTCGGGGAGCTGGAAACACGCATTGATCCGGGAATTTCCGAATGGGGCAACCCCTAGAACGGCCACCTGAATCCATAGGGTGGCGCGAGCCAACCCAGCGAACTGAAACATCTTAGTAGCTGGAGGAAAGGAAAGTAAAAACGACTCCCTCAGTAGCGGCGAGCGAACGGGGAAGAGCCTAAACCGATGCTTTCGAGCATCGGGGTTGTGGGACAGCAACGTGGACCAGGGACGTTAGGAGAAGCGTTTGAATGGCGCGCCATAGAGGGTGAAAGCCCCGTAACCGAAAACGAAACTGGCCTAGCTGAATCCCGAGTAGCACGGAGCACGTGAAATTCCGTGTGAATCCGCGAGGACCACCTCGTAAGGCTAAGTACTCCTGTGTGACCGATAGCGCAACAGTACCGCGAGGGAAAGGTGAAAAGAACCCCGGGAGGGGAGTGAAATAGAACATGAAACCGTGAGCTTACAAGCAATGGGAGCCCGACTGATCGGGTGACCGTGTGCCTGTTGAAGAATGAGCCGGCGACTTATAGGCACTGGCAGGTTAAACCGGGAATGGTGGAGCCATAGCGAAAGCGAGTCTGAATAGGGCGATCGTCAGTGTTTATAGACCCGAACCCGGGTGATCTAACCATGGCCAGGATGAAGCTTGGGTGATACCAAGTGGAGGTCCGAACCGACTGGTGTTGAAAAACCAGCGGATGAGCTGTGGTTAGGGGTGAAATGCCAATCGAACCCGGAGCTAGCTGGTTCTCCCCGAAATACGTTGAGGCGTAGCGTCTTGTGCTCCAGCAGGGGGGTAAAGCCACCGTTTCGGTGCGGGCTGCGAGAGCGGTACCAAATCGAGACGAACTCTGAATACCCTGTGTGTAGCAAGGCAGTCAGACTGTGGGGGATAAGCTCCATGGTCGAAAGGGAAACAGCCCAGACCGCCAGCTAAGGTCCCCAAATCAATGCTGAGTGATAAAGGAGGTGGGATTGCCCAGACAACCAGGAGGTTTGCCCAGAAGCAGCCATCCTCAAAGGAGTGCGTAATAGCTCACTGGTCGAGCGATCCTGCGCCGAAAATGAACGGGGCTAAGCATTGTACCGAAGCTGCGGATTTAATTGTTCTTAGGAACAATCAAGTGGTAGGGGAGCGTTCCATGTGGGGTGAAGCGTTAGCGTAAGCGGGCGTGGACTGCATGGAAGTGAGAATGTCGGCTTGAGTAGCGAAAACATGGGTGAGAATCCCATGCCCCGAAACCCTAAGGGTTCCTCCGGCAGGCTCGTCCGCGGAGGGTTAGTCAGGACCTAAGGCGAGGCCGAAAGGCGTAGTCGATGGACAACAGGTTAACATTCCTGTACCTGTCATGTTTTGGGAAGGGGGACGGAGAAGGCTAGCCCAGCCAGACGTTGGTTACTGGTTCAAGCGTTCGAGGCGTTGAGGGGTGGAGAAAACATCCTGAGCTGAGGCGTGAGTACGAGCTGCTACGGCAGCGAAGTGGGTGACGTCAAGCTTCCAAGAAAAGCCCTATACCCGTTAAGGCATGATGGCCTGTACCCGAAACCGACACAGGTGGGGTGGTAGAGAATACCGAGGGGCGCGAGATAACTCTCTCTAAGGAACTCGGCAAAATGGCCCCGTAACTTCGGGAGAAGGGGTGCCACCGCAAGGTGGTCGCAGTGAAGAGGCCCAGGCGACTGTTTACCAAAAACACAGGTCTCCGCTAAGTCGCAAGACGATGTATGGGGGCTGACGCCTGCCCAGTGCCGGAAGGTTAAGGAAGCTGGTCAGCGTAAGCGAAGCTAGCGACTGAAGCCCCGGTGAACGGCGGCCGTAACTATAACGGTCCTAAGGTAGCGAAATTCCTTGTCGGGTAAGTTCCGACCCGCACGAAAGGCGTAACGATCTGGGCGCTGTCTCGGAGAGAGGCTCGGCGAAATAGAATTGTCTGTGAAGATGCGGACTACGTGCACCCGGACAGAAAGACCCTATGAAGCTTTACTGTAGCTTGGTATTGTGCTCGGGCTCGGAATGCGCAGGATAGGTGGGAGGCTATGAACCATTGCTTGTGGGTGATGGTGAGCCACTGGTGAGATACCACTCTTTCCGAGCTAGAGTTCTAACAGCCACCCGTTATCCGGGGGCTGGACAGTATCAGGTGGGCAGTTTGACTGGGGCGGTCGCCTCCTAAAAGGTAACGGAGGCGCGCAAAGGTTTGCTCAGGCTGGTTGGAAATCAGCCGACGAGTGTAAAAGCAGAAGCAAGCTTGACTGTGAGACCTACAAGTCGAACAGGGAGGAAACTCGGCTTTAGTGATCCGACGGTTCTGCGTGGAAGGGCCGTCGCTCAACGGATAAAAGTTACTCTAGGGATAACAGGCTGATCTCCCCCAAGAGTTCACATCGACGGGGAGGTTTGGCACCTCGATGTCGGCTCATCGCAACCTGGGGCTGAAGTCGGTCCCAAGGGTTGGGCTGTTCGCCCATTAAAGCGGTACGCGAGCTGGGTTCAGAACGTCGTGAGACAGTTCGGTCCATATCCGGTGCATGCGCAGGAATATTGAGAGGATTTCTCCCTAGTACGAGAGGACCGGGAGGAACGCACCTCTGGTGTACCAGTTATCGTGCCAACGGTAAACGCTGGGTAGCCATGTGCGGAGAGGATAACCGCTGAAAGCATCTAAGTGGGAAGCCCACCTCAAGATGAGTATTCCCATGGGTTAACCCAGTAAGGTCACGGGAAGAACACCCGTTGATAGGCTCTACGTGGAAGCGCAGTAATGTGTGAAGCGGAGGAGTACTAATAGACCGAGGGCTTGACCATCAACTTGAGCTCTTAACAGCTTGTTTCCAGAGGATGAGCAAGAGATGGCCGTCAAGGTTGTCTGGAGCTGATCTAACCTATGCAGTTCTCAGGGTTCAACCTGAGAGCAAGACAAGAAGCAGAAGGCTCCATGATGAGTCTTCTATCCTGGTGTCCATGGCGCAGTGGAACCACACCGATCCATCTCGAACTCGGTTGTGAAACGCTGCAGCGCCGACGATAGTTGGGGGGAAGCCCCCTGAGAAAATAGGTCGATGCCAGGTAAAACTTTTTGTGCTTTGCTCCGATGATCAAAAAGGCCACCCAAGAATGGGTGGCCTTTTTTTGTGCCGATTGTCCGTAGCGCCCATCAGTTGTTGGTTGCTGCGCCATGGTGGTGACTGGCCGATCTAGGTGCAGACGATCTCCAGGTTGTCGTAGGTGTCGACCACCGGGAAGCTGCCGCACGCACGGGCCGGATTCCCTGGACGAGAGCTGAATAAAGCCTGGAGGCCAGCCGCCTTGGCTGCTTCGCACTCGGCCAGGGCATCGCTGATGAAGAGCACGCGACAGGGGGGCACGTTCATGGTTTCAGCGATGGCCCGGTAGCTGGCGGCTTGCTGTTTCGCTCCGATCCGGGTGTCGAACCAATGCTGGAAGCAGGCCTTCAGATCACCACTGGTGCTGTGGCCATAGAGCAGTTGCTGCGCCTTCACCGACCCGGAGGAATACACGGCCAGAACGAGCGCCTGGTCCAGCCAGCGCCTGATGGCCTGGGCCACGTCCGGGTACAACGGTGCGCGGAGTTCGCCGCTGCTGTATCCAGCTTCCCAGATCAGTCCCTGGAGCTCCTTGAGTGGGGTGAGTTTTCGGTCTTGTTGCATCAAGAGCTTCAGATACTCAAGGGGGCAAGCGTTGCTTTTCCCCCGCAGCGCTACGGCAGCTGGATCGGGATCCTGCTCCAGGGCTTGTAGGCTCTCCCGTAGGAGTGCCTGAACAACGGCGCTCTCGCCATGATCTTCGAGGTAGCCCGCCATGCGGTGCTCCGCATAGGGGAAAAGCTGATCGGCGACGTAGCTCACCGGGCAGGTCGTGCCTTCGATGTCCAGGAGTACGTGGCTCACGCCTCGCACCTGCACGATCGGACCGGGGCTGGGGCTTTGGGGCGCTACGGGGTTCACGGGAGGCACGGACAACGTCTTCAGGACTGGGTTGCAGGCGAGTCCAGCAGCGCCTGAAGCAACAGCTGCCGCCAGGCCTGCTCCAGAAGGAATTCATGGATTTCCAGGTGACGGCGGGCCTGCTGCAGATCCTTGCCCCACACATAGAGACCATGGCCAGCGACCAGGAGGCCCTTGGGGGCGTCTCTCAGGAGCGGTCGCGCCAGCGCACTCAGTCGCTTGAGGTCCTGGTCGTTGGCCAGCACCGGCAACTGCACAGTGGTGGCGTGGGTGTTCATGCCTTCGAGGCCCTTAATCATTTCCAGATCGCTGATGCTGAAACAGCCCACTCCGCCGTCCCTGGGCCGATGTTGCAGCGACAGCAACGTGCCTGCCTGGGAGTGGGTGTGCAGCACCGCCCCGGCGCCGGTGGTCTCCACGATCGTCATGTGCAGGCGCGTTTCGGCACTGGCCCTGCCCTTGCCCTGCAGCACGCGGCCGTCACCATCCACAGTGATCAAGCTCTCAGGTACTACAGCTCCTTTATCCACCCCGCTGGGCGCCATCAACAGGGTCAGGGGGGAGGTGCTGAGCACGCAGCTGAAGTTGCCGCCTGTGCCGTCACACCAGCCGCGTTGGTGAATGTCTGTCATCGCCCTGCTGAGGGCGCTGGCCAGTTCAGCGGACTTGGGCTGGTTGGACACGGCTTGCAGGAGAACTGGTCAAGGTCGGGGCGCTCGGGCTAAGGGACTGCACGGTTTCCATTGTCATGGCTGGCAGTCATGACTGGCAGTTCGGGCACCAGTGGCTGCTGCGGCCCGCCAGCTTCTGACGCTGGATCGGTTGGCCGCAACGCCGGCAGGGCTCGCCGCCGCGGCGATACACCAGGGCCACGCCGCCGTAGTTGCCGTTGGTGCCCGTGAGGTCGCGGAAGTCGCTGAAGGTGGTGCCGCCGGCGCCGATGCTGATGCTGAGCACCTCCACCAGGGCCTGGCGCAGGCCCTCCAGCCGGGTGCGACTGAGGCTGCCGCTGGGGGAGTGGGGGCGGATCCCGGCGGCGAACAGGCCTTCATCGGCGTAGATGTTGCCCACACCGGCCACCACGGCCTGATCCAGCAGGGCGTTCTTGATCGGGCGGCTGGAGCCTCGCAGCCGCTGGCGCAGATAGGTGGCCGTGAAATCCGGGCCCAGGGGCTCGGGGCCCAGCCGCTGCAGGCCGGTGATCACGGCCTCAAGCGGCTGCTCGGGTGGCACCCACCACATCTGGCCGAAGCTGCGGGTGTCGATGAAGCGCAGCTCCTGGCCAGCGGGATTCCAGAACTGCACCCTGGTATGGGAGCAGGGCTCCCGCGACTGCTCAAGCCAGAGAAACTGCCCCGTCATCCGCAGGTGCACGCCCCAATGGCCCGCATCACAGCCCTCGCGGCTGAGGTCCGCCATCAGATACTTGCCCCGGCGGCTCCAGCTCTCCACCCTGCAGCCCTGCAGGGCCTCGATGAAAGCCGCTGGATCGGTGGGGCTGGCCACGGCCCTGGCCCGCAGCACGGCGGCCCGCTGGATCGTGAAGCCCCGGGTGCGTTGCTCCAAGCCCCGCCGCACCGTTTCAACTTCTGGAAGTTCCGGCACGGCGAAGCTGAGCGGGGCTGGGCGTCAACGATCCTGCGCTCCCATGGCAGGGGGATCCGCCATGGGCCCTGAGCCGAGGCTCAGGCCTTGTCGAGTTCGGCTTCGGCGAAGTTGTTGGTGTTGATGCCCCCCTCGGAGCCGCTGTAGCCGGTGTAGTTCACCTTGTCGAAGCGAACCACCACCGGGTAGCGGATCCCGGAGGTGTCGACCGAGGCGACGGTGCCGACTTCGTTGAACCAGTAGGACTCGGGGCGCTTGATGCGCACTTTGTCGCCGCGGGAAATAGCCATCGCTGCGCTGTGGATTCGGAGGCTGTCGTAGAGGAAGATACCCGGCCCGCCAGGGGCGGTTGGCGGTGGCGTCACGTTTCGTCGCCCTTGCCCGAACCGCACCCGTGGGAGCATCGGCGGCACTGCTGCCGGCACCGGCCCATGGCGCCCACGGAGCTCTCCGCCCCGCCCGTTCTCTCCCTGGAGCTGCCCGATCCGGACAGCGACACGATCAGCACCATGGAGTTCCTGGCCCGCCTCGAGGAGGCCTGGGCCGTGTGCGACCGCTTCGACCTACAGACGGAGATCTGGCGGGGGCGGATCCTGCGGGCGGTGCGGGATCGCGAAAAGCGCGGCGGCGAGGGCCGCGGCACCGGCTTTCTGCAGTGGCTGCGGGAGCGGGAAATCAGCAAGACCCGCGCCTACACCTTGATCCAGCTGGCCGAATCGGCCCAGGACCTGGTGGGCGAGGGGTTGCTGGAGGAGGAGAGCGTGAACAACTTCTCGAAGCGGGCCTTCCTGGAAACGGCCCAGGCGGATCCGGAGGTGCAGCTGATGATCTCGGAGGCCGCCAACGAGGGCCAGCAGATCACCCGCAAGCAGGTGCGGCGCCTCAGCGACGAGTTCACCGCCGCCACCAGCCCCCTGCTGCCTGAGGAGATCCGCCAGCGCACCGCCGAGAACCTGCTGCCGCCGCGGGCGGTGGCGCCCCTGGTGAAGGAGCTGGCCAAGTTGCCGGAGGAGCAGCAGGACGACCTGCGCCGGGTGCTGCGGGAGGAGCCCGAGCTCGAGCGCATCCGCGACGTGACCAGCACCGCCCGCTGGCTCTCCAAGGCGGCGGAGGCGGCCCTGGCGGTGCGGGCCTTTCAGCAGGGAGACCTGCAGTTCGAGAAGGCCCTGCAGGAGGCCCAACGCCTCGACGCCCTGGGCCTGCTGGCCGATGCGGTGGGTCAGGCCCAGGCCCTGGAGGCGGCCGCCCTGAAGCTGCACACCAGCTGGCGGCGGCTGGGCGGATTGCAGGAGAGGCTCTGGGTGGAGAGCGGCAGCAGCACGCCCCACCTGCGCGACCTGCTCACCGCCCTGCAGTCACTCAGCGGCAACGTGCTGCGCGTGTCTCTGGGGGAGCTGGCCGGCGGCAAGCGGCTGCGGCTGCAGCTGGTGGAGGAGAGCCCCGAGCAGTTGCCGGCCCCGCCGTTGCCCTGATCCACCCCACATCTGGGGCCGATTAAGGTTGTATGGCACTAGCTGTGGTGATCTTGGTGTCTCCCGGTCCGGACGCTGCCTCGTTGGCTTCGCCGGCCCCGGTGTCGTCAGCGCCGGCGACTCCCCTGAATCCCGGAGCGGATCGGCTGGCCGACGCGCTGCGTCGCCATTTCGGTTGGCATGAGTTCCGTCGGGGCCAGCGGCCGGTGGTGGAAGCCCTGCTGGCCGGGCAGGACTGCCTCGCGGTGCTGCCCACGGGCGGTGGCAAGTCGCTCTGCTTTCAGCTGCCCGCCCTCGTGCGCGAGGGGCTGGTGCTGGTGATCTCCCCCCTGGTGGCCCTGATGCAGGACCAGGTGATGCAGCTGCAGCGCCATGGCATCGCGGCGGCCTGTCTGCACAGCGGCCTGGGGCCTGCGGAGCGCCTGGGCCTGCACCGGAGCCTGCGGCAGGGGCGGCTGCGGCTGCTCTACCTGGCCCCGGAGCGGTTGCAGGGGGAGGCCACGCGCCGCCTGCTGGAGGAGGTGCTCGACACCGGCCGGCTGGTGGCCCTGGCCGTGGACGAGGCCCACTGCATCAGCGCCTGGGGGCACGACTTCCGCCCCGACTACCGCCGCCTCGGCCAGCTGCGGGCCCTGTGTCCGGGGGTGCCGCTGGTGGCCCTGAGTGCCACGGCCGCGCCGCGGGTGCGCGCCGACATCATCCGCCTGCTGCAGCTGCGCCGGCCCCTGGTGCAGGTGCGCTCCGCCCGCCGCGCCAACCTCACCTACACGATGCGGCGACGGCCTGCCGATCCGCTGCCGGCGGTGCTGGAGGCCCTGGAGCGCAGCCATGGTGCCGTGCTGATCTATGCCCGCACCCGCCGCTCGGTGGAGCAGTGGGCCAGCCGGCTCACCGCCAGCGGCCGCGAGGCCATCGCCTACCACGCCGGGCTGGACGCCGAGAGCCGTCAGCTGGCCCTGGAACACTTCCAGCGGCAGCCGAACCCCGTGCTGGTGGCCACCGTGGCCTTCGGGATGGGTGTGGATCGCCCCGATGTGGGGCTGGTGCTGCACCTCGATCTGCCCGCCAGTGCGGAGGGCTATCTGCAGGAGTCCGGCAGGGCGGGCCGCGACGGCCTGCCGGCCCACTGCCTGGTGCTGTTCGACCCGGGGGATCGCAGCTCTCTGGGCTGGGCGATCCGGGGAGCGGGGGCCGCTGCAGCCCGGCTGGCTGACGCGCGCCACCAGGGCCGGGTGGAGCTGGCCCAGCGGCAGCTGCGCCGCATGGAGGCCGTGGCGGAGGGCGAGGGGTGCCGCGAACAGGCCCTGCTGCTGGCCGTGGGCGAGGTGGTGGCACCCTGTGGCCGTTGCGACCGCTGCCAGCGCCAGGACCAGCGTCAGGACTGGGCCCCCCAGGCCACCGCGCTGCTGGAGGCGCTGCTGCCCCGGGACGGCCGCGACCTGCGCAGTCTGGCGGCCGATCTGGCCGGAGCCGGCGCCGGGGACACAGGGGAGCTTCAGGCAGATGAGCTTCAGGCAGAGGAGCGCTGGGCCTGGCTGGCGCGGCGCCTGGTGCAGGAGGAGCTGCTCAGCGAGAGCGATGACGGGGCCCAGCGCCTCTATCTGCAACCCACGGGTCGGCACTACCTGCGCCAGCCCTGGCCGCTGCCCTGGGCGGCCTGAGCGTCAGCCCCCCTTGGTCTTGCAGAGATCGGTCACCAGCTTCTGCTCGTGGTCGTCGGTGGGGTCTTCCCAGGTGTTCCACTGGCCCGACTGGCTGGTGGCATTCACCTTGCGAGCGCCGCAGTTGATCGCAAGGTAGAGGGGGTCTCCTTCGCTGTTGAGGGTGGGGGCCACGTAGCTGCCGCCCATGGGCTTCCAATTGGCCCAGTCCACCTGCAGGGGCCCGTAGCTGCGCCAGTCGTGGGTCTCATCGCTGGCTGGGCTGGCTGAGGTGCTGGTGCCGGCGGGCCTGGTGGTCGTGCTGCTGACCGCCCGGGCGGCGATGGTGGAGCTGGTCGCCGCGGCGCTGGCTGCCTTGGCTGGGGCGGCGGTGACCTGGCTCACGCTGCCCACCCCGGCGGTGGCCAGGGCAAGGCGGCTGCTGGTGGTCAGTGAGCTGGTGGTGGCACGGGCGCTGCTGACTGCCGCGTCGGCTTGGCTTGCGGCGGCTGCCGTGGCCGTGGCCGCCGTGGCTGTGGCTGCGGGAGCCATGCTGGCCCTTGGGGCCAGGCCATCGGCTGCGGTCTCGGCGCGGGGCGCCAGGGCACCGCTGGCCTGAATCAGGGGCTGCTGGGCGGCTGGAGCGGCGGCAGGTTCTTCTGTGGGCGCTTCAGAGGAGGTGCTTGGGGGCGAGGTGGTGCTGGCGGGCTCCTGCGCCGCCGCCGTCTGATCTGGAGTGGGGCTGGGCTCTGGCTGCGCCATGGGCTTGGCGACAGGCTGGGCAACAGGTTTGGCGACGGGCTTGGCGGCCGCTTTGGCGGCGGGTGCCGCCGCGGTCTTGGCGGGCGGGTTGCCCACCAGCTTGAGACGCGTGCCGGCTAACACCAGATCCGGATTGTCAAGCCCGTTGAGGGCGCTGAGACGGGCCACCGATGTGCCGTAGCGGCTGGCGATGTCGCCCAGGCTCTCGCCAGGGCTCACCACGTGCTCCTTCGCCGTGGCGGAGGCCTTCGCGGAGCTGGAGCTCTTCGCGGCAGGGCGGGAGCCGGGGCGGACGGGGATCTGCAGCCGCGAGCCGGCCATGACGTGGTCGGGGTCACTGATCCCGTTGATCTGGATCAGCCGCTCAGTGCTGGTGCCGAAGTGAGCGGCGATGTCGGAGAGGGTTTCGCCGCCCTTCACCGTGTAGGGCGCCGTGGGGGTGCTCTTGCGGGACGCGCCGGCGGCAGCGGCGGCGCTGCTGCGCCCCCCGCCCGGGATCAGCAGCTGCTCGCCCACCATCACGTGGTCGGCATTGCCGAGGCCGTTGGCCTGCATCAGCGCCGTCAGGCCCACCCCTTCACGGGCGGCGATTTCGGAGAGGGTGTCCCCGGGCTGCACGGTCACCCTGCCGCCCCGACTGCCGGAGGCCCGCGGCGCGCTGCGGCCGGAACCGGGGATCACCAGGGTCTGGCCCACCATCACATGGTCGGGGTTGCTGATCCCGTTGGCCTGCATCAATCCCGAGAGGCTCACGCCGTGGCGCTCGGCCAGTTCAGAGAGGGTTTCGCCGGAGCGGACCACCACCTGGGCGTGGGCGGGGCCAGCCAGGAGCAGGGGCAGCGGCGACGCCACCGCCAGGGCCAGGGCTGCAAGGGCACGGTGCATCGACGCTACGCAGAGCTGGCGTCAAGGTAAGGGCTCTGATCGCCTCGTCCAGCCCCCCAGGCCCAGCTGGATCAGCCCAGCAGCCGTTTCACCAGCGCGAGCTTGCCGGCGTAGGGCGGGTAGCGCACGGGCAGATCGAGCCAGAAGGGGCGGCTCAGCACACTGCGCTGGTGGGAGAAGGTGTCGAAGCCGGCCTTGCCGTGGTAGCGGCCCAGGCCGCTCTCGCCGACGCCTCCAAAGGGAAGGGCTGTGGCCCCGGCCTGCATCACCACGTCGTTGAAGCACACCGAGCCGGAGCTGGTGCCGGCCAGCACCTGCTGGCGGGCGGCCTCCGAGCGGCTGAAGAGATAGAGGGCGAGGGGTTTGGGCCGTGAGCGCACCTGGGCCAGGGCCTCCTCGAGGTTGGCCACGCTGAGCACGGGCAGCAGCGGTCCGAACAGCTCCTCCTGCATGAGGGGATCGTCGCCATCCGCCACGGCCACCAGGGTGGGGGCGATCTTGCGGCGGCTGGGGTCACAGGCCCCGCCGTGGAGGATCTGGCCGCGGCTGCGGGCCACCTCCAGCAGGGCCTCCAGGCGTTCGTACTGAGCCTGGTTCACGATCGTGCCCAGGTCGGGGGAGGCGAGGGGATCGGGGCCGTAGAAGCTGGTGAGTTCGGCGGCGATTGTCTGCACCAGGGGCTCCCGCACGGATGCGGCCACCAGCAGGTGGTCGGGGGCGATGCAGGTCTGGCCGGCGTTGAGGCTCTTGCCCCAGGCCAGTCGCCGGCCGCTCACGGCCAGATCGGCGTCGTCGAGCACGATCGCCGGACTCTTGCCGCCCAGCTCCAGCGTCACCGGGGTGAGATGGCGAGCCGCTGCCGCCATCACCAGCCGCCCCACGCGGCCGCCGCCGGTGAACAGGATGTGATCGAAGCGCTCTTCCAGCAGGGCCGCCGCCACAGCGCCGTCGCCGCTCACCACCTGCACCACCTCCTGGGGAAAGGAGGCGGCCACGGCCAGAGCCAGCAGCTCAGCGGTGTGGGGAGCGTGCTCGGAGGGTTTGATCACCGCCGTGTTGCCGGCGGCCAGGGCGCTCACGAGCGGATGCAGGCAGAGCTGGGCCGGATAGTTCCAGGGGCCGATGATCAGCACGCAGCCGAGGGGCTCGGGCTGCACCCAGGCCCGACCGGGCTTGAGGGCCACATCCAGGGCCACCCGGCGCGGAGCCATCCAGCGACGCAGCTGGCGGCGGCTGTGGCGCAGCTCCTGGCGCACAGCCACCAACTCGAAGTGGGCCTCCACGGGGGGCTTGCCCAGATCAGCGGCCAGGGCCGCAGCGATGGCCTCGCCGTGCTCGTCGAGCAGCGTCTCCAGGCGCTGCAGCTGCTCCAGCCGCCAGGCCAGCGGCTGGGTGAGGCCCCGGCTCACCGGGTCGCGCATGGCGGCCACAGCCACGCTGAGCAGGGCGCCGGCAGGCGCTGGGGGGCTCTCCACGGTCACGGCATCGAGGGCAAGGCGTGGCTTCAGTCTCACGGATACCCCCGGCGCAGCGTGGCCCTCCCCGCTCAGCCCCAGGGGCGGGCGCTGATCACGGCGAAGAACGGATCGCCATGGCCTCCCACCCAGCCGAGCGGCCCCGGCGCCCGGGTGGCCTCGGCCACCAGCTCCGGCTGACCCCAGCCCTGGGCCAGCAGCACCCTGGCCACGTAGGCGAGGTGGTCGCGATCGCCGCCGTCGGTCCAGATCTGGGGTGCCTTCTGGAAGAACATGCGGTTCGAGAAGGCCACGATCAGCTGCCCGTGGGGGCGCACCACCCGCAGCAGCTCCGCCGCCACGGCCTCCGGCTGTTGCAGGTATTGCCAGCCGGCCACGATCAGGGCCGCGTCGACGCTGGCATCCTCCAGCGGCAGGCGCTGGCTGCTGTTGAGGTTCTGCACCCAGTGGCGGTTGAGACGGGGGTTGGCCTCCAGCTCCCTGGCGTTGAGGCCGTGACCGATCACCGTGTCGTACTGGATGTCTTCGGGCAGGTGGCTCACCCAGCTGCTCATCAGATCCAGCACCGTGGCGCAGGGGGGGATCCGTTCGCGGTAGAGGGCGCTGAGCCGCTGCCGGAAGCCGGCATCGAGATGATGCACCAGGCGCGGCTCGGCATAGAAAAGGGCGTCGTCGCTGCCGTCGAGCTTGAAGCGCTCCGCCTCACTCAGCACCAGCACCGGCTCGGCCGGAGAGCTGTTGGGCTGGGCCATGGCGTCAGAAGCGTGAGGCCGCAGTGTGCCGGCTCCAGCCGGGGCAGTGTGGTTGCCCCGGGGTGCCACCGGGGAGAAGAGCCCTTGACGAGATTTGAACTCGTGACCTCTCCCTTACCAAGGGAGTGCTCTACCACTGAGCTACAAGGGCATGTGGAGGATGGGCCGGGTTGGATTTGAACCAACGTAGGCAGAGCCAGCGGATTTACAGTCCGCCCCCATTAACCACTCGGGCACCGACCCGAACCACACCGCAAGAACTTACCAGCCGACTAAGCCGGCCACCGGCCGTTCTCCATGCACTTCCTTGTCCTCCATGGACCCAACCTGAACCTGCTGGGCAGCAGGGAACCCGGGCTCTACGGCAGCGCCAGCCTGGAGCAGATCAATGCCGATCTGCACGAGCGCGCCACGGCCCTGGGCGTGAGCATCGACTGCGTCCAGAGCAACCACGAGGGCGCCCTGGTGGACCGGATCCAGCAGGGCCGCGGCGCCGTGGACGGCATCGTGATCAACGCCGCCGCCTACACCCACACTTCCATTGCCCTGCGGGATGCGTTGCTGGCCGTGGCGATCCCCTATGTGGAGGTGCACCTCAGCAACATCCACGCCCGCGAGCCCTTCCGCCACCACTCCCATCTGGCCGACAGGGCCGTGGGGGTGATCTGCGGCTTCGGCGCCGGCAGCTACCTGCTGGGACTGGAGGGCCTGGTGGCCCACCTGCGGGCCGGCCGGTGACGCAGGTCTCAACCCCTAACCCTGCGGCCGCGGCGCGCATCCGCTGGCTGGCGGCCCCCAGCCAGCGGGCCTGGCTCGAACAGGCGATCGCCCACCCCGATCTGGTGTTGATCGACCATGCGCACTGCGAGCGCAAGGCCGCCGGGGTGGCCCTGCAGCTGATGTTCCGATACCCCAGCGACGCAGCCCTGGCCCTGGCGCTCAGCCCCCTGGCCCGGGAGGAGCTGGAGCACTTCGAGCAGGTGGTGGCCCTGCTGCAGCGGCGCGGTGGGGCCCTGCGGCCCCTGGCGCCGCCGCCCTACGGTGCCGGGCTGGCCAAGGCGGTGCAGCGCCAGGAGCCGCAGCGGCTGCTGGATTCCCTGCTGGTGGCCGGCCTGATCGAGGCCCGCAGCCACGAGCGCATGGCCCTGCTGGCCGCCCACAGTCCGGAACCCGAGCTGCGGGCCCTCTACGCCGCGCTTCTGGCCAGCGAGGCCCGCCACTTCGGCCTCTACTGGGTGCTGGCGGAGCAGCGCTGGCCGCGCCCGCAGCTGGTAGCGCGGCTGGAGCAGCTGGCCAGCCTGGAGGCCTCGCTGCTGGCGGAGCTGCACCCCGAGCCGCGCATGCACAGCTGATCCCATCGGCTGTGCCGTCCAACAGTGCGGGCATCTGCAAGAGTTCTGCGGGATGTCCTGCAGCGCCATGGAACCCCGCATGGAGGTGTTGAGCCTCTTCCCCCGCCACCTGCTGAAGGGTGAGTTGCCCGGCCCCTTGCTGTCGGACCTGCAGCAGCTGGCCCACAGCGTGCGGGCCGAGCCTGGTGTGGCCCCGGATGCCTCGGTGAAACTGGCCGGCCAGCTGGCCCTGCAGCGGGAGCTGGGGCCCCAGTATCCGCCGGTGGTGGAGCTCTGTGCCCAGGTGCTGCTGCCGGCCTGTGAGCGCTGGATCCGCCATGTGGTGGACCAGCAGCCGCCCGAAGCCCACGGCCCCTGGGCGCGGGGGCGCTACCAGCTGCAGCTGGTGGATGTGTGGCTGAACGTGCAGCGGGCCGGCGATTACAACCCCACCCACACCCACGGCGGCACCTTCTCGGGTGTGGTGTTTCTGGAGGTGCCCCCCCAGATCACGGCGGAGCGCTTCGATGGCCAGCTCTGCTTCTACGGCCCGGAGGACTGGCACATCCAGAGCTTCCGCACCGGCATGGCCCACTACGTGGTGCCGGTGCCGGGCGATTTCTACGTGTTCCCCGCCTGGCAACCGCACTCCGTCGCCCCCTTCCGGGGCGCGGGGGATCGCCTCTCCCTCGCTTTCAACGTGGTGGCCGTGCCGCCCCAGGCCAAGGCGGCGCCGGCGCCGGTGGGCAATGTCTCCCTCTCCACCAGCCGCCGTAAGCCGGGCGGCTTTCGCTGAGGCTGCCGCTGACACCTCCCTCAGCTGAGCAGCACCGGATCCCCCACGGCCACGGCCCCCGGCTCCAGCACCGAGAGGCGAACCCCGGCCACCACCTTGTTGTGGCGAGCCGTGGCCCGCAGGATCTCGATCTCCTGGGGCAGGCCGCCCTGGGCCAGGGTGGTGACCACGCAGCGGGGGCAGTCGCCATCCACCCGCAGCAGGGCCCCGCGGCCCAGGCGCAGATCAGCGCCGATCCACTCCTGCTCCACGAACCCCTCGCCCGGTCCGCAGGGGCGGATCAGCAGGTTGGGGCGAAAGCGCTCCACGGCGAAATCGAGCTGGGGTTCCAGCTGTCGCAGCCGCTCCAGGGTGGCGGTGGTGAGGGCATGGATGGGGCAGGCATCAAAGAACGTGCCCTCCGGCAGCGGCAGTTCGTTCACCACATTCTGAAAATCCCGTTCCGGCACATCGGGCCAGTACTGATCCAGGCTGGCCCCCGCCGGGGCCTGGTGCAGCAGGCTCACCTGCCGCCCCAGCAGCCGGGACAGGGCGGCATCGATGCCGGGATCGCTGCTCAGCAGGGGGGCGGCCGCTGGGGCGCCAGCGCTTGGCTGTTCCGGCGCAATCGCCAGCGCCGGCAGGGGCTCACCCGGCTGCGGTGGTGAGCCATAGCGGGCGCGATAGCCCAGCAGGGCCTGCCAGATCAGGGGGTTCTTGGCACTGGCCACCCGCTGGGTGGCGTGGTCCCAGAGGGCATAGGCCCGGTCACCGCAGATGCCGCCGGGGGTCACGTCCACCTGCACCGGGCGCTCGCCCTGCATCGATTTGAGCGGGTAGCGCCACAGCGCCTCCACGTGGCCCACCAGGCGTTCGGCCATCTCTGCGAGGGGGGCTGTGAGGCTCCATTGAACCCCCCGATGCCGGCATGAACCGTTCACCCGGCACTGCCAGGCGTAGCCAGGGCCCAAGCAGAGCGGGGAGGTCTTGGCTGGGGCGAGGGGAGGTGAGAGGGTGCGGCGGTCTCCCTCCCCCCGCCGCCGGGGTTCCGCCATGGCCACCTGTCTGATCACCGGCGCCAACCGCGGCATCGGCATGGCCTACTGCCGCCAGCTGCAGGCCCGCGGCGACCGCGTGATCGCGGTGTGCCGCACGGCCTCACCGGAGCTGGAGCAGCTGGGCGTGCGCATCGAGGCGGGGGTGGACCTCACGGTCGAGGAGGCGGTGGCGGATCTGGTGCGGCGGCTGGAGGGCCTGCCCCTCGATGTGGTGATCCTCAACGCCGGTGTGCTGGAGCGGACCAGCCTGGAGCGCCTCGATCCAGCCAGCCTGCGACGCCAGTTCGAGCTCAATGCCGTGGCGCCGCTGCGGCTCACCCAGGCCCTGCTCAGCCAGCTGCACCAGGGGTCGAAGCTGGCGCTGATGAGCAGCCGCATGGGCTCGATCGCCGACAACAGCTCCGGCGGCTCCTACGGCTACCGGATGTCGAAGGTGGCGCTGGGCATGGCGGGCAAGTCGCTGGCCCACGACCTGCGGCCGCGTGGCATCGCCGTGGCGATCCTGCACCCAGGCCTGGTGAGCACCCGCATGACGGGCTTCACCAGCCAGGGGATCAGCGCCGAGGAGGCAGTGGAGGGCCTGCTGCAGCGCATCGACGCACTCAGCCTGGAGAATTCGGGCAGCTTCTGGCATGCCAACGGCAGCGTGCTGCCCTGGTGATCCCTACGGGGCCTGCACCATGCCGTCGCCGCGGTCGAGCACGTCCTGATCCGGGGCGAGGCCATCGAGGCTGGCCATGGCCCGCAGGCGGGCCTGCACCGCACCGGCGTTCACCGGCACGCCGCGCTCGCGGATCGCCTGCCACCACAGGGCCGCCACGCCGGCCACGTGGGGCGCCGCCATGCTCGTGCCGTTGAGGGCCGTGAGCCCCCCGCCCGTGGCGGCGGACACCACATTCACCCCCGGAGCGGCCAGCACCGGGTTGGTGTTCGAGAACGAGGCCACCGTGAAGCCGCTTGGCCCCTCCCCGAGGGCGCCCACCGACAGCACCCCCAGGGCCGCGGCCGGCACCGACGCCGAGAGCTCGAACTGCGGCCGCCTGGACTCGTTGCCGCTGGCCGCCACCACCACGGTGCCGCCGTTGAAGGCGGCGCGGGCTTCCAGCATGGCCAGCAGACGATCGAACATGCGCAGGTTCATGCGGTAGCCCTCCAGGGCCGCGCTGGTGGCCAGGGCCTCGGGCCAGCCCTGGCTGATCAGGTTGGCCGCCAGGCCGGGGAAATCAAAGCCGAGCGACATCGACAGCACCTGGGCGTTGTTGCGGATGGCCCACTCCATGCCGTTGAACAGCATCTCGGAACCGCCGCCGCCCTGATCGCCCAGCACCTTGCCGATCAGCGCCGTGCTCACGCCCCGGGCCACACCGATGCGCTGGCCGTCCACGTCGCGGCCAAACACTGTGCCGGCGCAGTGGGTGCCGTGGCCGTTGACATCGCCATCGCCGTCGCCGCTGAAATCCAGCTCGGTGATCGCCATTCCCGCGAAGGCGGGGTGGTTGCGGTCGATGCCCGTATCGAGGATGGCCACGCTCACCCCTGAGCCGTCGAAGCTGCTGCGGTCAGCCCCCACGGCCCGTACGCCCCAGGTGGGGCCCGTGGCCGCGGCCGCGGGTGCACCGGGGGCGTCCGATGGTGTGGGGGAGATCAGGCGCGTGGGCATGGAGCGGGCCACGCCGAGCACGTCGGGGTCACGGGCGGCGTCGCGCAGGTCCGCAGGGCTGAGCGTCTCCAGGCTGATCGCGGGTTCCGGGGGCAGGTCGGCGGCCGGTTCGAGGCCAAAACTGCGCACGCCCGGGTAGGGCAGGGAAGGGCTGGACAGGCCAGTGAAACGGCGCCCTTGATTGAGATCCCGAAGCAGAATAAAGTGTTGTGACGTACTCATGAAGCTATTCCGCCAAGGTTGCATCACTGATGGCATCCAGGCATGCCAGCTGGATTCCGTCAACTGACGCAAAACGCCTTGGCCAGGGCCGTTTTGTGCCACCCACAGGAGGGCTGCTGGACCAAGACAGTAACCACTCGAACAACTCTTTACGAGGGCACCCGCAGGCCGCCTGCGGTCTCCATGCCGCAACGGTGCTCTCAGTGAAGTTGTTCAGATCGTGATCGGGAGACTTGCCTCAAGGGGATCTAGTGGAACTGAATGAGTTCATGCTTCCTGGATCAGATCATCTGTCTCAGCGGGATTTGAAGGACATCTGTTTCAGGGGGACCTACCCCGGTCTCCACCCCTTCGGTGCTGCATGACACTGCAGCTGGACCCCGGCTCCGGTAGCCAGGACGACCCTGGAGATGCCGATGAGCCCCCTGTTCGCCTGTTCGGGCTGCGGCGTTCAGATCGAGCGGTCGGTGCGGCTCTATCGGGAGCAGAAAGGGCGGCTGTTGTGCTCCACCTGCAAGGACAGGCTGGAGCGCAGCGCGGGGGGGTCGCCGGCACCGGGTGCTGACGAAAGCCCTCGGCCGCCCCTGGCCCCTTCCTCCTAATCAGCTCCTTGGTGTTGCTCGAGGCCAGGGGCGGCGGCGGCATCGATGGCGGCCTCACCGCGCCGGTGGATCTCGCGGGCGTAGTCGGTCCAGGTTCCCTGGCCCCAGTAGCGGAAGCAGCTGGTTTCCAGCAGCAGCAGATGCAGCAGGGCGTTCTGGTAGGGCGCGGTGCTGGTGACGGAGGGATCGTTCTCCACCAGGGGATCGAACACCTGGTGAAAGCGGGCACTGAGCCGCTGCATCGGCTCCAGCACGTTGGCGTAGCCCTCCACCCAGCTGAGGTCGTTGGTCCAGGAGGCTCCCGCCATCGAGAACTCGGGGTCGCTGGCCTGGAGCTCGGCGATGGCGGCTTCGGTGGCCTCGGGGGTGGGGGGTCCGCCCGCCGTGCGCTCGTCCACGACCTGCCACAGCTTGTGGTGATGGATCGCCTGAACTCTGGGATAGTCCGCTGAGCTGACTCCGGCCGCAGCAAGTCGTTCGAGGTAGTCGCTGCCGTTGATGGCCACCGTGGCCGGGCCAGGGCCCGATTCGCTGCCCTGGGCGGCAATCCTGTGATGGGCCTGGATGAAGGCGGAGGGGAACTCGTTCATCATCACGCCACCATTCTCCCCATCGGCAATCTGGGACACCAGGGCGGGAATTGTGGTTCCCGCCAGCTGCAGGGGCTCTAGTCCAAGGGCCTCATAACAGGGCTGCATCTGGCCCACCAGCTTGGTATCGGAGCCCTGGGTTTTGATCAGAACTGTGATGGACAACGTAGCACCAGAGGAATTGCATGCCACCAGCTGATTGGGACCGTACTTCTGGCCATGGCTGAGGCTGGAACCGTCCAGGTTTTCCACGCTGTGCTCCTGAACCAGCAGCCACTCATAGCCGCACTCCTGCAGGGCCTTCACCAGTTCGTAGAGGCTGTCGGGATGGTTGGGGAGATGCATCTCCGGCAGTGAAAACCCCTTCACCCGCTGCAGAGCCTCAGCGCCAAACAAGGTTTCAAAATGCTGTTGCCAGGCCAGGATCTGCAGCTTGAGGTCTGGAATGGGAGTGGACGGAGCAACGGCATGGCTCCAGAAGCTGCCGAGCCATTCCACATGGGGCTGCAGGCTGGGATCGCAGCTGAGGCGTTTCAGGGCCTCGAGGATGTCGCGGCGGCCCATCTGCTCAAAGCCCCAGAGCAGGTTGCCTGAGTAATCCAGCATGATCCGAGGGTCGCAACCCTCTTGAATCAGCTGGGGGATAATCTCAGCGAGGCGCCTGTAGCACTGGGCAAAGGGCTCTGCGTTGTGGTTATCACCTTCCTCCGGATGCTCCAGCATGTACTGGAGATGGGAGATGAGTGCACCATCAACGCCGGCCGGAATCGTGGGTTGGTGCATGTGGAGGGCACAGGCAAAACCGGAGCGGATCTGCTCCAGGCTGCGCCCCTGGGGAGATCGAACAGCGGGGCCGCGTTGCTCCACCAGGCCGAGGATCTCGGCTTCTCGTCCCGCGATCGGCGGCAGGGATGGGCTGGTCATGGCTGTGGTGTCGCGCTGATTCACCAGGCCAACGCGGGCGTTGAGCGGGTCTTGCAGGCTCAGTCTGAAGGCAGGTGGTGGCTACAACTTGCACAGGCGTGTGAATCCACAAGACCAGGCCTCAAGGCAAAGCTTGATGCGTTGTTTGTTGACCGCGTCTGCCGCCTTCGTGCCAAGGCCTGTCAAGCACCTCTCAGGAGCAAAGCTAAAGATCTGATGCTGATCGCCAATCAGGAGCACCTATTGATTGAATATGTGATTTTCTGCTGGCTTGGATCAGATCAGGCGATGCATCTGCCGCGTTCACTTCGGCTTCCAGGCGGCTGCTGCCCGGAATCCATAGGTTCATCGGCTGAACGCCTTCCAGAGCCACCAGGCAGCCACAGCCACCAACACCCAGGGAAGCAGGGAGCGGAACACCAGCACCACCGCCAGCACGACCAGGGCCGACACCGCCGTTCTTCTGGTGAGGGCCTTGGCCTCATCGGTCATGTAGCGCCAGCGCGGCAGCAGAGGCATCAGCGGGGACCCTGCAGGGGCTCACAAGGCTGGAAGCCTAGAAGCTCATTGGGGTCGGAGTCGGCCGCGGGCCGGCCTGCTCAGCCGCGGGCCATGCCATCGGCGATGCATGGCGACAACGTGCGCGCCTGTGGGGTGCTCCGGCCGGTCCTCAGCACCCCGGCGGCAGCCGAGCTGATCATCCTTGCCGTGCAGCGGGTGGGCTATAAGGCCCCCGAGTCAAGCCGTTGTCTGGCGGCGCCTCGGTTCAGGAAGCATCTGTGTTCAGGAAGGATGTGTGTTCAGGGAGAGTCTGTGTTGCGGAGGATGTTGCCGTGGGGTCATTTCTGCGCTTGGCAAACAGATTCTAATGGTCATGGGAATCCGACCCTGAAGAGATCTCTGTGACGCCATCCATGGCTGAACATTTCCGGCTTTCCTGACGAGCCGGGGCCAGGGCCGGTGGGCTGACGAGGCGTGGCTAGAGTGCTTCGGTCACAACCGTACTGCTCCCCACAATCTTCATGCAGAGGATGCAATGCTCTGTGGCTGTCTATGACACAAAGCCCTACGACCTGCTGCATCTGCCGGCGGCGGCTGGCCCTGATGTGGACCTGCGCTTTCTGAATTTTCGCCTGAGCGTGGACACGGCCGGCACCGCCGATGGGGCTCGGGCTGTGTGCGTGTTCGTCAATGACGCGATTGACAAGCACTGCCTCGAATCCCTGGCCAGCCGGGGCGTCGAGCTGGTGGCCCTGCGCTGCACCGGCTTCAACAACGTGGATCTCCAGGCGGCCCGCGATCTCGGTGTTGCCGTGACCCGCGTGCCCGTCTACTCCCCCAATGCCGTGGCCGAGCATGCCGTGGCTCTGCTGCTCACCCTCAATCGCCAGGTGCATCGTTCGTTCAACCGGGTGCGGGAACACAATTTCTCTCTGCAGGGCCTGGTGGGTTTTGATCTCAATGGCCGCACGGCGGGCATTGTGGGAACGGGCAAGATCGGGCGCATCCTGGCCAGGATCCTCCGGGGCTTCGGCATGGTGGTTGTGGCTTACGACCCCTATCCCGATCCGGCCTGGGCGGCACGAGAGGGGATCACCTATGTGGATCCGATCACTCTCTCCAGCCTCAGCGATGTGATCTCCCTCCATGTTCCCCTGACAGCCGAAACCCATCACATCATTCGCCGAGAGACCATTGACTGCATGAAGCCCGGTGTGATCCTCGTGAATGTGAGCCGGGGTGGCCTGATTGATACCGTGGCCCTGATCGAAGGCCTGAAGTCCGGGCGCCTGGGTGGGGTGGCACTGGATGTGTATGAGGAGGAGGAAGGGGTGTTTTTCGAGGATCTTTCCGGAACGGTGTTGCAGGATGATCTGCTGGCACGGATGCTCACCTTCCCCAATGTGCTGATCACGGCGCACCAGGCGTTTCTGACCCATGAAGCCCTCAACGACATCGCTCGCATCACCGGTACGAATCTCCAGTCGCTGCTGCAGGGAGTCCCCTTCGTGGAGGGCTCCCTGCTCACTTAAGGAGCGCCTGAAGGTGTGGCCGTGTCCAGCGGCTGCATCCACGGCCGCAGCCATAGGTTGAGAGTTCCGTTCTCCGCAACCGCCAAGGGCCCGTGGTCTGATGCCTGCTCTCTTCCAACCCCGTTCGCTGGCCCTGCTGATCGGCGGTGCCGTCTTGGGCCTGCTGCTCAACCATCTGCTGGCCGGGGCGGGTGTCGTGCCCGTCAGCAGCTGCCTGCCCCTGCGCGCCCTGCTCTGGCCAGGCGCTGCGGTGGTGGTCGCCGCTCTGCTGGCCCGGGCCGTGGTGGTGGTGGCCCGGCTGGGCATCCGGGTGGAGATCTTCACCCGCAGCCCGATCGACATCGGGACTCAGCGCCGGCCGATTCAGGCTGCGGTGACCAAAGTGCGACTCTGAGCCGAGCTCAGCGGAGCCCAGGGCCCCGAATCCGCTCCAGCCCCCCGAAGGTAGAGAGGAAGACCGCCGGCTCCCATGACTCCCCCCTCAGAAGCCTCCTCCACGGGCGACGACTCCCCTGAGCCGGAGCAGTCCGGCGGCCGCTGGCGCAAGCTCTCCCTACTGGCTGCGATTGCCCTGGTGGTGGCCCTGTTCTTCGGGTTTGGCCTGCAGCGCTTCCTCACCCTCGAGGCCCTGCAGCAGGCCCAGGGTTCCCTGCAGGGGTGGCGTCAGCAGGCGCCCCTGCCGAGCGCCCTCACCTACATGGCCGTGTACGTGGTGGTCACGGCCCTGTCGCTGCCTGGGGCGGCGGTGCTCACCCTGGCCGGCGGCGCCCTGTTCGGCCTCGGCCTCGGCACGCTGCTGGTGTCGTTTGCCTCCAGCGCCGGCGCCCTGCTGGCCTTCCTGCTGGCCCGCACCCTGCTGCGCGATCTGGTGCAGCGGCGCTTCGGGCGCCAACTCGCACCGATTGAAGCGGGAGTGCGGCGCGACGGCGTGCTCTATCTGCTCACCCTGCGCCTGGCGCCAGTGTTTCCCTTTTTCCTGGTGAACCTGCTGATGGCGCTCACCCCCATGCGGGCCGGGGCCTATTACCTCACCAGCCAGCTGGGCATGCTGCCGGGCACCCTGGTGTACGTGAACGCCGGTACCCAGCTGGCTCAGTTGCGCGGCCTCGACGGCATCCTGTCGCCGCCCCTGCTGCTCTCCTTCGCCCTGCTGGCCCTGTTCCCCTGGCTGGCCCGCGCCGCCACCGACCGCCTGGCCATCTGGCGGCTCTACCGCCCCTGGAACCGTCCGCGCCGCTTCGATCGCAACCTGATCGTGATCGGGGCCGGTGCCGCCGGGCTGGTGACGGCCTACATCGCGGCCACGGTGAAAGCCCGCGTCACCCTGATCGAGGCGGAGGCGATGGGCGGCGACTGCCTCAACACCGGCTGCGTGCCCAGCAAGGCCCTGATCGCCTCGGCGCGGCTGGCGGCCCGCATGCGCCGGGCAGATCGCTACGGCCTCAGGCCGGTGGAGCCGAGCCTCTCGGTGCGGCAGGTGCTGGAGCGGGTGGCGGCCAAGGTGGCCGCCGTGGCTCCCCACGACAGCGTGGAGCGCTATGAGGCGCTGGGGGTGGAAGTGGTGAAGGGCCATGCCCGCCTGCTGGATCCCTGGACCGTGGCGATCCGCGGCCGGGATGGCCAGGAGCAGCGGCTCAGCGGCCGCTCGATCGTGCTGGCCACCGGTGCCGCTCCGGTGCTGCCCGACCTGCCGGGAGCCTCGCAGGTGCCGCTGCTGAGCAGCGAAACGCTGTGGAGCTGGCTGCGCGAGTGCCCCCTGGAGCGGCCACGGCTGGCGGTGCTGGGCGGCGGACCGATCGGCTGTGAGCTCTCCCAGGCTCTGGCCCAGCTGGGCCTGCCCGTGACCCTGATCCACCGCGGCGAGCGGCTGCTCCGTAAGGAAGATGCCGACGTGGCCGAGGAGGTGCGCCGGGCTCTTGAGGCCGATGGCGTGCAGCTGCTGCTGCAGTCCAGGGTGCTGGGCTTTGCCGCGACCCCGCCAGGTGCGGCAGCCCAGCCCACGGCCCAGGTGCTGCTGGAGCACGAGGGAGCCAGCCGCTCGATCGCCTGCGATGCGGTGCTCTGCGCCCTGGGCCGCAGGGCCAGGCTGGAGGGCTATGGCCTCGAGGAGCTGGGCATCCCCAGCGGCGACACGATCACCACCAACGACTACCTCCAGACCCTCTACCCCAACATCTATGCCGCCGGTGACGTGGCAGGCCCCTTCCAGTTCACCCACACCGCCTCCCATCAGGCCTGGTATGCCGCGGTGAATGCCCTGTTCGGCAGCGTGCGGCGGTTCAAGACCGACTACCGGGTGATCCCCCGCACCACCTTCACCGATCCGGAAGTGGCCACGGTGGGCCTCACCGAAACGGAGGCCTCGGCCCTGCAGATCCCTGTGGAGGTGACGCGGGTGCCCCTGCACGAGCTCGACCGGGCCATCGTGGAGAGCGCCGAGCGGGGCTTCGTGAAGGTGCTCACCGCCCCAGGCAAGGACACGATCCTGGGGGCCACGATCGTGGCCGAGCATGCCGGCGAGCTGCTGGCGGAGTTTGTGCTGGCGATGCGCTGGGGGCTCGGCCTCAGCCGGATCTTCGGCACGATTCACGCCTACCCCACCTTCGCTGAGGTGAACAAGTACGCCGCCGGGGCCTGGAAGAAGGCCCAGGCTCCCCAGCGGCTGCTGGGGCTGCTGGAGCGGTTCCACCGCTGGCGGCTCGGCACGCCTTGAAGCCGCCTCCACCGGCCCAGATAATGGTGCATCGACCTGGGCCCTGAGCCACCGAGCACCTTGGCCATGCGGCGTTGGTTCAGCCTGAAACAGACGGGGCAGACCTGGCGCTGGCTGAGCGGCTTGATGGTGGCCGTGCTCCTGGCGATCGGGCCGATGCAGGCGCTGTGCCTGGCACAGCCGGCCCTGCAGACCCTGGCCAGTCAACAGCTCACTGCCCAGGCGAAGCAGGACAGCGCCAAGCCAGACACCAAGAGCGCCGCCACGAACCCGGCAGACGATGCGGGGGCCTGGGTGATGCTGGATGGCCGCCGGGTGATCGAGATCAAGAGTGCCGCCGGCGCTCAGAACCCCAAGGACGTGGCCCGACGCATCACCGGGCATCTCGAGCGCCTGGTGCGAAACCCTGGTTTCCGGGCCGATCGGATCGTGGTGCGGGATCAGGATCCCTACGCCACGGTGGGGCTGCTCGCCTCAGACGGCAAGTTCCTGCCTGGCCTGGCCGTGGACGACCGGGCCGCCAAGCAGGCGGGCCTCAGCCGGCAGGCGCTGGCCGAGCGCTACCGCGATCAGATCCGCACCGCCGTGCGCAACTACCGCGCCCGCAACAGCAAGCGCTCCTGGATCGTCGGCACCCTGCTGGCGGTGTTGGTGCTGGCGGTGTACGTGCTGTGGGTGCGTTGGCAGCAGCGGCTGCACAAGCGGCTGCTGCGCTGGCTGAGTCGTCGCACCGTGGCGTTGGCGCCCAAGTTGAAGCTCGGGGAGCAGACCCTTGTCACCCCGGCACAGACGATCGTGACTACGCGGTTGCTGCTCAACACGGCGCACTGGGGGGCCCTGCTGCTGATCAGCTGGCTGCTGATTCCCCTGCTGCTCGGTTTCTTCCCACCCACCCAGGCCATGGCCGCGGGCCTGCGGGGCCAGTTGCTGACCTGGTTCATGCAGGTGGTGGAGGCTGTGCTCAGCCTGGTGCCCAACCTTCTCTGGATCGGGTTCATCGGGGTATGCACTGCGCTGATGGTGCGACTCAGCAACTTCCTGTTCTCAGCCCTGCGGCGCGGCCGGCTGAAGATCTCCTGGTTCTACCGCGAGTGGGCGATTCCCACCTGCCGGATCGCCAACACCTTCATCGTGCTGGCGGGCCTGTTGTTCGCCTTCCCCTACATCCCAGGCTCCGACAGCCGGGCCTTCCAGGGAGCAGGCCTGCTGTTCGGTGTGCTGGCCGCCCTCGGCTCCAGCGCCGTAGCCACCAATGTGATCAGCGGCCTGATGCTGATCTACACCCGGGCCTTCCTGGAGGGCGATCGGGTGGAGATCAACGGCGTGATCGGACTGGTGCAGGAGCGGGCCCTGCTGGTGACCCGCATCCGCACCCCTCGCAATGAACTGGTGAGCATCCCCAATGCGGCGGTGATCACCTCATCGGTGGTGAACTACAGCTTCTCGAGGCGCGAGATCCGCAAGCCGGTGGCCGTCTGCACCACGGTGACCATCGGCTACGACGTGCCCTGGCGCCAGGTGCATGAGCTGATGATCAGTGCTGCGAAAAGTGTGGAAGGCATCAGCCGGGAAGAAGAACCGTTTGTACTGCAGACCAGCCTCAACGACTTCAACATCAGCTACGAACTCACCGCCAGCATCCGTGATTCCAAGAAATACCGTGAAACCCTCTCTCAGCTGCTCGGTGCGATTCAGGATCAGTTCGCCGACGCCAAGATCGAAATCCTCTCGCCTGGCTACCAGGCCATGCGTAACGGCAACCCGAGCACCCTGCCGCCGCCCCTGACCCCTCAGGACAACGCCACCACATAGCGGCACTGCAGGCTGAGGCCATCGGCTGGGGGCACGTGCAGCAGCCGATCGCCGCTGATCAGGGACAGGCGTGGGCCCGTCCAGGGCTCCAGGCACAGCATCGGCCGGGGCGGATCGCTCCAGATCACGGCCAGATCCCAGGGCGCCTGGGGCTCCAGGCTCACCCTGCAGCCTGTGGCCCCGTCCACCAGGCTCACCGGCCCGCTGGGCCGCACCAGCAGATCCACCCCCTGCTCCAGCTGGGCCAGGGCCGCGGCGGTGGGCGCCTCCGCCATGCTGAGGTGGTCAAAACCCTGCTGGGGCAGGCCTTCCAGACGAACATCCGCGAGGCTGGTGACAGCCCAGTAGGGATGCAGCCCGAGGCTGAACGGCATCGGTGAGCTGCTCTGGTTCTCCACCCTGGCCGTGATCTCAAGCAGCCCGGGGGCGAGGCGGTAGTCGAGCTGCAGCCGGAACCGGAAGGGGAAGGCCTCCAGGGTGATGGTGTCGTGTTCCAGGCTGAGGCTCACCCCCTGGCCATCGGCACGTTCAGCCAGCTGCCAGGGCCGGTCGCGGGCAAAGCCGTGCTGGCTCAGCTGCACCAGTCCCTGGGGCAGGCGAACCGCATCGCCCGGCAGCCCGCCACAGATCGGAAACAGCACCGGGATGCCGCCGCGCACCGAACAGGATGGATCGGTGAAGCGCTCGGTGTCGAAATAGAGCCAGTCACGGCCCAGGCTGCGCCAGCCGGTGACCAGTCCGCCGCGCTCAGGCACCACCTGCAGCACCTCGGCGCTGGAGCCATCCGTGAACTCCCAGTGGGGGTAGGGCTCCGTGTGCCGCGTGAGAGCCAAGTGTCAATCCAGAAGTCAGCTCGGGATCTTAATCAGGTTGATCGATCCATGGATCGACTGGCTCCAATGGATCAGTGTTGCTGGTGAATTGGATGTACTGGTTGATTCAGTTATGTTCTCGAAGGATCTCTGTGCAGGTGGTGACGCACTCGCCGTCGTCAACCGAGCAGCTGGTGATGCACTCGAAGTAGGCTTCTACAGGGTCATGATCAGCAGCGGGGAAGGCTGCGGTGGCGGGATGTTCACCACTGCGAGGGGCGAAGGACGTGTTGATGTGGGAGGCTGTCATGGCGCCTAGTGTGAGGGAACGTGCATAAACCGTATGAACAGCACGTTCAGGAAGCAAGCAGATTGAGCAGGGATACCCATGGATTGATTGCGCGTTGTGAAGCATGGTGCCCCCGCCGGGTGTGAGCGTTCCCGACGGCGACGCGATCCTGAAGCTGGAGCGGCGCAGCCGCAGCCAGGGCTCGGGCCTCACCGCCCCTCAAATGGAGGGTGCCTGGCTGCTGAGCCGGCTCTGGAGCCGCCAGCAGGCCAGACCACTGGCAGCCGCGGCCCTGCTGCGCCCCCTGGCCGCCACCCTGGAGCTCCATCCCGGCAGCGATGGCGCCCTGGCCGTGACCAACAGCGTGCAGCTGGGCCGGCTGCAGCTCCGCTTTGACGGCGCCGGTGAACTGCGGGGGCGGCGGCCGCTGCTGCTGTTCTGGTTCGAGCGCCTGCAACTGCGCTGGGGGGAGCGGCTGCTGCTGCAGAAGGCACTGCAGCGCCCCGAGCCGCGGGCGCTGCCGTTCTTCGCCCTGATTGCCACGGGGCAGCAGGGCGATGGGGCCTGGCTGGTGGCCCGGGGCCGGGGCGGCGGACTGGCCCTGTGGCAGAAGGCGCCGCTCAGCAGATCCTCGGCAGCAGCTCCCCACTGAGGGGCAGCAGCAGCCGCTGCGTACCCAGGGCCGTGGTCAGCACCACCTGGGGTCGGCCAGCGGCGGGCCGCACCGCACCGATCCAGGCGCCCCCGTCGGGCTCCAGCAGGGCGAGGGCCTGGGCGCTGTGTTCAGGGGGCACCACCGCCACGAAACGGCCCTCATTGGCCAGATGCAGCGGTTCGAAACCCAGCAGGGCGCAGGTGCGGGCCACGGGCTCGATCACCGGCAGCCGCGATTCCTCGATCGCCAGCTCCACCCCCGCCGCCTCGGCCAGCTCCTGCAGGGCACTGGCCAGGCCGCCGCGGGTGAGGTCCCGCAGGCAGTGGAGCCGCAGGCCGGCGGCGAGCATCCGCTCCACCTGGGGCCAGAGGGGAGCGCAGTCAGACAGAACGGGCGGATCCAGCTGCAGTCCGTGGCGGGCGGCGAGGATCGCCACGCCATGGCGGCCCAGATCGCCGCTCACCAGCAGCTGGTCGCCGGGCCGGATCGCGCTGGGCTGGATCGCGCTGGGAACAAGGGCCGGGCCATCGGGCGCTGCCGGCTGCGCTCCGCCCAGGCTCTGCAGGCCGATGCCGCTGGTGGTGATGAACAGGCCATCGCCCTTGCCGCGCTCCACCACCTTGGTGTCACCGGTCACGATGGTGAGGCCGCACAGCCGGGCGGCCGCGGCCATGGAGGCCACCACCCGGCGCAGCAGCGCCAGCGGCAGGCCCTCCTCCAGGATCAGGGCCACACTCAGGTGCAGGGGTCGCGCTCCGGCCATGGCCAGGTCATTGGCGGTGCCGATCACGGCCAGCAGGCCGATGTCGCCTCCGGGGAACTCCAGGGGCTGCACCACGTAGCCGTCGGTGCTGAAGGCGAGCCGGCCATGGGGCAGCGCCAGGCTGGCGGCATCGTGGAGCACCTGGGCGGGATCGGCGTAGAGGGGCCGCAGGTCCCGGTCGATCAGCTGCTGCATCAGGGTGCCGCCGCCGCCATGGGCCAGCTGGATCAGCTCCTGCATGGAACCGCCCGGTAGCGGTGGTAGGCCGCGCAGGCCCCCTCGCTCGACACCATCGGCGCCCCCAGCGGGTGTTCGGGCCGGCAGCGGCTGCCGAAGGCGGCGCAGTCGCTGGGCAGCGCCCGCCCCTGCAGCACCTGGGCGGCAATGCACTCCTGGGCTCCCGCCCCCTCGGCCCGGCCCTGCTCCGCCAGATCGAAGCGTCCGCGGGCATCGAGCCAGGCCAGCTCGGGCCGCAGGGCCAGCCCCCCGGCCGCGATCACGCCCAGCCCCCGCCAGGGCTGATCCACCACCTGGAACACCTGCTGCAGCAGGGCCCGGGCCCCGGGGTTGCCCTGCTCGCGCACCACCTGCGGGTAGGCGTTCAGCACGGCGGGCCTGCCGGCCTCCAGCAGCTCCACACAGCCCAGCACGCCGCGCAGCAGCTCCTCGGGCTCGAAGCCGCTCACCACCACGGGCACCTGATGCCGCTCCACCAGGGGGTGGAGTTCCTCCAGGCCCATCACCGTGCTCACATGGCCGGCCGCCAGAAAGCCCTGCACCTGGTTGCCGGGCGCCGCCAGGATCGCCGCCATGGCCGGTACCACCCGCACGTGGGCCATCAACAGCGACAGGTTGGCCAGGCCCAACCGGGCCGTCTGCTGAGCCAGCAGCGCCGTGGCCGGAGCGGTGGTCTCGAAGCCCACGGCCAGGAACACCACCTGGTGGGCGGGGTGGCTCTGGGCCAGGGCGATCGCCTGCAGGGGCGAGGTGAGCAGGCGCACGTCCCCCCCTGCGGCCCGCACCCGCAGCAGGTCGTCGCCCGGCTCGCTGCCCGGCACCCGCAGCATGTCGCCATAGGCGCAGAGGATCACCTCCGGGCGACGGGCCAGAGCCAGGGCCTGGTTGATGCTGGCGGCGGGGGTGACGCACACCGGACAGCCCGGCCCGTGGATCAGCCGCAGCCCATCCGGCAGCAGCTGGTCGAGGCCCCAGCGCACGATGGCGTGGGTCTGGCCGCCGCACACCTCCATCAACGTCCAGGGACGGGTGACCGTGGCCCGCAGCCTGGCGGCCAGCGCGGTGACCGCCGTGGTGCTGCTCACCAGGGCCCCCGGGCCGTGGCCGCGCCGGCCGGGCTGTAGCTGTGGATGGCCTGCATGTACTGGGCGCGCTCGTACTCCTCGGGATTGGGGCAGTGGGCCTGACTCATGCAGCCGATCAGGGCGGCCACGCTCGCCACCTCGTGGTCGCGCATCCAGGTGGCGAGTTCATCCTCCAGCCCCTGCAGGCGTCCGGGGCCATGGCGCAGCAGGGCCGCCACCACCTGGATGGCGGCGGCACCGGCCATCAGCAGACGCACCACATCGGTGCCGCGGTGGACGCCACCGCTGCCGATCAGGTCCAGGCCCACGCGGCCGTGCAGCAGGGCGATCCAGCGCAGCGGCAGGCGCAGGTCGTGGGGGGTGCTGAGCAGCAGGTTGGGCCGCACGGTCATCGACTCGATGTCGATGTCGGGCTGGTAGAAGCGGTTGAACAGCACCAGCCCCTGGGCACCCGAGTGCTCCAGGCGCCGGGCCATCGCTCCGAAGTTGCTGAAGAACGGCCCCAGCTTCACGGCCAGCGGCAGGGCCACCTCGGCGCGCACCTCCCGCACGATCTCCTCCACCTGGGCTTCGATCGCGGCGCTGGAGAGCTCCGGATCGGTGGGAATGGCGTAGATGTTCAGCTCCAGGGCCGCGGCGCCGGCCGCCTCGATGCGGCGGGCGCTCTCCACCCAGCGGCCCGGACTGCGGCCGTTGAGGCTGGCGATCACCGGGATCGTCAGGCGGCGGCGGGCCTGCTCGATCAGGCGCAGGTAGGCGTCGGCCCCGCCGTGCTGCAGCGCTGGTTCCGGCAGGTAACTGATGGCCTCGCCGTAGCTTTCGGCGCCCTGCTGGCCCAGGTGGTGCAGGGCCAGCTGCTCCCGCTCGATCTGCTCCTCGAACAGCGAGTGCAGCACGATGGCCGCCGCACCGCAGCGCTCCAGCTCCTGCAGCGCCTCCACGCTCTCGCTCAGCGGACCGGCAGCACCCACCACCAGGGGCGTGCGCAGCGGCAGGCCGAGGTAGGTGGTGGCGAGGTCGGGCCCGCTCATGGCTGAGGCGGGCCGCTCTGGCGGCTCCAGGGCTGGGCCAGGGCGCGGTAGCGGGCCCAGCGGCTCGCCCGCTCGGCCTCGGCCTGGTTCAACAGCTCGCGGGCCCGCTCCGGCTGGCTGTAGCGAAGCACCTCGAAGCGCTGTTCGGCGGCCATGGCCTCCCGCAGAGAGCGCTGCGGCGCTGGGCTATCGAGCTGCAGCGGGTTCTCGCCCCGCTCGGCGCGGCGGGGATCGTGGCGGTAGAGGAGCCAGCGGCCCGAGTCCACCGCCAGCTTCTGGTGGTCCATGCCGCGGGCCATGGGGATGCCGTGGGCGATGCAGTGGGAGTAGGCCAGGATCAGGGACGGGCCCGGATAGCTCTCGGCCTCCAGGAAGGCCCGGATCGTGTGCTCGTCGCGTGCGCCCATCGCCACGCTGGCCACGTAGACGTGGCCGTAGGTCATCGCCATCAGGCCCAGATCCTTCTTGGCGGCGGCCTTGCCCGAGGCCGCGAACTTGGCCACGGCCCCGAGCGGCGTGGCCTTGGAGGCCTGGCCGCCGGTGTTGGAGTACACCTCGGTGTCGAGCACCAGCACGTTCAGATCGCGGCCGCTGGCCAGCACGTGGTCGAGCCCGCCGAAACCGATGTCGTAGGCCCAGCCATCGCCGCCCACCAGCCAGACGCTGGTCTTGGTGAGGGCATCGGCCAGATCCAGCAGGCGCTCGGCCAGCGGGCGATCGGAGCCGCTCAGCCCACCCGGCTCCTGGCCGCCATCGAGGCCGAGCAACTGCTGCAGGCAGCGCTTCAACTCCGCCACCCGCTGGCGCTGCTCCAGGATCGCGGCCTCGCCGGCCTGGTCGGCTGGGGCGCCGCCGGCGTGGGCCCGGGTCGCCTCCACCAGCCTGGGCGGCAGCAACGGCGCCAGCTGAGCCAGCAGCTCCAGGGCCATGGCGCGCTGCTGATCCAGGGCCACGCGCATGCCGTAGCCGAACTCGGCGTTGTCTTCAAACAGGGAGTTGCTCCAGGCGGGGCCACGGCCCTCGGCATTGGCGCTCCAGGGGGTGGTGGGCAGGTTGCCGCCGTAGATGGAACTGCAACCGGTGGCATTGGCCACCAGCATGCGATCGCCGAACAGCTGGCTGGCCAGCTTCAGGTAGGGGGTTTCGCCGCAGCCGGCGCAGGCGCCCGAGAAGGCGAACAGGGGCTCCAGCCATTGCTGGTGGGCGACGCGGTGCGGATCCAGCAGCTCCCGGGGCGGATGGGGCAACTGCAGGAAGAAGTCCCAGTGGCCGCGGGCGGCCGGCAGCTCGGCACGCCGGGGGACCATGTTGATCGCCTTGCGCTTCGGCTGGCTGCGATCGCGCACCGGGCAGACCTCCACGCACAGGGAGCAGCCGGTGCAGTCTTCAACGGCCACCTGCAGTGTGAAGGTCTGGCCGGCGAACGCCCGGTCCCGGCAGGGGGCGGTGCGAAAGCCCTCAGGCGCCGCCGCGAAGGCCTCAGGCGCCGCCAGCTTGGCGCGGATCACCCCGTGGGGACACACCAGCACGCACTTGCCGCACTGCACGCAGAGGTCGCTCTCCCACACCGGCACGGCCGTGGCGATGTTGCGCTTCTCCCACTGGGCCGTGCCCACAGGCCAGGTGCCATCGCAGGGCAGGGCGCTCACCGGCAGCTCGTCCCCACGGCGCTCCAGCATCGGCCCGATCACCTGCCGCACGAAGGCCGGCGCGCCGGCCAGGCGCTCGCCGGTGCCCGGCAGGGTGGCCGGATCAGGCGGGGCAGCCTGGGGGTCGCTGCTGCCTGCGGCAGCCTGGGCGTCGTGCTGGCGCCAGTCGAGGGGCTCCAGGTGGTCGAGGCTGGCATCGAGGGCCGCCAGGTTCATCGCCACCACCGCCTCGCCCTTGCGGCCGTAGTTGTGGTGGATCGAGGCGCGGATGCGGGCGATCGCCTCCTGCCGGGGCAGCACGCCACTGAGGGCGAAGAAACAGGCCTGCATCACGGTGTTGATGTGGGGCCCCATGCCGGCCTGGCGCGCCACCCGCTCGGCGTTGATCTGATGCACCTGCAGGCCGGCTTGCCTGATCTGCTGCCGCACGGGCTCGGGCAGCCGGATCCAGGTTTCGGCGCTCTCGAACGGGCTGTTCAGCAACAGCACCGCGCCGGGCTCGATGCCCGCCAGCAGATCGAAACGGCGCAGGAAGTCCCACTGGTGGCAGGCCACGAAGGTGGGCCGCTGGATCAGGTAGGTGGAGCGGATCGGCTGCGGCCCGAAGCGCAGGTGCGACACCGTGACCGAGCCGGCCTTCTTGGAGTCGTAGACGAAGTAGCCCTGGGCGTGCAGATCGGTGCCCTCGCCGATGATCTTGATGGCGGCCTTGTTGGCGCCCACGGTGCCATCCGAGCCGAGGCCGTAGAACACAGCCCGCACCTGGCCACTCTGGGCCCGGGGACGCTCGGTGACGAAGGCCTGATCGAGGGCCAGGGAGCGCCGGGTCACGTCGTCGTGGATGCCCACGCTGAAGTGATTGAGGGGACGGGCACCATCGCCTGAGCCGGCGAGTGCCGCCTGGAGGTGATCGAACACGGCCTTCACCATCGCCGGCGTGAACTCCTTGGAGGAGAGGCCGTAGCGGCCCCCCAGCAGCAGCGGCTGCGGCTGGGGGCCATGCACCTGGCGCCACTCCTCACTGACGGCGGCGAGCACATCGAGGTAGAGCGGTTCGCCCGGAGCGCCGGGCTCCTTGCAGCGATCCAGCACCGCGATCGCCCGGGTGCTGGCGGGCAGGGCCTCCACCAGCCAGCGGGCCGCGAAGGGCCGGAACAAACGCAGCTTCAGCACCCCCACCCGCTCGCCGCGGGCCTGCAGGGCCTCGCTGGCCTCCAGGGCGGTTTCGGCCCCCGAGCCCATCAGCACCAGCACCCGCTCGGCATCGGCGGGGCCGGCGTAGTCGTAGGGGCGGTAGTGGCGGCCGGTGAGGGCGGCGAACCGCTGCATCGCCTCCAGCAGATGGCCCGGCGCGGCGTCATAGAAACGGTTCACCGCTTCCCGTGCCTGGAAGTAGACATCCGGGTTCTGGGCGGTGCCGCGCAGCACCGGATGGGCCGGACTCAGGGCCCTGGCGCGGTGATCCCGGATCGCCTGCTCCGGGATCATCTGGCGCAGCAGCGCGTCGTTGAGGGCGTGCACCTTCTGAATCTCGTGGGAGGTGCGGAAGCCGTCGAAGACGTGCAGGAAGGGCAGGCGGCTGAGCAGGCTGGCCCGGGCGGCGATCACGGCGCCATCGGCGGCCTCCTGCACCGAGGACGAGCAGAGGATGCCGCAGCCGCTGCCCCGGGTGGCCATCACGTCGCTGTGGTCGCCGAAGATCGAGAGCCCCTGGGCCGCCAGGGAGCGGGCCGCCACATGCAGCACCGCAGGCGTGAGCTCGCCGCCCAGCTTGTAGAGGTTGGGCAGCATCAGCAGCAGCCCCTGGGAGGCCGTGAAGGTTGTGGTGAGCGCCCCGGCCTGGAGGGCGCCGTGCACCGTGCCGGCCGCCCCCGCCTCGCTCTGCAGCTCCACCACCTCCGGCACCGCTCCCCAGAGGTTGGGGCGCCCCTCGGCGGCCCAGGCATCGGCCCATTCCCCCATCGGCGAAGCCGGCGTGATCGGGTAGAGGGCGATCACCTCGTTGAGCCGGTAGGCCACCCGGGCGACGGCCTCGTTGCCATCCACCGTGATGCAGGCGCCTGGATCTGGTCTTGCGGCAACGGTCATGGCTCCAGCTCCGCCAGGGGGGATTCGGTGTCGTCATCCACCAGCGCCAGGGCCACGCCCACGTGCACCAGCACCCGATCGCCCACCAGCGCCTGGGGCAGACAGGCCAGGCTCACCTGCTGGCGCACGCCGCCGAAATCCACATCGGCCCGGCGCCAGAGGGGATCGGCGGCGTCGCTGATCGCCAGGATCAATCCTGCTGTGGCCAGGCACATGGCCGTGCCGCGAGGGCTACTTCCGTTCTAGGGAGGCCGCTCACAAACTGCCCACAGCTGGCCCAGGGCGAGGCCGCCGTCGTTACAGGGCACCTGCTCACTCCAGAAGGGCCGCAGGCCCGCGGAGCGGGCGGCCGCGGCGCAGAGCTCCAGCAGCAGAGCGTTCTGGAAGCAGCCCCCGGCCAGCGCCAGGGGCGCCCCTGGCGGCGCGGCCGCAGCCGCAGCAGCCGCCATCGCATCAGCCAGGGCCTGGTGCACGGCCAGGGACAGCCTGGCTGCGTCCACCCCCTGGCGGCGCTGCTCCAGCAGGTGGCGCAGCAAGGGCTGCCAGTCCAGCCAGCCCAGGGGCAGGTCCGGGGCCGGCAACAGCGGCAACAGCGGTGAACCGCCGGCCCGCCTGGAGTTGGCCTTCCGCTGGGCCTCGGCCTGCCGCTGGTCCTCGGCCCGCCGCTGGGCCTGGGCGCGGCGGGCGAGTCCCTCCAGCAGCAGGCCGGACTGGCCCTCATGGCTCTGCCGCTGACACGCCCCCAGCAGCGACGCCACGCCGTCAAAGAGCCGCCCCACCGATGAGGTCTGGGGTGCCTGGCAGCCGGCCCGCAGCGCCGCCAGCAGCAGGGGCAGCTCCGCCTCGGCAAAGGCCTCGCGGCAGCACTGCGCGGCCGGATGGTCGAGCCAGCGCCCATCCTCCAGAGCGGCCAGCAGGCCCAGCGCCACCCGACTGGGCTCCCGCATGGCCCGTTCACCGCCGGGCAGGGGAAAGGGCCGCAGGGCCGCCAGCCGCTCGGCTGCAGGTCGCGTGGAGTCAAGGCCGTTGAGCCGCAGCAATTCGCCGCCCCAGAGCTGGTGGCCGGTGCCCTGGCCGGGGGCGTAGCCCAGGCCATCCCAGGCCCACACCAGCAAGGGCAGCGGCAAGCCGTGTTCCGCCGCCACCGCCAGGCCATGGGCCCGGTGGTGCTGCACCGGCACCAACCTCACCGGCGCTGAACCGGCTGCCTGCCGGTTCCAGCTGGTGATGGCGTCGTTGGCCAGCCGCTGGCTGACATAGCCCGGATGGGCATCACAGGCGATCAACTGGGGCGGCTGCGGCCCTGCCCGTGGTTCCTGCAGCCACACCTCCAGCACCCTGTGCTGGCGCGGACCGGCCAGATCCCCCAGGTGGGGCGCCAGCCAGATGTGCCCGCCGCTGGCCTCGGCGGCGGCGTTCTTGAGATCGCCCCCCAGGGCCAGGGCGCGGCAGTCGGCGGGCGGGGCCAGCGGCAGCAGCAGGGCGGCGGGGGCATGGCCCCGGGCCCGGCGCAGCAGCCGCGGCCGGCCCTGCACCACCTGCACCAGGGAATCGTCGAGGGGGCGGGCGATGGGGCGGTTGTGGTGCAGCAGGGCATCGGCGATGCCGGCCAGCCGCTGGCGGGCCTCCTGGGGATCGGTGCAGAGCAGATCACCGCTGAGATTGCCGCTGGTGGCCACCAGGGGGCGGCCCACGGCCCGGGCCAGCAGCTGGTGCAGGGGCGAGGCGCTCAGCATCACCCCCAGCTGGGCACTGCCTGGGGCCACCCCCGGCCAGGCCTCCGCGGCCAGGGGATCGGCCCGCCTCAGCAGCACGATCGGGGCGGCCGGGGTGTGCAGCAGGTCGCGCTCCAGGGGCGAGATCTGCACGCAGTTCTCCAGGGCGGCGGGATCGTGCACCAGCAGGGCCAGGGGCTTGTGGGGCCGCCGCTTGAGCCGGCGCAACCGGGCGATGGCCTCGGGCTGGGACGCATCCACCAGCAGCTGAAAGCCGCCCACCCCCTGCAGCGCCAGGATGCCGCCGGCCAGCAGCAGGGCCGCCGCCGCCTGAATCGGCTCGCGGTCTGCCGAGGCCGCCTGAACCAGGCTGAGCTGCGGGCCGCAGACCGGGCAGCCGATCGTCTCGGCATGGAAACGGCGATCGGCGGGATCGCTGAACTCCCGCCGGCAGGCGGGGCAGAGCGGGAAGGCCGCCAGGGTGGTGTGGGCGCGGGCGAAGGGGGTGGCGGTGGCGATCGAGTAGCGCGGCCCGCAGGCGCAGCAGCTGATGAAGGGGTAGCGGTAGCGGCGGTTGGCGGGGTCGGCCAGCTCGGCCAGGCAGGCCTTGCAGGGGGCCCGATCGGCCACCAGGGCCGGGGCGATCAGGCCGGTGCCCAGGGGCCGGGGGGCAGCCGCGGCGATGCGCAGGCCCGCCGGTGGCTGAGAGAGGGGCGGCAGCCAGCTGGGCTCCACCGGCTCCAGGCGCGCGGGAACGGGCAGCTCGCTGCTGAGGCGGCCCAGAAAGCGCTCCAGGGCCGGGCGTTCGCCGTGCAGGTCCACCCGCACCGCCCCGTCCACGTTCTCCACCTCACCGCTGAGCTCCAGGGCGCTGGCCAGGCGGTGCACAAACGGCCGGAAGCCCACCCCCTGCACGGTGCCGCGGCAGTGCAGCAGCAACCGGGCCGGATCGGTCACGGAGCTGCGGCCTCAGGCCAGGGCCGGCGCGGCCAGCCCGGCGGTGATGGCGTCGCGCAGCTGGGCCATGCCCTCCCCGGTGCGGGCCGACACCTCCACGATGGGAGCCGCCGGCGCCACCTTGGCGATGTGGCGGCGGGCGTGGTCGCGGTCGAAGTCAACAGCGGCGGCCAGGTCGATCTTGTTGATCACCACCAGATCGGCGCTGTGGAACATGGCCGGGTATTTGAGCGGTTTGTCCCCCCCTTCGGTGACCGACAGCAGCACCAGCCGCAGGCTTTCGCCCAGGTCGTAGGCGGCCGGACACACCAGGTTGCCCACGTTCTCGATCACCAGCAGCTCCAGGGCGGCCAGATCAAAGCGCTCCAGGGCCGGCTCCAGCATGGCGGCCTCCAGGTGGCAGGCCTGGCCGGTGGTGATCTGCACCGCCTCGATGCCGGCGGCGCGCAGGCGGCGGGCGTCGTTGTCGGTGGCCAGGTCGCCCACGATTGCCGCCAGGCGGCCGCTGCCGCTCCAGTCGCGCCCCAGCCGCTCCAGCAGGGCGGTCTTGCCGGAGCCGGGCGAGGAGAGCAGGTTGAGCACGGGCAGGCCTGCGGCCGTGAAGCGCCGGCGCAGGCTGGCAGCCACGGCGTCGTTGCGCGACAGCAGGGCCGCCCCAAGCTCCAGCCGGCGGGCGCTGGGGGAGGGGGCGTTGATCACGGCCGGTTCGCTCTGGCCGCAGTGGCAGGTGGTGCACATCTCAGCAGGCTCCCGATGGGGGTGTCAGCAGGGCTCCGGATCGGCCAGCTCCAGGGAGGCCAGTTGCAGCTCACGGCCCCGCAGGAGCTGGCGGCTGATGGCGCCGCAGCGGGGGCACTCACACACCCCATTCTGGGCAGGAAACGGCGCCTGGCAACTGGCGCAGAAACATTCCGCCGCCACCGGCTCGATCAGCAGCCGCGCCGCGGCGGCAGGGGTGCCGGCCATCACCACCTCGAAGGCCAGCGCCAGGGCGTCGATCTCCACCCCGGCCAGGCTGCCGATGCGCAGGGTGATGGCGGTGATCAGACCGCCGCCATGGCGCTCGGCCTGCTCCAGGGCCTGATCGCGCACCGCTTCCATGATGCTGAGCTCATGCATGGGCGTTCAGGCGGGGCGCTGATCAACCGTCGCCCTCATGCAGCATCACGACGAACAGCTGTAGTGGGAAACGCCCCCTGCATTGAAAAATTGCTCAGGCTTCAAGCGGTAATAGCGAGCTTCCACCTCCTCTGATTGCTCTTCGTACGGGTGGGAAAGAACGTGCTGCAACTCCCTCACCAAGGCGTAGTCACCCTGCATGGCCTGTTCGTACGCGGGCACAATCAGCCACTCTCGCCAGGTGTATTTGGGGTTCACCTGCTTCATCTGTGCTGACACCTCAGCTGGATCACGGTCGTTGCCGACGTGGTCGCGCCAGCGTTGCAGCCAAGCCTGCCATTGCTGATCGAGCTGCTGTGATGGGTTGGTGTAGAAGCTGCTGTTCAGGGCTGAGGCCTGATCTGGCAGATGGGACAACTCGCGGAAGAAGATGGTGTAATCCACCTTTGTTTCAGCCATCAACTGCAGCAATGCTGTGACCAGGGCTGGATTGGATGTGCTCAAGCCAAGCTTGGCAGCCCACATGGCCTGAAGTTCCGTTTCCATCGCCGCGGCAAAGTCACGACGCACGTGATCGAAACGGTCCAGGGCTTCAGGATGGTCTGTGAGCAGTGGTCGCACAGCGGTCCAGAACATATGGAAGTTCGCTTCAGCGGCGGTCGGTTGATTAAAGAAGGCGAAGTGATCACCGCCGCCGATCCAGGGCTGGAAGGCAGGATCAAACAGCTCGCAGAATCCGAAGGGGCCGTAGTCAAGCGTGAAGCCACCAGCGGCGCAGTTGTCACTGTTGAAGTTGCCCTGGCAGTACCCCACTCTCAGCCAGTTGGCGATCAGGGCGGTGAGGCGGCCGCGAAAACACCTGGCCAGCTCAACGAGCTGATCGACAAAGGCAAGACCTCGGTCAATGTCCTGTCGATATTCCCGCTCGATGAGATGGGACACGATCATGCGCAACTCGTCCAGTGCGCCAGGGTGTGCCTTGCTGCGAGCACGGCGAGCAAACAGCTCCAGTTGACCGACCCGCAAAAAAGATGGTGCAACGCGAGTAGAAATAGCCACAGGATTGCTCACCGCAATATCAGGATTGCTGGAGCGGGATTGCGGCGAATACCAAGGCCGCACAACGGTCTCGGATGTCGAAACATACAGCGTCAACGAGCGCGATGTGGGAACGCCCAAAGCGTGCATGTGCTCCTGGGCCAGAAACTCACGCACACTGGAGCGCAGCACGGCACGCCCGTCGCCACCACGACAGTAGGGCGTGGGGCCGCCACCCTTTAATTGCATCTCCCAACGCTGGCCCTTGAACACACCTTCAAAGACAGAGATCGCCCGACCATCGCCATAACCATTGCCCGTGCCAAACGGACATTGCTGGATGTATTCGGTGCCATAGATCGACAGGGCATACCCGGTGGCCCAGCCAACCCGTCGCATGGGCTCAGGGGTGGCAGAAAGGTCACCGGAAAAGACCTGGCGAAAGCCCTGGTTCAGGGCCAGTTCGTCGCTCAGGCCAAGTTCAGCAAACAACGTGCTGCTATGGGCGATATAGACAGGGTCGGCAAGCGGTGTGGGCGAGACAGGTACGTAATGGCCAGAAAAGACCTGCCTGACCCGGTGATCATCACCATCTTCCGTGGCATCAGGGTCGGCATTCAAGCCATCCAGCAATGAATAATCGGCCAATCGTGCAAAGTCCTCAAAGGCTGTTGCGCAGGGCTTGGCAGACAACTGGGATGGAGACAACATTGTTGGAAGCAGGCTTCTTTCAAGGCAAGGGAGTCATTATAGAGCGCTTGCGGCTGATTGGTTGAAGACTAACGCTGTTGGGCATTCTGATGTTCTGCATTGCTGCTGCGCGTTGCGACGCTTGATCGTGCCTCGATGACCTGTTGAAATCCGCTTCCCCTCAGCGCGCCATCAACAACACCCTTCTGTCGCAGCAGTGTCTTGATCACCCCGTGCTGATCCAATACCGGCATCCTGCAGCGCAAAATCGCGCAGCCAGCCGCGCTGCACCCAGAGGGGCAGGATGGAGCCGATCGAGGCGCAGGAGATCTCCACGCCCTGGCGGCAGACCTCACCGAAGGGCAACCCCCGCGCGAAGGCCTGGAGCAGCTGCCATTCCGGCTCGCCGGGAAGATCAAGGCGCGTGGTGTGGCCGTCGCGCCACACGAAGATCTGAATGCCTCCCTGATCGAGATCAACCACTTGGTGCTGCACCGCGGGGTTGGTGTTGACCTCCCAGATGCGGTGGATGGGGTAGTCGGAGGCGATCAGGGCAGCCCCGGCCGGCAAACGGAACACGAGCCGATCCCAGTGCTCGGGAGGCACACCAACCAGGGCCTGCAGATTGAGGCTGGGTTGATCCGGGGCATTGAAGGCCCGGTGCCAGAGCCATTCCAACTGCGCCACATCCGCCAGGTAGGGAAGGGCACGGGCCGGCTGGAACTCCGCCAGGAACCCGGGCAACCCGGCGCCGTAGTCGCCCAGGTCTGGCGAGCGGGAAACCCCGTGCTCCAGGAATGCAGACGCCATGGCCTGGAAGAACGCCTCGCCCACCAGCCGCTGGCAGACGGGATAGATCTGCTCAAGGCTGCGCAGCAGTTTGCCGTTCACGCTGGTGCGGTAGGCCTCGATCCCCTGCCGGGCCGGCAACACCCGGCTGCCCTGCAGCTGAGCTGCCAGGCGGGCCTGCTCGGGCTCGCTGGCCGTGCCCAGGGCCGCTGCGGCGAAAAGCTGCTGGAGTGCTGCCAGCTTCATGGCAGCGCCTGATCCGAGCGCAGCGCCTCCGCCTTGGCAGCCTCCGCCATCAGCACATCGAGAGAGGGGATGTCGGTGTCCCACTCGATCAGGGCCGGCACCTGGGCAAAGCGCTGCAGAGCCTGCCGGTACAACGCCCAGACCCCATCCTGCACGGCGCGGCCATGGGTGTCGAAGAGGAAGCTGCCCTCTTCCTCATAGCCGGCGAGATGGATTTCCTTCACCCGCTCGGCGGGCAGGGCATCGAGATAGAGGAGCGGATCGAAGCCGTGATTGAAGCCATTCACAAACACATTATTCACATCCAACAGCAAGAAACAGTCGGCCCGGCGGGCCAGCTCACTGAGAAACTCCCATTCGAGGTAGTCGGCTGCGGCAAAGCTCACATAGGGGGAGAGGTTCTCGATCAGAATCTGCCGTCCCAGGAAGTCCTGCACGCGCTGGATGCGTTCGGCCACATGCACCAGGGCCTCCTCGGTGTAAGGGAGTGGGGCGAGGTCATGGAAGTAGCGGCCCCCCTGGGACACCCAGGCCAGATGATCCGAAACGAAGCTGGGCTGCACCCGATCCACCAACGCTTTCAGGCGCTGGAGATAGGCCTGATTGAGCGGATCCACCGAACCGAGCGAGAGGCCCACCCCATGCAAGGTGATCGGATAGCGCTCGCGGATCAGGCTGAGGTGATGCAGGGGCAGGCCCCCGCCGAGGTAGTTGTCTGAGAGAGCTTCAAACCAGGGAAGTGCCGGCCAGCTGCTGAGGATGTCGGCGTAGTGGGGCGAGCGCAGACCCACGCCCACGCCCTGGATATCGGAATCAGCCACGGCAGGCGCAGAGCAACAGAAGGGCGGGAGCTCTGGAGGGTGGAGGACACACCACCCCAGAGCCCCCTGGATCAACGCAGGCTCAGGACTTCTTCAGCGTTCCCCCCACGATCTTCTTGCAGGTGCCTGTGGGAACGTAGACCCATTCTTCCGGATCGCCGGACACCTTGGCCTCGCCGGCGCAGGAGTGCTTGCTGGTGCCGCAGTCGTTCATGCCGGCCTTGGCGATGCCGGCGCACTTTTCCATGCCCGCCTTGCCGGCCAGGGCTTCGCCGCCCGTGGCGGCCACCAGTCCAAGGGCCAGAAGGCCGGAGATGGCGGTGCTGACCGCGGCATGGGGCGCCTGAGGAGTGTTCATCGGAATGGGGGTGGATAACGAAGGATCGAGCGCGGCCGGCTGAACGATGCAGCCACCGGTCGCAGAGTTACCGCTCGGAAAGCCGATTGGATTTCAGGCTTTCACCAGCCAGCAGCGCAGCAGGCGGCGTGCCGCCGGCAGGGAGGCCTGGAGCCCGGGGGAGAACTCCCTGCCATGGCTGAAGCTGTGGGCGGGGATGCGCAGCCAGAAAGCGCTGGGGGCACGGCCATAGAGAGCTGTGGTGATCGCCAGCAACTGGGCGGGATCGAGGTGATGGCTGGTGCCGCTGCCAACGCCGGGCGATACGGCAGGCAGCGGGTCGAGCCGGGGCTGGGGCAGGGGGCCGGGCTGCTGTGGAGCCAGCCAGGCATCGATGAACAGCACCCTCTGCAGCGGCGCCAGATCGGCGGCCAGCTCCGGCGTGAGCTGGTGCACGCTGCGCCCACCCACCTGCTCGGCCAGCAGGGCGCCGACGCCGTCGTCGCCGCGCAGGGAGTTGCCGATGCCGATCACCAGGCAATCAGGCCGAAGTGCAGCACGGCTCAACGCTCAAAGGGGGGAATTTGTGTCATCGAGCTGAGAGTCGAAGCCAGGGCATCACGGCAAACACCAGCAGCACAACGAGATAGACCGATCCCGACACCACGTCGCGGCTGGCGATGAATTCCATGAGTGGCATGCCTTGCACCACGCTGGCCAGTGCCAATTCCGCCGCCACCATCAGCGCCAGGGCCAGCAGGCCTGCGATCAAGGACCGGCTCGGAGAGCCAATCTCAGGGAATCGGCGAAGGATCACTCCCGCCGCCAGGTAGATGACCATCGCCATGATGGGCATCTCCGCCAGTTCCGCCCAACGCACGCCGATGCGTGGCACCAGGAACGGAATCCTGATCATGCCAAGTAGAAACCCCGCGCCTAACACCATGGCGAAGTAAGTGAGGCCGGCTTGGATAGTCTTGGACACGGCAACACAGGGCGAGTTGATGGGTTGCGAGCTGCTTGGGGGGCGAACTTCAAAGCTCAGCAGCCTGGACAGCCAGAGAGACGTAATGGCTCGACTAACTGCCATGCGGCCCCAGGCTGCTGCAGCCGCTTGTTCGGCTTGGCAGAATACCCTGTGGCGCTTATTTGTGCCTCGTGTGCAGCGTTTAATCGTTTAATGCCCTGTCCATCAGGAATGCCGTGAACGCCTCTGTCAGGGGAATTCCGCTACGGCCTTCGATGAACAGGAATTGCCCTTGCTGGTTGGCTTCAAGAAACAAGGTGCATCCTTTGCTATCCCGCACAAGATCGAATATAGCCATTTCGAGTCCTAACTCGCCGCAGAACGCTCGCAGCTTTCGATCGAGATCTTCCGCCAGGGTCACATTCTGTGGACGTGACGGTTGCGTGAAGCGCCAGTCCAGGTGGTCGGCAGTCATTTCTGCTGCGATCGTTCGCTCACCAAAGACATGCACCCGAAGATGAGAGACCACCGGAACCCGTACCTGCCAGATCGCCGGTGCGAGGCGGATGCTGGCCGCAGGGGGCAGGTTGTCACTCTCAACTCCCATCACTTCGATCGTCTGGCGGGCCGAGCCGTAGATCGGTTTGACGATGGCATTGCCATTCCTGCCAACGAAGCGTGCAACCGTTTCGGGGTCTTGGCTGACCAGGGTGTCCGGGACATTGAGGCCGACCTTCTCCGCAACGTCGAGTTGTAGTAGCTTGTTTTCTGCGCGAGGGATCACGTTAGGGTTATTGACCCACACCCCACGAAATCCCGTCAACAAGACCCCTAGTAAAGCGTGACGCCATTCGGAAGTTGCAAGCTGTTGTTCCTCGGCCCCTTCCACACCTTGTGCTGGTAACTGTGGGTAGGCCGAGCGACGCCACCAAATCAGGTCATATGTCGCCGGATCAATTCGTTCGCCGTCCCGGCATATAAGCCACGATCTAACAGATCCTGGCGACCATGAAAGGCCGCCAGCTTTGATCATGTTATTACTTTCGACCAGCGCACAATCAGCGCCACGGCGACGGACTTGCTCTGTCACCCAAAGCGCGTGTAGATCGTCCTTGATTGAGACAATAAGGATTCGTGGTGTGCGTGCTATCTCAATCCCCTGTCCAGTCGCAATCGCAAGGATAATTCTGTAGGCCGCCTCGATCGCTACAGCGTGTTTGTGTTTCGACGCCGTCAGTACCTGCTCTAAGTGGCGGCAGGCCGACCGAGTCACGCACGAAACTTTCCCACTCTTTCAGTTCGGCGTCGTTCTCCGGAATTTCTACGATTTGAGGCTGAACATGGAGAACAACCATCTTGGGATGTTGCTTCAGGAAGTCGGTATAGGAAACTTTCTTCAATTTTTTCTCCGTTTTTTGAAAAGACAGTAATTTCCGGCAGATGCATCTCTCGGTCGTGTGCCGCCGGTTGGAACAACAGGATTAGTTGGGCCGCCTAATTCAATGCTGCCAAGATTTTATGCCGATGATCTACTCTGCATGTCACCTTTCCTGGCTACACATTCAAGTTACTGGCGGCTTTCCTGTTGAAGTGTCGTTGATTCATAGATCGTTACGAGGCCCACAGAACGCTGACCCTGAGTGGCAGGCAAGCGGTGACTGGAGCAGCAGAGAGCTGCGGCGGCCTGACCACTCCAGGGGCTTGTTCGGAGTGCCCCCATTTTCTCTGATCTGGCGAATGCTCAGGACTTGCAACAAGTCTGTAAGGAACTTAAGCCTGCATGGCTCTTGGCTTGTTCTCGCGTCTACGTTTTTGTTGATCTTTACGAACAAGGATGAGGCTCATGAACGTTCTCTGGTTTCTGCTGGTGGGGGTCATTGCCGGTTGGCTCGCTGGTGTCCTGGTCAAAGGCGGTGGCTTCGGCCTGATCGGTGACCTGGTTGTCGGCATCATCGGGGCCCTGATCGGTGGCCTGCTCTTCAGCGGTCTGAGTGGTGCCGTCGGAGGGGGTGTGCTGGGGAGCATCGTGGTGGCCACGCTCGGCGCCATGATCCTTCTGGTGGTGCTGCGGGTGATCAGGCGCGCCTGAAGGGCGAGGCCCCATAAAAAACCTGGGGCTGGATGGCCCCAGGGGTTGAGCATGCTGATGGCTCAGTTGCAGTCGCTCCGCTTGGTGTAGGTGATCGACTGATAACGGCCGTCGGTGGTGCGAATGGTCACGCAGTTGTTCGTGGAGGGCTGCTCCCAGTAGGTGAAGGAACTGTCGGCCAGCTTGGTGCCACCGCGGTAGGTGTAGCCCTTCGATGTCAGGGTTCCTTCGGCCTGCCCCCCCCTGGCGCCCACCAGCGATTGCAGATCGGACACCGGAGCACCTTCACGGGCAGGCTCCGTGGTGGTGACCGGCTTGCCTGTGATCAGGCGGCCGATCAGGGCACCCACCGCCGCGCCCAGCAGGGAGCCGGCGTCAGCCTTCTGGGGTGCATCGTCGAAGCGGACATCGGGATTCTGGACTTGGTCGAGACGCACCGAGAGCCTGCGGGCTTCGCCATCGTTCCAGCTGAAGACCTCATGATCCGCCTGAGCCTTGTGCTTCACGTTGCGGACACCGGCGTAGGTCTGCACGCTCAGGGCCTGCACGCCTGGGCCCGAGAAGTTGAAATCCGTTCCGTCATCGAGCTTGACGACGTAGGCATCGGTGTTGCCTGCCTTTTTGTGCTTGAAGGTGCAGTGCCCATTGAAGGCTTCGTAGCCACCGCTCATCAGCTTGCAACGGCCTTGGGCCCTGACCAGCACTTCGGCCATGGCCGCTGGGGCGAAGGGGGCGGAAAGCCCCGCCAGAAGAAGGCCCGCGCCGAGGGCTGCGGAGGTTTGACGAAGGCTGCGAATCATCAGGGAAGTAGGGAGTCGGAACTCGGATCGGATCGCCTCGCTGGGCGACCCAGAAACCTGTCTCAACACACCATTCCGGGCCCGGCCATTCCCATGCCCCCCCCCGCTCACCGTCTGACAGCGATCGCGCACCTGATCAACCCGTACAGCGTGAGCGCGCCCAGCAGCGGCCAGATCAGCAGCAGATCGACCCGGATGTTGGCCTCCGGCGTGCGCAGCTGCACCAGCGCTTCCCAGGCGGCATACAACCCCCAGCCCGCGGAGGACCACAGCAGGGGCCGGGCCGATCGCCTGCTGATGGCCCCGGAGAAGCGCAGCTGGGACCAGCCAGCCAGCAGGACCAGAGCCACGATCAGACTGTGTCCGGGTTGTCCGACCAGGAATTCAGCGAGGAGGGCCACCGTTCACGACCGAGGGCTCCCACAGGAGCGTGAGAGTTTCCTTTCCCAGACCAGAATGCCGCCACAGGCGAGAAGGCACTGCTGCAGCTGCCCATCCTTGACCAGGAACGAGCTGATGAACGATGCCTTGGAGGCCAGGTTGGTCATGGCACTGCGCCAGGCCGGGCGGCTCACAGTGGGTGCTGGCCTGGTGAGCGACGCACCGGAGTTCTCCCTAGGAGCGGCGACAGCAACGCCAAGCCCACCGGTGGCACCCGCCAGGTGACCTACAAGCTGGTGCCGGGTGAGGCGATGTGGCAACTCAAGCCGGTGTATTCCGCCCAGTTCTGAGTGGAAGGCCCCCAGTCACCTCAGCCCCGCCGTGACCGGTTCGCCTGGAGCATCAGGCCGATCACGATCGCGGCGGCCGATTGCAGCATGGGCACGACGATCACGGTCATCCGCTGCACCAGTCGGTGCTCGGGCACCGTGTGAAAGCGGTAGCTGTCCAGTCCAAGCAGGATTGTGCCTGCCAGGGAAAGCACCAGCACGGCAACAAACAGCACTGCTGAGAGGCGCCGGCGCTCACGGTCCCGCCAGGCCAGTAGTCCCAGCAGAAGGTAGGGGGCAAGCAGGAAGACCAGGAATGGCAGATCGCCCATCCGGACGCCGGGGACACCCGTGATCGCAAGGATCAGGCTCGTGAGTGCGGCAAGCGTGCACACGCTCCGCGTGGGGTGATCGGCCATTGTCACGATCGAAATGCCCCCAGGAACGACCAAGTCGAGAGGATCAACAGCATGGGCCAGATTCCCCGACAGACATGGGGACAAAGGCAGGTCCATGTGGTCACGCGCTGTGGCTTTAGGGCTTCACTGGGGATACTGCTTCCCAGGTCTGCAGGTGCTGTAGCCGCCGCCTCTGGCTGCGCTTGACGCAGTCCCGCATCCTCTCCTGGGCTCTCCAGCACTGATCCATGCTCTCCACCCAGCGCCGCTGGTCCTCCACCAGAGCCTCGCGCTGGGCTTCCGTGAAGGAGGCATCGTTCTGCAGGCGGCGGAAGGCGGCGCGCAGCTCGCCGTCGAGGGCGGTGAGTTCGGCGTCCCTGCAGATCAGCACGGTGGCGGCGCTGCCTGCGGGGTGGCAGTGGATCGTTTCTCCATCGAATGAGTCGGGTGGTGGCGGGATCGCTCCTGCCGGGAGCGCACCCAGCACAGAGGTGGCTACGAACGAAACTGCCTTCATCCACTGCAAGAACCAGGGAGGGGGTTGTCGAGGATGTCGCCGAGCACCCGTTGTGACCGACGTGTTATTGACGACCATCCCCCCCCGGACCGCTTAGGGAATTCAATCCTGGCGACCCGTGAACGGCCAGGCCCGCAGCCGCTGTTCAGGTTCCCTGTGGAGTGAGCCGGCATCAGATTCCCCCAGGCTCGCGGACCGGCTTCTCCCAGTACACGTTGATCACGTAGCCGGGGCGCTTGAAGGAGGGGCCAGCACCTTCACGGTTGGTGCGTTCGTAGGTCTTGCCCTCCTCGGCGGCAGGGAAGGCAAACGCGTAATGGTTGAAATGATCGATGTAAACGTTTCCCTGCATCTGGGACCAGGTACAGCTTCCTTTGAGTATTTCGCCGTTGGTGCGAACCATCTCGCAATACGCCTTGGCGGAGTCGGCCAGGGCAGGGGTGGCGATAGCGCTGGTGGCGATGGCCAGAGCGGTGATTGTGGTGCGGATCATTGGTTGCCGTGCTTGTTGTTTGAGCAGTTCAGGCAGTCGTCCCAGACCTCCAGCGTCGGCTGAATCAGGTTCACTGCATCATTCGAAACCTATTGGTAGGCGCTGCTGCTGCCGATCGGCACGATTCTGGCCGCTCAGTCCCAATCCATGAGCCCTGTGAACTGGACCCCAATGCTGAACCAGCCCGCATCGAGGAGCTTCTGCCACTGCTCGATCGCCTGCTTACGGGGAAGCCCCACTCGCGGCTTTAGAAGAGCTGACTGACCAGGGATCGGCTCTCCCAGATCGATGAAGACAGCAGCCTCGCAGCGTGATGCAGAGCCACGGTGGATGCGCGGGGCAATGGGGGGCGCCTATGCCCTGGCGGCGGCACCAGTGAGCTCAACCGGGCCGGCTTCGTGACCAGCGGCCGCAGCTCCCACCGCTGAGCAGCAGCGTTCAGCAGCCCAGAAAGGCCCGGCATCGCATGGGCCCGCTCAGCAGGCACGAAACGGGGCTTTTGGACGGGACGGGCCGGAGCGGCCGTAGTGCTGGGTGATGCGCTTCTCCATCCCGATCGCATGGGCAGCTGCAAAGGCCAGGGCAGAGAACCCGGCCAGGGCAAGCAAATGCAGGGGCGATGACTTACTCCCCGTCCCCCAGCAAGATCAGCGAGTCCCGGTTCACCCACAGCACCCGGCCGCTCTGGCCTGGGTAGCCCACCCGGCACCAGGTGCCCTGGCTGTTTGAGGTGCACGCCAGCTTGTCGAGCGTTTCCCCCGACACCCCCATCCCCGCGATCGCGGCGCCGTAGTTGGGCTTGGCGTACAGGGTCACCGTGGGCTGACCATGGCCGCTGAGTTTCACCTTGCTGTGGGCCTGGTGATCCGCGGCCGCTGCGGGCCGACTCTTGACGTTGGAGACGGCGATTCGGTTGCCATCGCCGTTCTGCTCGCTGAGCGTGAAGCTTTGGTGGCCGCTCATCAGCCAGATGCGGCCCTGCTCATCACGCATGCGGCGGTTGTCGGTGGTGGGTGGACCGGCCGGCACGAAGCGATAGATGGCACTGCCGCTGAAGCTGATCTCAAATCCCCCGTTACCCCAGGGCTTCACCTGACAGGTCTGCTTGCTGTCGTTCATCCAGCAGTCCAGCGTCTGGGCGGCCGTGGCAGGACGCACCAGGGAGGCCCCGGCGATGACACTCGCGCTGACAGCAGCGATGGCGAGGAAGCGGCGGTGGAGCATGCGTGAGCAAAGGAAAGCCAATCGATTATCCAGGTGGGTGTAGCAATCCCCCGCCACCAGCAGGCCATGACACACCCGGACATCCCTGCCCTGGAGGCCCTCAGCCGCGACTACAGCGAGACGCCCCGGCGGGTGCTGTTTGTGCTGGCTTCCGGGAAGAGCCCAGCGGTGGAGGTGTTTGAGGCTGCAGCGCAGCAGCGCTCCACCAGCATCGATCCCCAGCACCTGGCGGAGATGGCCGCCGGCAGGCGCCGCTCGCTGACGCTCTGCACCCCGATGCAGATGGTGCCTGAGATCGTGCGCTCGCTTGCCCACAGCAATGTGGCCGTGTACCAGGTGCAGATGTTGGAGGTGTGAGTCCAGACTCACTCCATCGTGCGCACGGGGGTGGTGCACCAGCGGCTGCGGCCGATGCCGGTAGCACTCTGGAAGCGATCGTCGCGGAAGTCCGCTCGGCCGGTTCTGGGCTCAATGCGGGCCACCCGCCAGAGCTCCTGCTCGCAGTTGATCGTGACGGTGATGCGGGTGCCGTCGGTGGCGTTGATCCGCACGAAGCGCACACCGTCGTAGAGGCCCATGGGCTGGCCGCCCGCTGCCTGAAGCAGCACCGCCAGGTTGCTGCCTGCCGGGGCTGCCAATGCGGCAGCCGGGTGGCTGACAAGGCAGCCGGCGATGGCCGTGAGCACCAGTGGGAGCCGGGAGAACAGGCTGGTCATGGGGAAGAGGCGCGGCGACTCTGAAAACCAGCTCCCAGCATGACAATCTGTCTGGTGGCAAATCCGTCTGGAGAAAAGGCCCACGATGCGCACCTGTCTCCACCTGCTGCTGGCTGCCTCCCTGGTGCCGCTGCTGCTGCCGCTGCCGGCACCAGCAGCGGAGGTCTGCACCCCATCAGAAAGCACCGTGGCCGAAACCCGCTGCGTGATGGAAGCCCTCCAAGCCAAGGATCGGGAGCTGGAGAAGGCCCTGGTGCGGGTGGCCAGCGAGGCCAGGCAAGTGCCGAGCGAAACCTTCCAGACGCTCTGGCGCGACAACCTCACCGGCTTCTACAAGACGAGTGCCGACCCAAACGAGCAGGCGCGTGCTTTCCGAGCCGAACGCCGCAAGGTGTGCGCCTACGCCAAGTCGGTGAGCTTCCAGGGGACGGGCTACGGCATCTTCACGACGCGCTGTGAGCTGGCGCTCACCCAGACCCTGCTGGAGCAGCTGCGGCCATGAAACGCCCGCTCATCCGCCTCGCGCTGCTGCTGCTCACCGGCGCGGTGGTCTGCGCCGCGGCCTACCGACTGATCGGGGCGCGGGTAGAGGCCGATGGCACGCTCAGGGAGGCTTTCGCCCTGATTCCAATCGGCTATCTCCTGGGCGGAGCCGGTATTGGGACCGGAATCGCCGGCCTGTTGTGGAGGAAGCCAGCCAAGCGCCGGTAAGGATCAGCACCGAGCCACTTCCGAACGCTGCCTCTGAGTGGCAGGCAAGGAGATTGTGGTGGTGGAGCAGAGAGAATATGGGTGCCTGTCCACTCGAGGGGCTTGTTAGCCCAGCCAGGAACGACATAGGTTCATAAATTCCCTCATTACCTCACTGGCATGCAGTTGAACGTGACTTCATTGTTAGCCGGTAATCAAATCGCTTTGTTCATGTCTACGGGAAGCCCCGCGGCTTTCATTTCTCTTGCCAGATGTAGGCGCCAAGCATTCGTCACATCCAATGTCACGTAAAGCACGCCACTGTAATCTGACAAGATCTCGACACCTGTTTCATGGAGGGCGCAGACGCGATCACGACCCAGTTTGCCAATGAAGTAGCCAAGTTCAAAAAGCACATTGGGCCTTGCTCTTGCTGCAAGTTGATTTGTGTTTGTGCCTTTCGTACCGCCAATATCATCAGCCGTTAGCAATACGACGGCATAAGCAACGTCGGAATAGTCGGCGAATTTCTCGATAATCGTCCGCCCCATGTTTGGTTGCTCGTGGAGAATGATGGGTGTAAACTCCAGTTTTTCGAGAAATCGAGCGACCTTTTCGCGAGCCGCCTCATCATGCCCGTGTACCAAGAATACCCGTCTGGTGTCTGTAGCACTAGTGCGTGTCGGTGGCGGATGCGACTTCGTTTGCATTACCTCGCTGAGAAATTTTAAGCGGCGTTGCACAGCAGTTCGAAAGGCAGCCCATGACCCTGGGTCATCGTTGTAGTAACCGCCCAACACGAGCGGCGAAGTGGAGATGGATGACCATTGAGCGGAGAACCCTCTGTCAGGAAATTCCGTGTCCAGCCATTTGGCAACATCGTGGTCCCAGCTCTCAAACTCACTGTGTGTTCCGGTGGGATCATGCGAATCGTGCAGCAGCCGCCTGCCCCGATCAGATAGTGATTCAAGCGAATGTGGTTTTCTCTTGGTCATCCGTTTCAATTAACGTGCCTTAATTGCGCATAGGCTAACGCTCCTGATCAGAAGCGGGACGAAGCAAACTGCGATAGCAGGCATCCCTGCACACCGGCTTCTGAATCTAGATGTTAGACATCGCTAGTTGAGTCACTGGCTGACATGGCTACCACACATCGTGGGGTAAGGGTGTCAAAGACAACTCTTGTGCGAACACCGTCGCCCAGCAGAAATGAAGTTCCTGTAGGGTGAGAGATCCTGACGCATTGCCCTTCGTGCATAAACAGCTTGTGCGCTCTGCATTTCTCCTGCTGTTTCCGACTCTGCTTTACTGAAAGAAACTCCGCCCTTGCAGATGTGCCCGAATAGAGACTCAGCATCTGGTCCAGTCTAAGCAGTATGAAAACTGCCACTCGTCTAAATGCTATGTCGAATATCTGATCTTCGTTGAGTGGTTTCACAAAGATAGGTTCAACTAGCGCTTCTGCTAGTCCTTCGCGCAGGCTTGCCACAGGATATACATCGTTGACCTCTTCAAAAGCTGTTCTTCTGAGTAAGGATGGTCCAAATCTCCTCCACACCCCTTTGTAAGCGCCAATGTAGAGACCACCTTCTAAAACCGTGAATGCCCAATCCTTCTTGGGCCCAAGATGAGTGAGCAGTTTCTGAATCTCATCAAAATAGTGTTCTTCAACGTGATACACGTCAGGTATCTGTACTCTGTCACCAGTGGCAGGGTCAATGCCGGCACCAGTGTTGAGTAGCGTGGTAGCTTGTGTTGCCCTTGCATGTTGACGCAAGATTCTCCGAATCTGGTCATTAAGTGGGTGGCCATCCAGAATCTTCCTAATCTGCTCATCCTCTGCCTCGGTAAGCAGATTGTCGCTGATAACACTCATTGACTCATGATTCTTGACTCCCTCTTTTAGTTCTATGATCTGCAACCCATTTTCTCCTGCCAAGAGCACGTCACCCAGTTGAACAAAGCTTGTGATATCTGATATCAGAGCAAAACCAAGGGGATTGCTGTCGTTGTATTCATTGACGAAGTTCAATACTGATGCAAGGTTTGATGCCTTAAGCGTAGGCCTGCTTGACTCTCGATGGCAAAGTCGACGTGCGATGTAATTCTGACCACCAATCAAATGCCATGCTATGGAGTCTGCGAGTCTGCGGACAATATGCTCCTTGAGATTCTCTAAACCGATTTGCTGCTTTACCTCCTTAGACGCAAGCTTGTCGCGACTTTTCTTTGCCGACTTCAGTTTTACATCAAGTTCTTTTCGTGAGTCTTGAATCTTAATGAGCTCTTCAAGAATTAGAATCTGAGCTTCGGCAAAGCCAAGATGGCATGCACGGCGAAATGATTCGGGAGTCGCTCTCTCGCCTTCAAGGCGAAGGGCGTACTCTGCCCCATGCTTGCACGCCAGTCGGTAGATCGTGCGACACCGTTGCTCAAACAACACGAGAGGATGGTATTCCTCCGACGAACTTTGAGGGGTCGATCTCATGCTGCCACTGAATGGGAATGCAATTGAAGGCGGCTTGGCCTATCTCTTTGGCAATGAGGCAGGCTACTCAGGGCGTATGTATAACGATTAGCTGAGCCGCACCGCCGTTCTTGACGAACGTCGTTCGGCTAGCAGGCGGTGTCGGCTCGAGCTTGCTGTTGCTTAGCCGTGCAGATATCCTAGGCACCGTGAACAACCGTAAAAACACGGTCGAAGCAACGCTGATTGGACGGACCCGCATTAAATCGGTGCTCCTCAGTCTTCAGCCGCATAAGAACGCCTCACCCCACCTCACGCCTCGACCAAACCCCTTCTGCCTCAGCGGGTCCCAAAGAGCTACTTCAGGATCCTCGCATCGTATGCGGGTCCGCATAAGACCGTTCCCATGGATACACATCGACTCCCCGCGGCTACTGCAGGGAAAGCCATGCTTCCTTCCCCTCAATTCCTCACCCGCTCCGCCACCAGGCCTCCTGCCGCATCCCGCAGCTCGATCCGCAATGGCATCTGTCCCGCCGCGTGGGTGCTGCAGGAGAGACAGGGATCAAAACAGCGGATGCCCGCCTCCACCCGGTTCAGCAGAGGCTCGGGGATCTCGGCGCCGGCGGCCACCGGCTCGGGGATGAACTCCCGGGCAATCTGGGCCACGGTGCGGTTCATGGCCAGGTTGTTCTGGCCCGTGGCGATGATCAGGTTCACCCGGGTGATCAGGCCGTTGTCATCCACCCGGTAGTGGTGAAACAGGGTGCCGCGCGGTGCCTCGCTCACGCCCACCGCCTCGTTGGCGTTGAGGTCGGCGCGAGCACGGATGCGGCCGCCCATCAGGCTGTCGTCGGCCACCAGCTGCTCGATCCCCTCCAGGCAGGCCACGATCTCCACCAGCCGGGCGTGGTGATAGGCAAACGAGGAGGTCACGATGCGGCCGCCGCTCTCCTCAGTGCCGCTGCGCTGCCGGAACTCGGCCAGTTCGGCGTCGGCCCAGGGGGTGCCGATCGAGTCGCACACATTCAGCCGCGCCAGCGGCCCCACGCGGTAGATGCCCTCGGGATAGCCCAGTGGCTTGTAGTAGGGGAATTTCAGGTAACTCCAGCTCTCCACGGCCTCGCCCAGGAAGCTGGCGTAGTCGTCTTCGCTGAGGCCATCGGCCACGATCCGGCCGTCGCTGCCGGTGAAGCGGATCAGGCCGTCGATGCACTCCCAGCGGCCGCCCGGCCCCACCAGGCCCATGAACAGCGAAGGAAAATCGCCGAAGCTGCGCTGCTCCCGCTGCAGCGGCCCATCCAGCAGTGATTTGTAGAGCTCCAGGGCCGTGGCCACGGTGGCCTTCGCCTCCGGCAGGCGTTCCAGGATCCACTGCCTGGCCTCGGCGCTCAGGGGCGTGCGCACGCCGCCGGGAACGGCCCAGGCCGAATGAATCCTGCGGCCCCCCAGCAGCTCCAGCACCTGCTGGCCGAACTGGCGCAACCGGATGCCGGCGCGGGCCAGATCGGGATCGGCCGCCATCAGGCCGAACACATTGCGCCGCGCCGGATCGCTCTCCCAGCCCAGCAGGAAATCAGGACTGCTCAGATGAAAGAACGAGAGCGCATGGCTCTGGCAGATCTGGGCCAGGTTGAGCAGCCGCCGCAGCTGGCGCGCCGCCGGCGGCGGCTGCACCGCCAGCAGCTTGTCGCCCGTTTTCGCCGCCGCCAGCAGGTGGCTCACCGGGCAGATGCCGCAGATGCGGGCCGTGATCCCGGCCATGTCGGTGAACGGCCTGCCCTCGCAGAAGGTTTCGAAGCCGCGATACTCCACCACGTGGAAGCGGGCATCGGCCAGGCAGCCCGCCTCATCGAGATGCAGGGTGATCTTGGCGTGCCCCTCGATGCGGGTCACCGGATCGATCGTGATCGTGCGGGTCATGGGGATTCCTGCGGGCAGCTAGCCGAACTGCAGCATCGCCCTGCCTTGCATCGGCGGCATCTCGCCCCGCAGCAGCGGTTCGATGGCGGCGCGGATGCGCTGCGCCGACGGCGGGCAACCCGGCAAGTAGAGGTCCACCGGGATCACCTCATGCAGCGGCAGCACCCGCTCCAGCAGCTCCGGCACGATGCCGGGGGCATGGGGGTGCTGGGCGCCCGTGTCGGCCAGCTCCAGGTAGCCGCGATCCAGCACGCTCTGGCGGCTGCCGCCGTCCACGTCGCTCCAGAGGTTGCGCAGGGCCGGCACGTTGCCGGTCACGGCGCAGTCGCCGAAGGACACCACCATCCGGGTGCGCTGGCGCAGCTGCAGGGCCAGCTCAAGGTTGTCGGCATTGGCCACGGCTCCCTCCACCAGGCACACATCCACGTTGTCGGGATAGGTCTTGGCGTCGCTGGCCACCGGTGAATACACCACATCCACGTGGGCCGCCAGCTCGAACAGCCACTCGTCGAGATCGAGGAACGACATGTGGCAGCCGCTGCAGCCGGCCAGCCACACCGTGGCGAAGCGCAGTTTCGGGGCAGGGGTGGTCATGGCGAGCTCACGGGCACGGGTGCCTGCCCAGCTGCTGCTCCCGGGCGCGGCGCAGCAGCTGGGGCCGGGGCGGGTGCACCTGCTTCTCGGTGGTGGTGTCGTCCTTGTGGAAGATGGCGCCGGTGGGACACACGTCCACGCACTTGCCGCAGGAGGTGCAGGCCTCCACCTCTCCCCAGGGTTGATCGAAGCCGGCGATGATCGAGCACTGGGCGCCGCGCTGGGCCACATCCCACACATGGGCCCCCTCCACCTCGTCGCAGACCCGCACGCAGCGGGTGCAGAGGATGCAGCGGTGGTGGTCGATCACGAAGCGGGGGTGGGAGGCATCCACCCGCCGTGGCGGGTACTGGTAGGGGAAGCGGGAGTGGTCCATGCCCACGGCCACCGCCAGGGCCTGGAGCTCGCAGCTGCCGCTGGCCACACAGAAGGCGCACACGTGGTTGCCCTCAGCGAAGAACAGCTCCACGGCCATGCGCCGGTAGCCGCGCAGCTGGGCCGTGTCGGTGCGCACCGCCATGCCCTCGGCGGCGGCGGTGGTGCAGGCGGGCAGCAGGCGGCCGCCGTCCTCCAGCTCCACCAGGCAGAGCCGGCAGGCCCCCACCGGGGTGAGCCCCTCCAGGTGACAGAGGGTGGGCAGCTCGGCGCCGGCCGCCCGCACCGCCTCCAGCAGCGAGGCGCCATCGGGCACCGCCACCTCCAGCCCATCCACCGTGAGGGTGAGCACGCTCATGGGGTCACCTCCAGCAGGCAGGCCGCCAGGTACTCGTGCCGGAAGTAGCGCAGGGTGCTGAGCACCGGGTTGGGCGCCGCCTTGCCCAGGCCGCAGAGGCTGGTGGCGCCCACCATGTGGCAGAGCTCCTCCAGGCGCTCGAGGTCGGCCAGGGTCGCCCGCCGCGCCACGAAGCGATCCAGCAGCTGGGCCAGCTGCACGGTGCCGGCGCGGCAGGGCAGGCATTTGCCGCAGCTCTCGTTCACGTTGAAGCCCATGAAATAGCGGGCCAGCGCCGGCATCGAGGTGGTTTCGCCCATCACCACCAGGCCGCCTGAACCCAGCATCGAACCCAGTTCCCGCAGGCGCTCGTAGTCCACCGGCGTGTCGAGCAGAGGGGCCGGGATGCAGCCGCCCGAGGGGCCGCCGGTCTGCACGGCCTTCACGCCGCCATGGGCTCCGGTGCCGCCGGGCACACCGCCGCCGATGGTCTGCACCACCGTGCGCAGGCTGGTGCCCATCGGCACCTCCACCAGGCCCGGGTTCAGCACCGCCCCCGAGAGGGAGAACACCTTGGTGCCCTTGCTGCCCTCGGTGCCGATGGCGGCATACCAGTCGCCGCCGCGGCGCAGGATCGCAGGGATCGCGGCCAGGGTCTCCACGTTGTTGATCAGGGTGGGGGCCCCGCAGAGGCCCACCTCGGCTGGGAAGGGCGGCCGCGGCCGCGGCGTGCCGCGCTCCCCCTGGATCGAGGCCAGCAGCGCCGTTTCCTCGCCGCACACGTAGGCACCGGCCCCCACCCGCAGCTCCAGCTGCAGCTGAAAGCCACTGCCATCGATCGGGGCCCCCAGCAGTCCGTGGCGGCGTGCCTGCTCCAGGGCCAGCCGCAGCCGTTCGATCGCCAGCGGATACTCGGCCCGCACATACACAAAGCCCTGTTCGGCGCCCACCGCAAACGCGGCGATCGCCAGGCCCTCAATCAACCGGTGCGGGTCGCCCTCCAGCACGCTGCGGTCCATGAAGGCGCCGGGGTCGCCCTCGTCGGCGTTGCACACCACCAGGCGCGGGCCGGGAGGCTGCAGGGCCACGGTGTCCCACTTCAGGCCCGTGGGATAGCCGGCGCCACCCCGGCCCCGCAGGCCGCTGCGCTTCACCTGCTCGCGCACCTGCTCGGGGCTGCACTCCTGCAGCACGCGCCGCAGCTGGCCGTAGGCCCCATGGGCCAGGGCGTCATCCAAGTTGGTGGGATCGATCAGCCCGCAGCTCTCCAGCACCACGGGGTGTTGCAGGGCAAAGAACGGCTGGCGCAGGTCGAGCTGCCGGTCCGCCAGGGCGCCGCCCCCTTCGCCCAGGGCCAAGGCCACAAGCGCTTCGGCCTCGCTGGGCCGGAGCTCCCCGAACAGCAGGGAGTCGCCGGGAGGGCCAGCATCAGGGCCAGAGCTCTCCCCTGGCCGATCGATGGCCACCAGGGGGCCGCGGCCGCAGAGGCGCAGGCAGCCCACGCTCTTGACGCCCACGCCAGCGGGGGCCGCCTGCTCGAGGGCCTGCCGCAGGACCTCGCTGCCGGCGGCGCGGCAGCCACTGGCGCCGCAGCAACGCAGCTGGACCGGGTCCGCCATCAGCTTCCTGCCTGTGTGGGGGCAGCGAGGGCCTCCGGGAGCAGGCCCGCCAGCCGTTGCTCAAGCCGCTCGGGTTGATCCAGCGGCAGCTTCGCCTCCAGCCCGCCGTCCACCACCAGCACCGGCGCCTGGCTGCAGGCCCCCAGGCAGCTCACGGTCTCCAGGCTCCAGGCGCCGTTGCCGGCGGGATCATCGAGCCGCAGCGCCAACCGCCGCTCCAGCTGTGCCGCCAGCACCGCTCCGCCCTTCACGAAGCAGGCGGTGCCCAGGCACACGCAACAGCGGTGGGCGGTGGGGGCCCTGAGGCGGAACAGGTGGTAGAAGCTGGCCACCCCGTAGACGCGGGCCTGGGGCAGCTGCAGCTCCCGGGCCACCTGGGCCAGGGCCTGGGGCGGCAACCAGCCCAGCAGCTCCTGCACCCGGTGCAGCACCTCGATCAGCTCGCCGGGCCTGGCGCCATGGCGCCGCACGATGCGGCTGATGCGCGCGTCGGGGGCCGGTGGGGTGCCTTCGGCTGGGCTGGGCGGGAGAAGCGTCGCTGCCATGACCTGGACCGATCGCCAATCCAGGCCTAGCAGGGGATCAGGGCGCTGTCAGCGCCGGGCGCCGATCGGGGCTCAGGTCTCGTTGCCGCCGAACATCTCGTCATCGGCCTCGAACGGCTCGAATTCGTTCCAGCCGGGGCTGGCGGCGTCATAGAGGCCGAAACGGGCCGCCTCGTCATCCACCCGGGTCTCGCCGGTGGGGCGGGTGTCGCAGGTGACGCCACCGTCCGCCGTGGGCTGACAGTCATCGAACACCACGTTGGCCGCCGAGGGGGGAACCAAGCCCAGGCCCAGGGCGGCGGCACCGGGGAGGGCTCCGAGCAGGGCGCGGGAGAGAAGTCGCATCACAAAGGCACGGGGACGGCACGCAGGGGAATCCTGGCTGGGATGATGGGGTCCAGTGACTTGGCGGCGATGTACACCGACTGGACGGCCGTGATCCTGCTGCTGCTGACCGCAGCCCCCCTGGCCGTGGTCGTGGCCACCGCCGCCTTCTTCATCAGGCAGCAGCAGAAGAAGCCGACCCGCTGATCGGCTCCTGCAGCCGGGGCAGCGGAATCTGCAGCACCTCGGCGGCCAGCACCAGCTTGGGCCGTTGCCTGCCCTGTCCCACACAGGTCATGCAGGTGCGATAGCGCTGGCCATCCAGCCGCAGCACGCCACTGCCGCCGCACTGGCAGCACATCCCTGTGGACAGGGCTTCGGAGCCACGCCGTTCAGTCATGCCGGCGCTCGCGAGCTGCCGGGCTGGGGTGTTGATCAACTCGGCCTCGTGCCAGCCGCTGGGGAACATCACCAGTGTGCGTGGATTCGCACACCACGCTCCCGAAAGCTTCCTTAAGAAGTGCGCTCCTGAGCGGTTGTCGCCCTCGTGGCCAGATGCTGCAGGAGCTCCGCGGCGCTCAGCCGCGATCCCGGCGGCACCAGAGCGGCGCTGGCAGCCAGCAGCCCCACCACGCCTGCCGCATCCAACCCCCTGGCCCGCAGGCCTTCCAGCCCCTCGGCTCCGCTGCGTTTGCTCAGCCGCTGGCCCGTGCTCTCCTCGCGCCAGAGGGGGACATGGGCATAGAAGGGAGGTGGGGCGCCCAGTTCGCGCATCACGGCCACCTGGGCGGCGGTGGAGCTCCACAGGTCTTCGCCGCGCACCACCGTCCCGATGCCGAGAGTGAGCTCATCCACCGCCGTGGCCAGGTGATAGGTGATGAAGCCGTCCGCCCGGCGCAGCACCACATCGCCCACCTGGCTGGCTCCATCCAGCAGGCCCGCAGCTGACACCGGCACCAGGGCCGCAGCCTCCCGCCAGGCGATTGGACCAGCGGAGAGCCGCAGCCGCCAACTGGGCCATCGCCCCGCCACGGCCCCCCAGCCCACTTGGCTCTGGCGGCAGAAGCCCGGGTACACGGCCCAGTCGCCGTGGGGGGCCGACACATCGGCCAGGAGCCTGCGGCTGCAGCGGCAGGGGTAGAGCCGGCCGTCGCGGCGGAGCGCCGAGAGCACACTGGAATAGAGGCCGCGGCGCTCGCTCTGGCGCCAGAGCGGCCCATCCCAGCTCAGGCCCAGCCAGGTGAGGTCCGCCAGGATGGCGGCCTCGGCGCCGGCCCGGTTGCGGGGCGTGTCGAGGTCATCGATGCGCAGCAGCCATTCGCCGCCGGCGAGGCGTGCTTCCAGCCAGCTCAGCAGCGCCGTGCGCAGGTTGCCGCGGTGCAGAGGGCCGCTGGGGGAGGGGGCAAAGCGACCGCGATAGCCCTGATCCCGCCGGCGCAGGCCGGCAGCGATCAGGGCCTCGACGTGGCGGGGAAGCGGCCTCAGCCCTGAACGCGGTCCTTGAACATCTTGCCGGCGGTGAAGGCGGGCACCCGCTTGGCTGGAATCTTGATCTTCTCGCCGGTCTTGGGGTTGAGGCCCTGGCGAGCGGAGCGCTCGCGGGGCTCGAAGGAGCCGAAGCCAAGGATCGACACCTTGTTGCCTTCCACCACCGAATCAATGATGGTCTCGATGGCGGCGTCGATGGCCTGGGACACGTCGGTCTTGGTGAGCTCGGTGCGGGCGGCCACGAGGTTGACGAGATCTGCTTTGTTCATAGGAGCGGGGATGGCCTCTGGGGCAGCGATCAGAGCGTTGGCGGGGCGGCGCCGGGACGGGGAGGTTAGGAGGCCTCGGCAGGGTGGCCGCCCCGGCGGACCGGGTTCAGCGCGCCAATGGTATGGGTGCTGCTCGGGGACTGCAACAGAAAAGCGCCTTGCTGCAACGGATCTGGTGCCCGTTTGGTGCTGAATCGCCCAAATCAGGGTGCCGATCGCAACGCCACGGCCCCCTCCGTCACGAGTTTGGCGCCGCGCAGCGCACCCAGGCCGCCGCCGCAGGCGATCCAATCGGGGGAGCCTGGCGGCAACCAGCCCCGCAGCGCCTCGAGGCTGGCCAACTGTCGCGGCCAGTGGAAACAGCGCGCCGTGCGCAGCGGGGCGATCGCATTCGGGCCGACGGGGGCCAGCAGCCTGCCGCAGAACAGCACATCCAGCTGCGGGCCACGCGCATGCACCACGCAGGCACCCGGCGTGGGCCCGGGCGTCCAGAGCAGGCGTACCCCCGGCGCCAGCTCACACGTCGCCCCGAAGCTGCGCAGCGGCGCCACCCCCGGCAGCAGGTAGGCCTCCTGCTCCTGCACCAGCACCTCCCAGCCGATGGCCTGCTGCACGCGGCGGCAGCGGCCGTGGCCCTCGCGACTGGTGAGCACCAGCAGCCCAGGTCCGCGGGCGCTCAGCCAGTCGAGGTTGGCCTGGCTGTAGCCGGGGCAGTCGATCAGCAGATCGAAGCTCAGGCCACTGGCGCTGGCCTCCAGCAGCCAGCTGCTGCCCCCCTGGCTGTCGCGGCTGGGGGCGAACAGCCACAGGCCGGGCCGCACCGCCTGGGGAGGGCGGCCGGGCTCAGCTGGAAGGGCAAGTGCTGACAGTGGCCTGAGCCGGGAAGGTCTGTCTAGTTTGTTGGGCAAGCTGGCCCGAGCCGTTGTCTGCCCCATCCATCTCGGCCCCAGCGGCGCCCGTGGCGACCCGCCGGAGTCGTCCCGGAGCCATCCATCCCGGGCGCCCGGGCCCGCTGGGTTCCTCCCTCACCTCCCGCGGGGTGAACTTCTCGGTGGTGGCTCCTCGGGCCACCCGGCTGGAGCTGCTGCTGTTCAGCCACCCGGACGCCCTCGAACCCAGTCGCGTCGTGGCGCTCGATGGCCGCCACCGCTCAGGTGATCACTGGCATGTGGAGGTGGAGGGTCTGGGGCTGGGCTGCTGCTACGGCTACCGGGTGTTCGGCCCCCTCCAGCCTGGCGGCCACAGCTTTGCCCCCTCCAAGGTGCTGCTGGATCCCTGCGCCCGGGCCATCGCCGGCTGGCAGGGCTACCGCCGCGACGCTGCGGTCGGCGCCGCCCCCAACAGCTCCTGCTGCCTGCGGGGCGTGGTCACCGAGCGCGACCGCTTTGATTTCGAAGCCGCGCCCCGGCCACGCCACAGCTGGCAGCGCAGCGTGATCTACGAGCTGCATGTGGGGGGCTTCACCCAGGGGGCCGGCTGTCCGGTGACGGCCGATCGCCAGGGCACCCTGCTGGGGCTGATCGACACCCTGCCCCATCTGCGGGAGCTGGGCATCACCGCGATCGAGCTGTTGCCGGTGATGGCCTTCGATCCCGGCGACGCGCCGCCGGGCCGCCAGAACCACTGGGGCTACAGCCCCCTGAGCTGGATGGCCCCCCACCCGGACTACCTGGTGGGGAACGATCCCCTCGGCGCCCGCGACCAGGTGCGGCAGCTGGTGAAGGCCTGCCACCTGGCGGGCATCGAGGTGCTGCTGGATGTGGTCTACAACCACACCAGTGAGGGCAACCAGCACGGCCCCACCCTGAGCTGGCGCGGCTTCGCCGACCGCCTCTACTACCAGCAGAGCGCCCTGGGCGAGTACCAGGACGTGAGCGGCTGCGGCAACACGATCGCCGCCAACCGGCCACTGGTGCAGCACCTGATCCTGGAATCCCTGCGCTGCTGGGCCACGGAGCTGGGCGTGGATGGCTTCCGTTTCGACCTGGGCATCGCCCTGAGCCGGGGTGAAAACCTGGCGCCCCTGGCCCGGCCACCGCTGTTCGAGGCCATGGAGGCCGACCCCGACCTCGCCGACCTGAAGCTGATCAGCGAACCGTGGGACTGCGGCGGCCTCTACAAGCTGGCCGACTTCCCAGCCCGGCGGGTGTCCACCTGGAACGGCCGCTTCCGCGACGACCTGCGCCGCTTCTGGAAGGGCGATGAAAACTGCTCCTGGGCCGTGGGCCAGCGGCTGAGCGGCAGCCCCGACCTCTACAACCTGATGCCGGCCCACCCGGGTCAGGCCATCACCTTCCTCACGGCCCACGACGGCTTCACCCTGGCCGATCTGGTGAGCTTCAACGGCAAGCACAACCTGGCCAACGGTGAGGACAACCGGGACGGCGACAACCACAACAACAGCTGGAACCACGGCGTGGAGGGCCCCAGCAGCGACCATGCCGTGAGGGCGCTGCGGGAGCGGCAGCTGCGCAACCTGCTGAGCACCCTGCTGCTGGCTCCAGGCGTGCCCATGCTGCTGATGGGCGATGAGGTGCGACGCAGCCAGGGAGGCAACAACAACACCTGGTGCCAGAACAACCCCCTCGGCTGGATGCACTGGCAGCCCGACAGCAGCGATCTGGCCCTGCGCCGCTTCGTGCGGCGGCTGCTGAGCCTGAGACGGCATCTGGTGGACCTGATCAACCCCGAACTGCCGCTGCAGGAGCGGCCCCAGAGCCGCCACGACGATCCCCAGCAGCGCTGGCGCCAATGGCACGGCGTGGAGATCACCCGGCCGGACTGGGCCAGCTGGTCGCACACCGTGGCCTGGAGCATCAACGACCCCACCCAGGGACCGCTGCTGTGGTGTGCCATGAACGCCTACAGCAAAGCTGTGCACTTCGACCTGCCGGTCTCCACCTCCGGCTGGCTGCGGGTGATCGACACCGCTCTGCCGGCCGGCCAGGACCTGCCGGCCCGTCCGGGGATCTGGACGCCGGCCGGCATCCCCCTGGAGAGCCGCAGCCTGATGCTGCTGGTGGCGCGCCGCCGCCTGGAGGGGGTGAAGCTGGATTGAGCGCCAGGGACCAGGACGCCGCCGCAGGAGAGCGGCAGCAGGCTTAGCAATCTGTCACGGTTAACACTTCTTTACACTAGATTGGTGGTCGTTCCGAGCCGAGTGTCATGGTCTTTGCCCTTCTCTATGCGGTAGCTGCGGCTGTGCTGCTGTGCAGCTCCTTCGCGCTGATGAGCCAGGGCTTCAGCAGGGGCGCAGAGCGGCCGACGATCCGCAGCCGCCACCCGGAGGCTCCCCAGCCCGGTGAGCGCCTCCTCTATGTGGACCTCAACCGCGAGCGCCTCGAAGCCCTCTATCAACAGGCCTCCTGAGCCGTCCCTGGCCTCGAGAGAGGTTCTCCATTCGGAATGGGGGCATGCTGCCCCCATCAGGTTCTTCAGGTCTGCATCCAGACAACCAGCAAAAAGCGGCGCTGTCCCTGGGGATGGCGCCGCTGCTGCGTTGGGGGCTTGGGGCCGGGATCAGCCGAGGCCGATCTGGCCGAGGATGCCCTGGCCGGTGAGAACTTCGGTGGCAAGACCGATCACGAAGCCGAGCATGGCCAGGCGGCCATTCCAGGTTTCGGCGAAGGCCACGAAGCCGAAGCGGGAAGCGGAGTCAGTCATGGTTGCGCTTGGTTGCGAAACGTGAAGAAATAGTAACAGTGGTTGGAGCCGTTTGGGGCGCCGCGGGGCCCGAAATGGGGGGGCGGTTTTCCGGCCCTGCCCCTTTCTCAGTCAACACTTCACGTTTCGTTACCCGGCTTGCCAGAGTTTTGGGAGATCTCCCTTGAACGATGACCACCGCCCAACTCCTCGAGGGCTTCGCCGGGCTCACCGGCTCCCTGATGGCCCTCTGGCTGCTGCGCCTGAACCGGCCCGACCTGGCCCCGGCCGAGACCGCCGGCCCGCTCACCCGCCTGTTGCAACGTCCGGCTGTGCAGGGCGGTTTGAGCCGCTATGTGCTCGAGAAGGGCACTGCCGCCAACCTCGGCCTGCTGGCCCTGCGGCTGGCGATCGGCCTGATGATGATTCACCACGGCCAGGACAAGCTCGCCAATCCCCAGGCCTTCGCCGACACCTATGTGGCGCCGCTGCACCTGCCCTTCCCCCTGCTGCTCGCCTACGTGGCCGGCTTCTCGGAGGTGGTGGGCAGCTGGCTGCTGATCCTGGGCCTGCTCACACCGCTGGGAGCCCTGGCGATCACCGGCACCATGGCCGTGGCCGCCTATCACCACATCCTCACCGCCGGGCTCAACATCTACGTGCTGGAGCTGGTGGTGCTGTACCTCGGCGGCAGCCTGGCCCTGCTGTTGCTCGGCCCTGGGCGCCTTTCCTTTGACGGCGCCATCACCGCTGAACTGGTGCGGGAGTCGGTCGATGGTCCCCGCGACGGCCGTCCGGCTGCCCAGCCCCAGGCAGTTGCCGTCAGCGCCGGTCAGGGAGCCTGAGCGCCCAGCCCCCACCCTCGGGGGCTGGACCATGGCTCCATGGTGCGCCTGCTCACAGTTCTGGGCTGCGCCCTGCGGCGCCGTCACCGCTGCCGGGATGGCAATGGCGAAGGCGAGGCCTGCGAATCGCTGCGCTGAGGGCCATGGGCCCGCACCGTGGCGATCTGGCGGTAATGGGGGCTGGCGGCGCTGTCCACCGCGAAGGCGGTCCAGGAGGCGGCAGCCGCAGGCTCATCGCTCAGCACCGGCCATTCGAGGCGGACCCCCGCGTAGGTGATCCCAACGCAGGTGAGGTCGGGGTCGTCGGCCATCAGGGACCAGAGCAAGTGCAGGGAGCTGCGGCGGTAGTCCGCTGGCGAGGGGCAGCAGCTGGGATCGGCGATGAAGCCGGGCGCCAGGGTGATGGCCTCAGCCCGCTCCCAGCAGAGGTAGGTGCCGTCGTCGGTGGGATAGAACCAGCAGGCTTCGTTCTCTGCCTGGTGCAGCGGGAAACGGTCCAGGGCGACGGCCTTTGTGCGGTCGTCTTCCAGCGCGTAGACCGCCAGCCACAACTGGGGCGGATCGAAGCGCGGGATCACCGCATCGCAATAGAGCTGGGTCGCGGCAGCCTGGGGCAGGCCATCGGGGATGCTGCCGTTGAAGGGAAGCGCCTCAAGGCCTGAGCCAGGATCGGCAAGGTCGGGGGGGGGGGCAGCCTCCGGCAGGGCATAGAGCCGGAAGGCCGCCGCTTGGCGGATGCCGTGGCGCTGGGCCAGGCTCAGCTGCTCCCAGTCGGTGTCGCCATCAGGAGGCAGGCCCGACTCAGGAGCCAGCACGAAAGCCAGTGACGCGGACATGAGCTGAGCTCCGGTTTCTGGGTGTACAGCCCCCCCTGGGGATCCAGCATGGCGGCGAACCCTCAGGCCAGCCGCGGCAACCGGCAGCCGAGCTGGATCACGCCCTGATCCAGAAGCCTGCCGAGGCGCAGGGCCGCAGCCTCCTCCACCCGGGAAAACTCCGTCTGGCGCCTGGCCAGCCAGCTCAGCTCTTCAGGAGTGATCACCCCGGTGGCCATCGACTCGAGAAACAGTTCGCCCATGGTCATGGCGATGTTACGAAGTGTGTTCATCCTGGCATTCTTCTGGGGGAGCCGTGAAGTGGGGGCGTTGCGAAGCGGCTGTCGCCTGGACGACCAAGGTCTGGCCCGAGACTGGCCGTCATGAACCGTCGCTCCCTGCTGGTGCTGCTCGGCCTGGCGACAGCCGGATCGGCCCAGGCCGGGCGGGCCAGGACAGGACGCGCCTCGCCAAGCCCGATCCGCGGCAGTGGCCGCAGCGGCGGGCTGCCCTTTCAGCCGGTGCCCACGCCGCTGCCCCTGCCCCTCGATGGCCTCAGCGCCGCGGAGCAGCGCCGCCACTACGGCCAGGTGCGCCTGGAGGATCGCCTCGTGGTGCCGGCTGGCTACCGGGCCGATCTGCTGGCGGTGTGGGGGGATCCGCTGGGGGATGGGAGCTTCGGATACAACAACGACCACCTCGCCTACCTGGCCCTGGCGCCGGGGCAGGCCCTGCTCACCGTCAATTTCGAGTACATCAGCCCCCTTCCCTGGGCGGAGGGGCTGGGTGAAGCCCGCGGCCTCAGCCTGCCCCTGGAGCAGCTCCAGGCGGCCCTGGCCGATCGCAACTCCCGGGTGGATGCCACCGCCCTGGCCAGTGGCGATCCCTTGCTGGCCATGGTGAAGGAGGTGGCCGGCGCTGCCCTTGAGGATCTCGGCATCGGCGTGGCGGGCCTGGAGCAGGGGCCCGAAGGCCGCTGGCGCCGCCAGCCAGGGCGCTTCGACCGCCGCATCAGCGGCCTCAGTGGCCTGCAGGATCCCGCCCAGGCCCTGCGCGCCAGTGGCCCGGCGGCGGCGGTGTTCCGCGCCGAGCGCCGCCTCGGCTACGACGACGGCCTCGGCGAGCGGATCATCGGCACCTTCGCCAACTGCGCCGGCGGCACCACCCCCTGGGGCACCGTGCTCAGCGCCGAGGAGAACATCCAAAAGGAGGTGTGCGAGGCGGTGTACGCCGATGGCTCCTCCCTGGATCCGTCTGAGCTCCCTTTCCACTGGGACGGCCGCAGGCTCCGCGGCCTGGGCAACCCCTTCGCCTTGGCGGGCAACAAGTACGGCTGGATCGTGGAGGTGGATCCACGCCGGCCCCAGCGGCCTGCGGTGAAGCACACGGCTCTGGGGCGCTGCCGCCACGAGGCCGTGGCCGTGAAGGCCCAGGCGGGCCAGCCCCTGGTGCTGTACTCCGGTTGCGACCGCCACGGCGGCCACCTCTACCGCTTCGTGAGCGCTGGCCGGGTCCGAGACCCCCTGGATCCGGCCAATTCCGCCCTGTTCAGCGCCGGGCGCCTGGAGGTGGCCCAGTTCGGTGCCGGCGGCCAGGGGCGCTGGATTCCGCTGCTGCCCTCCACCGCCCTGGCGCCCCAGCTCCCCAGCCACTACCAGCGCTGGGGCCTGAGCCAGGCCACGCGGCTGCCCGATCCCGACCGCCGCCAGCCCGGCGCCGTGGACCTCAGCAGCGATGCCGAGGTGAAGCGCTACCGCGAGCAGTTCAGCACCCTGGCCTCCCTCTACCCCGGCACAGGGGACGCCCAGCTCGGCGCGATCCTGATCGATGCCCATCTGGCCGCTAACGCCGTGGGGGCCACCGCCGCCGCCCGCCCGGAAGACACCGTGTTCGATCCGGCCACGGGCGATCTGCTGATCGCCTTCACGGCGGGGGGAGCCGATCGGGAGGGTCGGGCCGACCCCGCCATCTTCTCCGGCCCGGCCGGGGAGCCCACCTGGCCCCATGGCTGGGTGATGCGACTCAGCGAGAGCACGGCCAGCGCCGGCGGCTTCCGCTGGCAGATGGTGGCGGTGGGCGGCCTGCCCTGGGAGGGAGGCATGGGCTTCGCCAACCCCGACAACCTGGAGGTGGATGGGGCCGGCAACGTCTGGGTGGTGACCGACCGCTCCTCCGGGGCCAGCCCCGCCGAGGCGTTCGGCAACAACAGTTGCTGGGTGCTGCCGAGGCGCGGGCCGGCCCGGGGCGAGGCCCTCTGCTTCGCCACCGGGCCCATGGAGTGCGAGCTCACCGGGCCGTGCTTCGACAGTGCCGAGCACACCCTGTTCCTGGCCGTGCAGCACCCCGGTGAAGTGCACGGCAGCCGCAGGGCCCAGGAGGTCAGCCGCCACACCACCGCCCTGGTGGCTCGCGACGGGGCGGGTTTCGAGCAGGAGCGCTGGGTGCCAACCGGCTCGAACTGGCCCTCGGGCGTGCCCGGCAGGGTGCCGCGGCCTGGGATCGTGGCCATCAGCCGCCAAACCGGCGGGCCGCTGTTGCCCTGAGCGATGTCTCTGTTCTCCTGGCTGGTGATCGTGCATGCCCTGGCCGCCACGGTGTGGACCGGCGGCCACCTGGTGCTGGATCTGGGGGTGTTGCCCCGGGCCCTGCGCCAGGCCAGCGCCGCGCCGATCCGGGCCTACGAGGAGGTGTTTGAGCCCCTGGGGCTCACCGCCCTGGCGATCCAGGTGATCACCGGCCTGGCCATGGCCTGGATCTACCTGCCGGGCCTGCAGGGGCTGTTCAACCCGGCGAACCCGATCGCCGTGCTGGTCGGCACCAAGCTGCTGCTGCTCGCCGCCACCGTGGCCCTGGCCCTGGACGCCCGGCTGCGCCTCATCCCTAACCTCAGCGACGCCAGGCTGGGCCCCCTGGCCTGGCACATCCGCGCCATCACAGCCCTGGCGATCGCCTTCGTGGTGGTGGGCGCCGGCATCCGGCTGGGGGGCTTCAGCTGAACAGGGGCAACGCCCGGCAGGGCCCACCCGCCAGCATGGTGGTAACGCCCTGAGCCCATGCTGCTTCCCTGTCCCTTCGGCCCCCTCACCACCGCGGCCATCACCGCCAAGGCCGCCGGCCTGCAGGCCACGGTGCTGCTCCTGCTCACCCTGCTGATCAAGGCCCGCATCCAGATCAAGGCCGCCTCGGCCCTGGGGCTGTTTCTGCTGGCCCTGCAGACGCTGGGGTTCTTGGCCGTGGCAGGAGGTCTTGGCGCGCTGGCTGTAGGCGGAGCAGCTGTGGGTGGTGCGGGGCTGGCGTTCCAGCGGCGCTCCGGCCAAGCGGCGTGAGGGCGTGGCTCTTTGAGGTCGTGAGCGTTTGACCGAGCTCCCCCCCTGGCGCCCCCTGCTGCGGGCCGCCCGTGAGCGAGAAGGACGCTCCCCGGCGGCCCGCTGGCTGCAACTGGCCACCGCCGCCGCCGCTGGCGGCTGGAGCAGGGCTGGCGCGAGGAAGACCTGAATCCCTGAGATCAGGTCTGTGGGATCAGGTCTGCGGCCGAATCGCCGCAGCAGGAGCACAATGGGAGCGGAGTGGTTTTCGAGCCTCTGGCCCGGAAGGCAACGAGGAAAGTCCGGTGCAACTCCGGCACTGTCCCGCAGCTGTGATGGAGAGACCTGCTCCTGAGTCAGAACGCTCGCCGCTTTGAGTTCTTTCCTGCCCGGCGCGGAAACCGGGAGAAACCATGCAACACCTCCGCTCCAGCCGCTCCCTCGGCCTTCTGGTGGCCCTGGCCACCGCCACGACCCTGCTGCTCGGCCAGCCGGCCCAGGCCCACAACGTGGCCTCAGGCGGCCTGGTGGGAGGCTTCCTGCATCCACTGGCGGGCACCGACCACCTGCTGCTGCTGATCGCCGTTGGCGCCGCGGCCTCCTACCTCTCGGCCGAGCTGCTGCTCTGGGGGCTGGCTGGCGCCCTGGCTGGAGGCGTGTTCGGCGCCATGGGCGGCGGGCTGCCTGGTGCCGAGCTGCTGGCGACCCTGGCCATCCCCGCCGTGGCCCTGCTGGTGCTGCGCAGCCAGAAGTCGCCGCGGGCTCCGGCCCTGGAGCTCTGCGGTGCCCTGATCGCTGCAGCCGTGGCCGTGCACGCCATGCTCCATGGTCAGGAGGCTCCGGCCGGTGCCGCCTCAGCGCTGTGGTGGGCGGGTTCCTTCTCCGCCTCGGTGCTGGTGAGCGGCAGCAGCTATCTCGTGCTGCGGCAGCTGCCCAGCCGCTGGACCGCCGCCGTGGCCCTGCTGCTCGCCGTCGCTGGCGCGGCCCTGATCCTCGGCCCGATCGCCTTCGCTGCCCGCTGAACACCGCAGAGGCGTCAGTTGGCTGACATCTGCACCAGACTGGCCGTGACGGTTCCAGTGGTTCACACCCTGGACGCAAGGAGGAAAGTCCGGTGGGGAGAGGGTTCTTGGACCCTCTGCGAGTCCGGCGCTGTCCCGCAGCTGTGATGGGGTTCGCTCCTGGGAGCACCCCTCAGTCAGAACGCTCGCCGTTGTGATCACCCCTCACCCCCGGCGCGGACCGGGTTCCACGATGAGCCAAGCCTTTCTATCCAGCCCCGGAAGCCACCCGCCTTCAGCCTGCCAGGGCCTGCCCGAGCGCTGAGACGCGCCGCAGACGTTCACGTCCCCAACAAGCACTCCAGGGCCTGACCGGGCCGGCGCCAGGCTCTGGTGTCCGCGCCGGCTGATCCGCTCGTGCCGTGATGCCCCCCTCGCCCTCCTGCATGACCACCGATCTCCGGCCAGCCGACTTCGTGCTGGCCCCCTATGCCCGCAGCAGCAACTGGCGCGGCGCCTATCAGATCCTCAGCGCCGTGGGCCCCTACCTGGCCTGCTTGGCCCTGGCCATCCATCTCGCCCAGCGGGCGCCCTGGGCCGTGCCCCTGCTGGTGATTCCCCTGGTGCTGTTCTCGCTGCGCTGCTTCTCCCTGATGCACGACTGCGGCCACCATTCCCTGTTCCGCAGCCGCTGGCTCAACCGGGTGGGGGGCTTCATCCTGGGGCTGGTGAATGCCATTCCCCAGCTGGCCTGGTCCAACGACCACGCCTTTCACCACCGCACCAATGGCGACTGGGAGCGCTATCGCGGCGTCACCGACCTGATCACCACCGACGACTACGCCCAGCTGAGTGCCAGGCAGCAGGCCACCTACGCCTTGCTGCGCCATCCGCTGATGGCCCTCCCCGGTGGCTTCTACTACCTCGCCATCCAGCCCAGGCTGGCGCTTCTCAAGGAGATCTCCCGGGCGGTCCGGGCCCAGGCCGTGCCGCGCTCGGCCGAGTTCTGGGATCTGCTGCTGAACAACGTGGTGCTGATCGCCCTGGTGGTGGCGGCCGGCCAGCGCTGGGGATTCGGCCTGGTGCTGGGGCTCTACGGCGTGACCCTCACCTTCTCGGCAGCCCTGTTCCTGTGGATCTTTTTCGTTCAGCACATCTTTGAGGGCAGCTACGCCCACAACACCGAGGGCTGGAGCCACATGCAGGGAGCTCTGGAAGGCACCAGCTATCTGCAGATGCCGGCCTGGCTGCGCTGGTTCACGGCTGACATCGGCTACCACAACATCCACCACCTCTCGGAGCGCATTCCCAACTACAACCTGCGCGCCGCCCACCAGGCCAATGCTCGTCTGCTGGCGGCTGTGCCCTGTCTGCGACTCGGCGACATGCTCAGTTGCGCCCAGTTCAAGCTCTGGGATCGGGAGACTGAGCGCCTGGTGCCCTGTCCGGAGCCGGTCGATGCCGTGGCCTGACTTGCCGGTTTGGCCGGGGCAGCCTGGGCCAGGGCAGCCTTGGCGGGGGCCGAGGTCCTGGCATGGACAGGAATCCGCCTGTTCGGGGGCCTGGGAACCGCGCTTTCTGGAGCAGAACAGCCTGCTGATCGGCCATGCCGCCTGGGATGGTTATCGGCTCAGCGGCCGGGGTCTGCTGATCTGCCACCTGGCCGCTCCGCTCGAACCTGAGCACGACTGGCGCCTCGACGGCGTGCGGTTCAGCCGGCGCTATGTGGCGCGAAGCGAGGTGACCGCCCAGCTGCGCCACCAGGGGCTGGGACCGGCAGCGATCCGTCCGAGCCTGGGGGCCCTCGACAGCTACGACCCGGCCAGGGAGCTGGTGGTGCTGCTGAGTGGCCATGGCCCCGAGCTGATCGCCCTGCTCAGGAAGCTGCCTACGGCGCCACCGACCTGCTTTGAACTGGTGGAACGGCGCTGGAGCGAATTCGCCTGCGCCGCAGTGCCGTGACCCAATAACACCTGATTATGCGCATAAACGCGTAGAGTGATGACTCCGATGCGCTGCAGCCGCCATGGCCACCGCCCCCTGGCCCTTCGCCCTGCTGATGGCCCTGCAGCGGCGCCTGGTGTGGGCCATCCCAGCCGCCATGCTGCTCGGCCTGGCCTGGGGGGTGACCCTGCCCTCGGCCTGGCTGGTGAGCCTGGTGATGCCCCTCACCTTCCTGATGGTGTATCCGATGCTGATCGACCTGCGGCTGCCGCTGCTGCTGGGTGGCAGGGACCTCAGGCTGCAGCTCACGGCCCAGGCGATCAACTTTCTGGTGATCCCGTTCGTGGCCCTGGCGATCGGCCGGCTGTTCTTCGCCAGCCAACCCCTGGTGGCCCTGGGCCTGTTGCTGGCGGCGCTGCTGCCCACCAGCGGCATGACCATCTCCTGGACGGGGTTTGCCAAGGGCAACCTGGAAGCAGCGGTGCGCATGACCGTGGTGGGGCTGGTGCTTGGGTCCCTGGCCACACCGCTCTACGCCAGGGTGCTGATGGGCACAGCGGTGGACGTGCCGATGGCCAGGGTGTTTCAGCAGATCCTGCTGATCGTGTTCCTGCCGCTGCTGCTGGGGCAGATCACCCGCGTGGCGCTGATCGCCGCCAGGGGCGCGGAGCACTACAGGAAGGTGATCAAGCCGCGGTTGGCCCCCTTCTCCACCCTGGGCGTGGTGGGCATCGTGGCCGTGGCCATGGCGCTCAAGGCGCCCCTGATCTTGGGCCAGCCCCTGCTGCTGGTGCGCATGCTGATCCCGCTGCTGCTGCTCTACGGCATCAACTTCGCCCTCAGCACCCTGGTGGCGCGCCGCTTCTTTCCCCGCAGCGACGGCATCGCCCTCGTGTACGGCACGGTGATGCGCAACCTCTCGATCGCCCTGGCCCTGGCGATGACGGCCTTCGGGCCGGAAGGCTCCGAGATCGCCCTGATCATCGCCCTGGCCTACATCGTTCAGGTTCAGGCCGCCGCCTGGTATGTGAAGGCCACCGACCGCCTGTTCGGTCCTGGGCTGGCGGCGGAAGCCCCGGCCTGACGGGCCCGTGAGCGGTCCAGCTGTGGCCGTCTCCCCTGCGCCCCGCTGCCATGCCCTGGACGGCGCCCGCGTGCTGGCCGTGCTGCTGCTGATTCCCTTCCACGCCGCAGCGGTGTTCTACGCGGGCGATCTGGGCACGTTCTATGTGACCAATCCCGAGAGCAGCCGGGCCCTGGGGGGCTTTCTGGTGCTGGTGCATCAGTGGCACATGCCCCTCTTTTTCTTTCTGGCGGGCTCGGCGAGCTGGTACTCCCTGCGATCGCGCGGTGCGGGGGCCTACCTGCGCGAACGCCTGCAACGGCTGCTGCTGCCCCTGGGGGTGGGCATCCTGGTGCTGGTGCCGCCCCAGGTGTACGTGCACGACCTGCAGAGCGTGGATTCAGCCCTGGGCTACCTGCGCTTCTACCCCCACTTCTTCGATGGGATTCGGCCGGCGGGCCACTTCGAGTGGGCCCACCTCTGGTTTCTGGCCTACCTGCTGGTGATCACCCTGCTCTGCCTGCCGCTTCTGGGCCGGCTGAGTGCTCAGGCCAGCCCCAGCCCACCTGAAGGCGGTGCAGGCTGGCGGGTGAGCCTGGGCTCGTTGCTGCTGCTGGCCCTGCCCCTGATGCTCTCGGAGGCCCTGCTGCGGCCCCGCTGGCCGGGCTTCCAGAACCTCTACGACGACTGGGCCAATCTGCTGCTCTACCTGCTGTATTTCGTCTTCGGCTACCTGTTCTGCCACCAGGGCGGCTTCTGGGTGGTGCTGGATCGGCGCCGCTGGCTGCTCCTGGCGCTGGCGGCGCTGAGCATGGCGGTGTTCCTGGGCCTCACGCTCAGCGGCGCCACGCCCGTACCGGGCGACGATTCCCCGGCCGCCCAGCTGTTCCAGGCCTTTCGCGGCTGGAACAGCTGGTGCGCCGTGCTGGCCCTGGTCGCCCTGGCGCGCCGCTTCCTGCAGGCACCCCATCCGCTGGTGAGCTACGGCAGCAAGGCCGCCATGCCGCTCTACCTGCTGCACCAGCCGGTGCTGGTGGGCCTGGGCTGGTGGGTGGTGCCGCTGCCACTCGCCATCGGCGCCAAATTCGCCCTGATCTGCGCCGGCTCCCTGCTGATCAGCCTGGGCCTCTACGAGGGGGTGATCCGGCGCCTGGGGCCCCTGAGCCCGTGTTTTGGCCTGGTGGGCCGGCCCTGAGCGGACTCCCCATGCAGCGCCTCTCGATCATCATTCCCACCCTCAATGAGGCCGCCTGCCTGGCCGCCACCCTGGAGCGGGTGCAGGCCCTCGACCCGCCGGCCTGGGAGGTGCTGGTGGTGGATGGCGGCAGCCAAGACCACACCACCGCCATTGCGGCAGGAGCGGGGGTGCGGGTGCTCCAGTCGCCGGCCACCGGCCGGGCGGTGCAGATGAATGAGGGGGCTCGCCAGGCCAGTGGGGCGCTGCTCTGTTTCCTGCATGCCGACACCCTGATCCCCACGGATCTGGTGGCCGTGGCCGAACGCGCCCTGGTCGATCCCTCGGTGGCCTGCTCCGGCTTTGTGTCGCTGATGCGCTCAGGCCAGCGCACCTGCTGGGGGGTGTCGGGGCTGAACCTGCTGAAAACCTATCTGGCGCCGCTGCTGTTTCGGCCGCTGCAGTTCCTGCGGGGGCTGAGACTGCTGTTTGGCGATCAGGTGATGATCACCCGGCGCCACACCTTCTGGAGTGGCGGTGGCTTCGATGAAGCCCTGCCCCTGCTGGAAGATGGTGACCTCTGCTTCAGGCTGCTGAAGCAGGGCAGGATCCGGCTGATCCGCCGGGTGGTGGTGAGCTCCGATCGCCGCGTGCGGGCCTGGGGGGCCGGCAAGGCCATGGCCACCTATCTCGGCATCGGCATCCTCTGGGGCCTGGGCCTGCCACCTCGGCACCTGCGGCGCTTCTATGACGACGTTCGCTGAGAGCACGCCGACTCAGCCCCTCTGCTGATTGAGGCTCCAGTCGTAGGGCAGGAACCGCACCTGGGGCTCAGGACATGGGGGAATTCCATCTCCCAACCGGGGCAGGATGTAGCCGGGCAGAGAGGCACTCACCGCCAGAAAGTCAGCCCTGTACCACTGAAAGATCCGGCTGACCCAGAGGATGTTGCGCTCCCGCTCAAAGCGCACCTTGGCGGGGTTGTGGATGAAGCGGTGAAGGTCAGCTTCGAGCTGCTGCTCCACGGCGTCGGTGCGGTAGGCGCGCTGGCGGAGCAAGGGACAACCCACCGAGGCACACACGATCGCGAAGTGAATGCGCGGATCACCGAGCTGACGCAACAGCTGATTTTCGATCTGGGCCAGGCTGAAGCAGCCGTCCTGCAGCCGGTGCAGCGGCCGCTGAAAGAAGCGCAGAAAACCGACCCAGTTCGGCAGTCCCGGCAGGCTGGGGCGGATCGAGGCGATCGGGTAGGCCTCCAAAACGGCCTGAACCGTGAAGGCGTTGTAGAGGTTGATCCAGTGGGCCAGCTGCTCCTGGCGCCCTTCGGTGTGGGCCGTCTGGGCGGCCAGCCAGGCGCGGAGGGTGGCCGCATCCCTGCTCTGCCAGCCGGCGTAATCCACCCTGCCGTCGCCATCCACATAGCGCTGCAGCAGCTGGTCCCAGACGGCCGGGTCTTTCAAGCGGCAGGGGGCGAAGGGGCAGAGGGCATCCGCTCAGGTGAGGTTGCCCTCGCGCTGATCCGGCATTGAGGGCGGTGTGGGCGGTGGCTGCAACACCGGCAGCAGGCTGTTCAGCCCCAGCATCACGAACGACAACGCCCCTACCAGGGCCAGCAGCCGCATGCCGAGGGGCAAGCCCCGATCCACCAGCCTGTCGTCGGCATCGTGGTCGTCGGGTGCGGGGGGGGTGGGCCTGGGCGAGCGCAGGGGGCTGGGGGGAGGAGTCATCGGGGGCAGCGGCCATGCAGGCCATCCTCTCTGACTTTGATGAAACTCGGATACGTGAGAACTGATGTGCCAAGCGTTGAGGCCTCCATGGCGGTTTTCATGCAGGCCTTCCAGCTCCAGCAGAAGTTCCTGCACGAATCAGGTGACTACGGCGAGCTGTCGACCGGGGACATCACGCTGGCCTTCGCAGCCCACAGCTTCAGCGAGAGCAACTTTCCTCAGGGCCAAGTTCGAGCCAGCGACTCCCAACAACCTGGTACGGGTTCCCGCCTGGAGGCATTGATTTGCCTTGCCTGGCTGATCAGAGCAGGAAGGGGAATCCGCCATTGACTGGCATGGTGAAAGCTTAGGTGGTGTGGAGCCGTCTTTCGACCTAGGCTGATCTCATGAAGAGAAAACCTGCTCGTGATCGATCAGGTCCGTGTCGAGGCGCATCAAAAATTCACGAACCTCCATGGGCTCGTGCTTCTTGGTCTGGCTGTTCCTGTCAAGTGCTGCTTCTTCGAGTCAATCTCAGAGTTCACTCTAACGGACTTATCGCAATGTCAGCTTCAAACAAGAGCCAACAGCCGCCGTCTGTCACCAGCCATGCTGAATCAAACGGCGGAATGTGGGGTTCCAAAGACATCTAGTTGCTGGCTCCACGTATTATTGAACCGCGGATTCACCTGGCCGACCAGAATTATGACAGCGGCTTGGTGGTTGAGATGATACCCGTTCAGGGAATTCTTCAGCAAATTGGCTTGGGCGCCATGCTCCGTCACGGCTGATCTGTCTATCAATCAGATCCTGTAAAGGGTTGCATCCCAATCCACATCCCAAAGAGGTTCGAGATATTACATGAAAATTCCATTGCCCAGCTTGCCATGGGTTAATTCTTCGCCATCCTTCTGTTTGCAGGACTGCCCGCCCTCGTTTTGTTGGTGGCCTTCCTGCCCGGTCTGATGCGTACCACCGGGGAAACAATCGGAGCCTCCAGCGCTGAGCCACCCATAGCCACCTCCAGGAAGCTGCCACTGTCACCCCCCCCCTACCCAAGCCCCGGACGATGCGATGGCCAATACGGCCTGAGCCATGGGGTCATGGGATTGCTACGGAAGGCGGTGATGGGTCCATGCCAGCGGATGGCCCGACACGCCCTTTACATTGTGTTACGATTGTCTGAGTACCGCACCACAGGCATGTCTGACTCCTCCGCCCGCTTTGGCTTCAGCGCTTTTGCTGAAACCTGGAACGGCCGTCTTGCCATGCTCGGCTTCGTGATCGGACTATCCACCGAGTTGCTCACCGGCCAAGGCATCCTGTCCCAGATCGGACTGGGTTGATCGCCAAGGGTACTGACTACTCCGCCGCCATCATCAGTGTCATCGCCCTTGTCGTCCTCCTGACCGGGATGGTGGGATTCGTTCTCTCCCGCCCCAGCGATCTCGCTCCTTTTGAGCCTCGATGATCGGCACCCCGTAGCCGATTCCCTGCCCTCGCGGATACGAGATGGTCGTCAACCTCCGGGCTAAGCCCGGAGGTTTTTTCTTGATCGTCAGGACTCGCCATATCAATGACCGTGACTCATGCTTAGGGGACGGGCGCGGCTGGAAGGATCAAAGAAATCTGTTGACTTCAACAGCTTGGCGAGGTTCACCTGGGATTCCAGCAGGCAGGCGTGGCCACTGTCTGGAAGCTGCACGGTACGGGCGTTCGGCAGTTGTCGGGCGAGTCTTCCTGCTGCGTCAAGAGATGGAAGGAGCCGATCCGCGCCTGACGCCAGCAGTAAAGCGGGCTGCAGGATTCGTCCCAACGGCAGCGACTCAACCGCGAAATTGGCAAGCAGGGAAATCCTCCAGGCCGCACTTCTGGGGGAAACCGATTGCATGGCCTGCAATAAAGCCTGTTGATTAGCCAGGGAGACTCGTTGTGGCTGAATCAGAAGTGGGAGCAGACCAAAGGTTGACAACCGATACAGTGAGGGCGTCAAGCGCTGTGTGATTGATGCTCCTAAGCTGACCCACGGTTGATGGAAAGCAGATGTGGCAGGATTGACAAGAATCAGATGTTGGCAGATGTCAGGGAAGGAAGCTGCAAGCCGCAAAGCCAGGCAGCCGCCAAAGGATTCGCCACAGATATAGACGGGGCGAGATTGAATCCGGCACTGCTCCTTGGTGATCAACCGAGCTACTTGTTCAACAAGTCTATCCCAGTCAGTGATGTCATTAGAGGGAATAGAAAGGCATCGGATATCGAATGAGGCTTGCAACCCGGAAAGTTGAGTTCGCAACAGATCTCCAGTGCCATCCATCCCTGGCAGATAGATAAACAGGGGACGCGATGGCTTGGCAGGCTCGCCAAGGAGGGAAGGCAGTGGATTGATGAAGAATGGCATGGAGGACAGAGCCGGTTACGAGTAGCCTTGGCGTATCAGTTCAATGATCTGATTCTGGCAGATGTTGGTTATCTCTCGTGCAAGTGAGCCAGCCCTTCGCCCGGAATACTCCTCTCTTTCTTTGTCTTTGACCCAGATGGGGTGCCCAACAAGCACACGTACATGCTGATAACGAACGCTGTGGTGCCAGCCACCACGATCAAACAAGGGCTCTGACGGGTCAGCCAGTTTGAACAGACTGAGTGGGGCGAGGTTGCTTGTCTGCTCTTGAAGTGAAGCGATGCCCACTGGCAGGATGGCCACATCGCCAACGCCAGCTCGCATGGCGAGGTGGGCAAAGCCGCGGTGGAAGGAGCTGATTTGATTTGGAGTCGCTGAACGAACCATCGGTTCGGCACCTTCTGGAAAGATCCCGACAACTTCCTTCGCGTGCAGCAGACTGACGGCCTTCTGGAAAAAGTCCTTGTGCCTTTGTTGTGGTGCATCGAGAGGGAACGCCCCCATCGCTGAGACCATCTCCCTCAGTCCTGGAACCCTGCTCATGTAGTAGTGGCATGCAAATCTTATGGGCCGGTTCAGCGCTGCCATGAGCAATGGAACATCCAGCAAGCTGCGGTGGTTGCTGACAAGAATGATCCGATGAGCAGCGGGAATACGCTCGATGAAGTGATACGAGGCTTTCGTGCCTGCAGCACTGATGAGAAGCCGCGAGAGATGGAGCGGCAGATCAGGAATCAGCTCTGGCGCTGATGCAATGGCGCTGCCTGCTAAGGGGCTTGGCAGTGGGGATCTGAATTGTCTCACTATCATGGGGTTGGGATGCTTGAAGTAGCTGACTCTTGGCAGACTCTGTTGACTGTGATTGAGCTGAAGTGTCCAATGGAGTAGTCACGAGCTTGCTTGCTTGAAGGCCCAACTTCAACCAGACAGCACGTGACTCGAGGTGGGCCTGCTCTGTTGACTAATTGAATGTCTGGTTTTAGTCTATGCTCTTGGATCATTCTACAAACCTTGCGTCTGAAGCGCGTCCAACCGGCCAGAAGATCTGCAGGTTGTGAGTGAACCGTTTGGTTGGATTGAAATGGATCTCAAAAACTTAATGCCTGATGCAGGCAGAATGGCTGTTGATTTCAGCAGGTCCCTCCCCATGTCTCACCACAACAGCTGCGCCATGACCTGATGGTCTGATTGACCCGCTTGCTGTGCATCACTCGCTGGCCTGTCTGTGGCCACACTGGTAACGCTGCCTGGCGGGAGCGGCAGCAGTAGGAGTCACCGGAGGAGCGAGGAGCGAAGAGCGCATGGAACAGCGATCCGGTTCTCCACAGTCTGTGTCTGATCTGTCCTGAACCCAGGGATTGCGATGGTTCCGGGCTTGAGAGCAGGGGATGGTGAAGCCCGAGTTCTCCCGACCGTGGGCGGGGAGCTCTTTAAGCATACGTACTCTCTGCGATTTTCGAACAGTTCGCATTCAGCAACCGCATCAAGGCTCTTACCTTCCGTGGATCGTTCAACCCTTCTGTCGTTGATGTCATTTGGATGCGTGATGATTTGGGGGCAAGCGTTGAGGCCTCTATGGTTTCTTTGATGAAGGTCCTAGAAATCAGGTAGGAACTCCCTGGCGATAGAGAGCGTCTGGGTGACAGACGATGCGGCCTGGGGCCAATGCCCTCGCACAGCTCCTTGACTCTCCAGTGAGGTGGAGGCCATACGTTGGGAGCGCCTGCTTCTCCCTTCCCGTTGCCCATGGCTGGATCCGCTTTTCGGTTCGGGGTGTCTGCGCTGACTCTGGCTGCGCTGCTCTCCTCCCCGGCCCTGGCCCAGATGGATCCCCACGAGGGTCATCGCGGCATGGACGGCATGCCAGGCATGACGACCACCGGCCACGCCCATGACGTGGGCCCCGCCGGCGCCACCTACGACTTGCGTTTCCTCGACGGCATGGTGCAGCACCACACCGGTGCGCTGCGCATGAGTGAATTCGTCTTCGGGATCGACCAGCCCGGCGTAGGGGCCTTGGGCAACACAATTTGGCGTGATCAGGCCAGTGAAATCCGCGCCATGGGGCTGTGGCGCAAGGCCTGGTATCCCCAGGCGCCGGTGTATCCCGTGGCGTTGGCGCCAGGTGGTGACCCGAACAGCCTCTCCGGCCTGACCCGTATGAGCCAGGCCCAGATCGACGGCATGCGGATGATGGGCTCCGGACCCACCCGAGAGAACCGGGTGGTGTGGTTTCTCGAGGGGATGATCCACCACCACGGCGGGGCGCTGATCATGGCCCACGACGCCCTGGCCAAGAGCACCAACCCCACGATCCGGCGCTTCGCGCGGGCTGTGATCGTGGCCCAGCGGGCCGAGATCATCGAGCTGCGCCGGATGCTGGCGGTGGAGGGATTGCGCAAGCCGGAGTACTCGCAGTACGACGAGCTCTTTGCCCTCTGAGCGGCCGGGCAGAAGCATGCTCCCCGCTTGACTCTCCACCCCTGTGGAGACCATACGCTGAAAAAAGTCCATTAGCGCCGCAGGGTCATGGGATGCCAGGCGATCGATCGTTTGCTGCTGCACCCCCTTCCTGCGGATCTCTGCTTCGGGGCGCGATGAGCGGGCAACTCGGTCGCCGTTCCTTTCTTGCCATGGCTGGCGGTGCTTCCGCCATCGCCGCCGGCTCAGCCCTGCTGGGACGCCCCGCCCAGGTTCGATCCCAAGCCAGCACGGGTGTACCAGCCCCGTCCCGTCTGCGCTCCAGCGGCGGACGCCTGGAACTGGACCTGGTGGTCCAGGACACCCCTGTGGCGATCCCGGGCGGCCCGTCCAGGGCCCTCACCTACAACGGCCTGCTGCCTGGGCCCCAGCTAGAGGCCGAACCCGGCGATGCCGTGCGGATCGAGCTGCACAACCGCCTGTCCCGCCCCACCAACCTGCACTACCACGGCCTCCACATCCCTCCCGGCGGCAGTGCTGACAACGTGTTCGTGAGCGTGGCCCCCGGCGCAAGCCACACCTACGCCTTCACCCTGCCGGGCGACCATCCCGCCGGCACCTTCTATTACCACCCCCACCACCACGGCACCACGGCCGATCAGGTGTTCGGCGGCCTCGGAGGGGTGCTCATCGTGCGTGGTGCCCTGGATCAGATCGCCGAGGTGCAGGCCGCCGAGGAGCAGGTGCTCTTCCTCAAGGACCTTCCCCGGCAAGGGGGCTTCAGCCCGATGGGCATGGGGATGATGCTGGGGCGTGAGGGTGAGATGCTCACCGTCAACGGCCAGGTGAACCCGGCGCTTTCGATCCCCTCAGGGGGTCTGCTGCGGCTGCGGATCGTGAACGCCTCCAATGCCCGCTTCTGGCGACTGGCCCTCGAGGAACATCCCTTCCACCTGATCGCCACCGATGGCGGTGCCATCGAGGCACCGGTGGAGCTGGCGGAACTGCTGCTGGCCCCCGGCGAGCGGGCTGAGGTGCTGGTGCGGGGTGAGCGGCAGGGTGGTCGTTACCGGCTTCTCAACCTTCCCTACGCCAGAGGCTCCGGCGGAATGATGGGCGGCATGGGCAGCCGCATGGGCATGGGTAGAGGAATGGGAATGGGGAGGGGAATGGGAATGGGTAGGGGAAGGATGGGATCAGGCTTTGAGCAGCAGGCTCCGGTGCCGATCGCCACCCTGAACTACGCGGGCTCGGTGACGCCCCTGCAGCTGCCCGAGCGCCTGCTGCCGGTGGAGCCCCTGCCGGCGCCAGTGCGCAGGCGCCGCTTCGTGCTCAACCACGGCATGGCCCCTGGCATGGGCATGGTGTTCCTGATCAATGGCCGTGGCTTCGACCACGGCCGTATCGACACCTCCGTGCGCCTCGGTGACACAGAGGAGTGGGAGCTGGTGAACGACGGGGTGATGGATCACCCCTTCCACGTGCACATCAACCCCTTCCAGGTGATCAGTCGCAACGGCACGCCGGAGCCGTGGCGCGCCTGGAGAGATGTGGTGCTGCTGCGCCCAGGCGAAACCGTGCGGATTCGCACCCGGTTCGATGATTTCGCCGGACGCACGGTGTATCACTGCCACATCCTCGATCACGAGGAGCTGGGCATGATGGGCACCCTGGAGATCAGCGCCTGAGCGCTCGCGACCAACCTGGCCCGCGCCGCCTCGGGTCACTCCACCTCAAGGCTGCCCCGCACCATGTTCATGCCGCAGTGGAAGGGATAGGTGCCGGCAGCCTTGGCCGGCAAGTCCACGGAGGTGGTGGCATCCAGGGGCAGATCGAGGGATTGGTGGAAATCGGGGAAGATCACCTTCGCCACGCAGCCGCTCGGATCGATCCGGTGAAAGCTGAGCCGCACCGGCTGGCCGGCCTTCACCCGGATCCGCGAGGGGGCATAGCCGCCGTCCACGGTGATGGTGATCTCCTGCAGCCCGTGCTCCCCCTCGTGGGCCGCCACGCCACCACCATGGCGGCCGAGGAACCACCACAGCTCCCAGATGATCAGTGCCACCCCTGCGCCGGCCACCAGGACCTTCAGCAGCACAGGCTGCTCGATGCTGCGCCAGAGCGGCTCGGCGGTGGAGGCGCTCGTGGCAGCGGTGACGGCGACGGCTAGGGCAGGCAGGGGCGACATCAGGGGTGGGAGCGTCATCAGGCCGCCCTCGGCAGGGGCGCAGGCCGGAAGCGGCGCAGCCGCAGGGCATTGCTCACAACCGACACGGAGCTGAAGGCCATGGCGGCGCCGGCCAGCATCGGGCTCAGCAGCCAGCCGGTGAGGGGGAACAGCACACCGGCGGCGATCGGGATGCCGGCCACGTTGTAGGCGAAGGCGAAGAACAGGTTCTGGCGGATGTTGGCCATGGTGTGGCGGCTGAGCTCGATCGCCGCCGGCACGCCGGCCAGGTTGCCGGAGATCAGGGTGACGTCGCTGGCGGCGATCGCCACATCGGTGCCGGTGCCCATGGCGAGGCCCACGTCGGCCTGGGCCAGGGCGGGGGCGTCGTTGATGCCGTCACCCACCATCGCCACCGGGCCCTCCCCCTGCTCCTGCAGCCGTTGCACCACCGAGGCCTTGTCGGCGGGACGCACCTCGGCCACCACCCGCTCGATCCCCACCTGGGTGGCCACCACCTCGGCGGTGCGGCGGGCGTCACCGCTGAGCATCACCACCTGAAGACCCAGCCGCCGCAGCGCCGCCACCGCTGCCGCGGCACTGGGTTTGAGCGGATCGGCCACCCCGAAGCAGGCCTCGATCCGCCCGTCCACCTCCACGGCCGCCACACTGCAGGCCAGGGCCTCCAGGCGCTCCACCAGGGGCTCGAGGGCCGCGGTGTCGATGCCGAGTTCAGGGAGCCAGCGGGGGGTGCCGACCCGCACCTGCTGGCCGGCGATCACCCCCTGCACGCCGCGACCCGCCACGGCCTCGAAGGCCGTCACCGCCGGCAGATCGCCCGGCTGCAGCTGGCCTGTCGCATAGGCCACGATCGCCTCGGCCAGGGGATGCTCCGAGCGGGATTCCAGTGCGGCCGTCAGGGCCAGCAGGGTGTCAGCCGGCAGCGCGCCACCGTCGAGTCGCTCGAACTGGGTCACCTCCGGCTGGCCGCGGGTGAGGGTGCCGGTCTTGTCGAGCACGATGGTGCGGAGCGTGCCGGCAGTTTCGAGCGCCTCGGCGCTGCGGAAGATCAGGCCGTTCTCCGCTCCCTTGCCGGAGGCCACCATGATCGAGGTGGGGGTGGCCAGGCCCAGGGCACAGGGACAGGCGATCACCAGCACGCTCACCAGAAAGAGCATCGCCAGCACCGCATTGCCGCTCACCAGAAACCAGATCACATAGGCGGCAATGGCCAGGGCGATCACCGCCGGCGCGAACCAGCTCACCACCTGATCGGCCACCCGCTGCACCTGGGTGCGGGAGCTCTGGGCCTGGCGCACCAGCTCCACGATCTGGGCCAGCACCGTGCCCGTCCCCACCCGGCTGACCCGGAAGGTGAAGCTGCCGCTGCGGTTCATCGAGGCGCCGATCACCGCATCGCCCGCCGCCTTGGCCACAGGCGTGGGCTCCCCGGTGAGCATCGATTCCTCCACCCAGGAGCTGCCTTCGCTCACCACCCCATCGGTGGGCAGCTTCTCGCCCGGGCGCACCTGCACCAGATCGCCCACCACCACTTGCGACACGGGGATCTGCACCGGCTGGCCGTGACGCAGCACCCGGGCCGTGGGGGGCTGGAGCTGCAGCAGGCGCCGGATCGCCTCGGAGGTCTGCCCCCGGGCGCGGGCCTCCATCAGGTTGCCCAGCAGCACCATGGTGAGGATCACAGCGGCGGTTTCGTAGTAGACGTCTGCCGGCAGGCCCTCGGCGATCAGCAGCTGGGGGAAGACGGTGCTGAACAGCGAGGTGAGCCAGGCGATGCCGGTGCCGGCCGCCACCAGGGTGTTCATGTCGGCGCTGTGCTGGCGAAAGGCCGAGGCGGCGCCGCTGAAGAAGCCCCGGCCGCACCAGAACAGCACCGGCGTGGTGAGGATCAGCTGGGTCCAGGGGCTGGTGAACCAGCCCGGCAGGAAGGGCAGGCTGTGGACCCCGAGCATGTGGGGCAGGCTCGAGAGCATCACCAGTGCGGTGAGCACCACCGCCACATTCACCTTGCGGCGCAGCTCGGTGCGTTCCCGGGCCAGCTCCCGCTCCATGCCATCGGCCAAGCCGGCTGGATCCTCGGCATGGCAACAGGGAGGGCTGGCGGACGGGGTGCTCATCGCGGGGGCTGGAGGCAGGGCTGGGGCGCTGCGGGTGACAGTGCCTTTACCCTATGGGCTCCAGTTGGCTGGAGAGTCAAGGCCCGCCTGGGATGACACGGGCTTCAGGGAGCGGATAGGCCCGGGAGCTCAAAGGCAGACAGCAGAAAAGCCTTCAGGGCCAACTAGAGTCTCCACTGTGATGGAGAGTTTTCTCCCAATGACTGTCGCGCCACCCTCCCCAGTGATCCCGCCGGCAGGCCCTCCCCCTCGGGACATGGACAATCCTGCGGCCATGAAGATCGGCGTCCTGGCGCAACGCAGCGGGCTGCCGGTCAAGACCCTTCGCTACTACGAGGAGCTGGGCCTGCTGCCGGCGGTTGGCCGCAGTGCGGGGGGCTACCGGCTGTTCGCTGAAAGCAGCCTGCGCCGTCTGGAGTTCATCCGGCGGCTCAAGAGCCTTGGCCTGACCCTTGAGGACATCCAGGGCTGTCTGGAGGTGCACGACGCCGGCCAACTCCCGTGTGGCGACATCCAGCGGCAGCTCCAGCGCCAGATCGACCTGGTGGACGAACGCCTGCGGGAGTTGCACCAGTTCCGCACCGAGCTGCGGGGTCTGCTGGGGAACTGGCAGAACGATCCGGCGCCGAACGCCAGCGTGATCTGCCCCAACCTCAAGGTCTGATTGGAAGCCTTGGGACCTAAGCCCGCAGGAGACCAAGGCCCTGAACTCAGGGCGCCGGCGCCCCGCTGAGCTGCTCGATCAAGGTGGCGTTGAGCGCGTTTTCGCAGCTCAGCCACACGATCGGCCCGATGCTGCCGCCCTCCACCGGGCGGGTGGTCTGCTCGCACACCTGGCGCCGGCTGGAGCGCCATGGCTCGAGCAGGGCTCCCTGGCCCAGCAGGCCCTCCAGGCTCACATCGGCCTGGTTGCGCTGCTGCCAGAGGCAGGCCACGATCTCCTGGGTGTTGCCATCGCAGTCGGGCTGGAAGGGAAACGCCTGCCGCTGCCGCAGCGAATCCTGAAGGCTGTTCTGAGTTGCGGGCGCCTCAGCCGGGGAGGCCTTGCCCAGGGGAGACTCTCCTGAGCGGGCCGCGACCGGAGCCAGGGCTGGCCAGAGCAGCACCGAACTGAGCAGAAGCCAGCAGCGCGGCAGGGAACGGATCACCAAGGCGTGGAGCAGCAAGGCGTGGAGCAGCAAGCGGGCGGCGGGAATCGAACCCGCATCATCAGCTTGGAAGGCTGAGGTTTTACCACTAAACTACGCCCGCATCAGTACGTCTGTACTGCTTCTGGCCCTTTCGGGCTCCGCCATTATGGCCTGCGTTCCGCGTCCCCTCCCCTGCAGCCCTTGGCGCCCACCGCAAGCGAAGCGCCAGCCCCACCGGTGCCCCTCACGGATGCCGCGGATCTGCGCGGAGCGGCCCGTCAGCGCCTGCTCTGGGCCTACGGCCTGGGCGACGCCGGCACCGGCATGGCCGCCTCGCTGATCGGCTTTTACCTGTTCATCTTCTACACAGCAGCGGCCGGGCTGCCCTCCTGGATGGCGGGCCTTGTGCTGATGATCGGCCGCCTCTGGGATGCGGTGAACGACCCGGTGGTGGGCTGGCTCAGTGACAAGACCCAGAGCCGCTGGGGACCGCGCATCCCCTGGATCCTCGGCAGTGCCGTGCCCCTGGGCGTGGCGATGGCGGCGATGTGGTGGCTGCCGCCCGGCAACCAGTGGGTGAAGTTCGCGGTGTTCCTGCTGATCTCGATGCTGGCCAACAGCTTCTACACCGGGGTGAACCTGCCCTATGCCGCCCTGGCGGCGGAACTCAGCACGGATGTGTCGCTGCGCACCCGGCTCAACTCCTCACGCTTCACCGGCTCGATCATCGCCAGCCTGGTGGGCATCGTGCTCGGTGGCCTGCTGCTGCGCGACCACCACAACCCCGCCAGCTACCTGCAGCTGGGCGTGCTCACCGGCCTGCTGGTCACCAGCTCCACCCTGCTGTGCGGCTGGGGCCTGGCCCCGGCAGCCCGCCACTGCCAGCGGCCACTGCAGCACGCCGGCACCACCCGCCGCCTGCTGAAGCGGGTGCGCGCCAACGGCCGCTTCCTGCGCGTTCTGGGCCTCTACCTGCTGCTGTGGTGCGCCCTGCAGATCATGCAGACCGCTGCTCTCATCTACCTGCCGGTGGTGATCGGTCTGCCGGAGAGCTGGAGCAACTGGATCCTGCTGCCCTTCATGGTGAGCACCCTGGCGGGCCTCTGGGTGTGGACGGCGGTGTGCCATCGCTCCGGGCGGCTGCGGGCCCTCCATCTGGGCACCTGGCTCTGGATCGCCGCCTGCCTCTCCGCCATGGTGTTGCCGGCCATGCAAGCCGGCATCGCCCCCTTGGGCTCCCTGGCCAACGGTCTGCGCCTGGCAGCGTTGCTGGCCACGATCATGGTGGCTGGCCTCGGCGCCTCGACGGCCTACCTGATCCCCTGGGCGCTCCTACCGGATGCCATCGACGCTGATCCTGAAAAACCGGCCGGCCAGTACAGCGCCTGGATGGTGCTGGCCCAGAAGATCTGTATCAGTCTGGCCCTGTTCTTCTTCGGCAACATGATGAGCCTGAGTGGCTACCAGGCGGTGCGCGATGCCCTTCAGCCCGCCAGTGCGCTGGTGGCGATCCGGCTCTGCATGGGCCTGATCCCAGCGGTGCTGGTGGTGCTGGGGCTGGTGGTGATGCGTCGCTGGCCCGAGCGGCTCCCTCTTCAGCCATGACCCGTGCTTCTGCCCTGGTGCGTTCCCTGCGGTTGACCCGTTCGCCTGGCTTGCCCAGCTGGCTGCGGGCCCCGCGTTGGCTGCGGCGGCTGGCGGTGAGCGGCCTGATCGGGGGCCAGGCGGTCAGCGCCATCGCCCGCGGCCGCATCGGCGTCAACGATCTGATGAACGAGCTGCTGGAAGCCGGCCCCGGCAGCTTCTTGATCGTGATGATCACGGCTTTGGCCGCCGGCACCGTCTTCAACATCCAGGTGGTGGCAGAGCTCTCCAAGCAGGGCGCCAACGCCGCTGTGGGGGGCCTGCTGGCCCTGGGCCTCTCCCGGGAGATTGCGCCCCTTCTCACCGCCACCCTGCTCACCGGCAAGGTGGCCACCGCCTACGCCGCCCAACTGGGCACCATGAAGGTGACCGAGCAGATTGATGCGATCACCATGCTGCGCACCGACCCGGTGCAGTACCTGGTGGTGCCGAGGGTTCTGGCCATGGTGGTGATGGCGCCGGTGCAGTGCCTGCTGTTCTTCGGGGTGGGGATCTGGTCGGGGCAAGTGAGCAGTTCCTTGCTGTACAACATCCCCCCCAGCGTGTTCTGGAACTCGGTGCGCACCTGGATGCAGCCGGAGGATCTGCCCTTCATGCTGGTGAAGGCCCTTGTGTTCGGGTTGCAGATCGCCGTGATTTCCTGCGGCTGGGGCCTCACCACCCGGGGCGGCCCCAAGGAGGTGGGCACCACCACCACCGGCGCCGTGGTGATGATCCTGGTCACGGTGGCGCTGATGGACGGCGTGCTCACCTCAGTGCTCTTTGGATAACCCCGCCTCGGATGACCCCGCCATGACGACTCCCCCTTCTGCGGCCTCGGCCCCAGCTCCAGAGACCGAAGCCACGAGCCTGCCGCGCCATTACGGCGTGGCAGGGGGCGTGCTGGTGCTGGCGCTGGGCTGCCTGGCGCTGCTGCCCCTCTGGGGTGGGGCCCTGTGGCTGAGCCTGGGGGTGGGCCTGCTGGGGCTGTTCCTGCTGCTGCAGACCGCTTTGCTGCGGCTCGAGTTTCAGGCCGACTCCCTGGTGGTGTGGCGCCAGAACACCGAGCTGCGCCGCTTTCCCTATGCCAGCTGGCTGGCCTGGAAGCTGTACTGGCCGGGCCTGCCCGTGGTGTTCTATTTCCGGGAGGAGCGCAGCATTCACCTGTTGCCCCTGCTGTTCGATGCTGGGGCCCTGCGCCGACAACTGGACCGTCACCTGAGCCATCTCTCCGCGTCCGATGCCTGAGGAGCCCACCACCACCGCCGCGCCTGAGAGCGGCGCCACGCCGCCGGGGCCTGGTCCGGGCGAGCCCACGCCCAGCGAGCCGGCTGCCGCTGCCGCCAGCACCGCCTGGCAGGAGCTGGCGCTGGAGGAGCTGCGTCATCGGCGCCAGCAGCTCCTGGACGAGATTCACCAGCTGGAGAGCCGCCAGGAGCAGATCAACCGCGAGATTCAGAGCAGCGTCACGGGCCAGGCCGATGGGATGGCCCGCCGGCTCAAGGGCTTCCAGGACTACCTGGTGGGCGCCCTGCAGGACCTTGCCGTGGCCGCCGAACAGGTGGACCTGGTGCCCCAGCAACTGCTGGTGGCCCCCTCGGCTCTCGACGCCGAGCAGGCGGCCCAGGCCAGCCCCCCGCCGCCCGGTCCCGCGGTGGCCGCCGCAGGCCAGTTCAGCGCCGATGAGGGCCTGATCCGCGAGCAGCTCGCCGGCTTCCAGGGCCAGCCCGATTTCTACGCGCCCGCCTGGAAACTGCGCCGCAGCCTCGATGCCGAAGCCGCCGCCAGCCTCGACAACTGGTTCCTGGATCAGGGCGGTCGCGGCGCCCAGCCCAGCGGCGGCAGCCGCGGCCGCAATGCCCTGGTGAGCGCCGCCGCGATCGCCATCCTCGGGGAGCTCTACGGCGATCGCTTCCAGACCCTGGTGCTGGCCAGTCAGCCGGAGCGGCTGGGCGAGTGGCGCCGCGGCCTCCAGGAGGCCCTGGGACTCGACCGCGAAGACTTCGGCCCCAGCAGCGGCATCGTGCTGTTCGAGCGCCCCGATGCCCTGATCGAGCGGGCCGACCGGCTGGAGGAGCGCGGCGAGCTGCCCCTGATCCTGGTGGATGCCGTTGAGCAGGTGGTGGACATCCCGATCCTGCAGTTCCCCCTCTGGCTGGCCTTTGCCCCCGGCCCGGGCGAACTGATGCGCGACGAAGAGATCTACTGAGCCGCCTCTCCCTCCCCCAGCCAGCCCTGCCGATCCGATGACCCTGCCCCTTGCCCTGCCCCTGCTGCTCGCGGGCTACCTGCTGGGCTCCCTCCCCAGTGGCTACCTGGCCGCTCGCTGGCTGAAGGGCATCGACATCCGCCGCGAGGGCTCCGGCTCCACCGGCGCCACCAACGTGCTGCGGGTGGTGGGCAAGGGCCCGGCCCTGGCGGTGTTCCTGATCGACGTGCTCAAGGGCACGGCGGCGGTGCTGCTCGCCAAGGCCGTGCTGGAGCCCCTGGGCCAGCCCCTGGGGCCCGCCGCCTGGGCCATCGACAGCTGGGTGGTGGCCTGCGGCCTGGCGGCCCTGGCGGGGCACAGCTGGCCCGTGTGGCTGGGCTGGCGCGGCGGCAAGGCGGTGGCCACGGCCCTCGGCATGCTGCTCGGCCTGGCCTGGCCGGTGGGCCTGGCCAGCTTCGGGGTGTTTCTCGCCGTGCTCAGCCTCAGCCGCATCGTGTCGCTCTCCAGCGTGCTGGCCGCCGTGGCCCTGCCGCTGCTGATGCTGGGCTGGTTCCAGGGCCAGGGGGCCGGTCTGCGCTGGCCCTACCTGCTGCTGGCCCTGCTCACCAGTGCCCTGGTGATCTGGCGCCATCGCAGCAACCTGGGCCGCCTGCTGGCCGGCACCGAACCGCGCCTCGGCAGCAGGCCCGCTGGCTCCTGAGGGCTCAGCCCAGCTCGCGGCTGCGCTGCGCCGCCGCCAGCACCGCCTCGATCAGGGCTGAGCGCAGCCCGCCGCGCTCCAGCTGGCGCAGGCCGGCGATGGTGGTGCCGCCCGGTGAACTCACCAGGTCCTTGAGCTGGGCTGGGTGGAGCTCCTGCTGCTCCAGCAGGGCGGCGCTGCCCGCCAGGGTGCGCTGGGCCAGGTGGTGGGCCAGGGCCCTGGGCAGGCCGGCGGCCACGGCCCCATCCGCCAGGGATTCCGCCACCAGAGCCACGAAGGCCGGCCCGGAGGAGGTGAGGGCCAGGAAGGCATCGAGCTGAACTTCGGGCAGCTCATGCACCTCCCCCACCCGGGCAAACAACTGCCGCACCAACGCCCGCTCCGGCTCTTCCAGCTCGGGGGCCAGGGCCAGGCCCGTGAGCCCACAGCCCACCTGGCAGGGGGTGTTGGGCACGGCCCGCACACAGCGCCAGCTCGGGAACAGGCGCTGCAGCCGCTCCAGCTTCACGCCGGCCAGCACCGAGATCAACAGCCCCGAGGCCCCGGGCGGAGCCGTGGCCGCCACGGCCTCAAGCTGCTGGGGTTTCACGGCCAGCAGCAGCACCGGTGCCGCCCAGGCCGCCGCCGGATCGGTGCCCACCGCCAGGCCATGGCGCTCCTGCAGGCGGGCGGCGGAAGCCTGGCTGGCCACCACCGCCTTCAGGCCCGGGGCCTCCAGCAGCCCTGCCTCCAGCAGGGGGAGCACCAGGGCACGCGCCATGGTGCCGAATCCCACCACGCCGAGGCTGGGGAGCAGGGAACCGGAAGCAAGCGGCACCGGGTGCAACGGCAGCGGGGTGATCGAACGCCCTAGAGGGCGCTGTCCTGGCGGCCCCAGGCCGGCGAGGGAGCGGCTTCCTGCTCCTGGGCCAGCTCCCGGGAGATGGTGGTGGGGGCAGACACCTCTTCACCGCTGGCCGTGGTGACGCTGACGCAGCTGGGGGCGAACAGGAAGATGCTCTCGCCCACCCGCTCCTGGTGGCCGTCGATGGCGAAGGTGCCGCCGGCCACGAAATCCACGGCCCGCTGGGCCTGATCGGGCTCCATCATGGTGAGGTTGAGGATCACCGTCTTGCGCTCCCGCAGGGCCTGGATCGCCCGGGGCATCTCGTCGAAGCTGCGGGGCTCCATCAGCGACACCTCTGCCGCCGCGGAGGAGAGCCCCGGCATGCCGATCACATTGCTGCCGGCAAAGGGGTCGTCGGAGCTGAAATCGGAGCTGAGCGCCAGGGCGCTGCTGCGCTGGATCGGAGGGGGGTCCTGGGCGTCGCCACCGTCGTAATCGAGGTCCTCGTCGTAATCGCCTTCGAGGTAGTCATCGCCGGAGACGACGGCACGCAGGCGGGAGAACAACGACACGGAGCGAACCTCTTGGGGTGCTTTCAACCTGAATAGCGTCCCACGTCAGTGATGGCAAGCCGTTGGGACGGTCGCACACCAAACAGGGCGCTGCCGATCCGCACCCAGGTGCTGCCCGCCGCCGCCGCTTCGTGCCAATCACCACTCATGCCCATCGAACGCTCGGGCAAGCCCAGCTGCGTGGCCAGGGCCGCGCAGGCCTGAAACAGGACCTGAAGCTCCTCGTGGCCGAGGCCCTGCGGGGCGATGGTCATCAGCCCCACCGGCCGCAGCGGCGCCAGCGTCGCCAGGCGTGGCCAGGCGGCGCGCAGCTCCTCTGGGCTGAAGCCGGTCTTGGAGGGGTCGGGCCGCAGCTTCACCTGGAACAGCACCGCCGGGTTGAGGGATTCCTCGCCGGCGATGCGGGCCAGCCGCTCCGCCAGGGCCAGGCTGTCCACCGAGTGAATCGTGCCGAAGCGGCGCAGTACCGCCCGGGCCTTGTTGGCCTGCAGCCGGCCGATGAAGTGCCAGTCGAGCGGGGCCAGGTCGGCGAGCTCCTCCTGCTTGGCGCTGGCCTCCTGCAGCCGGCTCTCGCCGAAGCTGCGCTGCCCCGCCGCCACGGCGGCCCGGATGGCCTCGGCCGGATGGCCCTTGCTCACCGCCAGCAGACGGCAGCCGGGCGGCAACGCAGCGGTGATCGCCTCGAGCCGCGCCGCCAAAGGCTCAGAGGCCAGTGGCTCAGATGAAGGTCTGGTCAAAGAGCTGTCGCCAGTGGGCATGGGCCTCAGCGCCATCCCGGCGCACCCGGGCCAGGTTCTGCTCGGCGAAGTGACGGGCATCCATCAACGGCACCACCTCAAAACTGGCGCCCCTGGGCTGCAGGGTCACCACAAAGAAGATCCGCTGGGCATACAGCGTGGCGTAGAGATCCCTGCCGTCGGGCACTGGCGCCACTCGGTAGAGCATCCCGAAGGTGGGGTGATTGAGATAGCGCTCGGTGGTCACTCAGCCTTCTGATCTGCAGGTATTAAAGAGCACCGACACGCCATCGTAAGACCAGGAACAATCCCAGCCCCAGGCTGACCAGCAGATTGGCGGCCCGCGCCGGCGGCGCCAGGCGGTGCAGCTGCCAGGGCGGCTGCCAGGTTCCGCCCCGGGCCAGCAGGGCCTCGGCCCCCTGCTCGGAGCGCAGCAGCAGGTTGGCCAGCAGCCTCTCCCCCACCCCCAGCACCAGCCCCAGGGAGAGCTGCCAGCCGAGCCGGCGCAGGTTCACGGCCCGGGTGGCCACGGAGCGCACCAGGTTCTGCAGTTCCTCCTGCACCAGCGGCAGGAAGCGCAACGACAACAGCAGGGTGAACCCCAGCCGCTCCACCGGCCAGCCCAGCCGTGCCAGGGGGGCCAGCAGCCAGCCGAACGACCACACCAGCTCCTCCGGTGGGGTGCTGAGCAGCAGCAGGTTGGCGCTGTGCACCAGGGTGAACAGCAGCGTGGCGCCGTTGAGACCCAGCTCGGCGGAGCGGCGGTTGATCACCAGCGGGCCGAGGCTCACGGGGCCGAGGCTGATCGGCCCCCAGCGCACCAGCTCCCAGGGCATCCCGGCCCGCTGCGGTGGTGGCTCCAGGGGTGATCCAGGCAGCAGCCGCACCTCCGCCGGAGGCCGCTGCAGGGCCGCTGCGCCCACCCCACCCGCCGGCAACAGGGTCGCCAGCCCCCCCACCAGCAGACACAGGGCCAGCAGCAACGGCAGGCTGCGGCCCCACAGCCGCCAGGGCAGGCCGCACACCGCGGTGATCAGCAGCAGCAGCCCCACCAGGGCCACCCGCCAGATCGGGCCGGCCAGGATCGGCGTCACCAGGAAGGCCATGGTCCAGGCCAGCTTGAGGCGGGGATCCAGCCGCCGCAGCCAGCTGCCACGCCCGCCCTCACCGCCCTCCTCGGCCACGAACTGGCCGATCGGCATCTGGCGGAGGAGGTCCAAGGGCAGGAGGCTCAGCGGCCGCGATTCTGCTGGCGCAGCTGATCGCGCTCGGCGTCGCGCTGCTGCTTGCCACGCCAGAACAGCTTGATCGGCGTGCCCTCGAAGCCCAGGCCCTCGCGGATCTGGCGCTCCACGTAGCGGCGGTAGGTGTCGCCGAACAGTTTGGGCTCGTTCACGAACAGGGTGAAGCTGGGCGGCCGCACCGCCACCTGGGTGCCGTAGTAGAGCCGGCCCTGGCGGCCGCCGCGGCTGGTGGGCGGCGAGCGCCAGCTCAGGGCCTCGGTGAGCACCTCGTTCACCACCGAGGTGGTGACGCGGCGGCGGTGCTGCTCCACCGCCAGCAGGGCCAGCGGAAAGATCGCCTGCACCCGCTGGCCGCTGAGGGCAGAGGTGAACAGCATCGGCGCCCAGTCGAGGAAGTAGAGCTTGGCCCGGAGCTCGCGCTCCATCGCCGGCATGGTGTGGCTGTCCTTCTCGATGGCATCCCACTTGTTCACCACCACCACGCAGGCGCGGCCGTCCTCCTCGATGCGGCCCGCCAGGCGCTGGTCCTGCTCGGTGACGCCATCGAGGGCATCGATCACCAGCACGCACACATCGCTGCGCTCGATCGCCTTGAAGCTGCGGTTGATGCCGAAGTATTCGGGGCCGTAGCTCACCGAGCGGCGGCGGCGGATGCCGGCGGTGTCGAGCAGCTTCCAGCTCTTGCCCTCCCGCTCGATCGTGGTGTCGATCGTGTCGCGGGTGGTGCCGCGGATCGGGCTCACGATCGCCCGGTTTTCGCCGCACACGGCGTTCAGCAGGCTGGACTTGCCCACGTTGGGGCGGCCGATGATCGCCAGCTGGATCGGCTCCTCGCTCTCCACCTGCTCGGTGGGGGGCAGGTGGCCGATCACGGCGTCGAGCAGGTCGCCGGTGCCGGCGCCGTGGATGGCCGAGATCGGATGGGGTTCGCCCAGGCCAAGCCCCCAGAAGTCCGCCGCCATCGCCAGGCCGGCATCGGGCGACTCGCACTTGTTCACCGCCAGCAGCACCGGCACCCCCTGGCCCCGCAGCCACTCGGCGATCGACTGGTCGGCGCCGGTGCAGCCCTGCTGGCCATCCACGATCACCAGGGCCACGGCCGCCTCGGCCAGGGCCAGGTTGGCCTGCTCGCGGATCTCGGGCAGGAATTCACTGTCGTCATCGAACACCAGGCCGCCGGTGTCCACCACCCGGAAGCTGCGGTCGCCCCAGAAGCCCTCCTGGTAGGTGCGGTCCCGCGTCACGCCGGGCTGGTCGTGCACGATCGCCTCGCGGCTGCGGCAGAGCCGGTTCACCAGGGTGGATTTGCCCACGTTGGGGCGGCCGATGATGGCGACGACCGGTAAGGCCAAGAGTCTTATCGCAACGACTGTCCTTCCTTGACAGTACAGATGGGTCGGCAGGGCGCTCAGGAGATCGGCGGGTCGCCGGGGTGGCCGCGCACCGGATCGGCGGGGGCGTCCAGCAGCGGCGGCAGCGGCCCCAGCTCCGGCAGCGGTTCGCCGCGCTCGGCCAGCTGGGCCAGCAGCCAGGTCACCGCCGTGGCGCGGCGGGTGCGGCGCGGGTAGAGCTCGCCGATGCGGTAGCCGCCGAAGCCCAGTTGCTGCTTGAGCAGCTGCTTGTGGGGCTTGGCGATCGAGCGGGTGAGCCGAACGCTGGCGGGGCGCTCGGCGATCAGCTGCGGGGCGAGGGGGAACGACTCCCGCCAGTCCGCCCCCGTGGCCGGGCCCGCGCTCCAGGTGCCGGAGCCATCGGGCCCATACCCCAGGCGCGGCCAGATCAGCTCACACACGAAGCGATCGCTGAGGCGGTCGGCCAGCACCGCCTCCAGCAGCGCCCGGCTGAGGGGGTAGGCCTCGGCCGCCGGGGCGGCCTGGGCAGGAGCGGCGGGGGGAAGCACGGCCTCATCCCAGAATCCTCGCCATGATCGCCGCCCCTGCCCCTGAACTGCTGCTGCTGGCCGGCCACGGCACGCCGCGGCGGTTGCGCTGCAGGGTGCTGCAGTCGCCCCTGGCGGGGGTGAGTGATCGGATCTTCCGGGGGCTGGTGCGGCGCTGGGCCCCCGATGCCCTGCTGTTCACCGAGATGGTGAACGCCACCAGCCTGGAGCTGGGCCACGGCCTGCAGAAGGTGGAGGAGCTGGGGGCTGAGAGCGGGCCGATCGGGGTGCAGCTGTTCGACCACCGGCCGCAGGCGATGGCCGATGCGGCCCGGCGCGCCGAGGCGGCGGGCGCCTTCCTGATCGACATCAACATGGGCTGCCCCGTGAAGAAGATCGCTCACAAAGGCGGCGGCAGCGGCCTGATCCGCGACCCCGAGCTGGCCGCCCGGATTGTGGACACGGTGGCGGCGGCGGTGTCCATTCCCGTCACGGTGAAGACGCGGCTGGGCTGGTGCGGCGGCGGGGCTGACACCGCCGTGGCGTGGTGCCGCCGGCTGGAGCAGGCCGGCGCCCAGCTGATCACCCTGCACGGCCGCACCCGCGAGCAGGCCTTCAGGGGCCGTGCCGACTGGGGGGCCATCGCCGCGGTGAAGCGGGCCCTGAGCATCCCGGTGATCGCCAACGGCGACGTGGCCAGCCCCGCCGATGCCCTGCGCTGCCTGGCCGCCACCGGCGCCGATGGCCTGATGGTGGGCCGGGGAACCATGGGGGCGCCCTGGCTGGTGGGCCAGATCGACGCCGCCCTCAGCGGCCGGCCCATCCCCCCCAGCCCGGACGCCGGTGAGCGCATCCTGCTGGCCGCCGAGCAGTTGCAGGCCCTGGTGGCGGCCCGGGGGGATCACGGCCTGCTGATCGCCCGCAAACACATGGGCTGGACCTGCCAGGGCTTCCCCGGGGCGCCGCGGCTGCGCCATGCCCTGATGCGGGCGCCGACGCCGGCCGATGCCCTGGCCCTGCTGGAGGACGCCTACGGCAGCACCGCCGGCCAGCCCTGGCGGATCAGCAGCAGCGAGAAGTAGGGCTGCTCCGCCGCCGGCAGCGCCAGGGCCGGGGCCACCTGCTGGTCGGGCCAGCCCACCCGCTGGGCGAACAGGGCTGCCTCCAGCAGGCCCCGGGCCGCCAGCAGGGGGCGCACCCAGCGCCAGCGGTGGCCCAGCTTGAGCAGGGCCAGCACCGTGGCGGAGGCCGCTGCCTGCGCCAGCAGCGCCTCCAGCTCGGCAGGGCTCTCGGGGGTGGGCCGGATCAGCAGGCTCTCCTGCTGCAGGGCCAGGGGCCAGGCGCCGGCCGCCGCAGCCGCCGCCACCGACGCGATGCCGGGGATCAGCCGCAGCGGGCAGCCGGGATGGCGCTGGCGCAGGGCCAGCAGCACATAGCTGCTGCTGGCGAACAGCGACACGTCGCCCTCACACAGCAGCACCACCGCCAGGCCAGCGGCCACCTCCGCCGCCAGGGCATCGGCGGCGGCGTGCCAGGCGGCGATGCGGGGGGCCGCCTCCGCCACCATCGGGAACAGCAGCGGCAGGCGGCGCTGCTGCGGACTCAGCCACGGGGCGGCGATCGCTGCGGCCATGCCCTCGGCGCCCTCGCGTGCCACCGGGTAGGCCACCACGGCGGCCTGCCGCAGGCTGCGCACCGCCGCCACGGTGAGCAGCTCCGGGTCGCCGGGGCCCACGCCCACCAGGGTGAGACCAGGTGTGGCAGGGGCAGGGCCTGCTGCTGCAGTTTCTAGGCTGTCGCCCAGCGGCGCGGACGCCATGACTCTCCTGGCCATCTATCGGAACCCTGCCACCCCAGGCGGCCAGCCCGAGCTGGCCCTGCGCAGCAGCGATGGCGCCAGCATCGCCGCTGAGCTGGCCCAGCGCGGCATCACCTTCCAGCGCTGGCCCGCCCGGGCCCAGCTGCCCGCCGGCGCCGACCAGGCCCAGATCCTCTCCGCCTATGCCGCCGAGGTGGCCCGGGTGCAGGAGGGGGGCGCCTACCCCAGCGTGGATGCGATCCGCCTGGCCCCCGACCACCCCGATCGCCAGGCCCTGCGTCAGAAGTTCCTGGCCGAGCACACCCACAGCGAAGACGAAGTGCGCTTCTTCGTGGAGGGCCGCGGCCTCTTCTGCCTGCACCTGGGGGAGGAGGTGGCCCAGGTGCTGTGTGAAGCCGGCGACTGGATCGCCGTGCCCGCCGGCACCCGCCACTGGTTCGACATGGGTCCCGAACCCCACTTCTGTGCGCTGCGGTTCTTCGTCAACCCCGAGGGCTGGGTGGCGCAGTTCACAGGCGATCCGATTGCCCAGGCCTATCCCCTGCTCGATGCGCTGCAGGTGGCTTAGCTGTGTGTTCTCGCCAGGCCAGAGGCCTCAGCCAGCGCTCCCGGGCCGTCTCGGAATGAGGCAGAAGAGCCCGCTGGGATCGTGATTGACGCTGCACGGATCCACATCCACAACAACTGCGTGGCACGCACCCCATCGGCGGCGAGCTTCCGCTCGAAGGCGCCCAGCTCCGGCGCCTGGGTGAGCTTGAAGCGGCCCTGCTGAGCTGTGACAGCGCCCCCTGATGGATTCGAACCATCGACCGGCTGCTTAGAAGGCAGCTGCTCTATCCAGCTGAGCTAAGGGAGCGGGTCGGCCCGGCGGGCCGGCTGGGGCCATTGTGCCAGCAGCTCCCGGTCAGGCCCTTAAAGTGCCCTGCTGCTCTGGTTGGACGGTGGATGGTGGCTAGCCGGCTTTCCGAGGGCCAGAAGAAGGAGATCGTGGCGCGCTACCGGGCGGGAGACACCAGCACGGAGCTGGGCAAGCTGTATGGCTGCAGTGCCAACACCATCAGCCGCACCCTGAAGGCGTGTCTCGATTCGGCTGAGTATGAGCAGCTCAAGCAGCGGCGCGGCAGGCAGGCTGCTGCCGCAGCGCAGCCGGCCCCGGCCGCCGCCGCTGCTGCTCCGCCGATCCGCCTGCAGGAGAAGCCCCCAGAGGCCGAGCCGGCGCCACCAGCGGCTGAGCCGGCCGCCGGATCCGAGCCAGCAGAGAGCATTTTCGATCCGGATGAAGACCCCGTGGATGGCGGTCGACGGCGGGTGTGGGCCATCGACGACGCCGATGACTTCGGCGACGACCCCGACACGGACGACACCAACGCCGACGACCCCGACGGCGAGGACGCAGGCAGCGAGGACGACGGCCCTGAGACCTTCGTGACCGTGCCGGTGCTGGCCCTCGACCATTCGCCTGAGCCGATCAGCTGCCGGCCCCTCTCCGAGGCGGAGCTGCCCAGCACCGCCTTCCTGCTGGTGGACAAGATGGTGGAGTTGCTGGCCAGGCCGCTCCGGGAGTTCACCGAACTGGGGCCCCTTCCCCAGGACGAGGAGGAGCGCCAGGCGGTGGGCGTGTTCGGCAATCAGCGCCTGGCCAAGCGGCACTGCGGCCGCAACCAGCGGGTGATCCCACTGCCGAATCCCAGCCTGCTGCTGCTCACCGCCCCCTACCTGAGCGCCCAGGGCATCAGCCGCGTGGTGATCGATGGCAGCCTCTACGCCCTGCCGGAGCCAGGCACCCAGGCCGCGGCGAACCCCCCGGCCAGCGGTTCCGAGGCCTAGTTCCGGGGCCTAGTTCCGGGGCCTAGTTCCGGGGCCCCGGCCAGAGCAGGGCCGCCGAGCATCCGCCACTGACCACCCCGGCCACCAGGGCCAGCCCCACCAGGAAGCCGGCTGGCAGGGGGGCGGTGCTGCCCGCCCCCACCCAAAGCTTCGGGCGCTGCTCCAGGTTCTGGGCGCCCAGGCAGAGCAGCAGCAGCAGCAGAGCGCCGCCGGAGAGGCTGGCCAGCACCAGGCGCAGGCGCACGAGCATGGCAGCGGAGCGCGATCTGGCAGGAGTCTGCCTGCTCAGCCGCCGCGGTGCAGCAGGGCGTAGAGATCGCGGCGGCTGTGGCCGCTGCGCTCCGCCAGGTTCCGGGCCGCATCGCGGCCGCTGAGGCCGCCGGCCACCAGGGCTTCGAGCTCCTGGAGCAGAGCTGCCTCATCCCAGGCGGCTGGAGCCGCGGCCGGGGCGCCACCCAGCACGAGAGTGCACTCCCCCTGGGGAGGGGTGCGGCGGAAGTGCTCCAGGGCCGCCATCACCGTGGGGCCCACCTGCTCCTCGTGGCGCTTGGTGAGTTCGCGGGCCACCCGCAGGGGCCGGTCTCCGACCGTGGCCAGTAGGTCTTCGAGCAGATCCAGCAGGCGATGCGGCGCTTCGTAGAGCACCAGGGTGCGCTCGTCCTGGGCCAGCTCCTGCAGGCGCTGGCGGCGTTGGCTGGCCCGTGGCGGCAGGAAGCCCTCGAAGCAGAAGCGGCCGCAGGGCAGTCCACTGCTCACCAGGGCGGTGGTCACGGCGCTGGGTCCGGGGACGCAGATCACGGCCAGCCCGGCGGCGCGGGCGGCGGCCACCAGGAGTTCGCCGGGGTCGGAGATGCCCGGCAGGCCCGCATCGCTGATCACGGCGATGGCCTCACCGGCCTGCAGGGCGGCCAGCAGTTCGGGCAGCCGGGCGGCCTGGTTGTGCTGATGGAACGACAGCAGCCGCGGGCCATGGTCGCGGCCGCGCAGGCCCAGCTGGTGCAGCAGCAGGCCACTGCGGCGGGTGTCTTCGCAGGCGATGCGGTTCACCCCCGCCAGCACCTGCCGGGCCCGGGGCGAGAGGTCGCCGAGATGGCCGATCGGCGTGCCCACCAGGTAGAGCACCCCCGGCGCCGGTTCTGGCTGTTGGGTCACGGGATCAGGTCGCTTCGGGGATCAGCTGGGTTCTCCTGCACAATGCCCCCTGCAGCACCAGCATGTTGGCCACCACCCTCACCCTGCCCTCAGGCATCGCCCTGGAGGAGCTGCTGGCGGTGCTGCGGCGGCTGAGCTGGGGCGCAGCCGACATCCTGCGCGCCTATGCCCGCGGCGAGCAACCCCCCTACGGCTTTGCCGCCGCCCTCAGCGTGGACTCCGGCGGCGAGGGGCCGGTGAGTGCCGCTGACCTGGCCGTGAACCGCTGGTTGCTCGATGGCCTGGGCGGCGCCTTCCCTGACGCCGACTGGACCCTGCTCAGCGAGGAGACCGCCAGCGAGCAGCTCACGGCCGGCCAGCCCCTGGCGGCCGAGTGGATCTGGATCCTCGATCCCCTCGATGGCACCAAGGACTTTCTGCAGGGCACCGGCGAGTACGCCGTGCACCTGGCCCTGGTGCGCGCTGGCGCGCCGGTGCTGGGGGTGGTGCTGCTGCCGGAGATGGAGGAGCTCTGGATCGGCGTGGTGGCAGCTGATGGCAGTGAGGCCTGGTGCGAGAGCCGCAGCGGTGAGCGCAGCCCGGCCCGGCTCAGCGGGCGGCGCGAGCTGGGGGAGCTGGTGCTGGTGGCCAGCCGCAACCACCGCGACCAGCGGCTGGAGCAGCTGCTCGGCGCCCTGGAGCTGGGCGACACCAAGGCGATCGGCAGCGTGGGCGGCAAGGTGGCCACGATCCTGCGGGGCGAGACCGACCTCTACATCTCGCTTTCGGGCAAGAGTGCCCCGAAGGACTGGGACATGGCCGCGCCCGAGGCGGTGCTGCGGGCGGCCGGCGGCAGCTTCAGCCACGCCGATGGCGCGCCGCTCACCTACAACAGCGGCGACGTGCGCCAGGCCGGCTGCCTGATTGCCAGCCATGGCCTGGCCCACGGCCAGCTGTGTGAGCGGGCCGCGGCGGCCATGGCCGTGATCGACCCTGGCTTCCCGCTCTGACCCCAGCCCCTCAGACGGGCCCCGGCTCAGACGGGCACGGGGGTGTCGGCCTGGGGCACGCCGCGCAGGGTGAGGTTGATGCGGCCGCGGTTGTCGATCTCGCGCACGCGCACGGTCACCTGATCGCCCACATTCACCACATCCTCCACCTTCTCCACCCTCGATTCGCTGAGCTGGGAGATGTGGATCATGCCCTCCTTGCCGGGCAGGATCTGCACGAAGGCGCCGATGGGGATCACGCGGGTGACCCCGCCGCTGAACACTTCCCCTTCCGTGATGCGGCGGGTGAGGCCCTCGATGATCCTCTGGGCCTCCTCGGCGGCGGCGCCGTCGTGGCTGGCAATGGTCACCACGCCACCGTCTTCGATGTCGATCTTGGTGTTGGTGCGCTCGGTGATGCCCTTGATCGTGCGGCCGCCGGGGCCGATCACGGTGCCGATCAGTTCCGGATCGATGCGGAAGCTGAGCAGGCGCGGGGCGTGGGGGCTGAGGCTCTGGTTGGGCTTGTCGATCGCCTCGAGCATCTTCTCAAGGATGTGCAGCCGGGCCGGACGGGCCTGGTTGATGGCCTCGGCCACGGTGCTCACGGCCAGGCCGGTGATCTTCATGTCCATCTGCAGGGCGGTGATGCCCTTCTCGGTGCCCGCCACCTTGAAGTCCATGTCACCGAGGAAGTCCTCCATGCCCTGGATGTCGGTGAGGATGCGCACCTCCTCGCCCTCCTTGATCAGGCCCATGGCGGCGCCGCTCACGGGGGCCTTCAGGGGCACACCCGCATCCATCAGGGCCAGGGTGCTGCCGCACACCGAGCCCATGGAGGTGGAGCCGTTGGAGCTGAGGCACTCCGACACCACGCGCAGCACGTAGGGGAAGGATTCCTTGGCGGGCAGCACCGGAATGATCGCCCGCTCCGCCAGGGCGCCGTGGCCGATCTCGCGGCGGCCGGGGGAGCGCATCGGCTTGGTTTCGCCGGTGGAGTAGGGGGGGAAGTTGTAGTGGTGCAGGTAGGTCTTCTCGGTGGACGGGTTGAGGTCGTCCATCTCCTGGGCGTCGCTGGGGGTGCCGAGGGTGGCGCAGGAGAGCACCTGGGTGAGGCCGCGCTGGAACAGGGCCGAGCCGTGCACGCGCTTGGGCAGCACGCCGGCGGCAGCCTGGATCGGACGCACCTCATCGAGGCTGCGGCCATCGACGCGCTTGCCTTCGCCCACGATCTGGGCGCGCATCAGCTGCTTGGTGAGGCGCTTGTAGGCGTTGCCGAGGGCCTTGCCGCCGGAGGCCTTGCGGATGGGGTCGTCCTCACCGAGGCCGGCGATCTTCTGGCCCACCTCGGCCTTGATGGCGTCGAGTTTCTCATCGCGCTCGGCCTTGCTGAGGCTGAACTGCTTGAGCAGCTCGCCGATGGGCTGGCTGCACTCCGCTGCCAGGAAGCCGGGCAGGGCGGGATCTTCCTCCAACGGTTCGGGGATCACCTGCTCGATGCCCAGCTCCTTGAGCAGGTTCTGCTGGGCCTTGATCAGTTCGCACACCGCTTCGTAGCCGAAGTCGATGGCCTCGATCACATCCTGCTCGGGCAGCTGGTTGGCGCCCGCCTCCACCATGATCACGCCCTGGGGGGTGCCGGCCACCACCAGGTCGAGCTCGGAGCGCTCGGTTTCGCGGTAGGTGGGGTTGAGCACGAAGTCGTCACCCAGCAGGCCCACGCGCACGGCGGCCATGGGGCCGTTGAAGGGAATCCTGGCCAGCAGGGTGGCCATCGAGGCGCCGGTCACGGCGAGCACATCGGGCGGCACCCGTTCATCCAGCGACAGGCAGGTGGCCACGATCTGGAGGTCGTCGCGCATCCAGTTCGGGAACAGCGGCCGCATCGGGCGGTCGATCAGGCGGCAGATCAGCGTGGCGCGCTCGGGGGGGCGCGACTCGCGGCGCATGAAGCTGCCGGGGATGCGCCCGGCGGCGTAGAGGCGCTCCTCGTAGTCGCAGATCAGGGGGAGGAAATCGATGCCTTCACGGCCTTTGGAGCGGGTGGCGGTCACCAGAACCGACGTATCACCACACTCCACCATCACAGCACCCCCTGCCTGGGGAGCAAATCGCCCGGTGGTCAGCCGGATCTCCCGACCATCGAAGGAGATCGACTGAGTTTGTCCTTGCACTTGGCCTTATCTCTCTTTGTCAACCACCATTCTCGCATTCAGCCGTGCTGGGGTGCGGCAGCGCCCCGCCAGCACGGCTGGAGGTGAGGCTCACCAGGACGACTTGACCACACCGGGCAGTTCACCCTTGTGGGCGCGGTCGCGCAGCTGGTTGCGGCAGAGGCCGAAGTCGCGGTAGACGCCGCGGGGCTTGCCGGTGGCCCAGCAGCGGTTGCGCACCCGGTTGGGGGCGCTGTTGCGCGGCAGGGACTGGATCTTGCGGTGGATCTCCAGCCGCTCCATCGGATCGGCGGCGGCTTCGAAGGCGGCCTTCAGGGCAGCGCGCTTGACGGAGAAGCGCTCCACCATCTTCTTGCGCTTGACGTCGCGCGCAATCATCGACTTCTTCGCCATGCGGGCCGGAGTGGTAGCGGTCAGGGATCGTTGAGCCTACCGCGTGGCCCCTGCCCCCATCGGGCAGAGGTCGGCGATCGGGCAGCTGGGGCAGCGGGGGCTGCGGGCCGTGCAGACGGCGCGGCCATGGAAGATCAGCCGGATCGAGAGGGTCTGCCACTCGGGCTGGGGGATCAGCTTCATCAGATCCGGCTCGATGCGGCGCGGTTCGCTGTGGCGGCTGAGGCGCAGCCGCTGGGCCAGGCGGCTCACGTGGGTGTCCACCGTGACGCCGGCGTTGATGCCGTAGCACCAGGCCAGCACCACCGAGGCGGTCTTGCGGGCCACGCCCGGCAACTCCAGCAGCTGCTCCATCGTGCGCGGCACCTCGCCGCCATGGCGCTCGATCAGCAGCCGTGAGGCGGCCACGATGTTCTTCGCCTTGTTGCGGAAGAACCCTGCCGAGTGCACGTAGGGCTCCACTTCGGTGGCATCCACCACGGCGGCGCTGGCGGCGTCGGGGAAGCGCTCGAACAGGGCCGGGGTGATCCGGTTCACCCGTTCATCGGTGCACTGGGCCGAGAGCATGGTGGCCACCAGCAGCTCGTAGGGCGTGCGCCAGTCGAGGGAGCAGGTGGCATCGGGGTAGAGCACGCCGAGGCGCTCCAGGATCTGGGGCGCCCGCTGGCGGGCCGTGGCGAGGCGGGGCATGGGGTGGCCCGATCAGCGCCCGAGCAGTTGCTGCACGGCGGGGAGCTGGGAGGTGTCCTTCACGATCAGCAGCATGCTGAGGCCCACCAGGAACACAAAGCCCGACTGCATGAAGGCCATCTGGAAGCGTTGCGGCAGCGGCCGCCCCCGCACGCCCTCCAGCAGCAGCAGGGCGAGCTGGCCGCCATCGAGCAGCGGCAGCGGCAGGGCGTTGAGCACCGCCAGGTTGATCGAGATCAGTGCGGTGAACAGAAAGAGGCTGCCGCCGCCCTGCTGGGCCAGGGTGGCGCCCATCTCCACGATCTTCACGGGTCCGGACACCTGGGAGGCCGTTTCACCGAAGTGGGTGACCAGGGTGACAAAGCCGCCGGCGGTGCGCTTCAGCAGCAGCCAGCTGTCGCGGCTGGCCTGGCCCATCACCTCCAGGGGGCTGCGGGCCGGGCGGAACAGCTCGGTGCCGTTGGGCTGGAGCTGGGCGCCGATGCGGCCCACGCCATCGAGATCGCTGGGGGTGAGCCGCAGGGCCAGGCGCTGATCGCCGCGTTCGGCCACCAGCGTGAGATCGCGCTCCGGCGCCGCCTTGATCTGCTCCACCAGGGAGGCCACGGCCTGCTGGCCGCCGCCGATGTCCTCACCGGCCAGGGCCACGATCCGATCGCCCGGCTGCAGGCCGGCGACGGCGGCGGGCTGGCCGGGCAGCACGCCCGACACCAGCACCCCAGGCGCGGAGGTGAAGCCGGCCGGCAGGCCCACCACCACCCCCTGAGCCACCAGCACCAGCCAGGCCAGCAGCAGGTTGGCCAGCACCCCGGCGGCGATCACCAGGGCGCGCTGGTGCAGGGGGCGGTTGGTGAGCAGGTCGGGATCGTTCTTGGCGATCGGGCTGTCCTCGTCGTCGTCGGGGAAGGCCACGAAGCCACCCAGGGGGATGGCCCGCAGGGCGAACTGCACGCCCCGGCGCTGGCGCTCCAGCAGCACCGGCCCGAAGCCGATCGAGAAGCTGCTCACTCGGATGCCCTGCCAGGTGGCCGCGAAGAAATGGCCGGCCTCGTGCACCACGATCAGTCCCGCCAGGATCGCCAGTGCCGTGAGAACGCCCATTCAGGTCGTGTCGCTGAGAACATCCATTGTGGGGCCGCTGGCGGCGGTACCGCTTGGCGGCAGGGGCTGATCGGAGAGGGCCTGGCTGAGATCGGCATCCTGGAAGTCGGTGCCGGTGAGGCGGGCGCCGCGCAGATCGGCCTGGTGCAGCCGGGCCCGCAGGAAGCTGGCGCCACGGAGATCGGCCGCGGAGAGATCGGCGCCGCTGAGGTCGGCGTCGCTGAAATCGGCCCCCTGCAGGTCCACGCCGTGGAGGTCGGCATGGCGCAGCACCGTGCCGGAGAAGTTGGCGCCCCGCCAGCGGCTGAAGGGAATGTGCAGGCCCTCGAGGTTGGCGCGCTGCAGATCGAAGTCGTCCTGCCAGATCCCAGCGGCTGAGAGATCCTCCAGGGCGCGGATGCGGCCGAGGCTGTTGGTGGTGCCGGCCTGTCGGTCAGAGAGCAGCAGATCGAGCATCTCGTGGTGCTCGCGCTCGCGGCGCTTGCCCGCCTCGAAGATGAACACGAAGGCGGCGGCCACGATGCTGAACGCTTCGGCGTTGTCGATGCTGATGATCTCGAGATAGTTGCTGGTGAGGCAATCGGGCTCCAGGCGGGCGCGATGGCAGTTCTCGAAGCGGTTCACCGCCGACAACAGCACGAAGGAGCAGGCCGCGGCGATCAGCACCCGGAACTGGAAGGAGCGATCGAGCTGGCGGAAGAAGGGTGAGCGGCGGCGCCGCTGCTGCTGGTCGTACCAGGTGCTGGTGGGCCTCTGTCTCATGGCGTGGGGGGCTGTTCAGGTGCCTGCGGCTCAAGCGATCCGCTCGCCTCCGAAGTAGGGCGCCAGGGCGGCGGGCAGCATCACCGAGCCATCGGCCTGCTGGCCGTTTTCGAGCAGGGCGGCCATGGTGCGGCCCACGGCCAGGCCGCTGCCGTTGAGGGTGTGCAGCAGCTGGGTGGTCTTGCCCTGCTTGAAGCGGATGGCGGAGCGGCGGGCCTGGAAGTCGTGGCAGAGGGAGCAGCTGGAGATCTCGCGGTAGGCGCCGGCGCCGGGCAGCCACACCTCCAGGTCGAAGGTGCGGGCGGCGGAGAAGCCGAGATCGGCGCCGCAGAGCTCGATGCGGCGGTAGGGGAGCTGCAGGGCCTCGAGGATTGATTCCGCCTGGGCGGTGATCAGCTCCAGGGCCGCCGCCGACTGGTCGGGATGGCAGAACCAGTAGAGCTCCACCTTGTTGAACTGGTGCAGGCGGATCAGGCCGCGGGTGTCGCGGCCGTAGGAGCCGGCCTCACGGCGGAAGCAGGGGGTGTAGGCGCAGTAGCGCAGGGGCAGCTGCTCGGCGGGGATCACCTCATCGCGGTGCAGGGAGGTGAGCGGCACCTCGGCGGTGGGGGTGAGCCAGAGGTCGTCGCCGGCGCACTGGAAGCTCTCCTCGGCGAACTTGGGCAGCTGGCCCGATCCTGTGAGGCTGGCGGAGTTCACCAGCACCGGCGGCAGCACCTCGGTGTAGCCGCAGGCGGTGTGGTGATCGAGCATGAAGCCGATCAGGGCGCGCTCGAGGCGCGCGCCGGCCCCCAGCAGGGTGATGAAGCGGCTCTGGGCGATGCGCACCGAGCGCTCGGTTTCCCACAGGCCCAGGCGCTCGCCGATCTCCCAGTGCTCCTGCAGGCCGGCGGGGGGCCGCGGCTCGCCCCAGCGCTTCACCTCCACGTTGTCGGCCTCGCTGCGGCCTTCAGGCACCTCGGGGGCGGGCAGGTTGGGCAGGGTGAGCAGCTGCTCGCGCAGCTGGCTCTGCAGCGCCTTCTCCTCCTCCTCCAGCACCGCCACCTGCTGCTTCACCCGGTTGCCCTGCTCCCGCAGGGCCGCCACCTCCGGCCCGCCCGGATCGGCGCCGCCGCGGATCAGCTGGCCCACCTCCTTGCCGATGCGGTTGCCCTCGGCCTGCAGGCCGCTGCGGCGCTGCTCGAGGTCGCGCTCCTCGGTGGCCACCAGCTGCAGGCCGATCAGATCCACGCTCAGGCCGCGGCGGGCCAGCTGGCTCACGATCTGGTCGGGATGGCTGCGCAGCAGGCGCTGATCGAGCACGGCAGGGGGGCGGATCGAGGCAGCCTAAAAGCAGGCCTGGCAGCGGCTTGGGGCATGACCCCGTGGGCCTTCAGTCGATGAAGAGCTGCACGCCGGCGCGCAGGATGAGGTAGCGCGGGGGGCAGGGTCACGGGGTGAGTGGGATCGCGGTGGAGGCCTACGACGCCACCGTGAGGACCAGGTGGGCGCGGGTACAGGCTGAGGCCGGCGTCCTTCTCTCTGGTATGGAACAGCGAGGCTGCCTCGGCTTGGCCGGCGAGCCGGGCGGAGGCATCGGTGTGTCTGTTTGATCGTGTGCCGAAAGTTGGGGGTTGGGACCGAAGCTGAACCCCATTCAGGCTGCCAATTTTAGTGGGCTGATCAAGATGATCATGCAGGTGCCTGACTTCAACAGCACCGCGAGCCCGGTGGGGATGATGGCCAATTGAAATGATCCACTCGATCAGGCGGGGGCGATAAATCCAGAGATTGAGAGCTTGTGGCTACGCCTGCATTGTGCGTTTAATTTGATTTGGTTTTGATTTGATAGTTATTTCAAGAGGGAATCCGGCTGCTACTTGGCTAGAGCTTCGACAAAATGCGTTTTGATCCATTCAATAGTTGTATGGTGACAATAATCGTGATTGTCCCCAGAGTCTCTTGTGAGCCCTTATGTCGACAGGGTCGGCTTCAGAGCACCTGCACCACCTCGCTGACTTCAGGAATGGCCTCCCGCAGCTTGCGTTCGATGCCCATCTTCAGGGTCATGGTGCTGCTCGGGCAGCTCCCACAGGCTCCCTGCAACCGCACTTTCACAATAGGCCCCTCGATTTCCACCACCTCGACGTTGCCCCCATCGGCCATCAGGTAAGGGCGCAGCTCATCAAGGGTGCGCTCCACGTTCTCCACGGTGAGGGCACGAGGATCAAGAGTGGGCGTCTCAGTGGTCATGACGTCAGTTCGGGAATCAGCTCCATCCTAATGAGGGGCTCCTCTGGGTGGCTAGATCTGGGGTTTGCCCATGTCAGGGCCCAGGGAAAGCGTTTGCCGAAGCCGATTTTCCTGGCCAGGGCCCGGGGCGTTTGGCTGATGAAGCAGCCAAGGCTGGGTTGACCAGAGCTTGGGCTGCCGCATGCTCCGGCAAGCCAGCTGCTGGTGGCATGCCAATCCTGCTCGACGGCCCTTTTAGGGCTCGCGCAAGCGAGCTCGGCTGTCAGGTTCAGTGGATTGGTCCTGGGCGGGCTGGTAGGTGAATGTTCGTGATACCACCCCCTGACGTGACCCCCTTTATCGGTCCAGGGCTTATGAGAGTGGGTGGTTGTGGTCATGCTGCAGCTCCCTGTTGAGCTGCCTCCAGGGGCGTACGCCCCTGGAGGGCCGAGTGCGGCCTGAGTGAGTTGTACTCCCAGCGCCAACGATCGGCCAGGATCTGCGCCTCGGGGGCTGTTGTGAACAGCTCGGTGTTGAGGAACTCATCCCGGAACCGGCCGTTGAACGACTCGGCGAATCCGTTCTCCCACGGGGATCCTGGCTCGATGTAGGCCGTGCTGGTAGTGCTGCTGGCCTCGCACCAGTCCCGTAGGGCCTGGGCAATGAACTCCGGCCCGTTGTCCGATCGGATGTACGCCGGTGCTGGGTAGAGGCTGGTGAGTTCCTCCAGCACGGCCACCACGTCCTTGGCCTTGCAGCGCCTGCCGACCCGGATCGCCAGGCAGAGGCGGCTGTGCTCATCGATCACGTTCAGGAACTTGAGCCTGCGCCCATCAGCGGTGGCGTCGAACTGGAAGTCCATGGCCCACACCTGGTGGGGATGCTCAGCCCGATGACGCCGCACCGAGCCGTCCGCGGGCCGTGCCCGCTTTCGCTTCCTGGGAGTGGGCCGCTGCAGCCCCTCCTCGCGCCAGAGCCGTTGCACCCGTTTGTGGTTCACGGTCCAGCCCTCCCGCCGCAGCAGGCGGTAGGCCATCCGGCGGCCCCAACGGATGTGGTCCGCGGCGATCTCGCGGAGACGCTGCCGGAGCTTGGCCTCCTCGATCGAGACGACCTTGCCGCCATGGCGCTGGGTGCTGCGGTGCTGGCCCACCACTCGGCAGGCCAGGCGTTCAGAGGCCCGGTAACGCTCCTGCAGGACCGTGACGGCCCTGCGGCGACGCTCCGGGCTCAGAAGTTTCCCTCGGCGAGGTCCTTGAGCATGGCCTTCTCCAACTCTGCTTCCGCCAAAAGCTTCTTGAGCCGGGCGTTCTCCTTCTCCAGCTGGGTCAGCCGTCTGGCCTCCTCGGCCTGCATGCCCCCGTACTGCTGCCTCCAGCGGTGGTAGGTCGGTTGCGTGACCTCGATGACGCGGCAGACGTCGGCGACGGTTTTTCCCTGGGCGATCAACTGCTCGGCCGTCTTGAGCTTGCGGATGATCTGCTCGGCTGTGTGCCTGGTGCGTTTCATGGTCGAGTCCCCGGCCCAGTTTGGCCGGCTGAAGACTCTCATTCACCCTGGACCGGTTTCCGGGGTCCACATCACCCCCACCCCCGCCTTTAGGAAGCCCTCCTGAGTGGGGCTTCTCCAGGGGGCTCCCCTGCCCCTGCCTAGGATCATGCTGCCTCCGCCCCTGGCTTCGACCTGCGGGAGCGGCTGAATCTGAGCGCATGACCGACGTTTCTGTTTCCCGCATCCGCAACTTCTGCATCATTGCCCACATCGACCACGGCAAATCCACCCTCGCCGATCGACTGCTGCAGGACACCGGCACCGTGGCCGTTCGCGACATGCAGGAGCAGTTTCTCGACAACATGGAGCTGGAGCGTGAACGGGGCATCACGATCAAGCTGCAGGCGGCGCGGATGGATTACACCGCCGCCGATGGCACCGACTACATCCTCAACCTGATCGACACCCCCGGCCATGTGGACTTCTCCTATGAGGTGAGTCGCTCGCTGCAGGCCTGCGAAGGGGCCCTGCTGGTGGTGGATGCGAGCCAGGGGGTGGAGGCCCAGACCCTGGCGAATGTATATCTCGCCCTGGAGAATGATCTGGAGATCATTCCGGTGCTCAACAAGATCGATCTGCCCGGTGCCGATCCGGAGCGGATCAAGGAGGAGATCGAGGCGATCATCGGCCTTGATTGCTCCAGGGCGATCGCCTGTTCGGCCAAGACCGGCCTCGGCGTGCCGGACATCCTGGAGGCGGTGGTGGAGCGGGTGCCGCCTCCGGCCAACCGGATGGCCGAGCCGCTGCAGGCCCTGATCTTCGACTCCTACTACGACGCCTACCGCGGCGTGATCGTGTACTTCCGGGTGATGGCCGGCTCGATCAGCCGCAAGGACAAAGTGCTGCTGATGGCCTCCGGCAAGAGCTACGAGCTCGATGAGGTGGGTGTGATGGCGCCGGATCAGCGCCAGGTGGAGAGCCTCCACGCCGGCGAGGTGGGCTACCTGGCCGCCTCGATCAAGGCCGTGGCCGATGCCCGCGTGGGCGACACGATCACCCTGGCCGCCAACCCGGCGGCGGCGGCCCTGCCGGGCTACACCGAGGCGAAGCCGATGGTGTTCTGCGGGCTGTTCCCCACCGATGCCGATCAATACCCCGATCTGCGCGAGGCCCTCGACAGGCTCCAGCTCTCCGATGCGGCCCTGCGCTACGAGCCGGAAACCAGCAGTGCCATGGGCTTCGGCTTCCGCTGCGGCTTCCTGGGGCTGCTGCACATGGAGATCGTGCAGGAGCGGCTGGAGCGGGAATACAACCTCGATCTGATTGTTACCGCCCCATCGGTGATCTATCAGGTGAACCTGCTGGATGGCTCGATGCTGATGGTGGATAATCCCGCCACCCTGCCGGATCCGCAGAAGCGTGAATCGATCGAAGAGCCCTATGTGAAGCTCGAGATCTATACCCCCAACACCTTCAACGGCACCCTGATGGAGCTGTGTCAGGAGCGGCGCGGCGAGTTTGTGGACATGAAGTACATCACCACCGATCGGGTGACGCTCCACTACGAGATGCCGCTGGCTGAGGTGGTAACGGATTTCTTCGATCAGATGAAGAGCCGCACCAAGGGCTATGCCTCCATGGAATACCAACTGATCGGCTACCGCCGCAATGAGCTGGTGCGCCTCGATGTGCTGATCAACAGCGAGAAGGCCGATCCCCTCACCACCATCGTGCACCGCGACAAGGCCTACAACGTGGGCAAGGGGCTGGTGGAGAAGCTGAAGGAACTGATCCCCCGCCAGCAGTTCAAGATTCCCATCCAGGCCTCGATCGGCAGCCGTGTGATCGCCTCGGAGAGCATCAGTGCCATGCGCAAGGACGTGCTCGCCAAGTGCTATGGCGGGGACATCTCCCGCAAGAAAAAACTGCTGAAGAAACAGGCCAAGGGCAAGAAACGCATGAAGGCCATGGGCAAGGTGGAGGTACCCCAGGAGGCCTTCATGGCCGTGCTCAAGCTCAACAGCTGATCGCTGCAGCCTGGCGCAAGAGGTGGCAGTCAGTTCCCGATCTGGCTGCGGCCACTCTTGCCAGTCACGCCGCCAGCGTTACAACTTCTGCTCCACTGGACGCCATGCGTGTCTGCCGCACTCTCGACTTTCGTCAGCAAGCCTGACTGGATCTCGGCCCGACGGGTCAAAGGTCGCAAATCGTCGATCATTCAGCTCACAGGAGGCTCCAGCTGGCTGAATCAGCCGGTTTCATGGAGCGCCACCATGAAGGTGTCGTCGCTGAAGCAACGGCAAGCCGCTGCCGAAGGCAGGGCAAATCCCCGGGACATCGTCACCGGCTTCCGGGTGAACAACGCCATGGCCCGCAACTGGATCTTCCAGGGATCCAGGGGCAGTGATCTGATCGACTTTCAGTCAACGGCCGGAGCGATCACCAAGCGTTCCCAGAGTGTGATCAATTTCGGTAGAGATGAGGTGCGTGATCGCTTCTTCTTCACCAACAACACACGTACCCACGGACCGTTCAATCACATGCAGCGCTTCGTGATCCGCAACTTCGGCCGCGAAGATCAGGTGACCCTGCGCAACATCGGCCGTCGTTTCCGCTTCAACGATCTGGTGTCTTACGGCAACGGCGTGATGGGTTTCCCCGGCGTGGATCCCACCAAGCTGCGGGTGGTGCCGATTGCGGGGCTCTGATCCCTCGCCAGAGCCGCGCGGCGGGAGTGTGGCAACGCTGAGCCGTGCCCTGCGCCTGCTCGCCCGTGGCTCTCTGGTCACGACGGCGTTCCCGCCCTCTTAGCCGCCGATGGCAGCCCGCCCCCAGGGCGGCTGCCTCGGCCGGTTTTCTGCTGCCGTTGGCTTCCACGGCCTCGCTGTTTCTTGTGCTGAGCAGCCTGTCGCTGCAGGCCATGGCCCTGCAGGAGCGTCGCCAGCTGGTTGTACGCCAACGCCTGCAGGCCCGGGAGGACCGTCTGCAGGCTGCCGCCCAGGCCGTGGCCGGCAGCCTGCAACGCCGCCACCGCTGCCTGATTGCCCTGCCCGAGTCGGCCTGGCAGTGGCAGAGCGAGCAGCCGGGTGGCTGCGCCCAGTCGGGGGAGGTTGAAGCGTTGCTGCGAGGGCCGTTGCTGGCCAGCCAGCCAGCCCCGCAGAGCGCTTCCTACACCCTGCTGCAGTACTGCCCGCAGGTGGCGGAACCACCCGCGGCGCCGGCAGCGGCCCCGGCACCTGTGCTGGAGGCCCATTTGCTCCTCGAGATCGAGGAGGACGGAGCCACCTATCGCTCCGCCTCCAGGTTGCTGTGGAGCTGGGGGCCTGGCCCCATGCCGCGGCTGAGGGGCTTCCAGCATCTGGGGCTGCGCAGCGCCGCGGGGGCGTTGCCGCCCTGCCCTCTGGCCAGCTCCGAGGCGAACCCATGAGCCTGGTGGAACTGATCGTGTCGGCGGCGGTGTTCACCGCCTCAGCCAGCTCCTCGCTGCAGCTGTGGAGTGCCACCAGCCGCTGGAGCCTGGGCTCGGAGCACCAGCTGCAGGCCCTGCAGCAGCTCGATCAGGAGCTGCTGGCGGTGGAGGCCACGCTGCAGAGCTGGGCGGGCAGGCAGCAGGCGGAGGAGCCGCTGCGGGCTGATTGCAGCCTGATCGCGGGGTTGCTGCCCACCACCACCACCGCCCGGCCCGATGCCCTTGAGGGCAGCGCCGTTCAGGTGACGCTGCGCCAGGCCGGCAACGAGGGCCGATTCCTGGTGAGGGCCGAGCTGCCAGGCCTGGGCCTCAGCCGCGAGCGCCAGCTCGATCCCGCCGCCTACGGCCTCTGCGGCGGTGAGAACGCCGATCACGACGCAGGGGCCCCTGCCCTGGAGGCGGAGGAGCTGTGATCAGGAGCCACTGCCGGCCACGCTTTTGCACCATCTGCCGAAGCAGCGGCGGCTTTTCGCTGGCGGAGGCGCTGGTGGTGCTCACCCTGCTGGGCCTGATGGCGGCCCTGGTGATCGACAGCGGCCGCCGCCAGCTGGCGGCGGTGAAGGTGGAGTCCGCCGCCCGGCGGCTCGGCACCTTGCTGGAGGACAGCCGCGAGCGGGCCGAGGACCGTCGCCAGCCCCTGGATCTGCCCCTGCACGGGGAGGAGGGCCTGGAGGCCAGGGTGCTGGAGGGCGACAGCAGCCTGCGGCTCCACCACAGCCTGCCCTCGCAGCTGCGCTTCACGGCCAATGGCCTGGCGATCGATGGCGGCACCGTGGTGATCGGCAGCGCCGGCACCGACCTGCGCCGCTGCCTGGTGATGTCTCCGCCGCTGGGGATCGTGCGGGTGGGCCGCTACCACGGCGATCCCGGCGCCCTGGCCAGTGACGCCTGCCTGCCTGACGCCAGCCTCTGAGTCTGAGCCATGGTCCTGCGCCGCCGCTGCCGCCTGAACCCGCCCGCCCGCCGCTTGGCCGGGGGGTTCTCCCTGGTGGAGCTCTCACTCACGCTGCTGCTGGGCTCGGTGCTCAGCGCCCTGATGCTGCAGCTGCTGCTCAGCGAGGGCCGCCACGGCCAGAAGCTGGCCCGGCTGCTGCGGGAGCGCCAGAGCAGCGCCCGGGCCGTGCAGCTGATCCGCGCCGAGCTGCAGCAGGCCAGGGAGGTGCGGCTGGGCGGGGCGATCCAGGCCGGCCTGGCCGGCAGCTGCGCCACGGCCGGGCGGCAGCTGGTGCTGCAGCTCCACTCCCCCGCCGGCACGATCACCTACGCCCGCGGCCCCGCCAGAGATCCGATCTGGCGCGGAGAGGTGGTGTGGCGCTGTGGCCCCGCCTACGACCGCCTGGGAGCCCTCACCTCCGCCGCTCCCCAGACCCGGGTGCTGATCGATGCCCTGCCGCCGGGCGCGGGATTAGCGGCGGTGTCGCAGCAGGGGGTGGTGCAGGTGCGGCTGGATCGGCTCGGCGGGCATCAGGTCATCCAGGCGATCAGCCGCGGGAGCGACGCAGTCCCTTGATCTCATCGCCTGCTGGCACGATCAAGACGGATGCGGCAACCCACGGCTCAGGCTTGCGAACTTAGATGCACAGTAGCCTGAAACGTCGATTGGAGTCGAACGTTTCAGGCCACATCATGAGTCAACTTCGGTGGCAAACCTGGAGGCCGATCCGGTTGGAGTCAGCTCCGGGTGGGATTGCACGAAGGTGCGGTTCCTGCCGTCCAGCCACTTGCAGCTGCGCAGGTTGTGAGACTTGTCGCACCAGCTGATGTGACCGTGGCGACAGGTGCTGTGGTCAGGTTGAAGTCAGCTGCGCTTGCTGTGAAGTCAACCTGGGTTCCTGCGGCAGGACAGGGACCGCCGGTGATGTTTGCAGGAATCACTAAGTCATCCTGTTCACCCGTCACTTGGGCTGCCGTGCAGGCGCGCGCCATATCCATGACAGCTATCTGGGCTGCGTTGATGCGGGCTCTGCCTTGCTGGTTCAGGAAGGCTGGAATCGCAATCGCTGACAGTACGCCGATGATGATCACAACGATCAACAGCTCCATCAGGGTGAAGCCGGTTTTAAGGCCTTTGTGTTTTTTGTTTGCATTGCTAAGAACTTGGAGCAGCGAGCGCTGGGCCAGGAACCTGGCCTGAAGGGACGTGGTCATGGTGAGGATCTGCTTGAGGTAGCACGAACGTCATTCAGTGTTGACACGCACGGCGCGTTTGCCAAGTCACTATGACGAAGGACTCCCTGAGGACCGTCTTTCAGCGTGACCATGGGGCTGCCAGAGATAGCGGATCAAGCGGTTGCAGCGCTGGCAGCAAAGACTTTTGAGGCTGTTGCCTCATCCGTGGAGCTAATCACGCTTCGCCAGTCAGCGGCTCGGTCTGCCCCGAGCATGAGTCTCAACTCTGGGTGTTGAGTGCAAGCCGGAGGAGTTGAAGTCTGTTAGTCAGGAGCCGCCGCGCAAGCGGGCCAGGGGGGGCGGGGGTTGAATGGGCCCACCCGATCCGCGCCTGAGTGCCGTTCCGCTGGCAACCCACCACCCTCTCGGCCCGCATGGCCCGCTGGGGGGTGGTGATCGTGCTCACCTATGTCCTGGTGGCCGTGCTCACGCCGTTGCTGGTGCAGCTCGGCTGGCTGCCTGATCCAAACGCCGGCTTGCAGAACCCCATCTACGCCCCGCCGTCGCCGGCCCACTGGTGCGGCACCGACCGGCTCGGCCGGGACGTGTGCGTGCGCACCCTCTCGGCCAGCGGCGTGGCCCTGCAGGTGGTGGCTCTGGCCCTGGTGGTGGCGTTGATCGTGGGGGTGCCCCTCGGCATGGTGAGCGGCTATCTGGGCGGCTGGGTGGACCGGCTGCTGGTGCTGCTGATGGACACCCTCTACACCCTGCCGGTGCTGCTGCTCTCGGTGGTGCTGGCCTTCCTGCTGGGGCGCGGCCTCCCCAATGCCGCCGCCGCCCTCTGCGTGGTGTACATCCCCCAGTACTTCCGCGTGGTGCGCAACCAGACGGCCCAGGTGAAGGCCGAGCTCTACGTGGAGGCGGCCCGCTCGCTGGGCGCCGGGCCCGCCTGGATCCTGCGCAACTACCTGTTCCGCAACGTGATCACCTCGGTGCCGGTGCTGCTCACGCTCAATGCCGCCGATGCCGTCCTGGTGCTGGGGGGTCTGGGCTTTCTGGGGCTCGGCCTGCCGGAGACCATTCCCGAGTGGGGCGGCGACCTGCAGCAGGCCCTCACGGCCCTGCCCACCGGTATCTGGTGGACCGCCCTCTACCCCGGCCTGGCCATGTTCGTGCTGGTGCTGGGGCTGTCGTTTCTGGGGGAGGGCCTGGAGAGCTGGCTGAGCGGCAACGCCCAGACCGGCCGCGCGGCGCGCTGAGGCCCAGCCCGCCGCAGCGCCGATCGCCCACCGGCATCAGAATGGGATCTCTCACGTGGCCCGGGTCGGGCGCTGGCGATGCCCTGGTGGTTGGATCTGGTGCTGCTCAGCCTCGCCGCGACGCTCTGGTTCAGTGGCAGCGCCGATCGCGACGACGTCTGGAGCCTGCTGCAGCGAATGCTGGCGGTGGTGTCGGTGGCGGTGGTGCTGCTGGGCGGGCGCCAGATCCCCCTGGAACTGCTGGCCCTGGGGGTGGCCCTGTGGCTGCCCAGTGCCGGCAGCCGCCGCCTCTCGACCGGCGATGCAGCCCGTCTCAGCCGTCGCTGAGGGGTGCAGAGCCAGCCAGGGCGGCGCTGAGCAGCTGTTCGGCCATGCCATCCGGGTCGGCCACGGCGTCGAGGCCCGGGCCGGCATTCCCCAACAGCTCGGGGTGGCTGGAGAGGTTGTCAAGCAGCCGGGTCAGGAACAGGTCGTGGTCCTGCAGCATCGAGGCCTCCAGACTGCCCTGGCGTCCGCCGATGCACCAATCGAGAGCGCCGCTGTCAGCGCGGATCAGCACAGCGGGCCGCTGGGGGAGGCTGTCGTGGCGATGCACCCGCACCGGATCCGCGCTGCCGAAAAAGGCCTCGGCCTCCTCACGGCTGCAACGGATCAGCTGAGCACTCCAGGCCAGCGGCTGGACACGCCGCAGCACCTCGGCGCTCGGCGGCGCCTGGGGCGGCAGGCCCCAGCGTTGCGGTTGCCAGTCCAGATCGAGGGCCACCGAGACACCGCTGGGGATGGCCCGTTCCAGGATCATGCTCACCGCCTGCGCGTGCTGGGCCTCGATCACTGAATTGCTGGAGACCAGCAACCAGAAAGAGTCCCTGATTCTGGGCAGCATGGCCTCAGTGAGGGCGGCGGGGCTGTCGGCGCTGGAGGCGATCTGCAGGGCCTGGCTGAGATCGAACAGCGGGGTGTGCCGATCGGTCTGGGTCGGGCGGGTGGTTGTGGGGGTGGATGTGGGGGTCAACTTCATCGTGAGGAAAGCGGAACAGCTGAACAGGGCACGACGGCCTGCTCAGCTCTGGCTGCTCACGAACTCGTGGAAACGCCCAGCAAGATCCTGGAAGAAGCTGTCGCTTTGCTGCAGCAGGGAGTCCCAGCTGTCCTTGGTGGCCTGCTGGAGGCTCTCCAGCTGGACCTGGGCCTGGTCGCGGGCCTGGCGCAGTTCGGCGAGCCGCTTCTCGGTTTCGGCGCGCACGCTTTCGGCGGCGTTCTGCAGGCCCTGCTGCAGCTGGTCGATCTGGGCAGACCAGGCCTCGATCTGGGCCTGCTTCTTGTCGAGGATTGCCTGGCGGAGCTGCTCATCCGCGAGGCGCTGATCCAGCTCGCTGCGGCTGGCCTGCATCGTGGTGTTGGTGGGGGTCATGGATGGTTCCTGAAGTGCAACAACGGATGCGCCCTTGCTCTCGCCTGTTGGGGAGTGTCTGGAAGGAAACGCCAGAGCAGCGCCACAAGGCGTGAAGGCTGAGGGGAGACGTGCTTCCGAAATCCACTGTCAACGCGTCATTGCCAGAGCTGTTGGCAAGCGCAGAGAGACGAGCTGGATGTGACTGTTAAGTCGGAAGCGAACGTTGCGTCCGTTATTTCGAGCCTAGCACGAAGTGATTGGTTGTCAACTCTCTGGCGCGTGATCAGTGACGTTCCGAGATCACAATTCTGCCCAGATCGGTTGTGCTCAGAGGCCTATCGGAGGCTGTGACGGCTGAACCTGAAGCCGCTGCATGCCAGCCGCCTAGTAGCGCAGCCGCACCGTGCGGGGCAGGGCTTCGCTGATGGCGCCTTCGGCATCGAGGGGGGGATAGGGCCGGCCCTGCTGGCGGCACCAGGCGGCCACCTCCGGGTAGGCCCATTCGAACAGCAGCTGCCCGTAGCGCTCCGGTCCCACCCCCTCGCCCTGGCTGGGCAGCAGCCCGGCGGCCTGGCGCTGGCGCAGGGCCTCGAACAGCAGCGTGGCCGTGGCCACGCTCACATTCAGCGACTGCACCATGCCGCTCATCGGAATCATGATCGCCTGGTCCACCAGGGCAATCGCCGCCGGGCTCAGCCCCCACTTCTCGGCCCCCAGCACGAAGGCGGTGGGGCCGGTGAAGTCGCAGCTGCGGTAGTCCACCGCCGTGGCGCTGAGGTGGGTGCCGTAGAGGCGGAAGCCCTGCTGCCGCAGGGTCTGCAGGCCATCGGCGGCGCTGGCGTGGCGCTGCAGCGGCACCCATTTCTGGCTGCCCTGGGCCGTGGTGTTGAACAGGGGCAGGCGCCCCTCCAGGCACACCGCGTGGGCCTCCAGCACCCCCACCGCATCGCAGCTGCGCAGGATCGCCGAGAGGTTGTGGGGTTTGTGCACCTCCTCCAGCAGCACCGTGAGGTCGGCCATGCGGTGATTCAGCACCGCCTTGAGGCGCTCGAAGCGGCGGGGCAGCAGCGGCATGGGCACGATGGCGGCATGGAGGCTCCCAGCTTCGACCAGCGCGTCTACGCCGCCGTGGCCCGCATCCCGCAAGGGCGCCTCGCCACCTACGGCCACATCGCCGAGTCGATCGGTGCCTACGGCTGCGCCCGCCAGGTGGGCTGGGCCCTGCGCCGGCTGCCCCTGCCCTCCGAGCTGCCCTGGCACCGGGTGGTGAACGCCCAGGGGCGGATCAGCTTCAACCCCAGCCGGGAGGGGAGCGACTGGATCCAGCGGCAGCTGCTGCTGGCCGAGGGCATCCCGGTGGATGGGGAAGGCCGTCTGCCCCTGGGGCGCTATCTGTGGGTGCCCCCCCTCGACCCACCACTGCTTGCCTGAGCCCGTCTCCGCTGTCCCGGCTGACGCCGCCGATCGAGCCGCCCGCTCCGACTCCCCAGCGGCGGCCGGTCTGGCGTCGCGGCGGCTGGCCTGGGAGGTGCTGCTGGCCGTGGGCGGCGGCGCCTACGCCGATGTGGCCCTGGAGCGGGCCCTGCAGCGCAGCAGCCTCGAGGGGGTGGACCGAGCCCTCGCCACCGAGCTGGCCTACGGCGCCATCCGCCAGCGGCTGCTGCTCGATGCCTGGCTCGATGGCCTCGGACGGGTGCCGGCCCTGCGCCAGCCGCCCAAGCTGCGCTGGCTGCTGCACCTGGGGCTCTACCAGCTGCTGTTCAGTGGGCGGGTGCCGGCCTCAGCGGCGGTGAGCACCACCGTGGAGCTGGCCAAGCGGGGTGGCCTGGCCCGCCTGGCGCCGGTGGCCAATGGCATGCTCCGCCAGCTGTTGCGCCGCCGGGCCGGGCTCGCCAGCAGCGCTGGAGCCGGCGGGCCCGGCCTGGAGCTGGAGCCCTGGAGCGGCCTGGAGCTGCCTGCCGGGGCGGCCGCCAGCCTCGCCCTGCGCCAGTCGCTGCCCGTGTGGCTGGCTGAGCTGCTGCTGCAGTGGCTGCCGCCTGAGCAGGCCGAGGCCTTTGCCCTGGCGGCCAACCAGCCCCCTGGCCTCGACCTGCGGGTGAACCCCCTGCGCTGCAGCCGCGACGCCCTGCTTGAGGCCCTGGAATCGGCGGGGCTGGCGGCGGCGGTGCTGCCAGGGAACGATGACGGCCTGGCCCTGGAGGGGCGGGTGGGGGATCTGCGCCGCCTGCCCGGGTTTCAGCAGGGCCACTGGAGCGTGCAGGACCGCACCGCCCAGCAGGTGGTGGCCCTGCTCGATCCCCAGCCCGGCGAGCGACTGCTCGATGCCTGTGCCGCCCCTGGCGGCAAGTGCACCCAGATGGCGGAGCGGATCGGGGATCGGGGCGAGGTGTGGGCCATCGACCGCTCCGCGGCGCGCTTGCAGCGGCTGGAGCGCAATGCCGCCCGGCTGGGTCTGGGCTGTGTCAGCAGCCTGGCGGCCGATGCGGCCGAGCTGGCGGTGGTGCGTCCCGACTGGTTGGGCCACTTTGATCGCATCCTCGTGGACGCCCCCTGTTCGGGGCTGGGCACCCTGGCCCGCCACGCCGATGCCCGCTGGCGGCTGCAGCCCGCCGCGATCCCGGAGCTGGTGCGGCTGCAGCGGGCCCTGCTGGAGGGGGTGCTGCCGCTGTTGCGGCCCGGCGGCCAGCTGGTGTACGCCACCTGCACCGTGCATCCGGCCGAGAACGACGAACAGGTGAAGGCCCTGCTGGCCGCCCATCCGGGCTGGGAGCTGCTGCGGCAGTGGCAGGCCTGGCCCCGGCCCGGCGGCGGCGATGGCTTCTTTGCCGCCCTGTTGCGGGCACCAGGGGGGTAGCGCTGAAGGGCCTCAGGGCGGCGGTGGTGGTGCGGGGGCCGGTGGTGGCGGCGGCGGTGGCGCCGGGGCTGGCGCAGGCGCAGCAACCGGGGCTGGTGGGGAGGGTGCCGGGGCTGGAGCGGGCGTAGGCGCCGCTGCTGGGGCTCGGGCTGGAGCGGGCGCCGGAGCTGGAGCAGGGGCAGGCCTTGGTGCGGCGGCTGGTGCTCGCTCTGCTGCCGGGCGGGCCGGTGGTTCAGCCGAGCGGGGCGGCGGGGTCCAGGACGATTCCGGTTCGCCCGTGGAGGCGGGATCTTGCGGGGCCTCATTCCTGGGGGCACGCTGCGCCGGCGCATCGGACCTGGGGGCCTGGCGCGGGCTGCTCGGCCGGGCCGGTTTGGCGGGCTTCTTGAAGGTGTCAGCGAGGGCGGGTTTGGGCGGGAACGCCTGCACCGGCAGGTCTTTGGTGATCGCGCCCATGAAGCGCCGCCAGGTATAGGCGGCCACCACGCTGGTGCTCTTGGTCTCGCGGCTGTTGTCGTAGCCGAGCCACACGCCCGTGGTGAGCTGGGGGATCGAGCCGATGAACCAGAGGTCGCGGCCCCCTTCCGAGGTTCCGGTCTTGCCGGCCACGGGGTGCCGGCCGAGGGAGGCGGGGCCGCCGGTGCCACCGCGCACCACCTGCTGCAGCATCCAGGTCATGGCGTCGGCGATCGTGCTGTCCACGGCCCTGCGGCCGGGGTCCCCGTCGGTGCGGCGGCTCCAGAGCAGTTCGCCATCGGGGCCGAGGATCTCCTCGAACGGCGTGGGCTTCACAAACACGCCCCGGTTGTTGATGGCGGCGTAGGCGGCGGTCATGTCGAGCACCCTGTCCTCCTCTGCGCCCAGAGCAAGGGGATAGAACTTGCCCAGGGGCTGGGTGATGCCCAGGCTGCGGGCCGTGGCGATCACCTTGTCGAAGCCCACCTCCTGCAGCAGCCCCACCGCCACGGTGTTCACCGAGTTCTGGAAGGCTCGCACCATCGTGATCTTGCCCAGGAAGCCCTTGCTGAAGTTCTTGGGGCAATAGCCGGCAAAACAGCGCCTGCGGTCCTCCACCGTGCGCTCCGGTCGCATGCCCTCCTTGAGGGCTGTGAGATACACGAACAGCTTGAACGTGGAGCCGGTGGAGCGCAGGGCCTGGGTGGCCCGGTTGAACTGGCTTTCTTCGTAGTCGCGGCCGCCCACCATGGCCCGCACCAGCCCGGTGCCGGGCTCCATGGCCACCAGGGCCCCCTCCAGGCCGCCGGGGGTGGATGCCGTGATCGCCTTCTGGGCCTGTTCCTGCCAGTCGAGATTGACGCTGCTGCGCACCGTCACCCCGCCCACCTCCAGCTGCTCGGGGGTGAGCACCTCGGTGAGCTCCTGTTCCACCCAGGTGCTGAAGAAGGGTGCCTGGCTCACCCAGTATTTGGGGTCGGCCGGTTTGAGGGCCAGGGGTGAGCCCTCGGCCTCCATCTGCTGGGCCAGCGTGATGTAGCCCTCCTCGCGCATGCGGCGCAGCACGATCGCCCGGCGTTGCAGGGCCAGATCGGGGTTCACCAGCGGCGAGTACACCGAGGGGGCGGGGGGCAGCCCGGCGATCAGGGCGGCCTCCGCCAGGTTGAGGTCGCTGGGAGCCTTGGAGAAGTAGATCCAGGCCGCATCCGCCACCCCGTAGGCGCTGGAGCCCAGATACACCAGATTCAGATACTCGGTGAGGATCTGGCGTTTGCTGAGCTGGCGCTCGAGCTTGCTGGCCAGGGCCGCTTCCTTCAGCTTGCGGGCGATGGTGCGGTCCTGGCTGAGGAACACGGTGCGGGCCAGCTGCTGGGTGATCGTGCTGGCTCCCTCCTCCACCGAGCCGCGCGAGATGTTGCGCACCATGGCCCGGGCGATGCCGGTGGGGTCGATGCCGTCGTGCTGGTAGAAGCGACGGTCTTCCGCCGCCACGAAGGCCTGCTCCACCAGGGGCGGGATCGAGCTGGCGGAGAGCTTCTCCCGCGACACCGGGCCCACCTTGTGCACCACCTGGCCATCGGCCGCGAGGATGGTGAGGGTGCCGGGCCGGTTGAAGTGGTTGATGCCGCGGGCATCCGGCAGCAGGCTGTCGAAGCTGGCCACCAACGCCGCCTGGCCCACGGCCACCCCAGCACCGAGGGTGGTGGCCACTGCGGCGATGATCACCAGGTTGCGCTTGCCGCCTCCCGTACGGCGGGGCTGGCGCGCTTTGGCAGGAACGGCGGTGCTCACCTCATGCCACCAGGGCGCTGTGGCCGATGGCCAGGGCTGTGACCAACATGCCCAGCACCAGGAACGGCTGGGCGCTGGCCTGATACTTCACATCGAAGGCCACCGGATCGCGCAGCAGCCACACATCCTGAAAGGTGATCTGGGGCACGATCAGCAACACCAGCAGCACGGCGGCGAAGTGCTGGCCGATGGCGATCAGCACCGCCACCATGGCCAGCTGGAACACATCAATCATGGCGGCGCTGATCCAGCTTGCGCCGGTGATGCCGAACACCACAGGCAGGGATTGCAGCCCCAGGGCCCGGTCGCCCTCCACGCTCTTGAAGTCGTTCACCACGGCAATGCCGAGGCCGGCCAGGGAGTAGGCCAGGGTGAGCAGGGCGGTGGTCCAGGTGAGGTGGCCGAACAGGGCCTGTCCAGCCCACCAGGGCAGGGCGATGTAGCTGGCGCCCAGGGCGTAGTTGCCGAGCCAGCCGTTCTGCTTGAGCTTCAGGGGCGGGGCTGAATAGATGAAGCTCACGAAGGAGCCCCCCAGGGCCAGCAGCAGCAGCACCGGCGTGGTGTGGCCGGCCCAGCGGTCCAGCCCCCAGGCCACGGCCAGGCCTGCCAGCAGCAGCACCCAGATCTGAAGCTTCACCTGGGGCAGGGGAATGGCGCCGGAGGGAATGGGCCGGTAGGGCTCGTTGATCGCGTCGATGTCGCGGTCGTAGTAGTCGTTGATCGTCTGGGTGTAGCCCGCCAGCAGCGGGCCGCTCATCAGCATGCAGGCGATCGAAGCGGCCACGTTCGGCAGGGTCCAGGTGAACTGGCCCGAAGCGGCCGCGCCACAGAGCACGCCCCAGATCAGGGGAATCCAGGTGACCGGCTTCATCAGCTGCAGCCGGATCTTCCAGATGCTGCTGCTGCCGCCGGCACCCTTCATGCCCAGCAGCTGACGGGCCGCCGAACCCCTTGGGGCCTCAGGGTTTGGGCTGTTGGTCAAGGCCGGTTTCAGGCGAGGGTGACTTCATCGTCGAAGAACCAGGCGCTCTGGCCGGCGCCGAGATCCACCACCAGGCCGATGCCCTGGCCATCCACGGTGCGGAAGCCGGTCACCGTGCCGGTGGGGTCGCTCTTGAGGGCCTCGACCAGAACGGCGGGGATGCGATCACGCACACGCAGCACGCGCACCTTGGAGCCGATCGTGATCGGGGCTGCATGCACCATCACCGTCGAGACAGTCAAAGTCCAGCAACCTTAACAGCGAAGAGCCGTTGGACCGCTGCCCTGAGGCTGCACTGGCCCAGCATGGTGCGCACCCACCGGCCTGCCCCTCCGCCATGGTTGCCAAGCGCATCATTCCCTGCCTCGACGTGGCCGATGGCCGGGTGGTGAAGGGCATCAATTTCGTCGGTCTGCGCGATGCCGGCGACCCCGTGGAGCTGGCCTGCCGCTACAGCGCCGCCGGTGCCGATGAGCTCGTGTTCCTCGACATCGCCGCCAGCCACCAGGGCCGCTCCACCCTGGTGGAACTGGTGCAGCGCACCGCCGAGGCGGTGACGATCCCCTTCACCGTGGGCGGCGGCATCGCCAGCGTGGAGGGGATCACGGCCCTGCTCCGGGCCGGCGCCGACAAGGTGAGCCTCAACTCCGCCGCCGTGCGCGATCCCGAACTGGTGAGCCGCGGCGCCGAGCGCTTCGGGGTGCAGTGCATCGTGGTGGCGATCGATGCTCGCCGCCGCGGCGCCGGCGAGCGGCCGGGCTGGGATGTGTACGTGAAGGGGGGCCGCGAGAACACCGGGCTCGATGCCCTGGCCTGGGCGCGGCGGGTGGTGGCCCTGGGGGCCGGCGAGATCCTGCTCACCTCGATGGATGGGGACGGCACCCAGGCCGGCTACGACCTGCCCCTCACCCGCGCCGTGGCCGAGGCGGTGGCGGTGCCCGTGATCGCCTCCGGCGGGGCCGGCTGTCTCGACCACATCGCTGCGGCGCTGTCGGACGGGCCAGGCGGCGGCGGCGCCTCGGCGGCCCTGCTGGCCTCCCTGCTCCACGACGGCATTCTCAGCGTGGAGGCGATCAAGACCGATCTGCTGGCCAGGGGCCTGCCGATCAGGCCCCTGCCGCATCGTCACGCCGGGACGTAACGGCTTGTTACTTTGGTTACGGAAGATGGCGTGGCGTTCCGCTCGTGCTTCCCTCCACGGCAGGCCAGCGCCAGAGATGTTCTTCCACCCCTTGCCACCCCCCTACGCCACCGTGCTGCCGCTGGTGATGCTGGTGGCCGTGGTGGCCCTGGTGGCCTGGGCGCTGCAGCTGATGCAGGCCGCCAATGACCGCCAGGAGTTCTCCCTGATGCTGGCCGGCTGCATGGTGTGCTCCGCCGCCGTGGGCCTGGCCACCGTGACGGTGATCATGGTCACGGCCCCCCAGCGGCTGCCGGTGCTGAGTCTGGAGTCGTCGCCGCCGGGTGGCGTCAGCCTCGACGCCGTGTCACTGCCTGAGATGCTGCCGGATTCACTGGTGTTCCCCTGGGATGGGCAGCTTTGAGCCGGGGCAGCCGCAGCAGGTTCAGAGCCTGTTCGAGCAGATTGCCCCGCGCTACGACCTCCTCAACGACCTGCTCAGCCTCGGCCTGCACCGGGTGTGGAAGTGCCAGGCGATCGCCTGGCTGAGCCCGCGTCCGGGTCAGACCCTGCTCGATCTCTGCTGCGGCACGGGCGATCTGGCCCTGGTGCTGGCCTCAAGGGTGCGCCCTGCCGGCAGGGTGATCGGTCTGGATGCCGCCGCGGCGCCCCTGCAGCTGGCGGCCCGCCGTTCCGCCCGCGCCCCCTGGCTGGTCTTGGAGTGGCGCCAGGGCGATGCCCTGGCCAGTGGTCTGCCGGACGGGATGGCGGCGGGCGTGGCCATGGCCTACGGGCTGCGCAACCTGGCCGATCCCGCCGCGGGGCTGGCGGAGGTGCGGCGCCTGCTGCGGCCCGGCGGGCGGGCCGCCGTGCTGGATTTCAACCGCCCGGATGGCGCTGGCCTGCAGGGGCGGCTCACGGCGGGCCTGCAGAAGCTCTGCCTGCGTGGCCTGGTGGTGCCGGCCGCCAGCCTGGCCGGCCTGGAGGAGCACTACGCCTACCTCGAGCCCAGCCTGGCCCGCTTGCCCACAGGCGCCGAGCAGGAACGCCTGGCCCGCCGGCTCGGCTTCCGCCGGGTGCATCACCGGCCCCTGGCGGCTGGATTGATGGGCCTGCTGGAGCTGCAGGCCTGAGTGGGTCGCCAGGCCCCGGGGCCGAACAGCTCCAGGCTCTCGGCCAGGTCAGCGGGGCTGGAGGTCAGATGGCTGGGCAGGCCTCCAGCCAGGTGTCCAGTGCAAACCAGCGCTGCAGGCCGCAGAAGCTGTGGCAGGTCTTCAGGTCGTCCATTTCGGGGTCGCTGGAGATGCGATCGAGATCCACAGGCAGGAAGCGCGGATCGGCGTTCACCTCCAGCATGCGGCGGATCGTGCGGCCGGCCACATGCTCGATCTCAACGCAGATCTGGTCGTCCAGTGAGTTCAGGGATCTGAGTTTTTCGGCATAGGTGAGGCCGGAAAATTCCTGCTGCGGCTTATGGGCCCAGCGCTCGTCTGTTCTGAGGTGGTAGCGCACCGAGGAGAGAATCAACCGGGCCGGGTTGCGGGTGCTGTGGATTCCCCTGAAGTCAAGAGCGTCGAGATCGAGGCGCCAGCGGCAGTTGTTCTGGAACTAGCAATCCCACTGCTCCGGCAGGCGCAGCTGGCGCTGATTGTGCTTGGTGTCGAGCCAGAGCCGTAGGCCCGTGAGGCGCTTCAGGGTTTTGAGGGTTTTGCTGAAAAATTTCGAGCCGGTCTTGTGGTGGGTGCCGACGACAAACTTCAACGCTCAGGGCCGATCTGATCGGCTCACTGTCGAGCTCCGGCCTGCCCTTGTCAAATGGCTGCCGGGGCTGGCGCCGTCTCCAGAGGGTGCTGTGCCATGGCAACGTTGTTCGGCGCCGGTTCGCTGGCCAAGCCCCTTCCCTCTCTGCCCCCTCCGCCGGGCACCAGGCCCCGATGCACTTCCAGGACATCATCAGCACCCTCAACCGCTTCTGGGCTGAGCAGGGCTGTCTGATCCTGCAGCCCTACGACACCGAGAAGGGCGCCGGCACCATGAGTCCGCACACGGTGCTGCGGGCGATCGGGCCCGAGCCCTGGGCGGTGGCCTACCCCGAGCCCTGCCGCCGCCCCACCGACGGCCGCTACGGCGACAACCCCAACCGGGCCCAGCACTACTTCCAGTACCAGGTGCTGATCAAGCCGTCGCCCGATGCCATCCAGGAGACCTACCTGGCTTCCCTGGAGACCCTGGGCATCCGCGCCGCCGACCACGACATCCGCTTCGTGGAGGACAACTGGGAATCCCCCACCCTCGGCGCCTGGGGCGTGGGCTGGGAGGTGTGGCTCGATGGCATGGAGGTGACCCAGTTCACCTACTTCCAGCAGTGCGGCGGGCTCGACTGCCGGCCGGTGTCGATCGAGATCACCTATGGCCTCGAGCGTCTGGCCATGTATCTGCAGGACGTGGAGAGCATCTGGGATCTCGCCTGGAACGGCGTGCGCAGCTACGGCGACATCTGGCTGCCCTTCGAGAAGGGCCAGTGCACCTACAACTTCGAGGCCTCCAACCCCGAGCGGCTGCAGCAGCTGTTCGCCCTCTACGAGGCCGAGGCCGGCGATCTGGTGGAGCGGGGCCTGCCGGCCCCGGCGCTGGATTACGTGCTCAAGTGCAGCCACACCTTCAACCTGCTGGAGGCCCGCGGCGTGATCTCGGTGACCGAGCGCACGGCCACGATCGGCCGCATCCGCGTGCTGGCCCGCCAGGTGGCCGAGGCCTGGCTGGCGGAGCGCACGGCGCTGGGCTTCCCGCTGCTCAGCCCCGAGCGGCGCCAGGCCTGGCTCGAGGCCCAGGCCCCGCAGCCCGTGGCGTGACGCCCCTGCGTCGGCGCCTGCTGCTGGCGGTGCTGCTGCTGGGCAGTTTCCAGCTGGGGCGCAGCAGCGAGCGCCAGATCTGGCCCTGCCGGCTGCGGCCTCTGGCCGCCCTGGTGGAGCCCCTGCTGCAGAGGGAGCTCCCCAGCGAGCAGCTGTGCGACCTGCTGCTGCGGCTGCCCGGCAGCTGAGGGTTGGCCCGGGGGCGGCAGAGGGCATGAAGCCGCCGTGGCAACGCTGGGGCCATGGGATTGCCCTCAGGCCCGCTGCGAGAGCCCGTGCCAGTGCCACCATCGCGGTCGCGCCCCAGGCGGCGGCGGATCGTCTGGGCGGCCCTGGTGGCGCTGGTGCTGCTGCGGGCCCTGTGGGTGTCGCTCACGCCGCCCCTGGCGGCCCCCGGGGATCCGGTGTGGCAGCTCGATGCCCCAGGGGCTGGTGGCGGCGCTCCACTGGTCGTGACGCTGCGCGGCACCCTGCTCAGTGATCCCCAGCCGACGGGGCCGGATGGGACCTGCCGGGCCCTGCTGCAGCTGCCCCAGGGGCGCACCGAGCTGCGCCTGGCCTCCTGCGGCGGCCTCCAGCAGGGCTGGCGCGTCGAGGCCCATGGCCGGCTCAGGCAGCCTCAGCCGGCTCCCCACCCGCTCCTGGCCGGGCCGGCGGAGCGGCTGCGGCGCCAGGGGGCGGCCACCCAGCTGCAGGTGGAGCAGGCCACGGTGCTGGCCCGTCCCCCAACTCCCCTGGCCGACCTGCGCCGCCAGCTGGCCCAGCGGCTGCTGGCTGGCGTGGGAGCGGAGCGGGGCGGGCTGCTGGCGGCCCTGGTGCTCGGCAGCGCGCGGGTGCCCCTGCCGCTGGAGCTCAAGGAGGCCTTCCGCGCCGCGGGACTCTCCCATGCCCTGGCCGCCTCCGGCTTCCATCTCAGCGTGCTGCTGGGAGCGGTGCTCCCCCTGGGGCGCCGCCTGCCGCGCTGGCCGCGGCTGGGGCTGGCTGGCGCGGCCATGCTGCTGTTCGTGCTGCTGGCCGGCCCGCAGCCCTCGGTGCTGCGGGCCGTGCTGATGGGCGGCCTGGCCCTGGCGGTGCTGGAGAGCGGCGGCCGCGGGCGGCCCTTTGGGATCCTGATGGCCAGTGCCCTGATTCTGTTGCTGTGGCGGCCCGAGTGGCTGGCCGATGTGGGCTTCCAGCTCAGCGTGGTGGCCACGGCCGCTCTCGTGGTCTGCGCCTCTCCCCTGGAGCAGGGCCTGCGCCGCCGGCTGCCGCCCTGGTGCCCGGGCTGGCTCGCCGCCGCCAGCGCCGTGCCCCTCGCCGCCTCGCTCTGGACCCTGCCGCTGCAGCTGTTCCACTTCGGCGTGGTGCCCCTCTACGCCGTGCCGGCCAATCTGGTGGCGGCGCCGCTGCTCACCCCCCTCACCCTGGGGGCGATGGCCCTGGCCCTGGTGGCCGTGCTGGTGCCTCCCCTGCTCGGCCTGCTGTTGCCGCCGGTGGCCTGGTGCTCTGGCCTGCTGGTGCTCGTGGTGAAGGGCTTCGCGGCGCTGCCCATGGCCCAGTGGCAGCTGGGCAGGCCGGAGCCCCTGCTGGTGCTGCTGCTCGCCGCAGGTCTGCTGGGGCTGAGTTTGCCGGGCCCCGCGGGCCTGCCGCGGCTGGGCCGCCGGCTGGCGCCGGCGCTGCTGCTGCTGGCGGCCCTGGGCCACCTGGCCCTGCTGCGGGCCGACCAGCTCGTGCTGGTGCACCAGGGCCACCGCGACCTGCTGCTGGCCCGCCACCAGGGCCGGGCGGCGCTGGTGAGCCTCCAGGCCGATGGCTTCAGTTGCCGTCAGGCCCGCCAGCTCGCCACCGGTTTCGGCATCCCCCGCCTGGACTGGGCTCTGCTGCTGGATCCCGTGGCCCCGGCCGAGCCCGCCTGCTGGCAGGCCCAGGCGGGGCTGGTGCTGGCCAGTGCCGATGGCAGCCTGCCGCTGCAGCCTGGCCAGTGGCTGGGCAGCCCAGGGCTGGTGGCCGAGCCCCTCAGCGCCGACAGCCGGGCCATCAGCCTCGTGCTGGGGCAGCGGCGCTGGCTGCTGCTACCCGACCGCCAGGCCCTCAGGGCCTGGCGGGCCACCGAAGCCAAGGCTTGGGACGGCATCTGGCTGGGGGTGCTGCCGCGGCGGCCCGAGCGCCAGGCCGTGACCGCCGCCAGCCGCGGAGCCATCTGGCTGAGCGGCGGCGGGCCGGCCGATGCCCCGCCGGGCTGGAGCGCCAGCGGCCCGCGGGGCTGGCTGCAGCAGGGCTGGGGCTGAGCGGTCCGTAAAGTCGTGGCCGGAGCTTCGGGCTCCTGGCTGGAGAGGTGGCTGAGTGGTCGAAAGCGAACGACTCGAAATCGTTTGAAGGGCAACCTTCCGTGGGTTCGAATCCCACCCTCTCCGTTTCCCACCCGACTTCCAGGCCCCGCTCCGAGACCCCGTTGTCCATCAGCCTGGCCATGAAGCATCACAGCCCTGTTTGCCTGGTTGGAGGGATCCTCACGGCGGCGCTGGTGCTGCAGGCCCCCGCCCAGGCCGGCACGCTCTCGGGCACGGGCAGTGACCGGGAGCGGATCGCCCTGCCTCCCGATGCGGTGTTTGAGGTGGTGATCGAGGACATCGCCCGGGTCGATGCCCCCGCCACTCCGCTGGGCCAGGTGCGCCTGGAGCCCGCCGGCCAGCCGCCTTTTCGTTTCTCCATCCCCTACAGCGAGGGTGATCTGAGCCCCACGGGCCGCCAGCCATCCGCGCAGGCAGCCCTCGGCCGTCTGCCGGCCAGCTGGCGCGGCGAACTGCCCGCCGCCAGCGGCCGCAGCCGCTGGCAGGTGGACCTGTTCAGCGATGGCAGCTTCCAGCTGCGCCAGACTTTTCTGGATCGCCCTGCCCCCAACAGCTTTGATGACATCGGCCGCTGGCGCCTGGAGCCGCAGGGGCCTCGCCTGGTGCTGCGGGGCGGCCGGGAAGCACCCGTGCTGCTGCAACCCATCGACGGCGGTGCCGCCCTGCGCAAGCTCGACCTGCAGGGTGAGCCGATCCGCTCATCCCTGAACGATCGCCTGATGCGGCTGCCGGCAGCGGAGCCGATTGAGCCCCGCCTCCATCTGCAGGGGATGTTCCGCTACCTGGCCGATGCCGCCAGCATCCGGCTCTGTGCCACCGGCGCGCGCCTGCCGGTGTCGATGGAGGCCGACTATCTGGCGCTGGAGCGGGCCTACCTGGGGGCCCAGGCGGCGGGATCGGCCGGCCAGCCGCTGCTGGTGAATCTGGAGGGACTGATCAGCCAGCGCCCCTCCGCCGAGCCCGGTCAGGGGCTGCGGCGCACCCTGGTGGTGGAGCGTTTCGTGGGGGTGCACCCCGGCGAGGGCTGCCCGAAGACCGATGGCGCCGCCATGCCTTCGGCTGCCCCAGCGCCCGGGCCCAGCCTGAGGGGCACGCTCTGGAGGCTGCAGGCCCTGCAGGATGGGGATGGCCCTGAGCTGCGGCTCGATGCCGACGCCGACCGGGTGAGTGGCAGCGGCGGCTGCAACCGGCTCATCGGCGGCTTCCAGCTCGAGGGCGAACAACTCCGCTTTTCCGAGCTGGCCAGCACCAAGATGGCCTGCCCAGCTGCGCTGATGGCCATGGAGCAGCGCTACATGGAGGCGCTGGGCCAGGTGCGCCGCTGGAGCATCGACAAGCGCAACCTGCTGCTCCAGGACGGACAGGGGCGCAAGCTGCTGCTGTTCAAGCCAGCCCCACCAACCCCCTGAGCCAGCACCGCTGGGCGTGCCCAACGGCGCCCCAGGACCAGGCAAGAAAAAAGGCGGTACCCAAGAGGGTGCCCGCCCAGAGGAACGTCTTCGTGAAAGATTGTATTACAGAGCGTGAACGGGCTTTCTCAGGATCAGGCCTACTCCAGGGTGGGCTCTGGTGGGTCGCCGCTTTCGTGGCGGCCTCCTGCTGAACGCCCTAGCGTCTGGATGGCCAGGTTGCTCGTCGAGGGCGATGCGCATCACCCAGTACGACGGTCAGTTTCTGATGTCCCTCAGTGCCCAGGAGGCCTCCAGGCTGATGGACACCTGCGCGGTGGTGGTGCTGGCCGCCAATGCTGAACCCGCCGTGCCCTTGCCCGTTGAGATGACGTCTCTGCTGGCCGATCTGCTGGAAGGTCTGCGCAGCCAGGCGAGTGTGGAGTGACGCCTCCGCTGGGGCTCAGGGGTAGCAGAGTGCCCGAAGTCGCAGGTGGGCGGAGCGATGCCCTGGTTTGTGAAGCTGGAGGAGGGTCTGGTGGACAAGGCCCACTTCGATGCGGTGGTGCCGTTGCATCTGGCCTGGTTGGCTGAGCTCGAAGCCCAGGGCCATCGCCCCGTGAGTGGCTACTGGGCCGACCGCCGTGGTGCTGAGGGTGCCGGCGGCATGCTGCTGTTCTGGGCCGGGTCGTGGGATCAGGCCTCCCGGCTGGTGCGCCACGATCCCCTGATCGAGCAGGGATGTGTGAGCTGGACCCTGCACGAATGGACACCGGTGTTCGGCGTTCCGGCTCCGGTCTCGCCGCCTGCCACCGCCGCTGCCTCAGGAATGAAACAGCAGCACCAGTCCTGAGCTGATCTGGTGAAATTCCCGCTCCTCGCGGCTGAGGTCGAGCCCCACCTGCAAGGCCTCCTTGAGGGCGTCCTCATAGGGCGGGGCCGAGGGTGCGGTGCCGGCATGCCAGAGCGCGGCGATGCCCACGGGTGTGGCATGCCACCGGAAGCAGGCTGTGGTCCCGATGTCCGGCTCCTGGAGGGCTTCTTCAAGGAGGTCGCGAATCGGCATGGGCCCTGGGACGTGCCCGCAGCTTCGGCAGGATCCGTCCATCCGGGCAATCAGCTGAGAGCTTTCGTGATGAAAGGCGGCAGCCCCGCCACCAGAAGGGCTGCGGCCAGCCAGAGCGCTTGCAGCCGCAGCGACAGCCGCAGCATGCGCCGCACAGCAGCGGCATCCGCTGCCGGCCGGCCCTGCGCCAGCAGCGGTTTGCGGCGCAGGCAGCCGCCATAGCGGTTGCTGCCCCCCAGCTGCACCCCCACGGCGTGGGCATAGGCCGCCTGGGACACCCCCGCATTCGGCGAGGGATCGGGCGCTCCATCCCGCAGGGCGAGCTCCAGCCCCCGCCAGGCTCCCGCCAGCCCCTGGCCGGCGGCGAGCGGCAGGCTCACGGCCACCAGGCGGCAGGGCAGCCACACCAGCAGGTCGTCGAGCCGGGCTCCGGCCGTGCCCAGCCAGGCCAGGCTGCCGCGGCGGTAGCCCAGCATCGAATCGAGGGTGCTGGCCGCCTTGAAGCTCCAGCCCAGGGCCAGAGGACCAGGCAGGCCCGGTGCCAACGGGCTCAGAACCGCCCCGGCCAGCATCCAGAACAGGGGAGCGAACAGGCCGTCCACGGCGTTCTCACTGGCGGTTTCTGCCAGGGCGCGCAGGATCTCCTCCCTGCTGAGCTGGTCGGTGTCGCGGCCCACGATGCGCCCCAGCTGCCGCCGGGCCGGCTCCGGATCCGCCGCCGGCAGCAGCGCCAGCACCCCGTTCACGGCGTCGTCGAGGCTGCGGCCGGCCAGGGCGCTGGCCAGCCCCACCACCAGCACCGCCACCCCCAGGGCGCTCTGGGCCGCCCAGCGCTCCAGCAGCCAGCCGGCAGCACCGCTGAGCCCCACCACCAGCAGCGTGATCGCCGCCCCGGCCAGGCGCAGCCGGCCGGGGCGGCCGGCGGCCCAGCCCTCGGCCAGCCGTCGCAGCCGGGCAATGCCCCAGCCCATCACCTGCACCGGATGGAGCCAGCGCTGGGGATCGCCCAGGCCGCGATCGAGCAGGGCGGCCGTGAGCACCTGCAACACCAGCAGCAGCGGCATCAGCGTGAAAGTGGGATCGGCGGGATCAACGGGATCAGCGGCAGCGGCCCAGGGGCCAGGCCAGCGCCGCGAAGGCCAGCAGCTGCAGCGGCAGGGCCAGGCCGAGGCCGAGCAGCTGGCTCAGCAGACCCATGCCGAGGCTGCCGGCCAGGCCGCCCACCGCCCCGGAGCGCTGCAGCACCGTCCAGCGCAGGGGGGCGTCTCCCAGGGGGCCCAGGGCTCCCACCAGGGCGGCATCACTGGCCGCGGCCAGCCCCCCCAGGGGCAGGAACAGCAGCACCGCGCTCCAGCCCGGAACCAGCTGGGACGTCCCCAGCAGGACCGCCATCAGGCCATAGCGCAGCGGCCCGTTCAGGGGCGGCAGCAGTCCCGTCAAGCCCCGGCCGAGCCCGTAGGCCGCCAGCAGCATGGCGAAATCAAAGCAGTCGCCCTCGCCCACCGCCCGCACCCACAGGGGTAACAGGGCGAACAGACCCCCGAAGAGCAGGCCCTGCAGTGCGCAGAGCCGGCTGAAGGGGATGGTCTGAGCCGGAGCCTTCGGGAGCTCACCCTCGGCGACCGCGGGGCCCCTGCCCCGGCCCCGCACGGCCAGCAGCAGCCCCAGTGGCAGCAACAGCAGCAGGGCCGGCCCGAACTGCAGGGCTGCCGGGAACAGCAGGGCCGTGAGCAGATAGCCCACCAGGGAGCCCAGGTCGGAGCCGCGCCGCAGCTGCTCGATCGAGCTGCCCGGCTGGCGCAGCAGTCGCCGCTGCAGGGGCAGCCCGGAGAGTTCAGCGCCGAGGGCGAACAGCAGCACGGCCAGCAGCGATGCCGCCAGCAGCAACGGCGCAGGCAGCCACTGCAGCGCCTGGGCCGCTGCCACCGCCAGCAGTGCCAGCACCGCCAGCAGCTGCAGGGCATAGGCCCAGGCACGACGCCGCAGCGGCAGCAGGGCCGGCAGGGTGCCGAGGGCCGGCAGCAGGCTGTTGAGCAGCGGTGAGGGGCTGAGCCCGCTCACCAGCCAGGCCGTGGAAGCCAGGGTGAGGCTGCCCCCTGCCTGGGTGCTGCCCCAGAGCAGGGAGGGGGGAATCAGGCTGCCTTGAGCCAGGAGAACATGGCCCGCAGACCTGTGCCCACCTGCTCGATCGGATGCTCGGCGTCCCGCTGGCGGATCTTGGCCATCTCGGGCTTGCCGGCCTCGCACTCGGCCACGAAGTTGCGGGCGAAGGTGCCGTCCTGGATGTCGGCCAGGATGCGCTTCATCTCGGCCTTGGTGGCGGCGGTGATCAGGCGCGGGCCGCTCACATAGTCGCCGTATTCGGCGGTGTTGGAGATCGAATCGCGCATGGCGGTGAGGCCGCCCTTCACCATCAGATCCACGATCAGCTTCACCTCGTGCAGGCACTCGAAATAGGCCAGCTCGGGCTGATAGCCCGCCTCCACCAGGGTTTCAAAGCCTGCCTTCACCAGTTCGCTGAGGCCACCGCAGAGCACGGCCTGCTCGCCGAACAGGTCGGTTTCGGTTTCCTCCTTGAAGTTGGTTTCGAGGATGCCGGCGCGGGTGCCGCCGATGCCCTTGGCGTAGGCCATGGCCAGGGCACGGGCGTTGCCGCTGGCGTCCTGCTGCACCGCAAACAGGGCCGGCACACCCATGCCGTTCTGGTATTCCCAGCGCACGGTGTGGCCGGGACCCTTCGGGGCGATCATCACCACGTCCACCTCGGCCGGGGGCTGGATCAGCCCGAAGCGGATGTTGAAGCCATGGGCGAAGCTCAGCACCTTGCCGGCGCTGAGGTGGGGAGCAATCTCCGCCTCGTAGATCGCCTTCTGGATCTCATCGGGCAGCAGCACCATGATCCAGTCGGCCTTGGCGCAGGCAGCGGCCACGCTGAGCACCTCGAGGCCATCGGCCCTCGCCTTTTCGGCGGAACGGCTGCCCTCGTACAGACCCACCACCACGGCAACGCCGCTGTCCTTGAGGTTCAGGGCGTGGGCATGGCCCTGGGAGCCGTAGCCGATGATGGCCACCGTCTTGCCCGCCAGCAGGCTGAGATCGGCATCGGAGTCGTAGAAGAGCTGGGCCATCCGGGCTGAAGCTGAGGGCGGGGAGCAGTGTTCGAGCTTACGCAAGGGCCGCCGGCCGGCCGGCTCAGGCCTCGCTGGGGTGGGCGATCACCCGATCGATCAGGCCGTACTCCTTGGCCTCGGCGGCGCTGAGGAAGTAGTCGCGATCGGTGTCCTTCTGGATCTTTTCGAAGTTCTGGCCAGTCATGTCGGCCATGCTGTGGTTGAGCATGTCCTTGATCCGCAGGATCTCCTTCGCCTCGATGGCGATGTCGCTGGCCTGGCGCTGGCTGGTGCCCCCGAGGGGCTGGTGGATCATGATCCGGCTGTGGGGCAGGGCCAGCCGCTTGCCCTTCGTGCCGGCCGCCAGCAGGAAGGCCCCCATGGAGGCAGCCAGGCCCACGCAGATGGTCACCACGTCACTCTTGACGTACTGCATCGTGTCATAGATGGCCAGACCCGCCGTCACCGATCCTCCCGGTGAATTGATGTACACGTAGATCGGCTTGGAGTTGTCCTCGGAGTCGAGGTACAGCATCTGGGCGACCAGCGCATTGGCCACGGCGTCATTCACTTCCGAGCCGAGGAAGAGGATCCGCTCCACGCCGAGGCGGGTGTAGATGTCAACCCAACGCTCGTACTGGCTGCCGGGCAGGCGGTAGGGAACGCTGGGGGTGCCGATGGGCATGGCTGGGAGGCGGCGGGTGTTGGTGGTGGAGTGAACTGGGGGGTGGGCCCTGGGCCCGGATCAGCCGATGCCGGCGGGGCTGCGCTGGGCGGCCAGGGGGGTGCCGCTGGGGAGGTCCTTCTGGCTGGTGAGCACGCGGTCGATCAGTCCGTACTCCAGGGCCTGGTCGGCGGTGAGGTAGGTCATGCGGTCGGAGTCGCGGGAGAGCTCCTCAACGCTGCGGCCGGTGTTCGTGGCCAGCATGCCCAGCATGGTGCGCTTGTTGTGCAGCACTTCCTGGGCCCGGATCTGGATGTCGCTGGCCTGACCGCGGGCGCCGCTGCGGGGTTGGTGCAGCACGATCGTGGCGTGGGGCAGGGCCGCCCGCTGTCCCTTGGTGCCGGCGCTGAGGATCATCGCCGCGGTGCCCATCGCCTGGCCGATGCAGATGGTGTGCACCGGTGGCTTCACATAACTGATCGTGTCAGCAATGGCGAAGGCCTCGGTTTCGAAGCCGATCGCATCGCCTGTGAACCAGGAGGTGCCGGTGGAGTTGATGTAGAAGAAAATGGGCTTGTCTGGGTTGTCGAACTCCAGATAGAGCAGTTGCGCGATGATCAGCTCGGTCACATCGATGCCCATCTGGCGCTTGGCCTCGTCGTCGCTGAACAGCGGCAAGCCCAGATACACAATCCGCTCCTTGAGCAGCAGGGAGGGGAGGTCCGGCGGCGGTGTGCGCATCACGGCGGAATCGCCGTAGTAAGGAGCTGACACCGACATCCGTTGACCCTGACAGGCACTGGATCGGAGCCTAGCGGGAGGCCCTCGGCTTGCGCTTGCTGGCGGGAGGTGTGGATCGCTCCCCCCCCCGCTCGTTGCCATGGCTGCCCGCCTCGGTGGCGGTGGCATGGAGCACGGGCTCGCGCCGGGCGAAGACGATGCGGCCGGTTGGGTTCTGCAGGGCGCCGGTGACCACCACCGGCAGGCGCTCGCCGATGTTCTCGCGGGCTCCCTCCACCACCACCATGGTGCCGTCATCCAGGTAGCCCACGCCCTGGTCGGCCTCCTTGCCCTCACGGGCGATCTTGAGCTGGAACTCATCGCCGGGCTGCACCTCGGGCCGCAGGGCGATCACCAGCTCACTGAGGTTGAGCACCTTGAGGCTCTTCAGCTCGGCCACCTTGGCCAGGTTGTAGTCGGTGGTGAGCAGGGTGCCGCCGGTGTCGGCGGTGAGGGCCTGCAGCTTGTCGTCCACCCCCTTGCCCTCGTAGCGGGTGCTGTTCACCACCAGGCGGCGCACGTACTGCTCGCGCAGCTCGGTGAGCAGCTTGAGGCCGCGGCGGCCGCGGCCGCGCTTCTCGGCATTGCTGGAATCGGCCAGGGCCTGGAGTTCGTCGATCACGCACTGGGCCACGATCACCTGGCCCTCCAGCACACCGGAGTCGAGCAGGCCGCGCAGGCGCCCATCGATCACCACGCTGGTGTCGAGGATCTTGGCGCTGGCAGGCTGCAGCACCCCTTCGGCCACCAGCAGGGCCTCGGTGCTGCTGGGGTTGAACAGGCGCAGCAGGGTGCGGCCATGCACCTCGGCCAGGTTGTAGCCGGACACGCCGAAAAACACGTTGCTCAGCACCGCTGCTAGGGGCTTCACGAACACCACCTCCCAGGGCAGGGGGAGCAGCAGGATCGGTGCCAGCAGCAGGTTGGCCACCAGCAGGCCGAGAATCAGCCCAACGGCGCGGCTGACCAGCAGGTCGGTGGGCATGCTGCGCACCTGGCGCATCAGGCTGCGGCGCAGCTGGCCGAAGAACACCCCGGCGATCAGCCCGAAGAAGGCCCCGAAGCCGCCCAGCACCGTGCGCAGGCCCTCGGGGTTGTCCACCTCGGCCAGCATCGCCCTGGGCAGCAGGTCCACCCCCAGCCATCCGGCGGCGGCACCGGAGATCATGAACAGGATGAGGATGAGGGAGTCCACCATTGACGCTGTGTGGCGAGCTCCGGGCGATCCAGTGCGCAGCATGGCTGAAACCCGCCGGTTTGGCCTGCGGAGGTAACCGCACTTGATCGCCTCCACACCGTTGGTGCGGCCGCTGGGGTCCGCCGCCCTGCCCCCCCGCAGCGCCTACCTGCACATCCCCTTCTGTCACCGGCGCTGCTTCTACTGCGACTTTCCTGTGGTGCCCCTGGGCGACCGGGCCGGGGCGGCCCAGGGCCAGCCCGGTTCCGCCTCGATTGCGGCCTACCTGGAGCTGTTGCTGCGGGAGATCGCCCTGGCCCCCTGGCCCGTGGGCCCGCCACCGCCGCCACTGTCCACGGTGTATCTGGGCGGCGGCACCCCCTCGCTGCTGGAGCCGCAGCAGGTGGGGGCGCTGCTGGGGGCCCTGGAGCGGCGCTTCGGGCTGGTGCCAGGGGCGGAGATCAGCCTGGAACTGGATCCCGCCAGCTTCGATCGCGCCCGCCTGCTGGCCTACCTGGACGCCGGCGTGAACCGGGTGAGCCTCGGTGGCCAGAGCTTTGACGACACCGTGCTGCAGCAGCTGGGGCGACGCCACAGCGGCCACGACCTGCGCCAGGCCTGCCGCTGGCTGGCCCAGGCCCGGCGCGACGGCGGCCTGGCCAGCTGGAGCCTGGATCTGATCCAGGCGGTGCCCGGCCAGAACCTGGAGGGCTGGCGAGACCAGCTGCGCCAGGCGGTTGCCACGGGCGCTCCCCACCTCTCGGTGTACGACCTCACGATCGAGCCCGGCACCGTGTTCGCGAGGCGCCTGGAGCAGGGCCGGCTGGCCCTGCCCGACGACGATCTGGCCGCCGACCTGATGGAGCTCAGCAGCGCCGCGCTGGGGGCGGCCGGCTATGGCCACTACGAGGTGTCCAACTACGCCCTGGCCGGCCACGCCTCGCGCCATAACCGCGTGTACTGGAGCGGGGCGGGCTGGTGGGGCTTTGGCATGGGGGCCACGGCGGCCCCCTGGGGGGAGCGCCAGGCCAGGCCCCGCACGCGGGAGGCCTACGCCCGCTGGCTGGAGCAGCAGGCCGCGTCGCTGGCTCAGGTCGGGACGCTGGGCCAGGCCGGCGCGTTCCAGGCGGTGGGGATGCCCCTCGATGAGCGCCTGATGGTGGGGTTGCGGCGGCGGGAGGGGGTGCGGCCTGCCCAGCTGCTGCGGGCTGAGGGCTGGCAGGAGCAGAGGATCAGGGCCGAGCTGGGCCAGCTCAGGCAACGGCTGCAGCCCTGGCTGGCCCGGGAGCTGCTGCTGCTGGAAGGGGAGCGCTGGCGGTTGAGTGATCCCCAGGGCCTGGCCCTCAGCAATGCGGTGTTGCGGGAGCTGTGGTGCTGGATGGACGACTCTGGGCTGCAAGCCACAGGCGCAGCGCCTCCAGCGCCAGGGAGCGACCCTGCAGCAGCGGCGGGCTGAAGGGCGGTTGGCTGCCGGTGAGCCCGAGCAGGTCGGCGGTCACCCGCACCTGTCCGTCACAGCTGTCGCCGGCACCGATGCCGATCACGGGGATGGTGAGCGTGTGGCTGAGTTCTGTGGCGGCCTCCGCCGGCACATGCTCCACCACCAGGGCGAAGCAGCCGGCCTGCTCCAGGGCGCGGGCCGCGGTCCGCAGCCGTTCACGGCTGGCGGCATCGGTGGCCTGGCGCCGGTAGCCCGTGCGGTGCACGGACTGGGGCGTCAGCCCCACATGGCCCATCACCGGAATGCCGCTGCGCACCAGCCGGTCGATCACCGCCAGGGTTTCGGGTTCAGCACCTTCCAGCTTCACCGCCGCTGCGGGGCTCTCCTTCAGCACCCGGCCGGCGGCCGCCACGGCGTCATCGGGTTGACACTGATAGCTGAGGAAAGGCAGATCGCAGATGAGCAGGGGTTCATGGCCCGCCGCGCAGGCGCTGGCCATGCCGCGCGCCGTGGCGCGGCAGTGATGCAGCATCTCGTCGAGGGTCACCGGCAGGGTGGTGGGGTGGCCCAGCACCACCATGGCGAGCGAATCGCCCACCAGCACCGCATCGGCTCCCGCTTCGGCCACGAGGGCACCGGAGAGGGCATCCCAGGCGGTGAGCACGGTGATCGGCAGGCCCGCCTGTTTGCGACGGGCCAGATCGGCGGGGCGCACGGGCACGGGGCGCAGGGCGAGAGGGAGGGGGCCATTGCTAGCATCCACACGACTCGGACCCACGCGGCCCAGACGCCCAAACCTGGTCAGGACCGGAAGGCAGCAGCCACACGGGATGCTCAGGGCAGGCGTGGAATCCGGGTCACCCCCTTCGGGCTGCCCATCCGCAGCCGTGCAGCACCGCCAGCGCGGCCATGAATGGATCGGCCGGCGGAGTTCACCACTCACGTCTGATTGGGCTCTCTGTTGGAGCTGCTAAGCGATGGCGGCGGTAGCCCTCAGCTCTCCTGATCACCCGGCCGCGTCTGGCGGTTCAGCAGGAACGGCGGGATCTTGGCGCCGCGCTCTTCGGGTGTGGGAGTGGGGGTGAACGGCGGGCTGGTGGCGAAGCTCACCGCCGGTCGTTCGGGGCGGTAGGTGGTGCCACCTGCGAAGCCGGTGGCGATCACCGTCACATGGATCTCGCCCTCCAGCCGCTCGTCCACGACGGCGCCCACGATGATGTTGGCGTCGGGGTCGACCACGTCATAGATCACCTCCGAGGCCGTGGTCATGTCCTCCAGGGTCATGTCGATGCCGCCGCTGATGTTGATCACGCAGCCCTTGGCGCCATCGATGCGGGCCGACTCCAGCAGCGGGCTGCTCATGGCGGCCTGGGCCGCCTCGCTGGCGCGGCTGCGACCCGAGCCCACGCCGATGCCCAGCAGGGCGGTGCCGGCATCGGCCATCACCGAGCGCACGTCAGCGAAGTCCACGTTCACCAGGCCGGGTTTGGTGATGATGTCGCTGATGCCCTTCACGCCCATGCGCAGCACGTCATCGGCGGCGCGGAAGGCCTCATTGAGGGGAGCGCCGGCGATCTCGTCCCGCAGGCGGTCATTGGGAATCACGATCAGGGTATCGACATGCTCGGCCAGCCGGGCAATGCCCTCCTCGGCCTGGCGCATCCGCTTACGGCCCTCGAATCCGAACGGCTTGGTGACGATGCCCACGGTGAGCGCCCCCACCTCCTTGGCCACTTCCGCCAGGATCGGCGCCGCGCCCGTGCCGGTGCCGCCGCCCATGCCGGCGGCAATGAAGATGAGATCGGCACCCTGGAGCGACTCCTGCAGTTCAGCCCGGGATTCCTCCGCGGCCTTCTGGCCGATCACCGGGTTGCCGCCGGCACCGAGACCACGGGTGAGCTTCTGCCCCAGCTGAGTGCGCTTCTGGGCCGCCGACTGCAACAGCGCCTGGGCATCGGTGTTCAGCACCCTGTAGCCCAGCCCGTGCAGCTCAGAGGCAATCATCCGATTCACGGCGTTGCTGCCGCCACCACCTACACCGATCACCTCGATCCGGGCCGTCTGGCTGGGAACAATGCCGGCGGCATGAGTCGGGGTATGGGTCATCGCGTCGCGGTTGGTGAGGGCACCATTGGCCGTCGGGCTCGCAGGCAGAGTAATCGAATCACCCGTTGGGATCGGCGGCACGGAATTGGGGCCGTCGTCTTGCGCCATGGGGCTGGAATGCCGGTGAGCTGGGCGCATTATGTCCGCAAGTGGCCACCGTGACTTTGTTCGATGGCGACCCTTTGCTCTTTTGCCCACGGAACGGGTGGGCTTATCTCATCGGCCAAGCCGGTTGAAGGCCCGATCAACCTCTGCTGAGCAGAGGCTCAAGGGGAGGCTGGCTTGGCTGTGGGCGCTTTCTTGAGGGCGAGCTCGGGCTGTTCCGGATCAGTGAGGTCGAGAGTTCTGAGTGGTTTGCCCTTGAGCTGAGCTGGGAGGGTCTTGACGAGGTGAGCCAGCACCTCCAGGCGGCGGGGGAGCTGGGCGTCGGCTGGCCCCAGGCGCACCAGCCCCAGGCTGGCGCTTCGCAGCCACAGGCCTCCATCAGGAGCAAAACGGATCTCCAGCAGATCGCTGCCCAGGGCGTCGCGGCGCTCCAGAACCTCAGCCAGCACCGGCCGAAGCCGCGGTTGCCAGCCGCTCACCAGCAGGCCCGAAGCCGCTGCATCGGCCATCAGCGCCCCCTGGCGGCTGTTCATCCAGTAGCCGGAGCGATCCACGAAGCCGGTCTCGTTGCCCTGGGCGGTGCGCCGCCGGGCGCGGGCCACGGCCTGGCGGTCGGTGAGCTGCACCTGCAGCCGCGGCGGTGCCATCAGCCGCGTCACCCGCACCTCCTCCACGGGCAGGGCCTCGGCGAGGGAGGCGGCGACCTGGCTGGGCTCCAGGCTGAGCAGGGTCTGGGGGAAGGTCAGCCCCGCAGCCTCGATCACCTGCTCGGCGCCCACCTGCTTGCTGCCCAGCACCTCCACCTGCTGCGGGTCGCTGAGGGTCCAGCCCTGGCGCAGCAGGGTGTAGCCCAGGCCGCCGGCGAGGCCGAGCAGCACCAGCAGCCGCCAGCCGTTGCGCAGCCGCTCGCGGCGGCGCTCAAGGCGCAGCTGGCGTCTGCGCTCAGCTCCTGGGGGAAGGGGCCTGGACGGACTCACAGCTCGCAGCGGGAACTGGCCATCAGTTCATCCATCCAGCGCCGGGCTCGCTCGGCATCGGCGAAGGGGAGATCCTTCTGGGCGCCGCCCCCCACCAGGCGCAGCCGGCAGGCCCCCTGGGATTCCTCGGTGAGGGGCGCCTCGCCCGATCCGAGCGCCAGCAGTTCCACCAGCTCCAGTTGCTTGATGCTGAAGGAGTCCTGCTCCACCAGGGCGCCGGCATCGAAGGTGCTCCAGCTCAGCACCCCGTCCACCAGCCGGGCGGCACCGCAGCCGTCGAGCTTGGCCAGTTCAGACCCCTCGGCCCAGTCCCGGAACAGCTGTTGCCGCCGCCGCTCCAGCCAGCCCAGGGACGTGAGCAGCACGAAGACGAGCAGCAGGGGCAGCCAGAGCAAGCCGTGAATCATGGGGAGACTCCTTTGAAGCGTCCTGGGGCCGGGTCGGCAGGGGAAGGCCACTCCAGGGCGGCCTGGATCAGTTCATCCACCAGGGTGTCCAGGTCGACGCCCGTGGCCTGCCACAGCATCGGGTACATGCTGAGGCTGGTGAAGCCAGGCAGGGTGTTGATTTCATTGAGCCAGAGGCCGCCACCCGCCGTCTCGCTCCCCGCCTCGCCCTCAGCCTTGCTCCCCACCTCGCCCTCGGCGTAGAAGAAATCGACCCGGGCCAGCCCCGAGGCGTTCAGGGCCTCGCAGGCCTGCACGGCCATGCTGCGGGCCCGCTCCGCCACCGCCTCCGGCACCGGTGCGGGGATCAGGGTGCGGCTCCTGCCATCGCTGTACTTGGTCTCGTAGTCGTACCAGTCGGCGTCGAAGCGGATTTCCCCCAGCACCGAGGCACTGAAGGGCCTGGGGCCGCCGCCGCGCACGGCGCACTCCAGCTCCCGGGCGGTGACGCCCTGCTCCACCACCACCCGCGGATCGAGGTCGGCGGCATCGCGCAGGCCCTCAAGCAGCGAGGGCCGATCCCTGGCCTTGCTGATGCCCACGGAGGAGCCCAGGTTGGCGGGCTTCACGAAGCAGGGGTAACTGAGCTGGGCCTCCAGCCGATCCAGCACGGCCTCGGCATCGCTCTGGACTTCGGCGGCGCTCACGGCGGCATAGGGCACCTGAGGAAGTCCTGAGGCGGCAAAGGCGGCCTTCATGGCCAGCTTGTCCATGCCCACGGCCGAACCGAGCACCCCGGAGCCCACGAACGGCACCTGCATGAGGGCGAACAAGCCCTGGATCGTGCCGTCCTCGCCGTTGGGGCCGTGCAGCACCGGGAACCACACCTGCACCGCCAGGGCTGCATCGGGAAAGCCCTGGAAGCCGGAGCGTTCCGTGCCGGGAGCGAGCTGGGTCGCGTTCGCCGGAGTGCCCTGGGCCAGCACCCGGTCGGCCAGTTCCGGACCCCACCAGCGGCCGCGCTGGTCGATGTAGAAACAGCTCAGGGCGTAGCGGGCGGCATTGGCTTCAGCCCGCAGGGCGGCGGCCACCGTGGCGGCCGAGCGGATGGAGATGGCGTGCTCGCCGGAAGCCCCGCCGAAGATCAGGCCCACATGGATCCGGCCTTGGCTTGGGGCAGGGGTCATCGCGGCGGGCAGCCATCCCGGGCTGTAACTCAGGCCAGTGTGCCGCTCAGCGAGAAGGCCCGCACCTCCTCGATGCGCACGTTCACCAGATCGCCGGCCTGCACGGCCGGAGCCCCTGAGCCAGGGCCGGCCCCGGCCGGCTGATCAGCGCTGAAGAAGGTGAGCCGGTTGGTGCGGGTGCGGCCCATCCACTGACTGGCCTGGCGGGGGTTGGGGCCCTCCACCAGCACCTGCTCGAGGCGGCCCTGATAGCGGGCGCTGCGCCGCCGTGCCGTGCGCTCCACCAGGGCATTGAGCTCCTGCAGACGCTCCACCTTCACGGTCTCGCTGAGCTGATCAGGCCAGTCAGCGGCAGGGGTGTTGGGGCGTGGCGAGTAGGCGGCGGTGTTCACCTGATCGAAGCCGATCTCCTCGATCAGGGCCAGGGTGCGGCGGAACTGGGCCTCGGATTCGCCTGGAAACGCCACGATCACATCGGCGCTGATCGCCGCATCGGGCATGCGCTCACGGATGCGGCTGAGGATGCGGCGGTAGCGCTCCACCGTGTAGCCCCGGGCCATCGCCTTCAGCACGGCGTCATCGCCGCTCTGGAAGGGGATATGGAAATGCTCACACACCTTCGGCAGGGCGGCGCAGGCATCGATCAGCCGCTCGGTGAAGTAGCGGGGGTGGCTGGTGGCAAAGCGGATCCGCTCCAGGCCCTCCACGTCGTGGACGTGGTGCAGCAGGTCGGTGAGGGTGTGCTGGCGGCGGCCCTCGGGGGTGATGCCGGGCAGGTCGCGGCCATAGGCATCGATGTTCTGCCCGAGCAGGGTGATCTCGCGGAAGCCCCGCGCCGCCAGCCCCTCCATCTCGAGGCGGATGGCCTCGGGCCGGCGGCTCTGCTCCTGGCCGCGCACCGAGGGCACCACGCAGTAGGTGCAGCGTTCGTTGCAGCCGTAGATCACGTTCACCCAGGCGCACACGGCGCTGTCGCGGCGGGCGGTGGTGATGTCCTCAAGGATGTGGTGCTCGCCGGTGGCCACCACCTGCTGGCCCTGCTCCACCTGGGCCAGCAGGGTGTCGAGCCGGTTGGCGTGCTGGGGGCCCATCACCAGATCGAGCTCAGGCACGCGCCGCAGCAGCGCCTCACCCTCCTGCTGAGCCACACAGCCCGCCACCACCAGGGTGAGGTGGGGGTTGAGGCGCTTGCGCTGGGCCTGGCGGCCCAGGTAGCTGTACACCTTCTGCTCGGCGTTGTCGCGGATGGTGCAGGTGTTGTAGAGCACCAGATCGGCGCTGAGCTCGGCGCTGGCCTGGCGGTAGCCCAGGGTCTCGAGGATTCCGGCCATGCGCTCGGAATCCGCCTTGTTCATCTGGCAGCCGAAGGTGGTGATCCAGTAGCTGCCCGGGCCCGGCCCCGCGGGGCTCTGGGCAGCTGGTGGCGCCAGTTGGAGGGAGTGGGTTGCCGTCATTGCACCATTTTCCCGCATGGCGGCCGGGGCCGCCTTTAACCCATGGCGGCCGGGGCCGGCTTCAGCCCTCCTCCAGCAGCACCAGCTCCTGGTTGGTGCGCTCGAGCTTGCAGGCCAGCTCGCCGTGGAGCAACCGCATCAGCTGGATCAGCACGGCGGGATGCTGCAGCTCCAGCTGCTCGAGGCCCGCGCGGCCCAGCACCAGGCAGCTTCCGGGGGCCTCGGCCAGCACATCGGCACTGCCCTCGCCGCTGCCCAGGAAGGCCACTTCCCCGAACCAGCAGCCGGCGCCGAAGCTGGCGAGACGATCCTGGCGCCCGTCGGAGCCCACGGCGTTCAGCACGCTGAAGCGGCCCGATTCGATCAGAAACAGATCGCTGCCGGGGCCCCCGCCACGGCAGGCCAGCTCTCCGGCCTGGAACCTCCGCCGCTGCAGCAGGGGCTCGAGCAGCTTGCGACTCGCTTGTGGCAAGCGCTCCAGCAGCCCCGGCCGCTGCTCCAGGGGTGGAGCGGCCGGAGCGGGCCGCTCCGCCAGCAGCAGCTCCTCGGCGTGCTCCAAGGCCTCATCCAGGCTGCTGAAGGTCTGCAGCCAGGGGATTGGCGTCGGCACGCCCAGGCCTTCTGGCCACAGCGCCTCCCCGTGCCTGCCCATGCAGAGCAACACGGTGCTGTGCCGGGGGCCGAGGCTGCCGAGCTGCTGCCGCATCAACCTGGCGCCCACGGCGGGCAGGCTGCTGACCCTGGTCAGGTCGAGCACCAGCACGGACCCCGCCTTGGCCTGGCGGTCGATCTCCGCCAGGAGCTCCTCGCCGGCGGCGAAATCGAGCACCCCCTGCACCTCCAGCAGCTTCAGCCGGGCGCCCTGGCGATCGAGCCAGTCGCGCTCCCCCTGCTGGCGCCAGCGGCGCGAATGGCGCCGGCAGCCGTCGCTGCTGGAGCGCAGGCAGCGCCCCGCCGGGGCTGGCTGGTTGAACAGGTGCAGATCCAGCTGCCGAGACAACCACTCACACACCGCAACGCCTCGAACGGAGTTGCCCAGACTGTCCAGGGGCGGGGAGTACACCGCCAGCCCAAGACGGCCGGGCACCACGGCCAGCAGGCCGCCGGCCACGCCGCTCTTGGCCGGCATGCCCACATCGTGCAGCCACTGGCCGGCGTAGTTGTACATGCCGCAGCTGCCCATCACGGCCAGCACGTTGGTGGTGGTCTGCGGCTCGATCACGCTGACGCCGGTGCGGGGATGGCGGCCCTGGCAGGCGAGGGTGGCGGCCATGCTGGCCAGATCGAGGCAGCTCACCGACACGGCGCACTGCCGGAAGTACAGCTGCAGGCTGGGCTCAGGGTCGCTGCCGATGATCCCGAACTGGCGCAGCAGGTGGCCGATGGCGCGGTTGCGGTGGCCGCTGTCCCGCTCGGAGCGGAACACCGCCTCATCCACCGTCAGGGGCCGGCCGGCCAGGCTGGAATAGAAGTCGAGCAGCAGGCCCGCGGCATGGTCCGGGGCCTGGGCCATCACCTGGGCCGTGGTGGCGATTGCGCCGGCATTGATCATCGGGTTGCGCGGCCGGCCTGACGCCCCATCCAGGCTGATGGCGTTGAAGGCATCCCCCGAGGGCTCCACCCCCACCGTCTGCAGCAGCTGGCCCGCCGGCAGCAGTTTCAGGGCCAGGGCGTAGGTGAATGGCTTGGAGATCGACTGAATCGTGAAGCACTCAGCGGCGTCTCCGACGCTGTACACATGGCCGCTGGTGGTGGCCAGGGCAATGCCGAAATGGTCGGGGTTGGCCTTGGCCAGCTCCGGGATGTAGCGGGCCGGCTGGCCATCCTTCAGGTCTGAGAAGCGGGCGTGGGCCTCGTTGAGAATCTCCTGGATCGCTGTGGCGTTGACGCTGGACGGGGCCATCGCGAGGCTGCGGGGAGGGGGCCGATGCCGGGGCCGGCCGACGCCTGGAGTCTGGAGCCCCGCCCAGCCCCAGCCCCCCGCTGGCCCGCAGGCCCTTCGGTGCGACCGACCCCGTGCCAGCGTGGTTTCAACGCCGCACCCGCCAGGGGCCCGAACCGATGCGCTGCCGCCTGCGCCCGTTCCGCCTCACCAAGGCCGTGCCCCTGGCGATCAGCCGTGGCAGCACCAGCGCGGTGGAGCATCTGCTGGTGGAGGTGAGTCACGAGGGCCTCACGGGCCTGGGGGAAACCGGCGGTTTCGACACCGGCCATCGCCACTACGACACCGCCGCCGTCGCCGCCGAACTGGAGGCCCTGGCCCCGCATCTGCAGGGGGCCTCACCCCTGGGGTCGCAGAGCCTGGAACCGCTGCTGGCGCAGCTCTCGCCCCCCGCCCGCTGTGGCCTCGATCTGGCCCTGCACGACTGGCGGGGCAAGCGCCTCGGGCAGCCCCTCTGGCGGCTCTGGGGCCTGGATCCAGGCGCCTGTGTCGCCACCAGCGTCACCCTGGGGCTGGGCACGCCCTCGGCGGTGCTGGCGCGGCTCGAGCGCTGGTGGCAGCAGCTGCCCGCCAGCCGCATCAAGCTCAAGCTGGGCAGCCCGGAGGGCCTCGATCACGACCGCGCCCTGCTGCAGGCGGTGGCGGAGGCCCTGGAGCGCAAACGGCAGCAGGCTGGCGCGGCCTGTGAGCTGCAGGTGGATGCCAACGGGGGCTGGAGCCTGGAGGACGCCCTGCGCCTGCTGCCTGAGCTCCAGGCCCATGGGGTGGTGCTCCTGGAGCAGCCGCTGGCGCCGCAGCTTGACCCGACGCGCGACAGGGCCGGCTTCGCGGCCCTGCATCCCCACTGCCCCCTGCCCCTGGTGGCCGATGAGAGCTGCTGGAACCTCGAGGATCTGCTGCGGCTGGCCCCCCACACCGATGGGGTCAACATCAAGCTGCTCAAGAGCGGCGGACTCACGGAGGCCCTGCTGATGGCCCAGACGGCGCGGCGTCTGGGGCTGGGGGTGATGCTGGGCTGCTACTCCGACGGCGCCCTGCTGAACGGCGCCGCGGCCCAGCTGCTGCCGCTGGTGCGCTGGCCCGATCTCGACAGCCACCTCAACCTGGTGGACGACCCCTTCACGGGCCTGGACTGCCAGGGCGATCAGCTGCTGCTGCCCGGTGAGCCGGGCCTGGGGATCGGTGTGGCGGAGGCCTGGCCCGGGCTGGTGCCCAGGGCGGCTGCGGGGCTGGCGCCGGAGGGGCTGCCGTGAGAGCCGAGCCGCCAGGGGGGGGCGCCCGCACCTGCCTGCAGGCCCAGGATCCGGTGGTGCTGCTGCTCCACGACGGCCTCGACAACCTCTCCGGCAAGACCGGCCTGGCGATGCTGCGCTACCGGCCCGGGCCGCTGCTGGCCGTGGTGGATCCGGCCCATGCCGGCCGCAGCCTGAAGGAGGTGACCGGCATCGATCGCGCCGTGCCGGTGCTGGAGAGCGTGGCGGCAGCCCTGCCCCTGGGGCCGGCGGTGGCGGTGGTGGGACTGGCGCCCTCCGGGGGGCTGCTGCCGCCGGCGCTGCGGGCCGACCTGGCGACGGCCCTGGGGGCGGGCTGGTCGGTGGCCAGTGGCCTGCACAGCCGCATCGGCGACGACCCCGGCTTGGCGGCCCTGCTGGCGCCTGGGGCCTGGATCTGGGACCTGCGTCAGGAGCCCTCCGGGCTGGCGGTGGCGTCGGCGCGGGCGGCCGATCTGCCCTGCCGGCGCCTGCTGGCCGTGGGCAGCGACATGGCCGTGGGCAAGATGAGCGCCTGCCTGGAGCTGCTGGCGGAAGCCCGGCGGCGCGGCCGCGCGGCGCGCTTCGTGGGCACCGGCCAGGCCGGCATCCTGATCGCCGGTGGCGGTGTGCCCCTGGACGCTGTGCGGGTGGACTATGCCGCCGGTGCCGTGGAGGCCGCCGTGCTCGAGGCGGGCGCTGGCCTCGGCCGGGACGGTCTGCTGCTGGTGGAGGGGCAGGGCTCTCTCTGCCACCCGGGCTCCACCGCCACCCTGCCGCTGCTGCGGGGCAGTCAGCCCACCGAGCTGCTGCTGGTGCACCGGGCCGGGCAGCGCCACATCAAGGGTCTGCCCCACCTGGTGATCCCGCCGCTGCAGGAGCTGATCGCCGTGGTGGAGGGCCTGGCGGCCCTCGGCCGTGCCGACGGCCTGCGGCCCAGGGTGCGGGCGGTGGCCCTCAACACCATGCAGCTGGCGGAGCAGGAGGCCGTTGCGGCCACCGCCCGCACGGCGGAGCAGCTGGGGCTTGCCTGCGCCGATCCCGTACGCCAGGGCGCCGGGATGCTTCTGGAGGCCCTGGATGGGTCAGCCGGGGCTGATCTCCTGGCCTCCTGACGGCCCCCTGAGCGGGGATGGAAGGGCGAGCGAGGGGATTCGAACCCCCGAATGGCGGCGCCACAAGCCGCTGCCTTAACCACTTGGCGACGCCCGCCATGGCCTGGGCCAATGTACCAAGTCGTGCGCTGGCGTCCGGGGCTGGCCCGGGGCTCCGGTCCTGCGCTGAACGCCTCCTCCTGGTGCCAGGCTGGCAGCACTTCCGGCCTCCTCCGCCCTGCCTGACCCGCGCAGCTCCGCCTGGTGTGCACCCCTGGTGGGAGGCGCCGTCCTGCTCGCTGGGGCCGGGGGGATGCTGGCCTGGACCAACCCCGGCCCTGCCGAGTTCGCCGACTTCGCCGCGGGCCGGTTGGTGGAGGAGATCTCCAGCCGGGTGTGTGAGAGCAGCACGCTCCCCTCGGTGCTGGGCCTGGCGGTGGCCGACTGCGCCGCCCTGGTGGCCTCCCAGCGCACCTCCTTGGGCGCGGTGGTGCAGCGACAGACCCGCCGCACCAATTTCGGGGTGCTGAGCGTGTATCACAGCCAGCTGGGTGGTCAGCAGGTGCTGCGCTGGCGGGTGCCCCGCTTCGAGGCCACCGTTGTGGGTGTGGCAGGACGGTTCGTGATCGTGCAGGCGCGGGAGCCTGGTTCATGAGCGCCCATCCACCCGGCGCCACCCCCGCCAGCGCCCTCGGGAGCAGGGCGGGCCGTCTGGAGTTGCGCCTGCCCAGGGCCCTGCTGGAGGCGCGGCAGTCGGATCTCGCTCCGGTGGATGCCGAGGGCCTGGTGGCCGTGGAGCTCAGCTGGCAGGAGGGACGGATCACCGGTCTGCGCCCCCTGGGGCCGGAAGCCGCTGCCGAGTCGCTGCCCCTGGCCCTGCCCCCCCTGGTGGAGCCCCACGCCCATCTCGACAAGGCCTTTTCGGCCCCGCGCTTCCCCAACTGGGACGGCACCATGGCCGGCGCCCTGGCCCAGAACCAGAGGGAGTACGGCGAGCGCAGCGAGGCCCAGGTGCTGGAGCGGGCCGAGCGCGCCCTGCAGCTGGCCTGGCGCCAGGGGGTTCGGGCCCTGCGCAGCCATGTGGACAGCGTCGGTCCAGGGGCCGTGGCGAGCTGGGAGGCCCTGCTCGAGATCCGTCGCCGCTGGGCCGGCCGGGTGGAGCTGCAGCTGGTGGCCCTGACGCCCCTGCTGCACTGGCTCACCCCCCAGGGCGAGGAGCTGGCCCGCTGGGTGGCCGAGCGGGGTGGCCTGCTCGGCGGGGTGCTCGGCCCGCCCTACGGCGCCAGCCTCTCCGACCGCGAGGCCCTGGCGGCCCTGCTGGCCCTGGCCGAGCGCCATGGGGCGGCGGTGGATCTGCACGTGGACGAGGCCGACACCCAGCCCGCCCGGGGGGTGGAGCTGGTGGTGCGCCTGGCCCTGGAGCAGCGCTGCGAGGTGCCGATCGTCTGCAGCCATGCCGCCAGCCTGGCCCTGCTGTCGGATCGCCGCGCCGACCGGCTGGCGGAGCGGCTGGCCCAGGCCGGCATCGGCGTGGTGGCCCTGCCGCTCACCAACCTCTGGCTGCTGGGCCGGCGCCCTGGCCGCACGCCGGACCGACGGGTGCAGGCCCCGATCGCCACGCTGCAGCGGGCCGGCGTGCGGGTGGCGATCGGGGCCGACAACGTGCAGGATCCCTGGTTCCCAGGCGGTGACTTCGATCCGATCGAGCTGCTGCGCCTGGCGGCCATCACCAGCCACGTGGTGCCCAGCCGCCGCCAGGGCCTGGCGCCCTTCAGCACCGCGGCCGCCGCTTTGCTGGGGCTGGAGTGGGATGGGGTGCTGCGGACCGGCGCCCCGGCCGACCTGGTGGTGCTGGCGGCGCGCAGCTGGGGCGAGCTGCTGGCCCGCAGCCCCCAGCGCCGGGTGCTGCGGGCCGGGGTGTGGCTGGAGCCGCCACCGATGGAGCAGCCCTCCCCTCTGCTCCGCGCAGTGGGGCCAACGCCGCGCCAATGATGGTGAGCTCGGGGCCTGTGGGCTCCCCTGGGTTGCGCTGCGATGGCCTCACCTCCCCCCGCTGCTGGATCGGCTCTCTGCCTGGAGGGGCTGCCGCCGAGGCCGGATCCGGCCGTGATCGCCCAGTTGGCAGAGGAGCTCGCTGGTGAGCTGGCCCCAGAGCAGGCCCCAGACCAGGCCGCTGCTGGTGCTGGCCTGGAGCTGGTGGGGGAGGGGCAGCCGGCGGAGCTCCAGCGCCTGTCGCGGGATTTTTTCGACTACTCCCCCCTGCTGGTGCCGGTGTTCCAGGCTCAGCGGGCCCAGCTCGCTGTAAGGGCCTCGACGGTGGAGCAGGTGCGGGCCGTGGCAGCCGGCTGCGCCCGGCTGGAGGTGCCTCTCACCGTGCGGGGGGCCGGCACCGGCAATTACGGCCAGTGCGTGCCGCTGGCCGGTGGCGTGGTGCTGGAGCTGATGGGGCTGAATCGCCTGCGCAGCCTGGATCCCCGCAGCGGCGTGATCGAGGTGGAGGCGGGCCTGGTGATGGCGACCCTCGAGCAGCAGCTGGCTCCCCATGGCCGGGCCCTGCGGCTCCAGCCCAGCACCGCCCGCAGCGCCAGCATCGGCGGCTTCGTGGCGGGGGGATCCGGCGGGATCGGCTCGCTGCGCTGGGGCTTCCTGCGGGATCCGGGCAACCTGCTGGGTCTGGAGGTGGTCACGGTGGAGCCTGAACCGCGGCTGCTGCGGCTGGATGCGACGGCCAGCCAGCCGCTCAACCATGCCTATGGCACCAACGGCATCCTCACGGCCCTGCGGCTGCCCACCACCGAGGCCGTGGCCTGGCAGCAGCTGGTGGTGGGCTTCGAGTCCTGGCAGCAGGCCGTGGCGGCGGCGTCCGCTCTGGCCGGCACCGCCCTGCTGCTCCAGGCCATCACCCTGCTGGAGGCACCGATTGCGGCCCGCTCCCCCTGGCCGGCGGGCTGCCCGGCCGCGGCGCCCGGCGAACACCGGCTGCTGCTGCTGGCCGCGCCCGACAGCCTGGAGCTGCTGCCGGGCTGGCTGCAGGCCAGGGGCGGCTGCCTGCGCTGGCAGGCCCCCCAGGGGGAGAGCCGGGGCCTGCCCCTGCGCGAGCTCAGCTGGAACCACACCACCCTGCACTGGCGTGCCCAGCAGCAGGGCTGGACCTACCTGCAGATGCTGCTGCCCCAGCCGGAAGCCCCCTGCCTGGCGGCCCTCAGCGAGCGCTGGGGCGACGACCTGCTCTGGCATCTGGAGGCGGTGCGCCAGCAGGGATGCGCCCGCCTGGCGGCCCTGCCCCTGCTGCGCTGGCAGGGGGAAGCTCCCCTGGCGGCCCTGATGCAGCAGGCGCGCCAGCAGGGGGCGGTGATCTTCAACCCCCATGCGATCACGGTGGAGGACGGCGGCCTGGGCGCCATCGACGCCGACCAGGTGGCCGCCAAGGCGGCCTATGACCCGGGCGGCCTGCTCAACCCCGGCAAGCTCAGGGGCTGGCTGGAGCGTCAGCGCCAGCAGCCCCAGCCCTAGCAGCCCAGGCTGAGCCGGGTGTCGGCGCCGGTCACGGGGTGGGTGCCCTCGGCGTCGCGGCAAAGCAGGCGCTGGTCGACCCGGTCGAGCAGGGCGCCGCTGAAGTCGGCATCGGTCACCGTGGCGCCGCTGAAATTGCTGCCGGCGGCGATCACGTCGCTGAGGTTGGCGCCACTGAAATCGGCGCCGCTGAAGTCCACCTTGTCCATCAGCACGCCACTGAGGTCGGCCCCGGCGAAGCTGGCCTCGGGGAAGGCGGCCTGGGTGAGGATGGCGCCATGCAGGTTGGCGCCGGAGAAGTCGGCCTGGCGGCCGGAGGCCCCCGCAAAGGAGGTGTTGGCCAGGTCCTGGCCGCTGAAGTCCTTGCCGCTCTGGTTGGTGAGGGTGTAGTCCACTCCGGAGAATTCCGCTGCTGCTGGACCTGCCCCGGCGGTGAGTCCGCCGGCCAGCAGGCCCAGCATCAGGCCGAGCCCCAGGGCCATGCGCAGCAACGGCCGCCGCCGCCGCCATGGCTGCAGCAGCTGGTGGCAACGGCTCAGCACCTGGCTCAGCCCCTGGTCCCAAAGCCCTGCCGGTGAAATGGTGCGGAGGCGGGGGGCCATGGCGAGCGGGGCGGTGGTCTTCACTCTGGGCCCACGGGGCGCTGCCGTCAGCCTGGCGCTGCCGCGCTGGCGAGCAGGTGGCCCAGCAGGTAGAGGGATCCCGCCACCAGCACCGGCCCCCGGCCCTGCCGGGCGGCGGCCCGCAGCGCGGTGGGCAGGTCTGGGGCGCTGTGCAGCCGGGCGGCCTGGCCTGGGCCCAGACCGCCCAGCAGTGCGCTCTGGCGCCACGAGGCATGGCCGGGCACCGGCACGATCCAGGCCTGATCCCCAGGGCCGAGCAGGGCCTGGAGGATCTCGGCCCCCTGCTTGTTGGCCAGCATTCCCAGCACCCAGCGGCGGGCACCGGGGGGCAGGCCGTGGCGCCGGCCGTGCTGATCGAGCTCTGCCCTCAGTCGCTGGGCCGCCGGCGCGTTGTGGGCGCCGTCGATCAGCAGCGGCAGGCCCTGCCACTGGAGCCGCTGCAACCGCCCCGGCCAGCGGGCCGCGGCAAAGCCCTCCCGGATCGCCTGCTCGGGCAGATCCCAGCCCTGGCGCCCCAGGGCCTGCAGCATGCCCAGGGCCACGGCGGCATTGAGCTGCTGCACCTGCCCCGGCAGCCCCAGCGTCCAGGTGTTGTCATCCAGGGGGGTCACCCACCTCAGGCGCACGCCCAGCCGGGCCGCCTGCTGCCGCAGCACCGCTTCCACCGCCGGCATCTGGGGGCCGCTGACGGCTTCCACCCCCGCCCCCAGGGCGCCTGCCTTCTCCAGGGCGATGCTGGCCGCATCCGGGCCCAGCACCTCCAGGTGATCGAGGCCGATGCTGGCGAAGCCCACCACGCGCCGATCCGGATGGCAGCTGGTGGCATCGAGCCGGCCCCCCAGGCCCACCTCCAGCACCACCAGCTCCAGATCCGCCTCGGCGAAGGCCAGGAAGGCGGCGGCCGTCACCAGTTCGAAGGGGGTGAGCCGGTGGCGTTCGGCCACGGGCCGCGCCGCCTGCAGCTGGGCCCGCAGCTGCAGCTCCGAGATCGGTGCGCCGCCGAGCTGGATGCGCTCGGTCCAGCTGCTCAGGTGGGGCGAGGTGTAGAGGCCGGCGCGGATGCCGGCGGCGAGCAGGGCGGCATGCACGAGGGTGCAGATCGACCCCTTGCCATTGGTGCCCGCCACCTGAACCGCGGCGAAGCGGCGCTCTGGGTGGCCGAGCTCCGCCAGGGCAGCCTGCAGGCGCTCCAGGCCGAGCTCCACGCCCCGGTGGCTGAAGGGCTGGATCAGGTCGGCGAACGGATCGGAGCTGGGCAGGGTCCCGGCGGACCCGGCTCGAGGGATGACGTCAGGCAAGGCTGAGCAGGGCCCGCTCCAGCAGCGCCACGGCCTGGTGCAGCTCCCGGGGGCGGATGGTGAGGGGGGGTACAAAGCGCACGACCGTCGGTCCGGCCGGCACCACAAGCAGCCCCTGGGCCAGGGCCGCCTTCACCAGCTCCGGAGCGCTGGGCCCTGCCCCGCTGAGCACCAGTCCCTGCAGCAGGCCCCAGCCGCGTACGCCGGTGAGCTGGTGTGGGTGGCGCTGCACCAGGGCGGAGAGTTCCTGGCACAGCAGCGCTTCCATCGCCTGCACGTGCTGGAGCAGCTGCCGCCGCTCGATTTCGGCCAGCACCGTGAGAGCGGCCCGGCAGGCGAAGGGATTGCCCCCGAAGGTGCTGGCGTGATCGCCCGGGCGGAAGTGATCCACGGCCCGTTTCACGGCCAGGGCACCGATGGGGATGCCGCCTCCCAGACCCTTGGCCAGGGTGATCGCATCGGGCTCCACCCCCAGGCGCTCGTAGCCCCAGAGGCGGCCGCTGCGGCCCACGCCGATCTGCACCTCATCGAAGATCAGCAGGATCTGATGGGCGTCGCAGAGCTGGCGCACCCTCTGGAAGAAGGCCCGCTCGCCAGGGTGCACGCCCCCTTCCCCCTGCAGGGGCTCCAGCAGCACGGCCGCCACCTGTGGTCCCTCGGCCTCGGAGGCCTCGAGCAGGGCTTCGAAGGCGGCGGTGTCGTTGTAGGGGAAGTAGCGGAAGCCCTGCACCATGGGGGTGAACCCCTGGTGGTATTTCGGCTGGCCCGTGGCCGTCACGGTGGCCAGGGTGCGGCCGTGAAAACTGGCTTCCGCCGTGAGGATCAGCGGCGGCCGCTCCACCGTGCCCACCAGGCCCCGGACCACCTGGGCGTGCTTGCGGGCCAGCTTGATGGCGGCCTCGTTGGCCTCGGCGCCGGAGTTGCAGAAGAAGACGCGATCGAAGCAGCTGCGGGCCGTGATCGTGGCAGCGAGCTGCTCCTGTTCTGGAATCCGGTAGAGGTTGGACACGTGCTGCAGCCGGCCCAGCTGGCGGGTCAGGGCCCGCCGCAGACGGCCGTTGCTGTGGCCCAGGCTGCACACCGCGATGCCGGCGACGCAATCGAGATAGCGCCGGCCCTCGCTGTCCCACACCCACACGCCGCGGCCGCGGCAGAGGCTCACCGGCAGGCGGGGGTAGGTTTGCATCAACGGCGACCCGGGGTCGGTGGCCGTGGCGATAGGAGCGGTGGGACTTGAACCCACATGCCCGAAGGCGCTCGATTTTGAGTCGAGTCCGTCTACCAATTCCGGCACGCTCCCCTGGAGTGGAGCTTAGGCGGCGCTGCTCCCCTGGGTCTGGAGATGGCGCTCGGCCGGCGCCGGCCGAGCGCCGATCCGCTGGATGCAGGCGCCCACGGAGGCCAGCTTGTGCTCCAGGCCGGCGTAGCCGCGATCGAGGTACTCCAGGCCACGCACGCTGGTGACCCCCTCAGCCGCCAGGCCGGCCAGCACCATGGCGGCGGAAGCCCTGAGGTCGGTGCCCTGCACCGGGGCGCCGCTGAGCTGGGCCACCCCCTCGACAAAGGCGATGTTGCTCTGCAGGCGGATGGCGGCCCCCATGCGCTGCAGCTCAGCCACGTGCTGCATCCGATTCTCGAAGATGTTCTCGGTGACCACACTGGTGCCACGGGCCGTGGCCAGCAGGCTCATGAAGGGGGCCTGAAGATCGGTGGGGAAGGCGGGGAAGGGCTGGGTGCGCAGGTCCACGGCCTGGATGTCGCTGGCCTCAATGGTCATGCCGACGCCGTCGTGGTCGAGGCGACAGCCCGCCGCCTCCAGCTTGGTGAGCACAGCCCCCAGATGGTCGGTGATCACGGGGGTGACGCGCAGCCGCGAACGGGTGATCGCCGCAGCCAGAAGCAGGGTGCCGGCCTCGATGCGGTCAGGGATCACGGCGTAGTCGGCGCCATGCAGGCGCTCCACCCCCGTGATGGTGATCGTCTGGGTGCCGGCGCCGCGGATGCGGGCGCCCATGGCGATCAGCAGGCCGGCCAGGTCGGCCACCTCAGGCTCCTGGGCGGCGTTGGCCATCACCGTTTCGCCCTGGGCGAGCACGGCGGCCATCATCAGGGTTTCGGTGGCGCCCACGCTGGGACAGTCGAAATAGATGCGGCCACCGCTGAGGCGCTTGCCGCGGCCGGGTACCACCGCCGTGACCACGCCATGCTCGATGGTGACCTGGGCCCCAAGCGCCTTGAGCCCCTTGACGTGCTCCTCCACTGGCCGGGTGCCGATCTTGCAGCCGCCGGGAAGAGGCACCTTGGCCATGCCCATCCGGGCCAGCAGGGGACCGATGCAGAAGAAGCTCGCCCGCAGGCTGTTCACCAGCTCATAGGGAGCCGTGGTGCTGTGGATGCCGGAGCCGTCCAGCACGAGGCTGTTCGCCTCGCGGCTGACCTGGCCGCCCAGGCTCTGCAGCATCTCGCCCATGCCCACGATGTCGGTGAGGGGAGGCACGTTGCGCAGCCTGATCTGATCGCGAGTGAGCAGGCAGGCGGCCATCAGCACCAGGGCCGAGTTCTTGGCGCCATCGACGCGCAGCTCACCCTCAAGACGCCGGCCACCGGTGATCTGGAGCTCCGGTTGGGCCTTGCTCAGGTCGGTCGCGAGGGATGGCAGGGATAGGGCTGTCATGAATTCCCGGACATCCCCGGCCTTTTTGTCTGGGCATGTTGACAACAAAAGGCCAGATCGTCTAGGTGGCCGCTGCGGGAACTGCACCATGCCCCTGGCAGTCAGGGGGGAAGACCCGCTATCGGCTGATTCAGGGCGATCCCTGGCGCCATCCGGTTTGCTGGCCCAGGGGGGCTGCAGCGGCAGGCGCAACGGGGCGCTTGGGTGTGGCCAGGTGGATGTGCCCGTGCGCACACGGGGAGATGGGGTGTCCTGCGGGGAAGGGCCCCGGGAGCGGCGCGTCGGGCCGATGCCGTATGGTTCCGAAGTCGCAGAGCGACGGCCACGCGGATGTGGCGGAATTGGTAGACGCGCTAGTTTCAGGTACTAGTGGCAGCAATGTCGTGGGAGTTCAAGTCTCCCCATCCGCATTTGAGATTCCATGATTCTTCTAAAAATCACCAATTCCTCCGAAGTGGTTGCTTCGAAGGTGGGCAAGTTTCTGGAGAGTCTCACGCCTGACGCCATGGATCAGACCACCGTTGAGGACATCGTGGTGGGCAAGCTCATTGAAAACTTGAGGGCCGAGGGCATCAAGGGTGAAGTGGCCGCTGTTAAGGGGATGGAGCTGGAGGAGGCCGAGATCGTGATGCAGGACGCCATGCGGGTGCGCCGCCACGAGCGCTTCTGAGGCCGGCCGCTTGCTCCCGGAGCTGATCAGCAGCCGCCGCAATCCCCTCGTGCGTCGCCTGCGCCAGCTGCACGCGGGCAAGGGCCGCCGGGATCTGCAGTTGCTGCTGCTGGAGGGCACCCACCTGTTGCAGGAGGCGGTGCGCCTCGGTCTGCAGCCCGTCGACCTGCTGGCCACGCAGGCCTGGCTCGAGACGCACCGGAGCTGGCTCGACAGCCTGCCGCTGCCCCTGCAGCCCGTGCCGGTGACGCCGGAGGTGCTGGCGGCGGTGGCCACCACGGAGCACCCCGACGGCGTGGTGCTCAGCCTGTCCATGCCAGGGCTCGGCTGGGGGCCGCCCGTCCCGTCGCTGGTGCTGGCCCTGGATCGGCTTCAGGATCCAGGCAACCTCGGCACCTTGATGCGCACCGCCCTGGCCAGCGGCGTGGAGGCGCTGTGGCTGGTGGAGGGGGCCGACCCGTTCCAGCCCAAGGTGCTGCGGGCCTCGGCCGGCGCCGCCCTGGCCCTGCCGCTGCAGCGCTGCAGTCGCGCCCAGCTGCTGGCGCGCCTGCATGAGCTGGGCGCCGTCGCTGCTCACCATGGGTGCCAGCCCCCCCAGGTGGTGGCCGCCGTGCCCCCCGGCCCCGCCGCCCTGCCCTACTGGCAGCTCGACTGGCAACGCCCCACCGTGCTGCTGCTGGGCCAGGAGGGCTCAGGCCTGGCGCCGGAGCTGCTGGCCTGCGCCAGCCACTGCGTCACGATTCCCCACAGCCCGGCGGTGGAGTCGCTGAACGTGGCGGTGGCGGCGGCGCCGTTGCTGCTGGAACGCCAGCGCCAGCGGCTCACGGCCTGAGGCCCGAGCGGCAGACAGGCGACCACTGGCGAGGGAGAATGCCGCCATCTGTGCACGGCCCCTGGTGAGCGACGCCCCTGACGACCGCAGCTTCGACTTCGACCTGATCGTGATCGGCGCCGGCTACGGCGGCTTCGATGCGGCCAAGCACGCCGCCGAGCATGGCCTCTCGGTGGCGATCGTGGAAGCGGCGGAGATGGGCGGCACCTGCGTGAACCGCGGCTGCGTGCCCAGCAAGGCCCTGCTCGCAGCCAGCGGCCGGGTGCGGGAACTGGCCGATGCCGAGCACCTGGCCGGCTTCGGCATCCACGCCGCGCCGGTGCGCTTTGAGCGCCAGAAGATCGCCGACCACGCCAACCAGCTGGTGGCCACGATCCGCACCAACCTCACCAAGACCCTGGAGCGCGCCGGCGCCACGATCCTGCGGGGCCAGGGCCGCCTCGCCGGCAGCCAGCAGGTGACCGTGCGGGCCAGCGGTGGCGGCGTGGAGCGCACCTACAGCGCCCGCGACGTGATCCTGGCCACGGGGTCGGAGCCCTTCGTGCCCCCCGGCATCGAGACCGACGGCCGCACCGTGTTCACCAGCGACGAGGCGGTGAGCCTGGAGTGGCTGCCGCGCTGGCTGGCGATCGTGGGCAGCGGCTACATCGGCCTGGAGTTCGCCGACGTCTACACCGCCCTGGGCTGTGAGGTCACCATGATCGAGGCCCTGGATCGGGTGATGCCCACCTTCGATCCCGACATCGCCAAGATCGCCGCCCGCCATCTGATCGACGGCCGTGACATCGACGCCCGCGCCGGCCTGCTGGCCCGCAAGGTGACGCCGGGCTGCCCGGTGACGATCGAGCTGGCCGACATGCAGAGCCGCGAGCTGGTGGAAACCCTGGAGGTGGATGCGGTGCTGGTGGCCACCGGCCGCGTGCCCAGCAGCAAGCAGCTCAACCTGGCCTCCGTAGGGGTGGAGACCAACCGGGGCTTCATCCCCGTGGATGAGCGGATGCAGGTGCTGCTGAACGGCGAGCCCGTGCCCCACCTCTGGGCCGTGGGGGATGTGACCGGCAAGATGATGCTGGCCCACACCGCCGCCGCCCAGGGCAGCGTGGCGGTGGACAACATCCTGGGCCATGTCCGCCGTATCGATTACCGCTCGATTCCCGCGGCCACCTTCACCCATCCGGAGATCAGTTCGGTGGGGCTGAGTGAGGTTGAGGCCAAGGAGCTGGCGGCCGCCGAGGGCTTCGCGCTGGGCAGCGTGCGCAGCTACTTCAAGGCCAACTCCAAGGCCCTGGCGGAGCTGGAGAGCGACGGGCTGATGAAGCTGCTGTTCAACAAGAGCACCGGTGAGGTGCTGGGCGCCCACATCTACGGGCTGCACGCCGCCGACCTGATCCAGGAGATCGCCAACGCGGTGGCACGCCGCCAGAGTGTGATCCAGCTCGTGAACGAAGTGCACACCCATCCCACCCTCAGTGAGGTGGTGGAGGTGGCCTACAAGCAGGCCGCCATGGCCGTGGCCTGAGGGCCGGCCCCGTTCTGTCCCTTCCTCTCGTCCGTTGATCCATGCAGATTCGTCGCCGCCCCCCGAACCCCAAGGTGAAGGTGGCCTTCCTGGAGTACGGCGTGCCCCACGCCGAGGCGGCGCCGCGCCACATCCTCGAGGAGATCGTGTGGGAGAAGGACCGGGAGGTGGCCACGGCCCGCGAGCGGGTGCCCCTGCAGAAACTGGCCCGCCAGGTGGCCGATCTGCCCCCCACCCGCGACTTCGAGGCCGCCCTGCGGGCCAGCTGCCGCAAGCCGGCCGTGATCGCCGAGATCAAGAAGGCCAGCCCCAGCAAGGGCGTGATCCGCGAGCACTTCGACCCCGAGGCCCTTGCCCGCGGCTACGCCGCCGGAGGGGCCAGCTGTCTGTCGGTGCTCACCGACAAAGTCTTCTTCCAGGGAGGCTTTGAGGTGCTGGTGCAGGTGCGCCAGGTGGTGGAGCTGCCCCTGCTCTGCAAGGACTTCATCCTCAGCCCCTACCAGCTCTACCAGGCCCGCGCCGCCGGCGCCGATGCCGCCTTGCTGATCGCCGCCATCCTCACGGATCAGGATCTGACCTACCTGCTCAAGGCGGCCCGCAGCCTCGGCCTGGCCACGCTGGTGGAGGTGCATGACAAGGCCGAGCTGGAGCGGGTGCTGGCCCTGGAGGGGGTGCGGCTGATCGGGATCAACAACCGGGATCTCGCCAGCTTCCACACCGACCTGGCCACCACCGAGCAGCTGATGGCGCGCCACGGCGCGGCGCTGCGCGCCAAGGGCGCCCTGCTGGTGAGCGAATCGGGCCTGTTCAGCCGCGATGACCTCGATCGGGTGCAGAGCGCCGGGGCGGACGCGGTGCTGGTGGGCGAAGCGCTGATGCGCCAGGACGATGTGACCGCCGCGCTGGAGGCCCTGATCGGCGGCTGAAGGCGGCCTGTTCAGGTCTCTGCTGCACTGCACCCCATGCCAAGGATCCTCAACAAGATTGCTCTGGAGGAACACTTCAGCGCCCCGGGCCTTGAGCCAACGATCAACGAGGTGGCCTTCTTTGATCCCGGGGTGCTTGCGGGCATTGAGGCGGCTTTGCCGGAGCTGGCCGAACAGCGCCTCCTCGCCATGGACAGGGCCGGCATCGCGATAGCCGTGCTGTCCCAGACGGCACCGGGTGTGCAGTCCATCAGGGATAAAGCCCTGGCGGTGGAGCTTGCCCAACGGGTGAATGATTTCCTGCACACACGCATGGCGCTGGCCCCGGCGCGGTTTCGTGGCTTCGCGTGTGTGGCTTTACAGGATGTGGATGCCGCCTGCAACGAGCTCAAACGTTGTATTCAGGAACTTGGATTTGTCGGCGTGCTTGTGAACGGTGCCACTAATGGCGTCTACTTGGACGAGCCCCATTTTGCTCCTTTCTGGCATACCTTGGAGCAGCTTGATGTACCGCTTTATCTCCACCCTGGCCTGGTGAGTGAGCACGATGCGGCTTTCCGCGGCCATCCAGAGCTCGAAGGTGCCGTGTGGAGCTGGACCTGTGACACCGCCACCCACTTACTCCGTCTGGTGTTTGCTCAGCTGCTGGATCGCCACCCTCGGGCAAGGCTGATCCTGGGTCATATGGGGGAAACCCTTCCCTACATGCTCTGGCGCTTGGACAGCCGGGCTGCGGTGACAACCGTCGGTCGTGCCTTGATCCGCCCCCCATCAGAGACCCTCAAGCGTCATGTCACGGTGACGACGTCTGGAGTCTGTGCGGATGTCCCCCTGCGTTGCGCCCTTGAAGCCATGGGCGACCACGCGGTGATGTTTTCCACCGATTATCCCTATGAAGACATTCAGTTGGCGGCTGACTGGATCGAGCAGGCTGCCATCACAGAAGACCAGCGGATCAGGGTGTGCTGCACCAATGCGCGGCGCGTCCTGCGCCTGGCATGAGAGGCCTGGTCTTGAACAGGCGTTGGTGGCTCGACCATGACACAAGCCGCCAGAGGCGGGGCGGGGTGAAACAAGACAAGCTGGGATTAATCCCGGAGATCAGACCTTGCAGGAACAGAATGCCACTCTTGATAGTCCAGGCTGGAATGCCATTGTGGCAATGCGTTGACGGAGCCTTGTGGGATTAAGACTTGAACGAAGGCCTTACGCCGAAATTGCAGATGGTCTTGCTGGGTTACACGCCAGACAGGTGAGAATGGGCAGGCGATACTTGCCTAATTTCATCATCATCGGTGCCGCCAAGTCGGCCACGACAACACTTGCAGCCGTGCTCTCAAGCCATACTGATATTTTCATCAGCCGGCCCAAAGAGCCGAAGTTTTTTGGGCGCCATTACGGTAAGGGCTGGCCATGGTATCGGGGCCTCTTCAGGGCCGGATCGGGCTTTGCCTGGCGCGGTGAGGCGAGCACAATGTATGCCAGCCCGCTGAGGGAATTTCGGGATGCTCCTGGGCTGATGCATCGATACTTCCCAGGAATGAAAATCGTCTATGTCGTGCGTCATCCGCTTGATCGGCTCGTGTCTCAGTGGCGCCACGTCAAAGGACGATGCCCTGACTATGTGGCATTTGAGCGAATTCTTTCCGATCGTCGAGCCGCTCGCCTGTTGATCGGTTGTTCCAGTTACTACGAAAGAATCAACGCCTATCGAAGATATTTCCCGGATCAGCAGATCCATTGCTTGACGTTTGAGGATCTGATCGCTGATCCTGCTGCCGTGCTCGGGGAGCTGCTGGTTTTTCTGGGGCTTCCGCCTCAGACGCACAGCATTCTGGAAGCAGGAGAGTTGCCCAAGCTCAACAAGGTGGGACAAAAGGGTCGTGCCCATGTATCGGAGCCCGACTGGCCAGGCCCGATGCGTGCCTCTGTGATTCAACGGCTCCGTCCTGATGCGGAAGCCTTTCTCGCCTACATCGGCAAGCCAAAGGATTATTGGACTTGGTGATCAGGGGATGCACCTGCACGTGCTCACGCAGCGGGCGAGCAAAGGGCTCTGGGGGCTGTGGTCAGAGCTGCCCGATGAGCAGGCTGACCACAGCCCCCAGACCCCTTGCTGTGCCTCTGACTGGGAGTCCTACACCTTGCGGGAATAGAACTCCACCACCAGCAGCTCGTTGATTTCGAGGGCGACCCATTCGCGCTCGCAGCGGCTGATCACCTTGGCGGTGAACTTGCCCTTGTCCAGTTCCAGGTGGGGCGGGATGTTGGCCAGGCCCGGGAATTCCAGGTTGCCCTCCGCCAGCTTGCGGCTCTGCTTGCGCTCGCGCACGGCGACCACGTCGCCGGGCTTGCACTGGAAGCTGGCAATGTCCACGACCCGGCCGTTCACGGTCACATGGCCATGGTTCACGAACTGGCGAGCGCCGGGCACGGTGGGCCCGAAGCCGAGGCGGAAACAGATGTTGTCGAGCCGGCTCTCGAGCAGCTTGAGCAGGTTGGTGCCGCTGGAGCCTCCCTGGGCTCGCGCTTTCTTGACGTAGCGCACCAGCTGGCGCTCGGAGATGCCGTAGTTGAAGCGAAGCTTCTGCTTCTCTTCCAAGCGGATGGCGTATTCGGAGCGCTTGCGACGGGCTTGGCCGTGCTGACCGGGGGGATAAGACCGCTTGGCGGACTTACGGGTGAGACCGGGAAGGTCTCCCAAGCGCCGCGTGATCCTCAGACGAGGGCCGCGGTAACGAGACATGAAAACAAGGTGGTGGGACGGAACGGGACCCCAGGTGGGTCCCATGGCGGCCGCAGCTGGGGCATGCTGGATCAAGTCCGCTGCCCGCGCCTTGACGCGCCAACGATCGATCTTATCGGTTGGCCCCGTGGCCCTCGGACTGGCCCCATCCCCTGAGTTGCCCGGGCCTGCGGGCCCCTCCCGCTGGCTGGCCTGGCTTCTGCTGGGGCTGATCGGCCTCTACCGCCGCTTGCTCTCCCCCCTGCTGGGCCCCCGTTGCCGCTTCATTCCCAGCTGCAGTGCCTATGGCCTGGAGGCGATCAGCCGCCATGGACCCTGGCGCGGCGGCTGGCTCACCCTGCGGCGGCTGCTGCGCTGCCACCCCTTCACGCCCTGCGGCTGTGATCCGGTGCCCGACTGAACCGGCCCGAGGGCTCCCCTCAACCCTGCTCTCACCTTCCTGTTTCGCCCTGCGTCCCCGATGGCCGATCACCTGGTGCTCTACTCCCGCCCGGGCTGCTGCCTGTGTGAGGGGTTGGAGGAGAAGCTGCGCCGGCTGACGCCGCCGCCGCCCCTGGTGGTGGTGAATGTGGACGACGATCCTTCCCTGCAGGCCCGCTTCGGGCTGGAGGTGCCGGTGCTGGGCTGGCGCACGGCCACGGGCGAGCAGCTGCTGCCCCGGGTGCCGCCTCGCCTGGTGGACACGGCCCTGCTGGTTTGGTTGGGCAAGAACGGTTTTCCTGGGGGAAGCGTCTAGAACGGCGCCAGCCCACCCGTTGCCCCGCCATGCCCACCCTGCTTCACCCCCTGCTGAGCGAAGTGGGACTGCAGGTGCCTGAGGGCCTTCCCGACGCGACGGTGCGCTCGATCAGCTGTGACTCGCGCCGGGTGGGTCCCGCCACCCTGTTCATCGGTCTGCCCGGCACCCAGGTGGATGGCGGCCGCTACTGGCGCGCTGCCCTCGAAGCGGGGGCCTGCCTGGCAGTGGTGGGTCCCGGGGCGATCCTCGACGACCGCCCCGGCGACGGCGATCCGGTGCTGGTGGTGGAGGAACCCGTGGCCCGCTGGGCCGGAGCCCTGGCCGCCGCCTATTGGGCACAACCCAGCGCCCGCCTGGGCCTGATCGGGGTCACCGGCACCAACGGCAAGACCACCACCACCCACCTGATCGAGCACCTGGCGGGGGCGGCGGGTCTGCCGACCGCCCTGTTCGGCACCCTGGAGAACCGCTGGCCCGGCTACAGCGTCACAGCCCAGCACACCACCGCCTTCGCCGATCTGCTGCAGGCCCAGCTGGCCCGCGCGGTCGAGGCCGGCGCCCGGATCGCGGCCATGGAGGTGAGCTCCCACGCCCTCGATCAGCAGCGGGTGGCCGGCTGCCAGTTCGCCGGGGCGGTGTTCACCAATCTCACCCAGGACCACCTCGACTACCACGCCTCAATGGAGGCCTACTTCGCCGCCAAGGCGCTGCTGTTCACCTCCCCCCTGCTCAAGGCCAGTGCCAGCCCCACCGTGGTGGTGAACGGCGACGACCCCTGGGGTGCCCAACTGGCCCGCCAGCTGGGGCCGCGCTGCTGGCGCAGTTCCCTGCTCGACCCCGGCGCCGAGCTGTTCATCGATTCCCTCGAGATGGAGAGCAGTGGCGTGCGCGGCCGGCTGGTGACGCCCCTGGGAGAGGGCCGCTTCCAGTCGCCGCTGCTGGGCCGCTTCAACCTGATGAACCTGCTGCAGGCCGTGGGAGCCCTGGTGCAGCAGGGGATCCCCCTGGACCTGCTGCTGCCTGGACTGGCCAGTTTCCGCGGGGTGCCCGGACGCATGGAGCGGGTGAGCCCCGCCGGCAGCCAGCCCCAGCCGGTGGTGTTGGTGGACTACGCCCATACGCCCGATGGTCTGGACAATGCCCTGCAGGCCAGCCGGCCCTTCACCAGGGGGCAACTGATCTGCGTGTTCGGCTGCGGCGGTGATCGCGACCGCAGCAAACGCCCCCAGATGGGCGCCATCGCCGCGCGCCTGGCCGATCGCGTCGTGGTGACCTCCGACAATCCGCGCACGGAGGATCCCCAGGCCATCCTCGACGACGTGGTGGCCGGCATCCCCGCCGGCACCGACCTGGAGGTGGAAGGCGACCGGGCCGGCGCGATCGCCGCGGCGATCAGGGCAGCGCAGCCCGAGGATCTGGTGCTGATCGCTGGCAAGGGCCATGAGGATTACCAGATCCTGGGCACCACCAAGATTCACTTCGACGACAGGGAGGAGGCCCAGAAGGCCCTCGGCTCCAGGCTGGGCTTAGCCGGCTTGAAGTGACAAGGATGGTGAACTCGGAGCAAACACGCTGCCAGGGCGACCCTTGGCCAGTACGTTTACCTCGTCCGGTATCTGATGTCACCGCTCCATGGCTTCTTCCGTGCCCATGTCGAGGAAATTCCTCGCCGAGTTGATCGGTACGTTCTGGCTGGTGTTCGGTGGCTGCGGCAGCGCCGTGCTGGCCGCCGTCTTCCCCTATGACGATGCTGCGGTCAATCCCCTCGGTCTCGGTTTCCTCGGGGTCTCCCTCGCTTTTGGCCTCACGCTGCTCACCATGGCCTACGCCATCGGCCATATCTCCGGTTGCCACATCAACCCGGCCGTGACCTTCGGCCTCTGGGCCAGCGGCCGCCATCCCGGCTCGCAACTGCTTCCCTACATCGCCGCCCAGGTGATCGGCGGCGTGATCGCCGGCGGCCTGCTGCTGGGCATTGCCAATGGCCGACCCGGCTTTGAGCTCAGCGGCAGCAATCCCCTGGCCACCAACGGCTTCGGGGCCCACTCCCCCGGGGGCTATGGCCTGCTGTCGGCGCTGATCATTGAAGTGGTGCTCACCTTCATCTTTCTGCTGGTGATCCTGGGCGTCACTCACAAGGATGCGATCAAGGACCTCGCCGGCGTGCCGATCGGCCTGAGCCTGGTGCTGATCCACCTGATCAGCATCCCCGTCACCAACACCTCGGTGAACCCCGCCCGCAGCACGGGCGTGGCCCTCTGGGTGGGTGGTGATGCCGTGGGCCAGCTGTGGCTGTTCTGGCTGGCGCCGATCGTCGGTGCGCTGCTGGCTGGCTGGGTCCAGCGTCAGCTGCTGGATGGCCGCAGTGACTGAGGGATCAACGGAGTGATCAACTGATCAGGCCCGGCGCGGTGAACTCGGCCAGAGTTCCCACCAGCTGGGCCAGCTCAGCTTCTGTTGTGGTGATGTGGGTGCAGGCGCGCAGGCAGTGGGGGGCGTCCAGGGTGCGAAGCCAGAGGCCCCGCTTCCCCAGCTTGCGCACCAGAACCCCCGGCTCCATGCCCTCCACCACGAAGCTCACCAGCCCTGCGGGTGGGGGCTGGTGCAGCAGCGTCCGTACGCCTGCCAGCCCCTGCAGCTGCTGCCACAGGGACCCGGCCCGCGCCTGGATCTGATCGAGGCGCGGGGCGTCGGTGCCTTCACCCTCCAGCAGTTCCAGGGAGCGATCCAGGCCGGCGAACAGGGGGATGCAGGACGTGGCCACCTCAAAGCGGCGCCCGTCGGTGTGAAAGCCACTGGTGGCGCTGCCCTCATGGCTGAGGCTGCGCCAGCCGATCAGGGTGGGCTGGGCTTCCGCCAGCAGCCGCTCAGAGAGGGCCACCACGCCCAGGCCCTCCGGCCCACAGCACCACTTGTGACCTGTGCAGGCGTAGATGTCGGCCGCCTCGGCTGCCTCGGCCACGGGGATGCTGCCCAGTGACTGGGCAGCATCCACCAGGAGCCAGGGT